>NZ_BONI01000035.1 GCF_016862635.1 Catellatospora coxensis | reverse complement strand
GAGCGATCATGGTCGGCGGGCGGTCAGCCGCTGGCGTTGCCGGTGATGTTCCAGGAGGCGAGGTGCAGGGCCGGGGCGGTCCACGCGCCGAGGAAGACTCGCGACGGCTGGGGCACCGCCTCCGCGCCGACGCCGAGCACCGCGCCCGGCCCGAGAGCCTGCGGGTAGAGCTGGGTGAAGCGCATGTTGCGTACCGGCCGGACGACCTCGCCGCCCTCGATCAGCCAGACGCCGTTGCGGGTCAGGCCGGTCAGCGCCAGGGTGCGCGGGTCGAGCACGCGGGTGTACCAGAGGTCGGTGATCAGCAGGCCGCGTTCCACCCGCGAGATCATCTCCTCGACGCTGCTGTCGCCCGGGGCGAAGCCGAGGTTGTTCGGCATCGGACCCCAGGCCGGGCTGCCGGCGTGGCCGGTCGACGCGGCCCCGGCCGCCGCCGCGGTTCGCCGGTCGTGCGCCAGCGCCGTGGTGATGCCCTTCTCCACCAGGGCGAGCCGGGTGCGCGGGGTGCCCTCGCCGTCGAACGGCTCGCGCGGGTCGTCGTACAGGCTGATCGCCTCGTCGAACTGCGCCGCGCCCAGCTCGGCGAACGAGCGCCGCTCCTGCACCGCCTTGGCGTTGAAGCCGAACAGCGAGAAGTTGGTGAGCAGGTCCGAGACGGCCTCGGGTTCGAGGACCACCTCGTACCGGCCCGGCGGCAGCTCGACCGGGTCCGCCTGGGCGCGGGCCTTGGCCGCGGCGCGGGTGCCCAGGGCCGCCCCGTCGAGGTCGGACAGGCGCATGCTGGAGCGGCGGGCCACCCCGTCGTTGCCGGCGTCACGCGCGATGCCGTCCAGCTCGGCGGTCGTGGCCTGGGCGGACAGCGCCTGGCCGGCCGAGTTGCGGTAGACGCCGGACCAGTGGCCGGTCTGGCAGTAGCCGGCCGTCTCCAGGCCCCCGGAGGCGTCGACGAAGGCCCGCACCCTGGCCGCCCGGTCGTCGGGGGAGGCGTCGCGGGTCGCCTCGTCGACCGTGCCGGGCAGCGCGAGCGGGGCCGGGGCGGCCAGGCCCGGCCAGCCCGGGTCGCGGGGAGCCGAGCGCACCGCGGCGGCGGTCCGCGCGACCAGCGAGGTCAGCCCTTCGGGGCCGGTCAGCGTGGTGGTCGTGGCGACGGTGCGGCCGTCGAGGTGGGCGCGCAGCCGTACGGCGACGGTGTCCTCGGCGACGTTCTGGTGGATGCGCGAGTTCGCGAACCGGGTCAGCGCCCGGTGCACCCCGTCGGCGGTCACGTCGATCTCGGCCCCGGGCAGCGCCCGTACCGCCAACTCCAGCACCTGCTCGGCAACAGTGGACACGTTCACGCCCGCACCCCCACGCGCACGTTCTGGAAGCGGGCCGGGGCGGACGGGTGGCCGGTGTGGCCGACCTGGGTCGGCTGGCCCTTGCCGCAGTTCGGCGTGCCCCAGTACTCGATCTCGCTGGACAGCATGTCCATGGACTGCCAGAACTTCGGCCCGATCCCGGTGTACGTGGGATTGCGCAGCATCCGGCCCCTCTTCCCGTTCTTCACCTCGTACGCGATCTCGCAGCCGAACTGGAAGTTGAGCCGCTTGTCGTCGATGGACCAGGAGCGGTTGTGCTCCATGAACACGCCGTCGTCGGTCTCGGCGATGATCTGCTCCAGGGTGTGCGGGCCGGGTTCCAGCCCGACGTTGGTCATGCGCACCATGGGCAGCCGGGCCCAGCCGTCGGCCCGTACGCTGCCGCCGTAGTCGAGCCCGGCCAGCGCCGCCGAGTCGCGCCCGGCCAGCACGCCGACCCAGATCCCGTCCTTGACGGCGTACCGCTTGGCCGCGGGCGTGCCCTCGTCGTCGAAGCCGAAGCTGCCCAGCGCGCCGGGCAGGGTCGGGTCGATGGTGACGTTCATCAGCTCCGAGCCGTAGCGCAGCGAGCCGAGCTGGGCCAGGTCCAGCCAGGAGGTGCCGGCGAAGGCGGCCTCCCAGCCGAGGATGCGGTCCAGTTCGATGGCGTGCCCGACGGACTCGTGGATCTGCAGGAACAGCTGCTCGCCACCGAGGATCAGCGCGGTCTCGCCGCTCGGGCACAGCGGCGCGGTCAGCAGCGCCCGTGACTCGTCGGCCAGCCGGGGCGCGTGGGCGAGCAGGTCCAGGCCCTGCACGAGTTCCCAGCCGCGGGTGCCGTACTGGCCGCGGGCGGCCGGGTAGGAGCGCACCTGGGTCTCGCCCTCGCCGATCGCGGTGGCCTGGATGCCCGCACCGCACTCGCGTACGTGCTGGTCGATGCGGTGGCCTTCGCTGGAGACGAACCACTTGCGGGTGTCCCAGATCTGGTAGACGCCGGTGGCCTGGTCCGCCCCGTGTTCGACCATGGTCTTGGTGGCGTGGGTGAGCAGGTCGCCCTTGTCGGACAGCGGCACCGCGAGCGGGTCGATCAGGCACTCGCTGACCCAGGTGCCGGTGCCCGCCGTGGTCGGCACCAGGTCCACGCCGGGTCCGGCGACGCGGGCGCTGGCCTTGGCGATGGCCGTGGCTCGGGCGCCGGCCAGCCGGGCCGCGCTGTCGGACAGGTCCGGTACGGCGTAGAAGCCCCAGCTGGAGCCGACGAGCGCGCGTACGCCGAGGCCGGCCGACTCGTCCGAGTTGAGTTCCTCGACCGCGCCGTTGCGGGCCTCCATGGACTCGTAGCGCCTGTGCATCACCCGCGCGTCGGCGTAGCGCGCGCCCGCGTCCAACGCCGCCGCCACCGCCGCCTCCGCGACGTCGAAAAAGGTCATGATCGCCACCCTAGTCCGCGGGTGACCGTTCCGACGCCCGTGCGCCGTGATCGTCTGACTTGCCAGGCAATCGGGCGAATCACGGGGGCGCTTTCGCCCATTTGCCAGGCAACTCGGACGATCGATCTTGGGGCGTTAGCCACTTGTTACGTAGCGCGTCTGGTGACGACACGCCGGGGTCCGTTACCTTTTGGCGCACGAGTATGAAAGTTTTCTTCATCAGCAGGGACGGGAGCGGCAATGACGCACGACGCTGCAAGCCCCCCGTATCTGCAGGTCGACGACCTGCGGGTGCGCTTCAACACCGCGGACGGCGAGGTCCGTGCGGTGGACGGGGTGAGCTTCGGCCTCCACAGAGGGCGAACGCTCGGCATCGTCGGCGAGTCCGGCTCGGGCAAGAGCGTCACGAGTCTAGCGGTGATGGGCCTGCACGACCCGGCCCGCACCCGGATCACCGGCGGCATCTCGCTCGGCGGGCGGCAGCTCGTCGGGCTGTCCGACGGCGACATGCGCAAGCTGCGCGGCCGTGACGTCGCCATGATCTTCCAGGACCCGCTGTCGGCGCTGCACCCGTTCTACACGGTCGGCCGACAGCTGGTGGAGGCCTACCGCACGCACCATCCGGACGCGTCGAAGGCGCAGGCCAGGCAGCGTGCGCTGGACATGCTCGACCGGGTGGGCATCCCGCAGCCGGACCGCCGTCTCCACCAGTACCCGCACGAGTTCTCCGGCGGCATGCGCCAGCGCGTGATGATCGCGATGTCGCTGATGAACGACCCGGCGCTGCTCATCGCCGACGAGCCGACCACCGCGCTCGACGTGACCGTGCAGGCGCAGATCCTCGACCTGCTCGCCGACCTGCAGCGCGAGTTCCACAGCGCGATCATCCTGATCACCCACGACCTGGGCGTGGTCAGCCAGGTCGCCGACGAGGTGCTGGTCATGTACGGCGGCCGGGCTGTCGAGCACGGCACCGTGGCCCAGGTGATGCGCGGGCCGCAGCACCCGTACACGTGGGGCCTGCTGGCCAGCATCCCGAGCCTGCACGGCGACCCGGAGGTCGAGCTCAAGCCGATCAAGGGCAACCCGCCGAGCCTCATCAACGTGCCGACCGGCTGCGCGTTCCACCCGCGCTGCGCGTACGCGATGAAGCCCGAGCCCTGCGCCGCGCAGGTGCCGCAACTGCTCGCCGTGCAAGCCGACGGACACCGCGTGGCCTGCCATCTGCCCGAGCCGGAGCGCATCCGCATCTACACCGACGAGATCGCACACGTGGGGGTGGCCCAGTGACGCAGCCGTTGCTCAAGGTGCGGGGGCTGACCAAGCACTTCGCCGTGCGCCAGGGGGCGACCGGGGCGAAGTCGGCGGTGCGGGCGGTCGACGGGCTCGACTTCGACGTGCACGCGGGCGAGACGCTCGGGCTGGTCGGGGAGTCGGGCTGCGGCAAGACCACCACCGGCCGGATGCTGGTGCGCCTGCTGGAGCCGACCGCGGGCAGCATCGAGTTCCAGGGCCGCGACATCACCAAGCTCGGTCGGCGGGCGATGCGCCCGCTGCGGCAGGACCTGCAGATCATCTTCCAGGACCCGTACTCGTCGCTGAACCCGCGGCACACCGTCGGCAAGATCGTGGCGATGCCGCTGGAGGTCAACGGCGTCAACCCGCCTGGCGGGGTCAAGGCCCGGGTGCAGGAGCTGCTGGAGCTGGTCGGGCTCAACCCGGAGCACTACAACCGCTTCCCGCACGAGTTCTCCGGTGGCCAGCGCCAGCGCATCGGCATCGCGCGGGCGCTCGCGCTGCGCCCGAAGCTGATCGTCGCCGACGAGCCGGTGTCGGCCCTGGACGTGTCGATCCAGGCCCAGGTGGTGAACCTGCTGCGGGAGCTGCAGCGGGAGTTGGACCTGGCCTTCGTCTTCATCGCGCACGACCTGGCCATCGTGCGCCACTTCAGCCGCCGGGTCGCCGTGATGTACCTGGGCAAGGTCGTCGAGATCGGTGACCGGGCCGACATCTACGAGCGGCCGCGGCACCCGTACACGAAGGCACTGCTGTCGGCGGTGCCGGACGTGGCCGCGTTCGGCGAGCCCCGGCAGCGCATCCGCCTGACGGGCGACGTGCCGACCCCGCTGAACCCGCCCTCCGGCTGCCGCTTCCGCACCCGCTGCTGGAAGGCGCAGGACGTGTGCGCCACCGAAGAACCGCCGCTGCTGGTACGCGAGGGCAGCGGGCAAGAGGTGGCGTGTCACTTCCCAGAACCCGTAGGCGTCGGAGCAGAGCACGTTAGCGAGGTGGCGGCATGAGCGAGCGAATCATGGGCCTTCACCATGCCGCCGACGAGCGCAGCGAGGAGAAGGCATGAGCCTGTCGCAGATCGAGACGGAGACCGCGGGCGTCGACGCCGCTGCGGCTCCGGTCGCTCCGCAGCCCGGCATGGTGGGCCGGTCGCCCGGCCGGCTGGCGTGGGCCCGGTTGCGGGCCAACCGCACCGCGATGGTCAGCGGCTGGATCATGGTGTTCTTCGTCGTGCTCGGACTGGCCGCGCCGCTGGTCGAGCTGGTGTACGGGATCAGCCCGTTCGAGCAGTTCCAGGACAAGATCGCCAACAACAGCCTGCCGCTGGGCTACCTCGGCGGCGTCTCCGGCGAGCACTGGTTCGGCCTGGAGCCGCAGCTGGGCCGCGACATCTTCATCCGCCTGGTGTACGGCCTGCGCACCTCGCTGTTCATCGCGGTCTCGGCCGCGCTGCTGACCACGGGGCTGGGCATCGTGCTCGGCATCGTCGCGGGCTACCTGGGCGGCTGGATCGACGCGGTGATCAGCTGGGTCATCGACTTCGCGCTGGCGCTGCCGTTCCTCATCTTCGCGCTGGCCATCATGCCGACGGTGACCGCGCGCTTCTACGGGCCGCGCGACGAGATCCCGGTGCCGTTCCGGATCGGCGTCATGATCTTCCTGTTCGCGCTGTTCGGCTGGACCGGCACGGCCCGGCTGGTGCGCGGCCAGGTGATCTCGCTGCGTGAGCGGGAGTTCGTCGAGGCGGCGCGGGCCAGCGGCGCGGGCCTGTTCCACATCCTGTTCCGGCAGCTGCTGCCGAACCTGTGGGCGCCGATCCTGGTGTCGTTCTCGCTGGCGGTGCCGGGCTACATCACCGGTGAGGCGGCGCTGTCCTTCCTGGGCATCGGCGTGGTCGACCCGACCCCGGACTTCGGCGTGATGATCAACAAGAGCCTGAGCTACGCCCAGACCGATCCGGCGTACCTCATCTTCCCGGGCGTGGTGATCTTCCTGCTGGTGCTGGCGTTCAACCTGTTCGGCGACGGCCTGCGCGACGCGCTCGACCCCAAGTCGTCCCGGTAGGAGGCACGAGATGCTGCGATTCCTGATCAAGCGCCTGCTGCTCGGCACGCTGACGATGTTCGCCGTCAGCCTGGTCGCGTTCGGCATGTTCTTCATGCTGCCCCGTGACGCGGTGGCCACCATGTGCGTGAAGAACTGCAACCCGGAGCGGCTGGAGCGGGTGCGGGTCGAGCTGGGCCTGAAGGACCCGCTGATCGACCAGTACACCGGCTACATGAAGGGCATCTTCGTGGGCCGGGACCTGGGCAGCGCGCAGGGCGGCTACTGCGACGCGCCGTGCCTGGGCTACTCGTACACCAGCAGTGAAGAGGTCTCCGACATTTTCGCCCGGGTGCTGCCGGTGACGCTGAGCATCGTGCTCCCGGCGGCGGTGCTGTGGCTGGGGCTGGGCATCGGCCTGGGCATGCTGTCGGCGCTGAAGCGGGGCACCGTCTTCGACCGGCTGGCCATCGGCTTCTCGCTGACCGGCGCGTCCATGCAGCTCTACTTCGTGGGCGGCATGCTGATGATCATCTTCGTGTACACCCTGAAGATCCTGCCGGTGCCGCACTACACCTCGCTGTGGGAGGACCCGCTGGACTGGGCGGGCGGGCTGGTGCTCGCCTGGGTGGCGCTGGCCTTCCTGTTCTCCGCGGTCTACGCGCGGCTGTCGCGGGCGCAGATGCTGGAGACCCTGGCCGAGGACTTCGTGCGCACCGCGCGGGCCAAGGGCCTGAGCAAATCGCGGGCGTACGGCCGGCACGCGCTGCGCGCCGCGATCACCCCGATCGTGACCATCGCCGGGCTGGACATCGGCGGCGCGCTCGGCGGCACCGTGATCACCGAGACCACCTTCGGCATCCAGGGCCTGGGCCGCACCGCCGTGGAGGCGGTCCGCCTCGGCGACCTTCCGACGATCATGGCGACCGTGCTCATCTCGGCGGTCTTCATCGTCGTCGCCAACATCGTGGTCGACCTGCTGTACGCGGTCATCGACCCGCGGGTGCGGCTCGGCTAGCGCACCCACCGCCGTATCGAGAGGTATGGCGAAATCCGTCAATCACTGCTACACAGTTCGTAAGTTTCCTTCACACCACCGGCACGGGAGTGAATATGAGATCGAGAGCGGTACTGGCCCTGGGCAGCGTGCTCGCGCTGTCCGTGGCCCTGGGCGCGTGCAGCGAGAACACGAACACCGATAGCGGCGTCGACACCGACCGCCAGTCCAGCGGCGTGATCGCGACGGACCCGAAGGACTCGATGGGCCCCGCGGCCGCGGTCTCGGGCGCCAGCAAGGGCGGCACGTTCACCGTCATCCGGCAGACCAAGATCTCGCACATGGACCCGCAGCGGGTCTACTCGTTCGTGGGCCTCAACACCGCCCCGCTCTACGCGCGCTTCCTCACCACCTGGAAGGACGACGGCAAGGGCAAGGTCGTGCTGGTAGGCGACCTCGCGGAGACCCCCGGCGTGAACGTCAACAAGGACTGCAAGGTCTGGGAATTCAAGATCAAGGACGGGGTGAAGTTCGAGGACGGCAGCGCGATCACCTCCAAGGAGATCGCGTACGGCATCGCCCGCTCGTTCGACCCGGACCTGGCCGGCGGCCCGACCTACATCCAGGAGTGGCTGGCCGACGACGCCGCCTTCGACAAGAAGTGGGACTTCAAGGCCAACAAGACGTCGCTGCCCCCGGGCCTGACCACGCCCGACGCCAAGACGCTGCGCTTCGAGTTCGCCAAGCCGCACTGCGACCTGCCCTTCGCCGCGTCGCTGCCGGCCACCGCGCCGCTGCCGCCGGCCAAGGACCTCGGTGTCGACCTGGACAACAAGCCGTTCTCGTCCGGCCCGTACAAGCTGGTCAAGAACACGGTCGGCGTGGAGATGGTGTTCGAGCGCAACGAGCACTGGGACGCCAACACCGACCCGGTGCGCAACGCGTACCCGGACAAGTTCGTCTACCAGTTCGGCCCGAACGCCGAGGCGCAGACCAACCGCCTCATCGCCGACGGTGACGCCGACAAGGCCACCCTCGGCTGGAACGGCGTGGACTCCTCGCTGGTGGCCAAGGTCGCCGGGGACAAGGCCCTGCTGGACCGCACCCTGCGCGAGCCCACCCCGAGCGCGTGGCGTCTGTCCATCAACACCCAGCGGGTGCCGGACCTGTCGGTCCGCCAGGCGCTCAACTACGCCATCGACCGTCCCGGCATGGTCAAGGCCGCCGGCGGCGACCTGAAGGTGGCCCCGCTGACCACCCTGATGCCGCCGTCGACGCTCGGCTTCAAGAAGTACGACGCCTACCCCGCCGACATCGAGAAGGCGAAGTCGACCCTGGCCGGCAAGACCCCCGAGCTGGTGATGGTCATCGGCGACGACTCGGGCGCGCAGGAGCTCGGCACCCAGGTGAAGAACAACCTGGAGAAGGCCGGCTTCAAGATCACGATCAAGGTCATCCCGGCGGACAGCAAGCTGGACGAGACCAAGAAGAAGAGCAACCCCTGGGACCTGTACCTGGACTCCTGGGCGGCGGACTGGCCGAGCGGCGCCGCGCTGCTGCCGGTGCTCTTCGACGGCCGCACCATCAAGGACGAGGGCAACAGCAACACGTCCTACGTCAACAGCGACGCGATCAACGCCGAGTTCGACCGCGTCCTGGCCCTCGACCCGGCCGCCCAGGCGCCCGAGTGGGCCAAGCTGGACGAGCGGATCATGAAGGAGCTGGCCCCGGCCGTGCCGCTGTACGCGGACGTCATGTTCGTGATGCACGGCTCGAAGGTCGGTGGTGTCTACATCGACAGCATCTTCGGCTACCCCGCCTTCACTCGGGCCTTCGTCAAGCAGTAACCCCTGACCACCAACCGGGGCGGCACCCTCCTTAGGGTGCCGCCCCGCCCCTTTGGGGCGACGATCTTGCGTGACCTGTGGGTACGACACGCCCGATCCGGACAAAAGGGCAACAGTTCACGCAAGATCGTCGTGATCTTGGGGCGGCGATTGCTGACTTTCGGTAGGGCGGGGGGTTGGCTTTTGGTGGGTGTGGGGCGGGGGTGGGTGCGGGATCGTAGGAGGTGCCCGGTGGGACGAGGGGGTTTGGCCGGGTAGGTCGTTGGGGTGGCACGGGGGGGTAGGTCGTGGGAGGCATGGGGCGGTTTGTGGTAGTGGCGACGCTTACGGCGGCGATCGGTGGGCCCGTGGTGGTTCAGGCCTCGCCGGTGCTTGCCGGGCCGCCGCCGCAGCTGGTCATCGGGTCGCGTGACGTCAAGGCCGCTGAGGAGGCCGCGCAGAAGGCCGTGGCGGCGCGGGAGGTCGCCGATGAGGCCGCTGTTCAGGCCAGGCTGTCGGCTCGGGCGGCCGCTGATGCGAGGCGGCACGCCGTGGATGCCAAGCGGGTGGCGAAGGTCGCCGGAGACCGGGTGCGTGAAGATCTGCGGGCGAGGGTCGACCGGGTCCGGATCGAGGAGGGCATGCGGCTCGCCGATCGGGCCAGGAACCGGGCGGTGAGTGCCGCCGAGGTCGCAGAGCAGGCAGCGGTGCAGGCGCGGGTCGATGCCAAGGCCGCCGAGAAGGCGCGGCAGAAGGTCCTCGCCGCCGAGGAGATCGCCGAGCAGGCTGCGGTGAAGGCCCAGCTGGGCCGCTGAAGCCCTCCGCCCACGCGATCTGGCCGCGTGGGCGGAGTTCTCTGCGGTCAGGAGCGGATCTCGGCGGGCTCGGTCTCCTGGATGATCACCGTGGGTGGGAGGTCGTCGAGGGCGTGCCGGGCGTAGATCTCGCTGTCCAGCTCCTGCGGGCCCAGGTAGCGCTCGGCGAGCGGAGTGGGCAGCAGCGCCCAGTCCCAGGGCTCGACCGCGACCGCGGCCCGTACCGTCTCCGGCCGCCGGGCCGCCAGCAGCGCGGCCAGCCAGCCACCGAAGCCGCGGCCGTACGCGGTGACCCGGGTCAGATCCAGGTCGGAGTGCTTGTCGGCGATGATGCGCAGCGCCTCGGCGTGATCGGCGACGGCCAGGTCGGCCACCCGCCGGTGGGTCACCTTCTCGAAGCTCGGCGACACCCCGACGGTGCCCCGGCCGTCGACCATGACCACGGCGAACCCGGCCTCGGCCCAGTGCCGGGCCGCGGTGAACGCGTCGTGGTCGTTGCGTACCTGCTGCTGGGTCGGGGTGTCCGGCAGGCACAGCAGCACCGGCAGGCGGCGGCCGAAGACGTGGCCGGGCGGGTACAGCACGGCGGTGGGCAGCCGCCGGTCGGTGACCCGGTCCAGCGCGGGGCGGTTCGTGGTCGCGGGCACGGGGCGGCGCGGGGTCAGCTCGGCGACCTGGTTGCCGGCGAACCACACGGTGAGCTGCGCGTCCTCGTCGTCCAGGCTGCGCAGGCCGGTCACCACGGTGTCCCCGCCGCAGGCGGCGCTGTGCCAGCCGGGCTGGCTGGTCAGCCGGTGCACCACCATGCCGCCGCTGGTGCTGCTGCGTACCCGGAACAGGTGCTGCTCGGCGGGTTCGCCCTCGCTGGCCTCGATGAGCAGGTCGCCCAGCTCACCGCCGGCCGAGCCGGGGCCGAGCCGGCCCACGACCCGCCGGACGTACAGGTTCGGCGGCGTGAGCAGGGTGCCGTCGGCGAACAGGCAGCGCGCGTCGTACCCGTCATGGGAGATCTCACCGCCGACCAGCACCCGCCCGTCGGCGAGGTGGCGCGGCGTGCCCGCGATGGGGTTGACCCAGCGCGGGTCGGCCAGCTCGGCGTGCACCTGGGTCTCCCCGGTGCGGCGGTCCACCGCGAGCACCAGGCCGTGCCCCTGCGAGCGGCGCAGCGCCGTGATCAGCGGGCCGCCGTCGGCCCAGCGCACCATGCCCAGGTACGGGTAGATCTCGCGGTCCCAGTGCACGTCGACCCAGCCGCCGTCGAGGTCCAGCAGGTGCAGCGAGACCTGGTCGCCGCTGCGGCGGGTGGCCAGGATGCTCTCCCCGTCGGGGGCCCACCACCAGCCGTTGTGCCGGCCGAACCAGCTCGCGTGCGGATCGGCCTCGCCCCAGCGGACCCCGTCCGGCTCGCCGGCCAGCAGCTCGTCCTCGCCGCCGGTGGCCACCCGCAGCGCGCCGTCGTGCAGGTACGCGATGCGGCGGCCGGTCGGGTCGGGCCGGGCCGCGAGGACCGGGCCCGGGGTCGGCAGGACGGCCGTGCCGTCGGCGTCGCGGCGATGGAGCCGGCCGCCCGAGGCCCAGACGACCACGGCCCCGGTGCGGTCGAACGCGAAGTCGTCCACCGCCTCGGCCACGGTATGGCTCCGGCCCGAAGCCGGCTCACACACGTCCAGCACGTGATCATGCAGGTGGCCCACCCGAAGCCCGTCAGCACTGACGGCTATGCGGTGGCCAGGACCTGGACCGTCAGGCTGCTGCGCCTCCATGGCCGCGATGCTATCGACGCGGGAGGCAGGCGCGTGGCGGTTTGCCTGATGCGGGCTAGAGTGACCGGGTGGCTCGCAGCATCCTCTTCGTGCACGCGCATCCCGACGACGAGTCGATCGGCACCGGCGCGACCATGGCTCACTACGCGGCGCAGGGCGCACACGTCACCCTGGTGACCTGCACCCTCGGCGAGGAGGGCGAGATCCACGTCCCCGAGCTCGCGCAGCTGGAGGCCGCGCAGGGCGACCAGCTCGGCGGATACCGGCTGTCCGAGCTGCGGACGGCGCTGACGGCGCTGGGCGAGATCGACCACCGCATGCTCGGCGGCGCGGGCCGCTACCGCGACTCCGGCATGATGGGCACGCCCGCCAACGAGCACCCGCGCAGCTTCTGGGGCGCCGACCTCGAAGAGGCGTCCGCGCACCTGGTCGAGATCATGGACGAGGTCCGGCCCCAGGTCGTCGTCACGTACGACGCGAACGGCTTCTACGGCCACCCCGACCACATCCAGGCCCACCGGGTCGCCATGCGCGCCTCCGAGCTCGCCGCCGAGCGCGGCTTCGGCCCGTCCAAGATCTACTGGACGGCGATGCCGCTCAGCGTGCTGAAGGCCGGAGTCGAGGCGCTGGCCGACTCGACGGACAACCCGTTCGCGGCGGTCACCGACGTCGCCGACTTCCCGTTCGGCACGCCCGACGAGGAGGTCGCGGCCTGCATCGACGGCTCCGACCACCACGACGCCAAGGTCGCCGCGCTGAAGGCGCACGCCACCCAGATCCCGGAGACGTCCTGGCTCTACTCCATCGCCGGCAACTTCGGCCAGGAGTTCATGGGCGTCGAGCACTACACGCTGGCGCACGGGGTGCGCGGGCGCGGCGACGGGCCGTACGGGTGGGAGACCGACCTGTTCAGCGGCCTGCCCGACGGCTCACCTGCCGCGCGGTGAAACTGCTCGACCTCGCCCTGCGCGGGATCGGGGCGGTGCTCTCGGTCTTTCTGGGCACGGCGTTCGCGGTGCTGGAGGCGGTCTACACGCCGTACCGCATCGCCGGGTGGCCCGCGGTGTGGCTGGTGCCGGCGGCCCTGGCGATCAGCCTGTTCCTGAGCTGGTTCGCCCGTACGGCGACGGGCCTGGCCTGGGGCTGGTGGCTCGCCGCGGTGCCGTGGTTCCTCGTCATGATCTTCGCGGTGGGCGGCACCCAGGAGGGCGACCAGATCGCCGCCAGCTGGGTGGGGCTGCTGGTGCTCGCCACGGGCGGCATCGGCTTCGTCGGCCCCGCCGCATACCGCGCCGGCAAGCGCACCACCGCGCCCCCGCCGCGGCCCACCGCGCCGCAGCTCACGGCCCCACACCCCGGCCCGTACGCACCCTGACGGCACCCACCCGGCTGTACGTACGCCGGCCGCACGCCCCTCGGTCCTACGCATCCTGGCCGCATCCGCCCTGCTCAGAACCACTGGCTGGTAAGGAAGGGCACCCTCCGCACCAAATGCGATAAGAAGGTGCCCTTCCTTCTTCGGGTGGGTCAGGTGGTGAGGCTGTCCAGGCGGTGTATGACGTTCTGGTAGGCGGTGGCGGGGACGCGTTCGGTGCTGGTGAACGGGCGCTCGATCTGGTGGATCGTGAAGAGCAGCAACGTGATCATGCCGACGACGGCGCTGGTCATCGCGAGCTGGGTGCCGATGTGGTCGAAGCGGAAGAACAGGATCGGCATTCCGGCGAGCAGTGCGCCGAAGAGCAGCGCGAACCAGGTCACGTCGCCGATCCGCTTGTCCGCCAGGGCCAGCCGGTCCTCGCGGGCCTGCATCACGGCGTGCACGGTGGCCTCCGGCGACTCGCTGTCCGGCGGGACCGGCACCCGGGCCGTCGCCTCGCGCAGGTCGGTGAGCAGCGCCCAGCCCTGCTCGCCGACCGGTTTTCCGGCCCGCAGCCGGGGGAGTTCCTGGTCGAGGATCTCGCGCAGGTAGGCGCGCGACAGCAGCCGGATCGACGCGCGCACCTCCGGCGGGCCGGTCTCGGCGGCCCACGCCACCGACTGCACCGCCTGCGCCTCGCGGTACGTCGCGTCCCGGGCGTCGTTGCCGATCTGCCACACGTCGATGAACACGAACGCGGCGACCACGGCGTACAGCGTGCCGGTCATCGAGAACACCACGCTGAGCACGTCGTGGGTGTCGGCGCGGCGGTCCGGTGGCCACGAGCGGCGGATGAGCACGACGGCGAGCGCCGCGATGCCGCAGATGCCGAGAAACCACAGGAGACCGCTCGCGTACGCCCGCATGAGTTTCCTCCAAAAACACTATTCGCCCAAACGAGACGTTTAGGGCTATACAAGATGCTATGCGTGCGACGTCCAGATTTCGACCCCTCGTCATCGGGCTGTTCCTCGCCACGGCGATCGGCCTCCCGTCAGCCGTCGCGCTGCTGTCGCCGCGCGCCGCGCTGGGACACGCCGCCGTCTCGCCGGGCGAACTGCTGCAGGTGCGTTCGGCGGTGCCCAACGCACCGTCCGAGCTGGTCAGTCAGAATCCCGACACCGGTGCCGTGCTGCACCGGAAGTGGCTGCAGCACACGATCAACGCCATCGGGTACGACCCCGCGCAGCGCACGCTCTACGGCATCGCGGTGCGGTTCCGGTTGGCGCCGCTCGGCGGTGGCGGTCATCTCGTGGCGATCAGTCCGGATGGGACGGTCGTCGACCATGGGCCGGTGCACGGGTCCCTGAGCAGCGCTGACGCCGGTGCGGTCGTCGACGGCGAACTGCTGCTGCCGGTCGGCGGGCGGCTGATCGGCGTCGACCTGCGCCCCGGTGGGGCGACGTTCGGGCAGGTCAGCAGGACTGTGCGGCTGTCCGGGCCGGCGCGCGTCGGGGACTGGGACTACGACCCGTACCGGCAGGCGCTGGTAGGCGTGGACGCGTCCGGGCCGTCGCCCCGGCTGGTCGCGGTGGATCCGGTCAGTGGGCAGGTCAGCAGCAGCGATCTCACGGGTGACCTGCGGCAGGGCGGGACGTACGGCTCCGCGGCGCTGATCGGCGACACGCTGTACGTGACCGGCAACGGGTTGGGCCGGCCGCTGCGGCAGTACCGCATCGCACTGGCGACCGGGCAGGCGACCCTGCTGGCCACCTCGCAACCGGTGTACCTCACCGACGCGGCCTGGGTGCCCGCCGCCCCGAGCCCGTCGCCCTCGCCGAGCCCCAGCCCGTCCCCGTCACCCAGCCCGTCCCCCTCGCCAAGCCCGAGCCCGTCTCCGTCCCCAAGTCCCTCGCTGAGTCCGTCACCAAGCCCATCGCCGAGCCTGAGCTCGTCCTCAAGCCCGAGCCCTTCACCGAGCCCGAGCCCTTCACCGAGTCCGAGCCCTTCGCCGAGCCCGAGTCCTTCACCGAGTCCGAGCCCTTCACCGAGCCCAAGCCCATCCCCAAGCCCATCCCCAAGCCCATCCCCAAGCCCATCCCCGAGCCTGTCCCCGAGTCCGAGTCCCACGCCGCGCCCGAGTCTGTCGCCCTCACCCAGCCCGTCGCCGTCGCCGGTGGCGCCGGTAGTGCCGTTGCCCGAGCCGCAGGGGCTGCCAGAGCCGTCGCCCGAGCCGAGTCCGTCGCCGGAGCCGCCGCCGCCCGCGGCTCCGGGTCCGGCGCTACGACCCGTGGTGATCATCGAGCCTGAGCCGGTGAGCCGCGCGCGCGATGTCGTCGAGACGGGGCGGAACACCGTAGTGATCTTCATCCTCGGCCTGTCCGGTAGCCGCCTGCTGCTTGCCGCTCGACGGCGCCGTCGTTGATCGGTGGCCCGATCAGCGTGGTGCCTTCGGGTGAATGGCGGCGGTTTCCCGGAAATCGCTGCCATGGCGACTGGGCGGCGCGGTCAGACCGGCCGGCGGGTGGCTGGGGTGCCGGTCGCGCCAGCTGCGACGGCTTCCACCATGGCGAGGTCCGCGGGGAGCATCCCGGTGGCGCGTACGCCCGCGAGCGTCAGCTCGATCTGGCGGTCGAGCGCGGCGATGGTGCGTACCCGATCGGGGGTCATCTCGCCGCGGTAGCCGGACAGGCAGCAGTCCCGCAGCATGGCCATGGTGCGCAGCAGCGGGACGACGACGCTGGGGTGCGGCGCGGCGTAGTGCCTCAGCTGGTTGAAGGCGTGCGCGACGTACTCGGTGTGGTCGAGGTCGCACGGGGTGAGCAGGACGCGGCCGTCGTGGTCGCGTACCGCCTGGGCGGGGCATTCGGCCAGCAGCAGCGGGCGCATGACCGAGCCGATGCGCAGGATCACCTCGACCGCGGTGGTCGGGTCGTTGACGGCCTGGGACAGCGCGCGCAGGGCGACGTCGGAGAGCTGGCGCAGGCCGAAGTCGATGTCCTGCTGCATGGTGCGGGCGACGCCGATGATGACCGCTTCGGCGATCAGGTGGGCCGACGTGGCCGGGTCGGCCGGTGGCGGCCACATGGTGACCATGGGCGTGCCCGCGGTCAGGAACGCGCCGACGCGGGTCTCCAGGCGTACGACCGTGTCCGGCGGCACGGCCCCGATCACGGCGCGGCGGCTGATCTGCTGCACCCAGCCGTCGGTGACGGCGGTGACGACGAGCGGCTGGCCGAGGGTGGCGACGTCGGGCGGGTCGACCGGCTCGCCGGCCTTGACGCCGATGCGCGGCCCGTACGGAAGCTCGCTGATCAGGCTCTGGGTCTCCCGGGCGACGCGCTGCACGATCCGGCCGACGTACTGGTTGCGGCTGATCCGGTCCAGGTAGACGACGATCGCGATGACCGAGAGCAGGGTGAGCAGCAGCGCGCAGCCGACGGTGAGCGGGGGCGCGTGCTCGGCGGCGGTGTCGATGCGGGCGAGGGCCAGCACGCAGAAGGCGAACGTGCTGAGCAGCAGGCCGACGAGCACCTGGCCGTGCCTGTCGCGCCAGAAGCCCCGCAGCACGCGCGGGGAGAACTGGCCGCTGGCCAGTTGTAGCGAGACCACGAGCAGGGAGAAGACCACGCCGGCCGTCGTGATCGTGGCACCGGCGATGATGCCGAGCAGGGTGACCGCGACGTCCGGGGTGAAAGTGATCACTTCGCTGGGGTCGACCATGTAGCGCTCGTCGATCTCCGCGAGCAGCAGCGCGAGCAGCATGGCCCCGGCCAGCATCATGATCGGCAGGAACAGCAGGCTCTCTGCCAGGCGGTCGCGCAGCGCCCGGGAGCGCAGGCGGCGTACGTGCGGGGCCACCTCGTGCTCGTAGTAGGCGGCCGTCCCACTGTCACCATCTCGGATAAAACCGGCCATTAGCCACCATTTTCTCGAATGTGGGCGACTTTCGTGTATTGCGCTAGCCTTGCCGGTCAACGTCTCCCACCAATGATGATGAGGTGCCGTCTTGTCCGTCGCCCCCGTTCCTCACCGACGCTGGCTGATCGCAGGTCTGGCCTCCGTGCTCGCGCTCACCGTGTCCGGCGCGTTCGCCGGCCACGCCTTCAGCGCCGACGTGCCCCGCGGCGCGAAGGTGCTCGGCATCGACATCGGCGGGACCACGGCCGAGGCGGCCGACGCGCTGCGCGCCGGGCTCGCCGGCAAGGCCGACCAGCTGGCCGCGCCGCTGACCGTACGCGTCGGGGAGCAGGCCGCGACCGTGCAGCCGCAGGATGTCGGCCTCGCGGTCGACGTGGACGCGACCGTCGCGGCGGCCGTCCGGCGCGGGCACAACCCCTTCACCACCCTGTTCGGCGGCGACGAGGTGGCCCCCGTGGTCACCGTCGACGAGGCGCGGCTGGCGTCGGCGCTGGCCCCGGCGGCGCAGAAGTCCGGCACGGCGATGACCCTGCCGGGGGTGAGCTTCGACGGCACCACGCCGAAGCCGGTGTACCCGAAGGCGGGTCGCGGCCTCGACTCCGCCGACGCGGCGGACGCGGTCCGCGACGGCTGGCTGCGGCACGCCGAGGTCGAGGTGCCGCTGGGTGAGAAGGACCCGGCCAGCTCGAACGCCGACGTCGACCGGATGATCGCCGAGGTGGCCCAGCCGGCCGTGTCCGCGCCGGTCGCGGTCACCACGGCCAAGGGCACGGTCACCATGTCGCCGAAGGCGATCGCGGCGAGCCTCGTGATCGGCGCTGACGCCGACGGCAGGCTCTACAGCAAGGTCGACGAGAAGCGGCTGCGCAAGGCGCTGGGCAAGGACCTGGCCAAGGTCGAGGTGCAGCCCAAGAACGCGACCATCGACGGCTCCGGCGGCGCGCCGCAGGTCGTGGCGGCCAGCGGCGGCACGCTGGTCGACACCGCGAAGCTCGCCACGGACCTGATGCCGGTGCTCAAGCGCGCCACCGACCGCACCGTGCCGGCCGGCTTCACGGAGGTCAAGCCCGCGACGACCACCGGCGACCTGGCCGAGCTGGGCATCAAGGAGCAGGTCTCCAGCTTCACCACGTACTTCACCGGCGGCCTGAGCAGCCCGCGCAGCAAGAACATCGTGCAGATCGCGAAGGAGGTCGACGGCGCGATCGTGCGGCCGGGGGAGACCTTCTCACTGAACGGGCACACCGGTCCCCGCGGCTACGCCGAGGGCTACCACGACGCGCCCGTGATCATGGACGGCAAGCTGGTCCCCGGGGTCGGCGGCGGCGCGTCGCAGTTCACCACGACGATCTTCAACGCTTCGTACTACGCGGGCATGAAGGACGTCGAGCACAAGCCGCACTCGTACTACTTCACGCGGTACCCGGCGGTCATCGAGTCGACCATCATGTACCCGACGCTGGACCTCAGGTTCACCAACACCACGCCGTACGGCGTGCTCATCGACACCTCGCACACCGACGACTCGGTGACGGTCAGCATGTGGTCGACCAAGGTCTACGACAGCATCACCACGCAGTACGACCCGAAGCGCGACATCGCGCAGCCGGAAAAGGTGGTGCTGGAGGACGGCCCGACCTGCATCGCTACTGGGGGTAGCGAAGGTTTCACTCAGGATGCCTGGCGTATCTTCCGCAAGGACGGTAAAGAGATCAAGCGGGAGAAGTTCACCTGGCGGTATGACGCTGAGCCACAGTTCGTGTGCGAGGCGAAGAAGCCGCCGCTGACTGCCAAGCCCTGAGGAGGCTTCGATGAAGGAGCGGTGGCTGCCGGTAGGCGTGATCGCCGGCGTGCTGTTCGTGATCAACGTGATCGCCCGCTGGGTGGCCAAGGGCATCGACGATCCGGACACCGAGGCCACGGCGGGGTTCATCGCACTGGGCGTGGTCGGGCTCGTGTTCTTCGCGATGGCGCTGTACTGGGGTCGTACCCGGCCGTGGTCGCGGGTGGCCGCCGACCTGGGCTTCGCGGCCCTGGCCGGCTGCCTGCTGAGCATCTTCCTCGGCCCCCTGGCCGCGGGTGAGAGCCCCTTCGTGCACGGCGCGGGCGCGTTCTTCCAGCAGGTCTGGTTCTACGGCGCGGTCTTCGCCGTCGGCACCGGCCTGGGCATGGCGGCCCTGATGGCGTTCGCCGCCGACTACCGCGCCAAGCAGCTCAAGGCCTACGCCGACCGCGCCAAGGCCCACCCCCGCCGCGTCTAGTTCAAAGGAAGGGCACCTTCTTAACGCTCCGCGTTATAGAAGGTGCCCTTCTTAACGCCTCGGTGTGGCTGAGCTGCGGTTTTCTGAGCCGGCGGCCTCGCGGGGCTGCTTCCCCAGGTCGCGTCGGGGTTCGCGTTAACAAGGGCACCTTCCTCTACGCATGGCGATGGGAAGGTGCCCTTGCTTCGGTCAGCGCAGCTGGTAGCGGGTGTAGTGGTGGTGGCGGGTGAAGCCGAGCTTGGCGTACACGGCCAGGGCGGCGGTGTTGCGCGACTCGACCTGCAGGAACGCGTCGGTCGCCCCGCGCTGCGCGGCCCAGCGGGCCAGTGCGCCCATCGACTCCTGGGCCAGGCCGCGCCGGCGGGCTGCAGGGGCGGTCTCGACGCCGAAGACGCCCAGCCAGCGGCCGTCGCCGGTGATGCTGCCGCGGGCACGGGCCAGCAGGGTGCCGTCGTCGTCGTACCGCTGGGCGAAGACCAGCTCGGGCACCGCGGTCAGCACGTGCAGCGCGGCGTCGGGCAGCGGCCCCCAGCCGTCGGCCACCATCGCCAGGTAGCCGGGCGACATGGTCCGGCTCAGCTCGAACCCGTCGCCGGGCGGCGTCACCGCGATCAGCTCGTCGAGCGGGCAGACCTGCACCTCGACCGTGCACTCGGCGTGCCAGCCGGCCTTGAGCAGTTCCCGCTCGACGCTCGCGGCCAGCGGCAGCGGCACGTCGACCTGCGGGGGAAGGCCCTGGCGGCGGTAGAAGGCGACGACGGCGTCGATCGCCTCGGGCAGCGGCAGGCCGGGGTCGCCGACGGGCAGCGCGGAGTTGGCCCGGCCGGTGTAGCCGCCGGCCGCCCGCAGCCGCCAGGCGCCCAGTTCCTCGACCACCGGCGGCGGCCAGGCCTCGGTGGCGGCCAGTTCCAGAGCCGCGATCTCGCGGGCGGTCGGGCCGCGCCGGGCCGGCACGACCTTCGCCCGGTGCACCTCGGCCAGCGGCACGACGACCACTCCGTGGGACGTGGCGACGGTCAACGACGTGTCCGCGACCTCGGTGAGATCACCCAGTACATCGGTGAACTGCGGGCGATCCTCCCGGAATCCGATGAATCTGCGTACCACCACGCGGGACCCGAGATCACTCTTAGCCAACACTGACTACCTACCTCCCTCACCCGGATACTAGGCTTTGACTTGGCCGCGTGGAGCGGCGGAACGTGCACTGTCATGTTCCGTATGAGAGTGCGTGGAGGGACGACCCGTGACCTACATCATCGCCGAGCCGTGCGTCGATGTGCTCGACAAGGCCTGCATCGAGGAGTGCCCTGTCGACTGCATCTACGAGGGCAACCGCATGCTCTACATCCACCCGGACGAGTGCGTCGACTGCGGTGCGTGTGAGCCGGTCTGCCCGGTGGAGGCGATCTTCTACGAGGACGACGTGCCGGAGCAGTGGCGCGACTACACCACCGCGAACTACGAGTTCTTCAACGAGCTCGGCTCGCCCGGTGGCGCCTCGAAGATCGGAAAGATCAGCGCGGACGCGCCGTTCGTCGCGGCCCAGCCCGCCAAGGAAGGCGACCACTGAGCACGCCGGTTTCCGGGCCAGGCCGGCGGAGAGTCTCCGCCGGCCTGCCGGACTTCCCCTGGGACCTGCTGGAGCCGTCGAAGCGCCGCGCCGCGGCGCATCCTGACGGCATCGTGGACCTGTCGATCGGCACGCCGGTCGACCCGGTGCCCGCGGTCGTCCGCAAGGCGCTGGCCGAGGCGTCCGACGCGCCCGGCTACCCGCTGACCGCCGGGACCGTCGAACTCAGGCAGGAGATCACCGCCTGGACCGCTCGGTTCTGCGGGGCCGCTCCAGGGTTCGGCGTGCTGCCCACCATCGGCTCCAAGGAGCTGGTGGCCTGGCTGCCCACGCTGCTGGGCGTCGGCGCCGGTGACACCGTCGTCATCCCCGAAGTGTGCTACCCGACGTACGAGGTCGGCGTGCGGCTGGCCGGGGCGCGGGTGTTGCGGTCCGACGTGCCGCCCCAGGGCGAGCGGCCGGCCCTGATCTGGATCAACTCGCCTGGCAACCCGCACGGACGGGTGGCGTCCGAGGCGGAGCTGCGCGGCTGGATCGCGTACGCCCGCGAGACCGGCGCGGTGCTGGTGAGCGATGAGTGCTATCTCACTCTGCCGTGGACGGCGCAGCCGGTCTCGGTGCTGTCGCTGTGCGACGGGGACTACACCGGGGTGCTGGCGGTGCACTCGCTGTCCAAGCGGTCCAACCTGGCCGGATACCGCGCCGGGTTCGTGGCCGGTGACGCGGCGCTGGTGGGGGAGCTGCTGGCGGTGCGCAAGCATGCCGGCATGATCATGCCCGCGCCGGTGCAGGCCGCGATGATCGCCGCGCTGGCCGACGAGTCCCACGTGGACGAGCAGCGGGCCCGCTACGCCGCCCGCCGCGAGCTGCTGCGGGATGCCCTGCTCGGGGCGGGGTTCGCCATCGAGCACTCCGAGGCCGGGCTCTACCTGTGGGCGACCCGCGGCGAGGACTGCTGGACTACCGTGGACGCGCTGGCCGAGCTCGGTGTGCTGGTGGCTCCGGGGGCGATCTACGGACCCCATGGCGCGAAGCACGTGCGGGTGGCGCTGACCGCCACCGACGAGCGCGTCCGCGCCGCGGTCCAGCGGCTGTCCTGAGCGGTCAGGACGCCGTCACCGGCACCTGGACCGACCAGTAGATCTGCCGCTGCGGGCCGTAGAAGACCAGCGCGACCAGCAGGTCACTCGGTCTCAGTCCGGCCGCGTCCTGAAAGCGGCCGGCGAACGGCAGCGATCGTTCGGCCGGGTCGAGGTAGGCCGTGGTCGCGTTCGAGTAGCTGAGCTGGTCCCCTTGCTGGAGCGGGGCCAGCGCGGACAGCCACGGGTAGCGCCGCCAGGCGTCGTCGAAGCCGCCCCAGCCGCCGCCCCACATGCCATCGCGCTCGGTATAGACCTGCGTCGCGACGCGGTTGAGCCGCTTGTCGATCACGAGGAGCGCGTAACTCCCGGCGGTCGTCGGGTCGGCGGGCACGGTCACGTCCAGCCGCCCGACGAAGGTCCGCGCGTCCTCGCCGCCGAACATGGGCCCGGGACTGGGCACACCGATGGCCGCGGCGTCGGCGTCGAGGTGCTCATCGTCGGTCAGCCGGATCGTGGCGACCGGACGAACCTGGTCCGGGCCGTACGGCGGCCGGTCCCGCCACACGCCGAAGCCGATCGCCGCCACGGTGGCCGTCACCAGGACGGCGGCCAGGGCGGGCGTGAACCGCGGCCGCCCTGCGGGACCCGACTCCCGCCAGAGCACGATCGCCAGGTACAGCACGCCGAGGGCGCAGCCGGTTCCGGCGCGGTTCGCCCACACCAGCGTCTGCCCGGCCAGGCCCTCGGCGAGCACGCCGAACTGCTTGACCAGGCAGAGCCCGCCCAGCAGCACGCCGACCGAGGTCAACGCGGTGATCGCGTGGGCGCGTACCGCCCGGTCGATGCTCGTCGCGTCGCCCGCCCGCGCCCGGCGGCGGGCGATCTGCCGGTTGGCCATCGCGACCACCAGCCCGAGCGCGACCACGGCGGCACCCCACCAGACCACCGGACCGAGGTCCTCGCCGAAGCGGGTCGTGATGCCCGCAGGCGGCGCACCGTCACCGTCGGCAGTCCACGCCTTCGAGAGCGTGACCGCCGTCGCCGTGGTCAGTACGGCCAGCCCGGCCAGGACGAGTGGCACTCGCGCGAACCAGCCTGGGACGTACCAGGCCACTGCGGACCGGTCGAATACGGTGAGCTGGACTGACCGGGTGGTCACGTCCAGGTCGAGCGGCGTTCCGGTGGCCGGGAAGGCTTTCGCCGCCGCGGGAGCGGGCTCGGCGTGAGTCGAGCCGTCCATGGGCAGCGGGCCTGCCGAGCGGTGGATTCGCAGCTCGGCCAGCAGCGCGCCGGCCAGCCAGCCGGCCAGCAGCGGCAGGGCCTCCAGCGACGCGCGCTGCTCGGGCAGGCCCTGCAGCAGCACGATCACGGCGGCGACGAGCGCGCCGAGGGTGCGCCAGTGGCGGGTGTGGCTGAGGTAGGCCACGACCGAGGCGGTGCGGTGCGGGGTCAGGTCGAGGCCGTGCCGCAGGGCGAACCGGGCGACGCGGTTCGGGTTGACGGGCCGGAACGCGGCCAGCATGCATACCAGGGACACGCCCATGATCACGAGCACCGCGATGATCGGAACCGACACCGTTACGCCTTCCGTCACTGACCGAGGGCCGAAATGTAGCGGCCCGCCGCCGGCGCCGCTGCCCCGCCAGGCTGTGCCGGGGTCAGCGGGCGGCGATGCGGTGCGGGTGCAGCCGTTCCAGAAAGGCCCGGTTGGCCTCCCAGCCGTCGACCTGCGGCGGGTCCGTGCCGAGCCAGACCGGCTCCGCGGCCGGGTACGCGTGCAGCTGCTCCTCGACCCCCGCCCGGCTGACCACGACACACGCCTGCCGGTGCCGGGACGCGAGCACGCACAGCCGTCCCGCCTCCAGGTGGAACGCGCTGGCGTCGCGCCGCCCGCTCAGCGGATGCCAGGCCAGCACCACCTCGTACTGCCTGCCCTGCAGCCGGTTGGCGGTGTCGACGGTGACCCCGCTGACGCCCCGGCGCTGCAGCGCGGCTTCGACGTGCGCCTTCTGGTCCCGGTGCACCACCCCGACGGCGACGTCGGCCCGGCTCAGCGGCCGCGGCCCCGACGGGTCCACGGTGGACACCTCGGCGGTGACGAGCTGGTGCACCAGGTCCGCGATGGTCGCGACGAGCGCCGGGTCGGTCCGCGGCACGTGCGCGGCGGGCAGTTCCAGCAGCGCCCAGCCGTGCTCGGCGGCGTGCGCCAGCGCCGGGTGGGTCAGGCTCGCCAGTTCCAGCCGCCGGTCGGTCGGCGCGGCTCCGGCGGTGAACGCGCGGGTGTAGAACGCGTCGGAGATCACCGGTGCGGTGTGCGGGGCGAGCCGCCAGCTCACCGGCAGCGGGATGACGGGCGTGCCGGGGTGGTGGCGCAGCAGGGTGCCCGCGGCGGTGTCCAGCGGCCAGGTGGCCAGCGAGCGCACCGAGTGCTCGTCGGCGACCGTGAACGGGGCGAGCTGTCCCGGGTCGCCGACCAGCAGCAGCCGGTCGAACAGGTGCCCGACGCGGACCAGGGCGGCCGCCGACATCTGGTACGCCTCGTCGATGACGCCCAGCGGCCAGGTGCGCTCGTCGGACTTGACGAACGCCCACTTCGCGGCGGTGCCGACGACGACGTCGCAGCCGCCCAGCTCGCCTAGCTTGGTGCCGGTGCGCACCCGGGTCCTCGGCCAGCCGGCCGGCGGCGTCCAGTCCTGGCCGTGCAGCCGCCCCGTGGACAGCCCGGCCCCGGCCAGCGCGATCACCAGGTCGTCGGCCTGGTCGTTGGTCTGCACCACGATCGGCACGTGCTCGCCGACCGCCACCAGGCGTTTCGCGAGTTCCCGGACCAGCGTGGACTTGCCCGCGCCGGGCGGGGAGTCGACGACCACGGCCCGGTCGGTGCCGCGTACCCGATCCCAGACCTCCTCGATCGCGGCCTCGTGCCGCGCTCCGGCGCTGCTCACCAGAGGCCTCGCGGCTCGTCCGGGGCGGCCGTGGCGGGCGCGGCGACGTCCTCGGCCGGCACGGCACGCGGCTCGGGGACACGCCCCGGCGCGGTGGCCGCCGGGGCGGCGCTGTCGAGGTCGGTGTCCAGGTCGTCGTCCTGTTCGGGGGCGGGTGCCGGGCGCGACGAGCGGGTCGGCCAGGGCAGCTCGTCGGGCAGGTTGTCGGGGAAGTACTGCAGCGGCCCGAACGGGGCGAGCACGATCTCGGCGTCGGCGTCGGGGAGCAGGCCCAGCTTGGGCCGGGTCACCGCGCCGCTGGTCACCATCAGTTCGACGGTGTCGTCGGTGGCGGCGCGCACCACCATGCCGACCTTGCCCCACCACAGCTCGGTGCCCGCGGGCCGGTCGAACGCGGCCGGGGTGCGCACCCACAGCAGCGGCCGCAGCACCGACCGGCCGCCCGAGTTGACGACGGTGTGCTCCGGGTCGCGTTTGATGACGACCCCGGCGACGGCCTCGCCGGTGGCCAGGTAGCGGGCCATGACCAGCGGATCGTCCAGCGCCATCTGCCGCTCCAGGGCGGCCGTGCGGGTCTCCAGCTCGTGCAGGAAGCGGTACGCCGGCACGTCGGACAGCCGCGCGCTGAACGACACCGTGCCCGCGAGCACCCGTTCCCGGTGCCGGGTCCACGACCAGCGGTCCGACTCCCAGCGTTTGGCCACGTGCTCGCCCGGCGGCAGCATCCGCACCAGGTCGACCGCCGCCCAGGTGTCGCGCCACGCCCCGCCGAGCACCTCGGCGGCGGCCAGCTTGAGCCGGCGCACGTCGCCCTGCTCCTTGGCCCGCTCCAGCGCGGGGCGCAGCACGACCTGGTCCCAGGACGGGTCGCTGGCCGGCCCGGCGGGCGGCATCGCCTCGGCGTCGCGGGCGGCCTGCCAGGCGTCGGACCCGGCGGGCGGCTCGATCCAGGCCAGCAGGCGGCCCAGGTGCCCGTCCTCGGTCGGCAGCTGGCCGGTGCGCCAGTGCGTGGTGAGCAGGTCGGTCGCGGTCAGCAGCACGCTCGACCCGGGCAGGTGGCGGCGCGAGGCGATCCAGCCCAGGTGCGCCCCGGCCGCGGCGAGCACCGGGTCGTCGAGGGTGCGCAGGTACTGCCCGAGCAGGCCGACCCAGTGCGCGGTGGCCTCGTTGGGCACCACGATCTGCGGGGCGTCCACGCAGCACTGGTCCACGTCCAGCTCGCGGCCGTTGCCGGTGGCCCGCACCACGGGCTCGGTGACCGTGTAGCGGCTCAGGTAGGTGGCCAGGTCGCGGGCCAGGCCGCCGAGTGCGGCGAAGCGCAGCGCGCGGTCGCGGGGCTCGGCGACGGTGAGCAGCTTGGGGGAGTCGCGGAAGGAGCCGTAGCGGATCGCGACCGGCGCGGACGGCTCACCGGCCAGGTGGTATCCGGTCAGCAGCCAGGGCCGCGGGGACAGGTGCCGGTGTGCCCGGGACGCGGCGGGCACGGCCCGCGCCTGGGACAGCGCCAGCAGCCGCTGGTAGACGTCGAGGCTCACCGGGCGCCCGGCTTCCCGGCGGGACCGCCGGCCGTGCCGGATCGTCCGGCTGAGTCTGTGCCGGGCCCGCCGGCCGGGGCGACGCCGGAGCCGCCGACGGCCCATCCGTACGCCGCCGCCGCGCGGGCCAGCTCGTCCGAGATCGCCTGCTCCGCCTCGCCGTTCGGGGTGCGCTCGCCGTGCGCCAGGGCCAGCGCGTGCGCGGCCGTGCCGACGGGGCCGCACAGGTTCGCCGCCGCGCCGCCCGCGCGGGCCACCGTGCCGGTGTCCTCGGCGTCCCGGCGGCAGTGCGTGTACATCGGACAGCTCGGGCAGCCGTCGCCGAACCGCGCCTCGACCTCGGTCAGGGCGCTGACCAGCGTTTCTCCGCTCGGCTGGGGCAGCCGCAGCCGGGCGGGCAGGTCGACGGCGTCGAGCTGGGCCAGCGACCAGCCCAGGCGGCGCACCTGCGGGGCGACGTCGAGCAGGGTGCCGACGGGCGCCAGGCCGAAGTTGCGCGGCAGCACCAGCAGGCAGCGGCTGCTGACGCGCTCCGGCACGGGAGCGGCCTGGCGGAGCGCGGCCACGACGACGGCCAGCTCGCGGGCGGTGCCGGCGACCTTGGTGGGGTCGGCGTGACCGTCGAGGCAGGCGTACGACCTGATCTCCACGGGGTGCAGCAGCTTGCCGTCACCGGCCAGCACGATCTGCTCCGGGGTGACCGGCAGCCCGCCGAGGCGCAGCTTCGGCTCCCGCCACACCCACAGGCCCGCGCCGACCGGCAGCTCCGACGTCTCGGCGGCGGCCGCACACTCGATGCCGAGGTGCCGCCCGACCAGCTCGGGCAGCCGGGCCGTGGCCAGGTGGGTGAACGTGCCGTCCCGCTCCCGGGCGTACGGGCTCTGCCCACCCGGGGGCGCGCCGATGGCCTCGGCCAGCAGGCCGAGGTCCACCTGCGCGGCGTCCAGGACCTGCCGGCGACGGCAGCCGGGCGCGTCGAGCAGCCCGGCTATCCGTCGCGGGTCCAAGAGGCGCCTCCCGGTGAGGTCAGTCGTTGGCGTGCAGTGCGGCGTTGAGCACGATGCCGGTGCCGGTGCGCGGACGGGCCTCGACCGCGCCGGTCACCGAGTTGCGCAGGAACAGCACGTTGGACGCACCGGACAGGGTAAGCGCCTTGACCACCTCACCGGTGGAGACCAGCGTGACCTTGGTGCCCGCGGTGACGTAGCAGCCGGCCTCGACCACGCAGTCGTCGCCGAGCGAGATGCCGATGCCGGCGTTCGCGCCGACGAGGCTGCGCTGCCCGACGCTGATGGTCTCCTTGCCGCCGCCGGACAGGGTGCCCATGATGGACGCGCCCGCGCCGATGTCGGAGCCCTCACCCACGACGACGCCCGCGGAGATGCTGCCCTCGACCATGGAGGTGCCCAGCGTGCCGGCGTTGAAGTTGACGAAGCCCTTCTGCATGACCGTGGTGCCGGAGGCCAGGTGCGCGCCGAGGCGGACCCGGTCGGCGTCGGCGATGCGCACGCCCGCGGGCACGACGTAGTCGGTCATCCGCGGGAACTTGTCCACGCCGTACACGGCGAGGTGGCGGCCGGCGGCGCGCTCGATCAGGCGCAGCTCGTCGACCCGGTCCGGCGGGCACACACCGGCCGAGGTCCAGGCGTTGTTCGGCAGCAGCCCGAAGATGCCGTCGAGGTTCGCCTGGTGCGGCTGGATGAGGCGGTTGGAGAGCAGGTGCAGCCGCAGGTACGCGTCGGCGGTGTCGCGCGGCGGCTCGGCCAGGGTCGGGATGACCGTGTGCACCCGCGCGACCCGCAGGCCGGGCAGTGCGGGCTCGGCGCCCTTCAGGTCGAGCGCGGAGATGCCGCAGATGTCCAGGCCGAGCTGGCCGGTGGGATACCACACCTCCAGCGTCTGGTCGCCGCTGACGGTGGCGAGACCGAAGCCCCAGGCGGGCCGGTCGGAACGTGTGCTGCTCACGGTGCCCTAGGCTACCCGTATGCCCAACCCGCTGACGCCGCAGGTGCTCGCACCTGAAATCCTGAACGACGCAGTCGCGTTGACCCGTGCGCTGGTCGACATCGAGTCCGTCTCGGGCAACGAGCAGGAGATCGCCGACGCGGTGCAGGAGGTTCTCGAAGCGTGCGCCCACCTGCGGGTGGAACGCATCGGCCACACCGTGATCGCGCGTACCGAGCTGGGTCGCGCGCAGCGGGTGGTCCTGGCCGGACACCTGGACACGGTGCCGATCGCGGACAACTTCCCGTCCACCGTGGACGACAAGATCATGTGGGGCTGCGGCACCTCGGACATGAAAAGCGGCACGGCCATCGCGCTGCACCTGGCGGTGACCTGCCCGGAGCCGCGCTACGACGTCACGTACTTCTTCTACGAGTGCGAGGAGGTCGAGGCGGTCCGCAACGGCTTGAAGATCGTCGGTGACCGGCGGCCGGAGCTGCTGGAGGCCGACTTCGCGGTGCTGCTGGAGCCGACGTACGGCGTTGTCGAGGCGGGCTGCCAGGGCACCATGCGGGCACGGGTGCGCACCGGGGGCGTACGGGCGCACGCGGCTCGCTCGTGGCTCGGCGACAACGCGATCCACAAGGCGGGCGAGGTGCTCCGGCGGCTGTCGGACTACCGGGCCCGCGAGGTCGAGATCGACGGCTGTCGGTACCGGGAGGGCCTGAACGCGGTGTCGATCAAGGGCGGGGTGGCCGGCAACGTGATCCCCGACGCGTGCGAGATCGAGGTGAACTTCCGCTTCGCCCCGGACCGTTCCGAGGAGCAGGCCGAGGCGCACCTGCGCGAGGTGTTCGGCGGATACGAGATGGAGATCACGGATTCGGCGCCGGGGGCGCTGCCCGGCCTGTCGGCGCCGCCCGCGGCGGAGTTCCTGGCTCTCACCGGGGCGACGCCGGCGGCGAAGCTGGGCTGGACGGACGTGGCGCGGTTCGCGGCGCTGGGCATCCCGGCGCTCAACTTCGGGCCGGGCGATCCCAACCTGGCGCACAAGCCCGAGGAACACGTGGAGATCGACAAAATCGAGGCGGGCGCGGACCTGCTTCGCCGCTGGCTGGCAGGTTAAGGCTGGTCAGCGGGCCGCGGCGGGCTCTTCGACCGGCTCGAACTCCTTGGCGTCGACCACCATGGCGATGCGGCGGGCGTGCACGGCGGCGCGGATGCGCTGGCGCATGGCCTGCTTCTGGCGGAGCACCTCGCTGCGGGTCATCACATTCATCGCCTCCCTCGTCGTCGGCCTTATTCAAGCAACGCTGTATGACAACCTTGACGCCACAGCATGGCGAAAAGTTGCGTAATCCGCTGGGAATTTGCTGGGGATGTGCGTGCCGCGTCGTCACGTAAACGAGCGAGCCGGTCTACGGTGATGCCATGACGCAAAGCAACCATCGACGCGAGCGGCACCGCGGCCCGGTGACCCTGCGCCGTGACGCGGTGTCCGCGGCGACTGCGGACCAGGCCCTGCTGGACTCCGCCGGGCGTCCGGATTGGAAGGTCCGCGACTCGTGGCGGACGCTGCGCATTCTGAGCGAGTTCGTCGAGGGCTTCGACACGTTGAGTGACCTCCCCCCTGCGGTGAGCGTGTTCGGCAGCGCCCGCAGCGCCGCCGACTCGCCCGAGTGCGAGATGGCGCAGCGGCTGGGCGCGGCGCTGGCCCGCGCGGGATACGCGGTGATCACCGGTGGCGGGCCGGGGGTGATGGAGGCGGCCAACCGCGGGTGCACCGAGGCCGGCGGGCTGTCCGTGGGCCTGGGCATCGAGCTGCCGTTCGAGCAGGGCATGAACGAGTGGGTCGACGTCGGCATCGACTTCCGCTACTTCTTCGTCCGCAAGACCATGTTCGTGAAGTACGCGCAGGCCTTCGTGGTGCTGCCCGGCGGCATGGGCACCATGGACGAGCTGTTCGAGGCGCTCACCCTGGTGCAGACGGAGAAGGTCACCCGCTTCCCCGTGGTGATGATGGGCACGGCCTACTGGAGCGGCCTGCTGTCCTGGATGCGCGACACGATGCTCGCCGACGGCAAGATCAGCGCGGCGGACCTGGACCTCATCATCTGCACCGACGACGTCGACGAGGCGGTCGAGCACATCGTGCACGCCGACAAGACCCTCGCCGCCGAGCAGCAGGCCATCCGCTCCTCCGGCGGCATCGCCGACTGATACAAAGTAAGGGCGCCTTCCCATCGCTCCGCGGTGGAAAGGCGCCCTTACTTTGTTGGACGAGTTTGGTTGTCAGACGCGTTCGCTGAGGCGGTCGGCGGCGCGGTGCAGGCGGGTGTTGAGTTCGGCTTTGTGTTCCAGGATCTCGAGGTCGATCTCGGCGCGGCGTTTGCGGAGCACGGCCTCGCGCTCGGCGTACTCGGCCTCGATGTCGTGGTTGAGGTCGCGTTCGGCGACCGCGAGCTGCGCGCTGACCAGCTTGTCGTACGTCGTGGAGCCGCCGACGAACTTGACCAGGATCGGCATGCAGTCGACCAGGATGAAGAAGATGCGCACCGCCCAGATGCCGACGGCCAGCACGCCGCTGGAGTCGGCCAGGTCGTGCAGCGCGCCCAGGCGTTCCAGCAGGCCGATCCGGCCCTGGTGGCTGCGCTCCTCGGCGACCCGCTCCTTGACCTTCGTCTCGCGCTCGGCCTCGAACGCGGCGTGCGAGGTGCGGGCCGCCGACTCCAGTTCCGAGATCTGGGTACGCAGGTTCACCAGCTTCACGCCGTTGGCGTCGAGCTGGCGGGTGCGTTTGAACGCGTCCGCCTCGGCGCGCAGCCGGCGGCAGTTGGGGCCGACGCCGCGCTGACCGGTCAGCCCGTCCCCGGAGTCGCCGACGCACTCGCGCCGGGCCAGGTCGTTGATGGCCCGCAGCTGGGCCGAGTCCGAGTCCACCGTCTTGGCCAGCGCTTCGGCGTCCGCGCGGCGGGTGGCCAGCTCGCGCAGCGTCGCCACCGGGGACTGGTCGAAGTTGAAGGTCTCGGTGGCCTTGCAGTCGGCGGGAGCGGCCGGCTCGGTGGAGCCCGGCACCGGGTTACAGGCCTTGAGCCGTCCCGCGAGCTGCGCGAGCGCCTCGGTGCGCTGGTCGGCGACGTGCTGGATGACGGCGGTCTCGAAGATGCGCAGCACCAGCGGCTCGGCGATGATCACTCCGAAGAAGAACGCCATCAGCACGCGCATCATCAGCACCGGCACCCGGCGGAACCAGCCCTCGCCGAGCCGGCTGGAGACCAGCCAGCGGTCCACGTTCAGGATGAACAGGAACCAGACCAGCACCGGGAACACGGCGAGCCAGCTCGACGCGCCCATCGCCTGGGTGATCGCGAAGTACATGGAGATGGCCGCGATGGTCGCGGTGCCGAGCACGACGCCGCCGAGCGAGGTGTACCAGGCGCGTTCCTGGGGCACGCGGTCGAGCAGCCGCTCGTCGACACCGGCCAGCACCCGCAGCCGCCGCCCGAGCTGGGGCCGGGGCAGCCGCCGCGGCGCGCCCTCCGCCGCGCGCTCGGCGGCGAGGTCACCGGTGGGCTCGGGCGGGGTCGCCGGGCCGGATTCGGGGGTACGCCCCGGCGAGGTCGCCGGGTCCGGTTCGGGATCCGGCCGGTGATTGTCGTCCATGGGGTGCACTCCGAGCTCCCTGCGCTGAGGTGGTCCGCTGTCGGTGATGCCGGGTCCATCGTCCGGTGAACACACGCCCGGTGTCTGTCCGGTGGTTGTCGGGGTTGGCCCCTACGTGCGCCGTCGCGGCCCAGGTATCGACTGCGGTCTTCGCAAGGATTTGCGTTGAGAGCGCAACAACCTAATGGCTAGTTGTATTTGCCGTGCCAGCGTTACGAAAAGATTACGCAGAACCTTGTGGTGGGTGACACGGGGAATCTAAAGTCACCTACACCTCCTGGCGTCCGCTCCGCCTCGAGCGTCTCAGGCGTTCCATCGTTCCTCCGTTCCCTCCAGAAACGAGTCTTCGATGTCACGGAGCATCACAGGAGCTGCGGCGGGGTCCCGCCGGCCCCGGCGGTGGGCCCCGATGGCGGTCGCCTCCGCCACCGTCGCCGCCGTCGGTCTCAGCCTCGTCGGCAGCGCCGGCACGGCCAATGCCGCCACCACCGGCGCCGCGCCCGTGGTCACGCGCGCCGCGCTCGACCCGGCCCTCGTCGCGGGCCGCGGCGCCGCCGTCGACTTCCTCGAGCAGGAAGCCGAGAACGCGGCCACCAACGGCACCGTCATCGGGCCCGACCGCGCGGCGTACACGCTGCCCGCGGAGGCCTCCGGCCGCAAGGCGGTCAAGCTGGCCCCCGGCCAGCACGTGGAGTTCACGCTGCCGGCCGCCGCGAACGCGATCACCGTTCGCTACAGCATCCCGGACGCGCCGAACGGCGGCGGCATCCAAGCCCCGCTGAACGTCACCGTCAACGGCAAGAACAAGCAGGTCATGACCCTGACCTCCGAGTTCGCCTGGCTGTACAACCAGTACCCGTTCAGCAACGACCCCACCGCGGGCCTGCTGCACGAGGACTGGTGGATCACCGAGTGCGCGTGCGTGCCGGCGTTCACCGACCCGAAGCCGGTCATCAGCACGCCGTTCCGCCCGATGCACTTCTATGACGAGCAGCGGCTGCTGCTGGGCAAGACGTACCAGGCCGGCGACAAGGTGCGGCTGACCGTGCCGGCCGGCAGCAACGCCGCCTGGACCGTCATCGACCTGCTCGACTCCGAGCTGGTCGGCAAGCCGCACGTGCGCCTGGTGGCGGCCAACGTGCTGGCGTTCGGCGCAGACCCGACCGGCCGCCGCGAGTCGGCCGACGCGTTCGACCGGGCCATCGCGTTCGCCAAGAAGTGGAACCTGAAGGTGTACGTGCCCCCGGGCGTGTACCAGGTCAACCGGCACATCGTCGTCGACGACGTGACGATCGAGGGCGCGGGCAGCTGGTACACGGTCATCAAGGGCAAGGAGGTCGCACTCGGCGAGCCGGCCGAGGACGGCTCGGTGCACACCGGCGTCGGCTTCTACGGTAAGTACGCCGAGGACGGCGGCAGCAGCAACGTGCACCTGTCCGGCTTCACCATCCAGGGCGACGTGCGCGAGCGCATCGACACCGACCAGGTCAACGGCATCGGCGGCGCGCTGAGCGACTCGACGATCGAGGGCCTGTACATCCGGCACACCAAGGTCGGCATGTGGTTCGACGGTCCGATGGACAGCATCACGATCAAGAACAACATCATCGTGGACCAGATCGCCGACGCGCTGAACTTCCGCAAGGGCGTCACGAACTCGCTGGTGCAGCACAACTTCATCCGCAACACCGGTGACGACGGCCTGGCCATGTGGTCCGACGGCGTGGCGGACGCGAACAATGTGTACGACCACAACACCGTGCAGACCCCGACGCTGGCCAACGGCATCGCGATCTACGGCGGCACGAACAACACGGTGTCGAACAACCTGGTCGCCGACCCGATCCGGGAGGGCTCCGGCCTGCACGCCGGTTCCCGCTTCGGCGCGACGGCGTTCGACGGCTACCTGAAGTTCACGGACAACACCGTGGTCCGGGCCGGCACGTACGAGCTGAACTGGAACATCGGCCTCGGCGCGATCTGGATCTACGCGCTGGACAAGACCATCGACGCCGACATCCAGGTGACCGGCGACCACTACCTCGACAGCACCTACAACGCGATCATGATGGTCAGCGAGTGGGGCGTGAAGGACCTGGTCCAGATCCGCGGCGTCAAGTTCAAGGACCTGCGCATCGACGGTACCGGCACCTCGGTGCTCAGCGGCCGGGTCGAGGGCGGCGCGTCGTTCGAGAACGTGGACGCCCGCAACGTCGGCGCGGTCGGCATCAACAACTGCGGCTCGTTCCACTTCACCCCGGCCGGTTCGGAGTTCGTGGTGACCGACCTGGGCGGCAACGACGGCGGCGGCACCACCGGCCCCTGGATGGCCTCCTGGGAGCTGCCGAACACCATCACCTGCGACGACCGCCCGCCGGTCGTCGTGCCCCCGGCGCCGTCCCCCTGGTGACGCCGGGTAGCAGCCACACCGGATGAGGCACGGGCGGGCGTTCGAGTGCACGGACACCGGGCGCCCGGCCGGAAATCCGGTACCCGCCGCGGGCGGGATCCGAGCGGAAATGCGCTCGGATCCCGCCCGCGGCCCTTTTCGCGGACCGTGCCGTGACGGCTTTCCGACGCTCATTCGGGGACCTTCGGCCGTCCAGCCCGGATCGTGCGTTCAGCGAGGTCGCACCCTTCCGAGTGGATACGGATGCGTCCGGATGACCCCGCTTATCGGCTCATTGGGTTATGGAGCGGTTCCGTGCCTGCGTGCGAGGGTGTAACCCGGCCACGATGAGGGGGATCATCCTATGCAGATCAGCAAGACGCGGTTGCTCCGCTCAGTCGGGAGACTGGGTGTGGCCACCGTGCTGGTGGCCGCCGGTGTCGTCGTAGGCGCCTCTCCGGCGCACGCGGTCGCCACCAGGACGGTCGCCTTCTGGAGCATGGACGAGCCGAACGGCGCGACCACGCTCGTGGACAGCAGCGGCAACGGCCGCAACGGCACCATCGGCGACGACCTGACCACGGGTGTCGTCTACTCCGGTGCCACCGGCCATCGCTTCCCGGTCGTGCTGCCGGGTGAGATGGCGTACAAGCCTGGCCACATCAACCGGGTTCCGGCGCACAGCGACCTGAACCCCGACTCCGGTGACTTCTCGCTCACCATCCGCTACCGCAGCACCTACTCCTTCGGCAACATCATGCAGAAGGGCCAGGGCGCGACGGCCGGCGGCTACTGGAAGTTCGAGGCGCCGGGCGGCATCCCGCGCTGCCTGTTCCGGGGCGGCAACGGCGCCTCGCGGACCGGCTACGCGACCGAGTCGATCTCGGACGGGCAGTGGCACACCGTCACCTGCAACCGCACCTCCGCCTACGTCGAGATGTACGTCGACGGTGTGCGCACCAGCCGGGCCAACGGCGCGACGGGCAACATCGCGAACACGTGGCAGCTGTCGATCGGCGGCAAGGGCACCTGTGACGGCGTCGAGGTCACCTGCGACTACTTCATCGGTGACATCGACTACATCAAGATCCTGAAGGGGTCGGGCGGCACCGGCAACACCCCGCCCACGGCTGACCTGGAGCCGTCCTGCACGGGCCTGGTCTGCTCGTTCGACGGCACGGGCTCCACCGACACCGGCGGCGCGATCCAGAACTACGCCTGGAACTTCGGTGACGGCACCTCCGCCGACACCGACAGCCTGGGCACCGCGTCGCACACGTACGCGGCGGCGGGCACCTACAACGTCACGCTGACCGTCACCGACGACTCGGGCAGCACCGACACGGACACGCGGCAGGTCACCGTCGCGCCCGTCGCGGAGCTGATCTCGTTCGTCGGCCAGTCCACCGCGAACGCCAACGCCCTCACCCACACGGTGACGGTGCCGTCCGGCGTCCAGGCGGGCGACCAGCTGCTGCTGTTCCTGAGCCAGAACACGCACGGCACCACCGGCACGCCGACCGGCGGCGGGTGGACCCAGCTCGACCGGCTCGACGGCGGGTACGCCACCACCACGGTGTGGCGCAAGACGGCCACCGCCGGCATGGCGGGCACCTCCGTGCAGGTGACGCTGGGACAGCAGTCGAAGGGCAACTTCGTGCTCGCCGCCTACCGCGGCGTCGACACCGTGTCGCCCCTCGTGTTCACCAACGCCACCGAGGCCACCAGCTCGGCGGCGCGCGTCACGCCCTTCGCGGCCGTGACGGCCGCGCAGAGCTGGGGCGTGTCGTACTGGGTGCACGGCGACGCCGCGTCCACCTCGCTCACGGCCCCGGCCGGGGTGGAGGTGCGCAGCAACTCGTCGCAGACGGGCGGCGGCCGGGTCACCGGGCTGCTCGCCGACACCGGCGCGTCGCTGCCGGCCGGCTCCTACGGCGGCCTCACCGCCACCGGCGCCGCGGCCAGCACCACGACCACCACGTGGACGCTGATCCTGCAGCCGGCGTGACCGCGACACTGTGAAACGGCCGAGCCGGCCACCCCGCCTCCGGGGTGGCCGGCTCGGCCGTTTCCGGTGCTCAGGAGCACTGCCAGAGCACAGCCTGCTGCAACCCGGCCCGGTTCGCATCGTCGACGTTGCCGACGATGGTCCGTCCGTCGTCGCTAACCGACGTCGCGAAGTTCATGCCGTACTTCTTGGGGAACGGGAGCACGTCCGGCAGCCGCACGGTGGTGACGCCGTCGGTGAGGACGGCGTGCTGGTCCTTCGACATGCCGACGATCCAGCCGTACGGGTTGACGTCCGACGCGATGTCCAGTTCAGGCAGGACCTGGGCCTTGCCGGTGTTCAGGTCCCAGCGCACGGGGATCATCTTCGTGCCCTGTTCCGTGAACGCCGCGCCGAGGACCCACCCGTTGCTGACCGCGCGTGCCGAGTAGTGCGAGAACTCGACACCGGGCAGGGTCGGCGCCGCCAGCGCCCGGCCGGGTCCGTTACCGGGCCAGACATAGGCGACCTGTTCCCATACCGGATTCTGCCTGCTGTACGTCCTGTTCTCGACATGGCCGACCACCGTGCCATCGGCGTCGATGTCATTCGCCATCGCCAGGGCGTATTCGTCCGGCACCGGCAGCTCGACCGGCTCCTCGCTCCGGGACGGCCAGCGCAGCGCTGCCGACTTGTCAGCCCGGTTGCCCACGATCACGCCGTGGTCGTTGATCGCACGCGCGTCGGCCTGGCCGCCGGGCAGCAGTGACAGCTTCCCGCCGGACACGACGATGCCGTGCGGTACGGCGTCGTACAGGTGGACGTCGCCGACGGCCACGCCGTGGGAGTTGACGCTGTCGAGGCTGTCGCTGTTGCCCGGCCCGCCGATCTTCGTCACCTTGCCCTCGTGCCAGACGAACAGCTGCGTCCCGCCATCCCGCGGGTAGGTGACGTAGGTGGCGTACCGGCCGGTCGGATCGACCGCGAAGACGTGGCTCTGGATGCCCTTCGTCACCGGCAGCACCCTGCCGGCACACGAGCTGGGCAAGGTCGCGGTGGCGCGCTCGTACGCCGGCGCGGTCGGGCTCGGTGCGGCCGTGGCGCTCGGGCGGCCCGTCGCGGTCGGCGCGGGCGGGGCCGAGCGGCTGATCACGGCCGGGACGGTGGCCACCGCCAGCCCGGCGGCCACCGCGGCCGCGGTGACGGCGGCCCGCCGGGCGCGCCGCCGCTTCGTGCCCGTGGCCACCGCGGCGGTGATGTCCACCCGCGAAGGGGTGTCCGGGTGCTCGTCCAGCGGCAGCAGGAGGCGCCGGGCGAGCTCGTCATCGGTCATGTTCACGCTCTCCTCGCAAGGGCAGGGGTGGGTAGGAACGCCTCGTCGCCGAGGTGGCGGCGCAGGGCCGCGAGGCCGTGCGAGGTCTGGCTCTTGACCGTGCCGGAGGTGCATCCGAGCAGCTGGGCGACCTCGTCCACCGGAAGGTCGCAGAGGAAGCGGAGCACCAGTACGGCGCGCTGGCGGCGCGGCACCTTCGCCAGCGCGGCCCGCAGCACCAGCCGCAGCTCGGTGTTCGGTTCGGGCGGCCGGGCCTGGTCGGGGGTCCGGCCGAACAGCCGGACCTTCGCCCAGGACAGCCGCCGCTCGTCCAGGAACTCGCGGACGAGCATGGTGCGCACGTAACGGTCGAGCCACGTGACCCCGCGGGTGCGTTCCCAGCGCACGTAGAGCTTGGTGATCGTCTGCTGCACCAGGTCGTCGGCCCGGTGGGTGTCGCCGCAGAGCAGGTATGCCGTGCGCCGCAGCGAGGCCAGCTGCCCCGTGACGAACTCCACGTACTCCGCGTCGCGTTGGAGATGCTGTGCTGATGCCATCGCCCGCCCCGTGATCGGTGTTTGCCCTAGAACGGGTGCGGGACAAAGGCAGGTTGTATGGCGTTTCCGAGTTTTCTTCCCGGAGTCCGGATGCAGGCGGCGCCACAACCGGCTCGGCTGCTGCCGCGGTGTCGCCCGCTCATGCTGGAATGTTCGGCGTGAGCAGCGGCGTTCAGCGGGACTGGCGGCTGGTCCGGGGCAGCGGTCCCGACCGGCCGTCGTTGCGTGCCGACACCGCGCAGCAGCGGGTGATCGAGCACGGCTCGGGCCCGCTGCTGGTGCGCGGCGGACCGGGCACCGGCAAGACGACGACCCTGGTCGAGGCGGTCGCCCGCCGCGTCGCCGAGGGCGTGGACCCGCAGCGCGTCCTGGTGCTGACGTTCGGCCGGCGCGGATCGCAGTCGCTGCGGCGGCGCATCGAGGCCCGCATCGCCCGCGGTGTCGGGCACGAACCGCTGGTCAGGACCTTTCCGGCGTACGCCTTCGGCCTCCTGCGCCGCTCGGCGGCGCTGCTGGGCGAGCCGTCCCCGCGCCTGCTCTCCGGGCCCGAGCAGGACCTCGTCATCCGGGAGCTGCTGCCCGGCGAGGACGCGGCCTGGCCGGAGCGGCTGCTCCCGGCGCTGGGCACCCGCGCGTTCGCCGAGCAGCTGCGTGACCTGCTGCTGCGGGCCGCCGAGCGCGGCATCGGCCCGGCGGACCCGCTCTGGCAGCGGCGCGACGACTGGCAGGCCGCCGCGCGTTTCCTGCACGAGTACGAGCAGATCATGGCGCTGCGCGACGCCTCCACCCGCGGCTCGGCCGGCTACGACCACGCCGAGCTGGTCCGCGCCGCCACCACGATGCTGCGCCGCGACCACGAGCTGCTGGCCGCGGAGCGTTCCCGGCTGTCCGCGGTGTACGTCGACGAGCTCGCCGACACCGACCCGGCGCAGGTCGAGCTGCTGCAGCTGATCGCGACGGGGCTGCCGCTGACGGCGTTCGCCGACCCCGACTCCTCGACCTACGCCTTCCGCGGCGCCGACCCGCAGATCGTGCGCACCTTCGGTGAGCTGTTCCCCGGCACCGAGCAGGTGGTGCTGGCCACGACGCACCGGGCCGCCCCCGCGGTCGGCGCCGCGACCGCCCGCATCGCCCGGCGCCTGCCCGGCCACCTGCCGGTGGTGCCCGCACCCCGCCAGGAACAGCCCGGCAGCGGGCCGGTCGACGAGCCCGACGTCGGTGTCGAGGTGGTGGCGCTGCGCAGCCGGGTGAGCGAGGCCGCGTTCGTGGCACACCGGCTGCGTCGGGCGCACCTGGTCGACGGGGTGCCGTTCTCGCGCATGGCGGTGATCATGCGTTCCACGAACTCGCAGCTGCCCGCGTACGAGCGCGCGCTGCGGCAGGCGGGCGTGCCGACCAAGGTGCTGGCCGAGGATCTGCCGCTGCACCAGCAGCCGGCCGTGAAACCGCTGCTCACGCTGCTGCGCTGCGCGCTGAAGCCGGAGCTGCTGAGCGAGGAGGCGGCGGTGGCGCTGCTGCACTCGCCGCTCGGCGGGGCCGACCCGATGGCCGAGCGGCGGCTGCGCCAGGGCCTGCGGGCGCTCGCGATCGCCGGGGGTGACACCCGCGGCTCCGGCGAGCTGCTGGTGGAGGCGCTGCGCGACCCGGCCGAGCTGGCGGCGCTGGACCGGCGCTGGGCCGCGCCCGCGAGCCGGATCGCGATGCTGCTGGCCACCGCGCGGGAGACCGCGGGCCGGCCGAGGGCCACCGCGGAGGAGGTGCTCTGGTCGGTCTGGCGGGCCAGCGGGCTGGCCGAGCGCTGGGCCGTCGTCGCCACCGCGCCCGCGATGGGGCTGGACCAGCAGCGCCGAGCGGAGACCGCCGACCGGGACCTCGACGCGATCATGGTGCTGTTCGACGCCGCGGCGCGGTTCACCGACCGGCTGCCGGGCGCGCGCATCGACACGTTCCTGGAACACGTCGCCGACCAGCAGCTGCCCGCCGACTCGCTGGCCGCCAGCGGCGACCGGGGTGAGGCGGTGCGCCTGCTCACCGCGCACGCGGCCAAGGGCCTGGAGTGGGACGTCGTGGTGGTGGCCGGGGTGCAGGAGGGCGTCTGGCCCGACCTGCGGCTGCGCGGCAGCCTGCTCGGCTCGGAGCAGCTCGTCGACGAGGTGGCGCAGCGCGCCCAGCCGGGGGAGCGGGCGCAGCGGGTCGCGCAGACCGCCGCCCTGCTCACCGAGGAGCGGCGGCTGTTCTACGTGGCGGCGACCCGGGCCCGGCGGCGGCTGGTGGTCACCGCGGTGGACTCAGGGGCGGTCGGCGGCGCGGACGGCGAGGACCGGCCGAGCCGTTTCCTGTTCGAGCTGGCCCCGCCGGTCAAGGTGGACGAGGACGAGGTGGCCGAGCTGCAACTGGCCCGGCCGCCGCGCGCGCTGACACTGTCCGCGCTGGTCGCCGAGCTGCGCGCCGCGGTCACCGGCCCCGACCCGGTCCGCCGGCACGCCGCCGCCCGGGAGCTGGCCCGGCTGGCCGCCGCCGGGGTGCCCGGCGCGCACCCGGACAGCTGGTGGGGTCTGCCGGAACTGTCCGACGACGGCCCGCTGCACGGCCCCGACGAGCCGGTGCGGGTCACCCCGTCCACCATGGAGAGCGCGCTGCGCTGCGGGCTGCGCTGGCTGCTGGAACGGCACGGCGGCGCGGCGGCCTCGACGGCCGCGCAGGGCGTGGGCAACCTGGTGCACGCCGCGGCGATGCTGGCCGACGAGGCGATGAGCGATCCGGCGGTGCTGGTCGACTACGTGGCGGCGCGCTTCGACGCGATCGAGCTGGCCGCGGCCTGGCTGGCCGGGCGGGAGCGAGACCGCTCGGCGGAGATGCTGGGCAAGCTGACCCGCTGGCTGGCCGAGAACCCGCGGCGGCTGGTCGCGATCGAGCGCGAGTTCACCGTACGGCTGGACGCCGAGCCGCCGATCGACCTGGTCGGCCGGGTGGACCGGCTGGAGGTCGACGAGCAGGGCCGGCTCGTGGTGATCGACCTGAAGACCGGCAAGACCACCACCGCGACCCGCGAGGAGCTGCCCGAGCACCCGCAGCTGGGGGCGTACCAGGTGGCGGTGGAGGCGGGCGGGTTCCCGGAGGGGGACGAGTCGGGCGGGGCGGCGCTGGTGCAGCTGGGCACCGGTCACAAGGACGCCAAGGAGCAGGTGCAGGACGCGATCGGCGAGACCGCCGACCCGCAGTGGGCGCACGCCATGGTGCACCGCACCGCGGCCACCATGGCCGCCTCCACCTTCGTCGCGAAGGTCAACGACAAGTGCCGGGTCTGCCCGGTGAAGAGCAGCTGTCCCGTCTCCGGCAAGGGCCGCCAGGTGGTGGAACCGTGAGCGCAGGGATGGCGCACGGGAGTGCCGGGCGTAGCGAGGTGCGAGCGTGACAGAGGTCGTCAAGAAGGCAGTGGTCGAGGAGGGGCCGCGCTGGACGCCGGAGGAGCTGGCGGCGGCGCTGGGGCTCAAGCCGCCGACCGCCGAGCAGGCCGCCGTGATCAGCGCCCCGGTCGCGCCGCTGCTGGTCGTCGCGGGGGCCGGGTCGGGCAAGACGGAGACCATGGCGGCCCGGGTGCTGTGGCTGGTCGCGAACCAGCACGTACGCCCGGAGCACGTGCTGGGGCTGACCTTCACCCGCAAGGCGGCGGGCGAGCTGGCGCACCGGGTGCGGGTGCGGCTGAGCCAGCTGCGCCGCCACGTCGGCACCCGGTTCACCGAGGGGCTCGACGGCGAGCCGACGATCGCGACGTACCACTCGTTCGCGGCGCGCATCGTCACCGAGCACGGCCTGCGCGCCGGGTACGAGCCGAGCACCCGGCTGCTCACCGAGGCGTCCTGCTGGCAGCTGGCCGACGAGGTGGTGCGCTCGTACACCGGGGACATGTCGGCGGTGGAGGCCGCGCCGAGCACGGTGGTGTCGGCGGTGCTGGCCCTCGCCGGTGAGCTGGCCGAGCACCTGGTCACCCCGGACAGCCTGGCCACCTGGACAGGCCGGTTCCACGCCAACGTCAGCGCGAAGCCGGGCCGGGTGATGGCCGACGTACGCGACCTGCTGGCCCGCCAGCGGGCCCGGTTGCAGCTGCTGCCGCTGGTGCGCAAGTACGCCGACCGCAAGCAGCTGCTGGAGGCGATGGACTTCGGCGACCAGATGTCGCGCGCCGCGCGGGTGGCCCGCGACCATCCCGAGGTCGGCGCGGCCGAGCGCGAGCGCTTCCGGGTGGTGCTGCTCGACGAGTACCAGGACACCAGCCATGCCCAGGTCACGCTGCTGCGGGCGCTGTTCGCCGGGGACGTGGCGACGGCCGGGGGCGCGGTGTCCGGGCAGGGGCATCCGGTGACCGCGGTCGGCGACCCGTGCCAGTCCATCTACGGCTGGCGCGGGGCCAGCGCGGGCACCCTCGACCGCTTCCCGGGGGAGTTCCCCGCCCGCGACGGCGAGCCTGCCGCGCAGGCACAGCTCGGGCGCAGTTTCCGGAACCGCTCGGAGATCCTGTCGGTGGCCAACGCGATCTCCGCGCCGCTGCGCGACCGGGGCGCCCGGGTGGTCTCGCTGACCTCCGGCAGCGCCGAGCCGGGCATCGTGCAGTGCGCGCTGCTGGAATCGCACCTGGACGAGGCGGAGTGGATCGCCGACCAGATCGTCACCGCGTGGCGCAGCGAGGCGGGCACGGCCGACGACCAGAACCCGGCGCACATCCCCGTGGACCGGCGGCCCACCTCGGCGGTGCTGGTGCGGGTGCGCTCGCAGATCGCGCCGATCGAGGCGGCGCTGCGGGCCCGGGGCCTGCCGGTCGAGGTGGTCGGCCTGGGCGGCCTGCTGGACACGCCCGAGGTCCGCGATGTGGTGTGCACGCTGCGCGTGCTCAACGACCCGACCGACGGGGCGAGCCTGCTGCGGCTGCTCACCGGCGCGCGCTGGCGGATCGGCCCCCGTGACCTGGTGGCGCTGCACCGGCGGTCCCGGGCGCTGGCGCACGAGCGCCGCCCGGCCGGCGACGAGGCCGAGATCGTCACGGACCGGCTTGACGACGCGGCGCTGGCCGAGGCGCTGGAGGATCTCGGCGAGCCGGACCAGTACTCGCCCGCGGCGTACACCCGGCTGTCGGCGTACGCCGGAGAACTGGCGGGCTTGCGCGCCCGCCTGGACCAGCCGGTCAGCGACCTGATCGCGGACATCGAGCGCACCGCGGGCCTGGACGTCGAGGTCGCGGTGCGGGCCGGGGATGCCGGGCTGGCCCGCGCGCACCTGGACACGCTCGGCGAGGTCGCGGCCCGGTTCGCGGTGGAGACCGACGGCGCGCCGCTGGGCGCGTTCCTGTCGTACCTGTCGGCGGCCGAGGACGAGGAGCGCGGGCTGGCCCCGGGCGAGATCGACGTGGCCGAGGGCGCGGTGCAGATCCTCACCGCGCACGCGGCCAAGGGCCTGGAGTGGGACGTTGTCGCGGTGGCGGGGCTGACCAAGGACGTCTGGCCGGGCCCGAGCAAGGGCACCGACCATTTCCTCAAGGGCCTGGGCGTGCTGCCGTTCCCGCTGCGTGGCGACCGTGACGGGCTGCCCGCGCTGGCCGTGAAGAGCGCCGCGGACCAGAAGGAGCTGGGCCGCGCCGTCGCGGACTTCGAGCAGCAGTGGAAGGAGCACGACGCGCGCGAGGAGCGCCGCCTGGCGTACGTGGCGGTCACCCGCCCGCGCACCTGGCTGTTCGCCTCCGGTTACTGGTGGGGTGACAAGGTGCGCAAGCCGCGCGGCCCGTCCGCGCTGCTGGCGGAGATCGTCGAGGTGTGCCGGTCCGGCGAGGGCCACGTCGACGTGTGGACGCCGGAGCCCGAGCCGGACGCCGCCAACCCGACCAGTGGCGAGGTCGCGAGCACGTGGCCCAGCGATCCGCTGGGGGCGCGCCGGCCCGTCGTCCAGGCGGCGGCGGACCTGGTCCGGGCCATGCTCGGCGAAGCCGCCGACGGGGCGGCCACCGCCGGTTCCGGCCCGGCGGTCGCGGCCGAGTCCGACGAGGTCACCCGGCGCTGGCGGCAGGAGGCCGACCTGCTGCTGATCGAACGCGACGAGCAGGCCCGCCGGGCGAACCGGGCCGACGTGGTGCTGCCCGCGCACCTGTCGGTGTCGCAGCTCGTGGCGCTGCGCAAGGACCCGGCCGCGCTGGCCCGGCGGCTGCGGCGGCCGCTGCCGGCCGCCCCGGACCCGTACGCCCGCCGCGGCACCGCCTTCCACCACTGGCTGGAGCAGCGCTACGGCGCCGACCAGCTGCTCGACCTGGACGACCTGCCCGGCGCGGCCGACGAGGACGCCGCGCCCGACGAGGCGCTGGGTGTGCTGAAGGAGCGCTTCGAGCAGAGCGTCTGGGCCGACCGGGTGCCGGTCGAGGTGGAGACGCCGTTCGTGGTGGAGCTGGGCGGCACCGTCGTGCGTGGACGGATGGACGCCGTGTTCCGCGACCCCGCGGGCGGTTACGAGGTGGTCGACTGGAAGACCGGCCGGGTGCCGGCCGGCGCGGCGGCGACCGCGGCCGCGGTGCAGCTGGCGGCCTATCGGCTGGCCTGGGCGGCGCTGGCGGGAGTACCGGTGGCCAAGGTCAGCGCCGCGTTCCACTACGTACGCGACAACCTGACCGTGCGGCCGGCCGACCTGCTCGACGAGGCCGGGCTGACGAGGCTGCTGACGTCGCTGCCCACACAGGACGCCGACTAGTCGGATGGCCGACCAGGCGAGCTGTGTCATCCGTTCCGGTGACACCTCAGCCGAACCGTCGGCCAGACCAGTCCGGAAACCGACTGCGTGATGTCGCACGTAGCGGGCATTGTGTGTGCGGACACACGCATCCGGTGGGAGGCGCGCCGTGGAGTCATCGGTCCGGGAACTGCTCCTGGTGATGCTCCTTGCGCTGATCGGTGTCGGGATGGCCGGTGCCGTGGTGCTCGCGCCTTGGCACGCGGCGCAGGCCGGTATCGTCGTGGAGGTGCATCCGCCGGCCCCGCCCATGGCCGGCTGACGATGACCGTGGTGACCGCCTCGATACCCGCCGGAGTACGTGCGATGTCTGGTCCGAAGTCCCTGATCACGGCTGCTTTCTCGGCTGCCGTGCTGCTGCTGGGCACGCCCGTGCCCGCAGCCGCGGCCGAGCCGGACGTGGTGCGTGGCATGCAGTGGCAGCTCGCGAGCCTCGACCTGCCCGCGGTGCATCAGCGCGCCACCGGTGCCGGAGTGCTGGTCGCGGTCCTGGACTCCGGTGTGGACAGAACCCACCCCGACCTGGTCGGCCAGGTGCTCGGGGGTCCGGACCCGGTCTCGAACACCGATGTGGACGGTCGGGGCACCGGACTCGCCGGCCTCATCGCAGGTCACGGCCACGTTCCCGGGGTGGCGGCGGGTGCGCCGCGGCCGACGCCGTCCGGTTCGCCGGCGCCGAGCGCGAGCGCGGCCCCGGCCGACCCGCGTACGGCGGGCGTGCTCGGGATCGCCCCCGGCGCGCAGATCCTGCCGATCGCGTTCGTGCCCGCGCCCGGCGCGAGCGGTGACCCGGACGGGCTGGCCACCGCGATCGACCGGGCCGTGTTCGGCGGCGCGAAGATCATCTGCATCGGCCGGGGCGTCGTGCCCGGCAGCCGGCTGCAGGCGTCGGTCGAGGCGGCGGTGGCGCGCGGCGTGCTGATCGTCGCGGCCGACGCGGACCGGGCGGGCCGGCCGTTCACGCCGTGGCCCGCCTCGTACCCCGGGGTGCTCAACGCGATCCCGGCGGACCGTTCGGGGCAGGTGCCCGTCGCGCCGCTGAGCGGGCGCACCACCGGCATCACGGTGCCCGGCGTCGACCTGATCACGACCGGGGTGGGCGGCGGCTACCGGATGGACGGCGGATCGAGCGCGGCGGCGGTGCTGGCGGGCGCGGCGGCGGTGGTGTGGTCGGCATACCCGAAGGCCACGGTCGCGGAGGTGCTGCGGCGGCTGCGTACGACGGCGACGGACGCCGGCGCTCCCGGCGCGGACAGCCGGTTCGGGGCGGGCATGCTCAACCTGAGTGCGGCGCTGGCCGCGAACGTGCCGCAGGAGCCCGCGCCGAGCGTGCAGCCGAGTCCGGCGGCGTCGAGCCCGGCCGCCTCGCCGAGCCCTTCGCCGGTGCCGGTCGCCCTCGCCGACAGCAGGGACTGGCGGCGCTGGCTGGTGGTGCTGCCGTTGCTGATCTTCCTGGCCGGCCTCACCGTGTGGGCGGTCCGCTCCGCCCGGGTGCGGCAGCAGGCCGCCTGACCCCGTCCGGGTGTCGGTACCGCGGCCGCACCGGCTGCGGGTGGGTTAACAGACCATTGCCGAAGAACGGCTGCTCGCGCCCTGCGGTCGGCCGCTACTGGCGCGTGTAGGCTGTATATCCTATCGTGCCGGTAGGTTATATGGGCTTTGTGGCGGCCTTCCCCGCGTCCCGCGGGCGGTCGGCGTTAACTTGATCAGCGACACGGAGGAGGTACGGCCATGGGCATCGCGGTGGTGGTCGGCGGCGGCTGCAGTGGTGTGCTCGCCACCCGTGAGCTGCTGCGAGCCGGCTGGCACGTGGTGCTGGTCGACCCCGGCGCGCGGCCCGGCCGAGGGCTGGCCTACAGCACCGCGGCACCGTGGCACCTGCTGAACTCGCCCGTCGCCGCGATGAGCGCCGACCCCGACCGGCCCGACGACTTCCTGCGCTGGTGCCGGCAGCGCGATCCGCACACCGGGCCGGCCGACTTCGTGCCCCGCAGCTGGTACGGCGACTACCTGACCGAGGTGCTGCGCGCCGCCGACGAGACCGCCCAGGGCCGGCTCACCGTGCAGCGCGGCCGGGTGGCCCGCATCTTCGAGCCGTCCGGCAGCGGCGGCCCGCTCACCGTGCTGCTCGCCGACGACGTGGTCATCCCCGCCGACCGGGTGGTGCTCGCGCTGGGCCACCCCGCCCCGTCCGCCCCGGCCCGGCTCGACGCCGCCGCGGCCCGCTCGGGGGCGTACGTCGCCGATCCGTGGCGGCCCGGTGTGCTCGACACCCTGCCCGAGGGCCCGATCCTGCTCATCGGCACCGGCCTGACCGCCGTCGACGTGGCGCTGACCCTGTCGAACGCGGGCCGGCACGACCTCACCGCGGTATCGAGGCACGGGCTGCTGCCGCAGCCCCACCGGCGGTCCGCCGCCCCCGGACCGGACACCGCCACGACCCGGGCCACGCAGCTCATCGCGACCACCGCGGGAGCCGCCGCGCCGGCCCCGACCCCGGCCACCGCTGCCGTCGCGGTGTCCACGTCCGCGGCCGCCGGGATGTCCGCGCCTGTGCCGCCCGGGTCGGCAGCGGCGCGGGTCCAGGCCGCGCTCCCCGAACTGCTGGCGAGCGGGTCGACCGCCGGGCTGCTGCGCTCGCTGCGGCGGCTCGCCGCCGACACCGGGGACTGGCGGGCGGTGTTCGACGCGCTGCGCCCGCACTGGGACGCGCTGTGGCAGAGCCTGCCCGAACCCGGCCAGCACCGTTTCCTGCGGCACCTGGCTCGCTACTGGGAGGTGCACCGGCACCGCATGGCGCCGGCCGTCGCGGACAGCACCACCGCGCTGCGCGACAGCGGCTCCCTGCGGGTGCGCGCCGCCGAGCTGTGCGGCATCGAGGCCGCAGACCACGGCGTACGCGTCGTGCTGCGGGAACGCCACGGCGGCGCGATCACCACCGCGACGTTCGCCGCCGTGGTCAACTGCACCGGGCCCGGCCGCATCGTCGAGTCGGACCCGCTGGTCCGCGCGCTGGTGGCCGAGGGCATGGCCCGGCCGGGCCCGTACCGGCTGGGGCTGGACACCGACCCGCACGGTGCGCTGCTGCGCCGGGACGGCTCGGCGCACCCGGCGCTGTGGACCCTCGGCCCGACTCGCCGCGGCGTGCTCTGGGAGACCACGGCCGCCCCGGAGATCCGCGCGCAGGCGCGGGCGCTCGCCGTCGCGCTGGGCGACGCGGGGGACCGCGCGCCGGTCGCCGAGTGCGTCGAGTTCTGACCCGCCCGTGGCGGCGGCGGTCGCACATTTCACCGCCGCTGCTGCGGACGCCTCCTCCGGCAGCTTGCTAGGGTCGGCTTTGTGTCCACCGAGACCAGCATCCAGATCCCGCGCACGGCGTACGAGGTCGAGCGGTTCACGCTCCCCAACGGTTTGCGCGTCGTGCTCAGCCCGGACCGCAGCGCACCGGTGATCGGTGTCGCGGTCGTCTACGACGTGGGAATCCGGTCCGAGCCGCAGGGCCGCACCGGCTTCGCCCACCTCTTCGAACACCTGATGTTCCAGGGCTCCGCCAACTTGGAGAAGCTGGCCCACTTCCGCCACGTGCAGGGGGCGGGCGGCACCTTCAACGGGTCCACCCACCTGGACTACACCGACTACTTCGAGACGGTGCCGAGCAACGCGCTGGAGCGGATGCTCTTCCTGGAGGCCGACCGCATGCGCGGGCCCCGGCTCACCGAGGAGAACCTCAAGAACCAGATCGACGTGGTCAAGGAGGAGATCCGGGTCAACGTGCTGAACCGCCCGTACGGCGGCTTCCCGTGGCTCAAGCTCCCGCCGGTCATGTTCGACACGTTCCCCAACGCGCACGACGGCTACGGCTCCTTCAGCGACCTGGAGGCGGCCACCGTCCCCGACGCGGCGGAGTTCTTCGACAAGTACTACGCCTGCGGCAACGCGACGCTCAGCGTCTCCGGCGACTTCGACTCCGCGCACGCCCGGATGCTGATCGAGCGCCACTTCGGCGACGTGCCCGCGCGACCGGCGCCGTCGCGGGCCGACTTCGCCGAGCCCGACCTGACCGCCGAGCGGCGCGAGTCCTACGTGGACAAGCTCGCCCCGCTGCCCGCGGTCGCCTCGGCGTGGCGGGTCCCGGACCCGATCACCGACTTCGCCGGCTACCTGCCGTACGTGGTGCTGGCCGAGGTGCTCACCGACGGCGACGCGTCCCGGCTGGTCGAGCGCCTGGTGCTGAAGGACCGCAGCGTCACCAGCGTCGGCGGCTACCTGGGCTTCATGGGCGAGCCGTTCGAGGTGCGCGACCCCACGGCGCTGCTGCTGCAGTCGCACCTGCCGCCCGGCGGCAGCGTGGACAAGGTGCTGGTCACCATCGACGAGGAGCTGGACCGGCTGGCCACCGACGGGCTGACCGCGGGCGAGCTGGCCCGCACCCAGGCCCGCATGGCCACCCACCTGCTGCGGGAGACCGACGCGGTGCTCGGCCGCGCGCTGCGCATGGCCGTGCTGGAGCTGCAGCGGGGCAACCCGGGGCTGCTCAACGACCTGCCGCACCAGATCGCGGAAGTGACTGAGGACCAGGTCCGCGCCGCTGCGGCCGCTCTGCGCCCGAACCGCCGGGCGTCCATCGAGGTCGTGCCCGGAGGAAACCAGTGAGCCAGACCATCAGCCTTCCCGAACTCGACGCGAACCGGCCGCTGGCGCTGCCGCTGGAGGCGGAGCAGACGCTGCCCAACGGGCTGACCGTGCTGGCCATCCGCCGGCCGAGCGTGCCGCTGGCCGAGGTGCGGCTGCGCGTGCCGTTCGCCAAGGCGGAGCTGGCCGACGCGGCCGTGCTGGCGCAGACGCTGTTCTCGGGCACCAGCACCCGCAGCACCGTGGAGATCGCCGCGGAGCTGCAGACCGTCGGCGGCGGCCTCGGCGCCGGGATCGATCCGGACCGGCTGCAGATCAGCGGCAACTCGCTGGTGTCCGGGCTGGACCGGCTGCTGGAGCTGATGGCCGAGGTGCTCGACGACGCGGTCTACCCGGAGGGCGAGGTCACCACGGAGGTGGAGCGGCTGGCCGACCGGATCCAGGTCGCCCAGAGCCAGCCCGCCCACCTGGCCCGCGTCGCGCTGCTCAAGCGCATCTACCCGGGACATCCGTACGCGGTGCAGACGCCGTCGGTCGAGGACGTGCGCGCGGTCAGCCCGGAGGCGCTGCGCGCGCTGCACGCCCGGCGGCTGCACCCGGCCGGGGCGACCCTGGTCATCGTCGGCGACATCGACCCGGAGCAGGCGGTGCAGACCGCGGCCAAGCGCCTCGGCGGCTGGAACGGGGGCGGCGAGAGCGCCGACCTGCCGCCCATCCCGCCGCTGGTGCCGGGCCCGCTGCTGCTGGTCGACCGGCCCGGCGCGGTGCAGTCGTCGCTGCGCTTCGCGCTGCCGGCGGTGGGCCGCACCCACCCCGACCACGCGGCGCTGCAGCTCGCGAACATGGTGTTCGGCGGTTACTTCTCCTCCCGCTGGGTGGAGAACATCCGCGAGGACAAGGGCTACACGTACGGCCCGCACTCGGTGATCGAGCACTCGGTGGCCGGTTCCACGCTGACCGTCTCCGCCGAGGTGGCCACCGAGGTCACCGCCCCGGCGCTGGTCGAGACGCTGTACGAGCTGGGCCGCATCGCGGCGCTGCCGGTACGCGAGGAGGAGCTGGAGCAGGCGCGCCAGTACGCCCTGGGCACGCTGCAGCTGGGCATGTCGACACAGTCCGGCCTGGCCGGGCTGGCCAGCACCTACGCCGGTTTCGGGCTGCGGCTGACCTTCCTGGCCGAGCACTCGGCCCGGCTGGCCGCGGCCACCCTGGCGGACGTGCACCGCGTCGCGGCGACGTACCTCGCGCCGGCCGTGGCGGCCCCGGTGATCCTCGGCGACGCCGAGAAGATCCAGGCCGCGGTCTCGGCGATCGTGCCGGTGACGGTCGAGTCGAAGTCGTGAGCCGGCTTCACGGAACGGAAACGAGCGAGCAGCACGAATGAGTGAGACGCCTGCGGCCCGGTCGGACCTCGACCGGGCCGCGTTCCGGCGCGCCGACCCGCAGTGGCTGGCCGACGCGTGGTCACGGGGCCGGGTGGTCCTGATCGGAGACGACGGTCGCGCGCTGATCCGCGACGACCGGCTGGTGCTGCTCCCGTCGGGCCAGGTCGGCACCGGCGGTCCGGCCGCCGAGCCGCTGTTCCTCGGCGTCGACGCGGGAGGCACGGCCTACTTCGCGGTCAACAGCGAGCTGCCCGAGGTGCCCGGCGCCGAGCCGAAGCACCTGTGGGAGGTCGGCGCGGACCTGCCGCCCCGCGACACGTCGCTGCTGACCCAGGCGCTGGCGCTGGTGCGCTGGCACCGCGACCACCTGTACGCCCCGCGCAGCGGCAAGCCGACCACGGTGGAGCAGGGCGGCTGGGTGCGCCGGGACGCCGACGGGGAGCTGCACTTCCCGCGTACCGACCCGGCCGTGATCATGGCGGTGCACGACGGGGCGGCCGGCCCGCAGGGACGCATCCTGCTCGGCGCGAACGTGGTGTGGGCCGGGGCGGCCCGGCGCCGCTACTCGGTGCTGGCCGGTTTCGTCGAGGCGGGGGAGACCGCCGAGGAGGCGGTCGCCCGCGAGGTGTACGAGGAGGCGGGTGTCCGGGTCGCCGACATCCGCTACCACGGCAGCCAGGCGTTCCCGTACCCCCGCTCGCTGATGCTGGGTTTCGTCGCGGTCGCCGACCCGGCGGCCGCGCCGCTGCGCACCGACCCGGACGAGCTGATCGACGCGCAGTGGTTCACGCGTGAGCGGATCGCCCGGGTGCTGGACGGCTCAGACGACTCCTTCACGCTCCCGAACCGGTCTTCCATCGCCCACCAGCTCGTCCTGACCTGGCTGCGCGGGGGCTGACGGCGGGGTCAGCCCGCGCCCGGCCCACAGGTACAGCGCGGACACCGCCATCACCGCGCTCATGACGGCCAGCAGCACCCGGAAGTCGACCAGCTCGACGAGCACCGCGCCGAATCCGATCGCGAGCGTCTGCGGGGCGCTGATCAGCGCGTCCATCGCCGCCGAGACCCGGCCCATCAGCGCGGCGGGGGTGGTGCGCTGCATCAGCGTCATCAGGCCGACCAGCAGGTAGGGCAGGCCGAAGCCGGAGATCAGGCAGGTCGCGAAGGCCAGTCCCAGGTTCGGGGTCAGGCTGGTGAGCAGCAGCGGCAGGAACAGTGCGATGCCGATGGCGTTGGCGGACAGCTCGCCGACCCGGCGGATCAGCCAGGCCGAGGTCAGCCCGCCGAGCAGGCCGCCGATGCCCTGGACGCTGATCAGCACGCCGATGAAGGCCGGGGGCCGGTGCAGACCCTGGTCGACGAAGGCGAAGAAGACGGTCTCGCTGAATCCGAAGACGAGGATCGAGATCACGTTGCCGATCAGGGCACGCCGCAGCGGCACGCTGCCGGTCAGGTGGCGTACGCCCGCACCGACCTCGGTCAGCCAGTGCGACTCGGTGCGTTCGGGCTTGTCCTCGCGTACCCGGAGCACGGCGATGACGCCGGCCGCGATGAGGAAACCCGCCATGCCGAGCACGGCCAGGCCCCAGCCTTTCGTGGCGGCGTAGAGCGCGGCCCCCAGCAGCGGCCCCACCAGGCGCAGTCCCTGGCGCACCGTCTGCAGCGCACCGTTCGCCTCGGCCAGCAGGTCCGGCGGGATGACCTCCTTGATGAGACCGTTGAGCGAGCCGCTGACCAGGATGTACGACACGCCGTAGCAGATCGCCACGGCGAAGATGATCCACAGGTCGCCACGGCCGTCGACCGCCAGCAGCGGCGTCAGCATGGCCGCCGAACCGACCAGCGACGCGATCAGGAACGGGCGGCGGCGGAACCGGTCCACCACCACGCCGAGCAGCGGCGCGAACATCGCCGGCAGCACCACGCACAGGATCGCCGCGCCCGCCATGCCGTCGGAGCCGGTGAGGTCCTTGGCCCAGATGGCCAGCGCCAGCACCAGCATCGACTCGGCGGTCATGCTGAAGAACAGGCCCGCGAAGAGCAGGCGGAAGTCGGGTCGGCGCAGTACGGCGCGCATGGCAGGTGCCTCCGGGGTGCTGGGTGGGGGATCAGCTGGGTTCGGGGTGGGCCCAGGCGACCATGCGAACGGGCCGGGAGCCTTCGGGCCTGCCGCCCGGATCGGTGATCCGGTGGTTGTACTTCGTCAGCACCGCGACCAGCTCGTCCTCCAGCGCCGCCAGCTCGTCGGCGGTGAGCCAGCTGACGTTCTGGACGGAGAACGCGGCGTGCCGCCACGGGGAGTCGTCGGTCTGGCGCTGCTCGTCCCAGCGGTTGCGCTTGGCCAGCTCCTGAGCAAGCAGCGTGGCGTTCAGCTCGCTACCCGCCTGCATCATCTCCGGCGGATCGTCCGGTCCGCCCCACCGGTTGCCCATCGGCACCCAGCGCCACGGCCGGTTGCGCCCGACGCCGCCCTCGGCTTCCTCGATGAACCCGAACTTCGCCAGCTGCCGCAGATGCCACGAGCAGTTCGCCGCCGACTCCCCGACCCGTTCGGCCAGCTCGGTTGCCGTAGCCGGCCCGTGCAGCCCCAACTCGTTGATCAGCCGCAACCGCACCGGGTGCGCCATCGCTCGCAGCATCCGGGGATCGGTGATCTCCCGCATCGGCAATCTCTCGGTCACGTCGAAAGTATCCTTTCGAAAGGATCCTTTCGTCAACCATGGCGCTCCCGCCCGCTCCTCGCCCCGCCCCGCAGCGCTCGTCATCGCGTTGATCATGAAGTTGTGGCCAGAACACGCCGTCGAACCTGCCCATAAGTTCATGATCAACGCGGAAAAGGGTGGGGTGATCCAGGTGGGGAAAGGTGTGTTGGTGCGGGGGTGGGGGTGGGTGGGCGGTTTAGCCTGGAGGCTGGTTCGCCGACGGAGGTCCCCTTGCCGCGAGGATCCAGCCCGATCGTCCGCCGCCAGCGCCTCGGCGTGGAGCTGCGCCGCCTGCGTGAGACCGCCGGTCTCACCGGTGAGCAGGTCGTCGACCAGGTGGGCTGGGCGGCCAAGTCGAAACTGTCGCGTCTGGAGAACGGGCGCAGCCGGCCGGATCTCGCCGATGTGCTGGACCTGCTCGACCTCTACGAGGTGCGCGGGCGGGACCGGGACCAGCTCGTGGCGATCGCGCGCGACGCCGGCAACACGCGGGGCTGGCTGCGGGCCTACCCGGTGATGACCCAGCGCCAGCGCGGTTACGCCGAGCTGGAGGCGGGCAGCGCCCGCATCAGGGAGTACGCCCTGTCGATCGTCCCCGGTCTGCTGCAGACGCCGGAGTACGCGCGGGCCCGCATCCTGTCCTCGCGCCCGCTGTCGGGGGAGCCGGTGGTGGCCGGCGTGCCCGCGCAGCGCCTGAACCCGGTGGTGGGGCCGGTGGCGGAGCTGCCCGCGCCGCAGGAGCCGGACACCGAGGTGGCGGCGCGGCTGGCCCGGCAGACGATCCTGACCAGAACCCCGGACGCGCCGCGCTACGAGGCGATCCTGGACGAGCAGGCGCTGCTGGGCCGGGGCGCGCCGGACGAGGTGCGGGACGGCCAGCTGGCCCACCTGGCGACCCTCGCGCAGTTACCCAACGTGACGATCAGAGTACTGCCGTGCGCGGCCATGATCGGCCAGCACTTCATACCATATACGGGATTTTCTATCTATCACTTTCCTGACCCGGATGATCCGGAGACGGTGGCCGTCGAGACGCTCGCCCGTGAGCTGGTGCTCACCGACCGCAACAGCGTCGAGCGATATGCACGCGTCTTCGGCTGGCTCGGTGAGGCGGCGCTGGACCCGCCGCGGTCGCGGGCGTGGATAAGCGCCCGGATCAGCTGATCTCCTCGGTAGAAAACTACGCTCCGTCACCCGTTCGGGCGGTGCTGCCCGACGATCGTCGCGTCTTGCTTGATTCCAGCTGGGGAAATGCACAAGCATGACATCAGCCGAATGTGGAACTTCCACTCATGGACTCCACAGTCGACCTCCGCCCGGCAGGCAGTGACGGAGCAGCGCATGCGGTACCTGATCGTTCGCACCGAGGTACGACCCTTCGCGCCCGAGGACGTGAACGCGTCGTTCCTCGATGAGCAGCCGCTGCGCGACGAGACAGCCAGCCCTGAGCAGCGCCGCCAGGTGGCGGAGGCGGACAGCCTCGACGCCGCGCTCCAGCTCGCCCGCGCCCTCGCCTCGGTCGGCGCCGTCCGCTCCGGCCGCCAGCGCGTCAAAGTCGTCCGCCTCGACGCCCCCCGCTGGCCGAGCTGACCTCCCCGCGCCCACGGACCGGTGCCGCCGCGGCCGCGGCGCACACGAAGATCGCCGTTTGAGGTCGGAAGCTGAGGTCAGACCTCAGCTCGTGTCCTGAAACGGCGATCTTGAACGGGTCGTGCGGAGCCTCAGGCCGGGTCGGCGGCCTTTTCGGCGATCGCGGCGAGGTGGGCCTTGACCTGGATGACGCTGGGGTTGGTCAGGGCGCTGCCGTCCGCGAAGCGCAGGGTCGGCACGGTCTGGTTGCCGCCGTTCACGCTCATCACGAAGTCCGCCGCGTTGGGGTCCTGCTCGATGTCGATCACCGTGTAGGTGATGCCCTCACGGTCGAGCTGGCTGCGCAGCCGGTGGCAGTAACCACACCACGTGGTCGAGTACATGGTCAGCATGGCGATCCTCGGGTCGGGGGAGCGGGGGCTCCCGGGGACTCTAGCGGTGGCAACATCAACGACACCTGGGATGATTCCCTGTTGTGACCAGAGACGCTGCACCCGACACGGCCCGGAAGGTACTCGCGGGGCTGGACGAGGAGCAGGCGGCCGCGGTCACGGCGCCGCCCGGACCGGTGTGCATCCTGGCCGGCGCGGGCACCGGCAAGACCCGGGCGATCACCCACCGGATCGCGCACCGCGTGGTCACCGGGCAGGTCCAGCCGAAGCACGTGCTCGCCGTCACCTTCACCGCGCGGGCCGCGGCGCAGCTGCGCGAACGGCTGGCCGGGCTCGACGCGCACGGCGTGCAGGCCCGTACGTTCCACGCCGCCGCCCTGCGCCAGCTGCGCTTCTTCGCGCCCCGGCTGCTGCGCGGCCGGGAGATGCCGGAGCTGGTCGAGAGCAAGGCGCGGCTGATCGTGCTCGCCGCGGCCCGGGCCGGGGTGCGGGCCGACCGCACCGGCGCGCGCGACCTCGCCGCCGAGATCGAGTGGTCGAAGTCGTCGCTGGTGGAACCCGGCGAGTACGTGGTCGCCGCGGCCAAGGCCGGCCGGGAGACCCCGCTGGAAGCAGCCCAGGTCGCCGCCGTGTTCACGGCGTACGAGCACGTCAAGCGCCAGCAGGGCGTGATCGATTTCGAGGACCTGCTGCGCGCCATGTGCTGGGGCATCGAGGAGCACTCCGACGTCGCCGAGCAGGTCCGCGCGCAGTACCGGCACTTCGTCGTCGACGAGTACCAGGACGTGAACCCGCTGCAGCAGCGGCTGCTGGAGGCGTGGCTGGGCGGCCGCAAGGACCTGACCGTGGTCGGTGACGCGGCGCAGACCATCTACTCGTTCACCGGCGCGACCTCGTCGTACCTGGTGGACTTCGCGCGTACGCACCGCGACGCGACCGTGGTCCGGCTGGTCCGCGACTACCGCTCCACTCCGCAGGTGGTGGGTCTGGCCAACGCGGTCATCCGGCAGGCCAAGGGCAGCGAGGCCCGGCTGCGGCTGGACCTGGTCGGCCAACGCCCGGCCGGGCCCGAGCCGGATGCCCGGGTCTTCGCCGACGAGCACAACGAGGCGGTCGCGGTGGCCCGCCGCTGCGCCGACCTGATCGCGGCGGGCACTCCCGCGTCGGAGATCGCGGTGCTGTTCCGCGCCAACGCCCAGTCGGAGACCTACGAGGAGGCGCTCGCCGACGCCGGGGTGCCGTACGTGCTGCGCGGCGGGGAGCGCTTCTTCGAGCGGGCCGAGATCCGCCAGGCGATGGTGGCGCTGCGGTCGGCCTCCCGTGCCGACGGCGGCGACGATCTGGTCGGCACGGTCAGCGCGGTGCTGGTCGGCCTGGGCTGGCAGCCTGAGCGGCCGCCGTCCGGCGGGGCTGCCCGGGAGCGCTGGGAGGCGCTGGCCGCGCTGGTACGCCTGGCCGCCGAGTTCCGCCCCGCGCCCGGCGCCGACGAGGGGCTCGCCGGGTTCACCGCCGAGCTGGGCCGGCGCGCCCAGGCGCAGCACGCCCCGACCGTCGCCGGGGTGACGCTGGCCAGCCTGCACTCCGCCAAGGGCCTGGAATGGGACGCGGTGTTCCTGGTCGGGCTCGTCGAGGGCACCATGCCCACCGCGTACGCCCGCAGCGCCGAGGCGCTGGAGGAGGAGCGCCGGCTGCTGTACGTCGGCGTCACCCGGGCGCGGCGGATGCTGTGGCTCAGCTACGGCGAGGCGCGATCCTCCGGTGGCCGGGCTCGGCGTCCCTGCCGGTTCCTGCATGGGGTGCCGGGACTTGCTCCGTTCGGTGGGCAGGCCGCCGCGCCGCGGGCCGAGCGCCCCGGGCCGGGTGCGCCCCGGGTGCCGCGCAAGACCGTGATCGTGAGCTGCCGGGTGTGCGGGGCGACGCTGCTCGCCGGGCCGGAGCGCAAGCTGGGCCGGTGCGCGGGCTGCCCCTCCTCGCTGGACGAGGAGCTGTTCGAGCGGCTGGGCGACTGGCGGGCCCGGGTCGCCGCGGCGGCGAAGATCCCCGCGTACGTCGTCTTCACCGACGCCACCCTGACCGCGCTGGCCGAGCGTCAGCCATCCGACAGAGCGGGCCTCGTGGAGATCGCCGGCATCGGCCCGCGCAAGTTGGAGCTCTACGGCGAGGCAGTTCTCGCGCTGTTGAAGGGCGCTTCGGTGGCGGATTTGCTGCCTGAACAACCGACTTCAGAAGATCTTCAAAAAGATTTGGCAACAGAGCCGTAAAACCGTTTGCGCCTTCCCGCCCGGGAGGCATAGCCTTCGGTCACACCTCCAAGAGCGCGCATCCGTGCTGCTCCTGGGTGGTGATTCACGTACTGCAACGACTAGGGCAAGTAGAGGAGGCGAGTCCCATGGAGATCACGTTCATCACCCCGAACGCTGTTGTGCCGGCGCTCGCCGCTGCCTGCGCTACGTCGGTTGCCGTCGCTCCGATCGCCTTGGCTGCGTCCTCGCAACTGGCACCCGCCGGCCACGCCACGCGTGGCGCAGTGGGCGCACTGGGCCTGGCGACCGTCACCGGCCTGCCGGTGGCACAGCTGCCGGTCCTGCGACAGCTGGCCTGGAACCCGAACCCGATCAAGGTGGCCCCCGTGGGCGCCGCCAAGCCGAAGAGCACCACCAGCACCATCAGCACCACTCTGGCCTACCGGAACCAGGAGTCCTCGGGCATGAAGCTCGATGGATTCAGCGGGCTCCCACCTCGAGGTAAACCAAAGGTCTAAACCAGACCACCGGCTCACCTCGAGGCCGCGGAACCCGTACACCGGGATCCGCGGCCTTAGTTATTTCCACCCCCATGGAAAGCGATCCACGAGATCGAGATGAAAGGAAGGTGACCGGAAGATGAGTCTGGCGTTGGCCCCAGTTCTCGACTTCACCGTCGAGCTGGGTGCGGAGCTGCCCTGCCGGAAGTTCGACCCGGACCTCTGGTTCTCCGACGCTCCTGCGGAGCTTGAGCTGGCGAAGTCGCTTTGCGGCGAGTGCCCGCTCAAGGCCGAGTGCCTCTCCGGGGCGCTGGAGCGCGAGGAGCCCTGGGGCGTCTGGGGCGGCGAGATCTTCGAGCGTGGTGCGGTCGTGGCGCGCAAGCGTCCGCGTGGCCGTCCGCGTAAGGACGACCTCGCTCGCGAGGCGGCCCTGGTGGCCGAGACCGAGGCGCGTGTCGCCGCGGTCACCGCTCGCGAGTCCGTCCGTCTCGCAGCCTGAGCAACTCCGCAACACCCAATCCAGCCGCCTGCCGGCTAAGTCACTACCAGCGCAACGGAGAGAAGCAATGAGAAACGGAATCAGCGACATCTATATGATCCACGAAGTCATGAGTCGGGCCCGAATGCTTGAGCCTCAGAACATCCCCTCTGAGGCTTCCCGTTCCGCCCGCCAGATCACGATCGCCGCACGCCGGCGTGCACGTGAGCTGTCGCAGCGATAAGTGATCAAGACGGATGCCCGCCGGCGAAGCCGGCGGGCATCCGTCTTTCGCGTGCCTTCCACAGCTCAGTCGGTCGGTTCGGCGAACCCGGGGAGCCAGCGCTCCAGGATGGCGCGGTACGGCGCCTTGGCCTCCAGCTGGCACAGCACACCGATCGAGCCCAGCGTCACCCGGTGGATCATCAGGTACGACGGCGGCAGGTTCAGCTGCCGTCCCAGCTGGTATGCCGGGCTGCGCGGGCTGGCCAGCCGGGCCGCCTCCTCGCGCAGCCAGGCCCGGGTGAAGCGGAACTCCTCGGCGGCCAGCGGCTCCAGCATCGGCCGCACGTAGTCCAGCACCGCCTGCGCGTCGATGTCGGCGTTGGCACGTACGAAACCCTCGCCCTGCAGCCCCTTGAGCACCTCGTCGGCGCGCCCGGCCAGGGCGAGCCGGGTGATCCGGCCCACCGGCTCGGGCAGGCCCTGGGGCAGGCGCGCGACCGCGCCGAAGTCGATGACGGCGAGCCGGTCGTCGGGCAGCAGCCGGTAGTTGCCCGGGTGCGGGTCGGCGTGCAGCAGCCCGGCCCGCTCGGGGGCGGAGAAGTGCAGGGTGGCCATGAGCGCACCGGCCCGATCGCGCTGGGCCACCGTGCCACTGCCGATGATCTTCGACAATGGGATGCCCTCGACCCACTCGGTGACCAGCACCCGCGGCGCGGCGGCCAGCACCTGCGGCACCAGGATCTCCTCGTCCCCCGCGTACGCCGCCGCGAAGGCGCGCTGGCTGGCCGCCTCCAGTTCGTAGTCCAGCTCCTCGACGACCCGCGCGCGCAGCTCGGTGACCAGCGGTTTGACGTCCAGACCGGGCTGGATCACCTTGAACAGACCGGCCAGCCGGGACAGCTGCGCCAGGTCCGCGATCAGCGCGTCGCCCGCCCCCGGGTACTGGATCTTCACGGCGACCGGGACGCCGGTGCGCTTGCGCGGCACCTTCCACTCGGCCCGGTGCACCTGGCCGATGCTGGCCGCGGCCGCGGGCGTGTCGTCGAACTCGCGGAACAGCGCCCGCCAGTCGCTGCCCAGCTGCTCCGCCAGCACCTTGTGCACGGTGGCCGCGGGCAGCGGCGGGGCCGCCTCCTGGAGCTTGGTCAGCGCGTCGCGGTAGGGCTCGGCCAGGGCGTCGGGCAGTGCCGCCTCGAACACGCTCAGCGCCTGGCCGAGCTTCATGGCGCCGCCCTTGAGCTGACCCAGCACGCTGAACAGCTGCTCAGCCGTACGCTCCTGGATCTCCGCGGAGATCACGTCGGAGGCGAGGCCGGTCACCCGCTTGCCGAAGCCGAGCACGGTCCGCCCGGCGAAGCCGAGAGGGAGAGAAGCCAGCTTGGCGGTCCGGGAGACGGCCCGGCGCGGGATGTCGGTCACCGTGCCATTGTTGCCGACCACGCGGATTTCGGCCGGTTCCGGCCGGTGAAGAGCTTGTGGAGATGTCAGCCACGCCGCCGCCGGGTGCAGTCGCAGGCGGGGTGGGGCGACCAGGAGCGCCGTCGCCAGGGCAGCCCGCCGTTGATCTCCACGGTCGTGCCGACCGTACTCGGCGCACCCCCGTCCAGGTGGGCGAGCACCTCGGCGGCCGCGAAGCCGGCGGCCGTGAGGCGGGTCGCCGCCGAGCACGGGTCGGCCCCGCCCGGCGCCTGGGCGAGCTGGGCCGCCAGCCGCGGCCAGGACGGGTCGCGGTCGGTGCGGTGCAGATCGAGGCAGTGCAGGCAGGGGCCACCGGAGGCGGGCACGAGCGGCCCCACCACCGCCACTCCGTCGCGTACGGTCAGCGCCAGGTGCGGCACCCTGCGGCGCGTGCCACGCGTGGACACGGCATACCCCACCTGCACGCGGAACGTGGCGTCGGTGGCCCGCAGGGTGGCCGCGTGCGCCCGGCCGCCGCGCGCCGAGCCGCCCCGCGGGTCCGCCTGTCCGGCCGCGTCCCCGGTGGCCGCCTGCCCGGCCAGGCCGTCCCCGGTGACCGCCTGCCGCGCTGGATCGTCCCCGGCGGCAGCCTCGGCCGGATCGTGCAGCGTCGCTGCCGCGCCGGGGGAGGCGACCGTGCCCACCTTGCCCACCCCCGCGTCCAGCAGGGCGGTGGCGATCAGGCGCGCGGTGGGGCCCGACCCGGCGACGATCACCCGTGCCCGGCCGCGCCGCTGGAGCACCCGGGCGGGCGTGCCGGCGCTCTCCGCGCGGCGCAGGGCGAGCGCGGCGGCCTCGTCGGCGAGCCGGGCGCGATGCTCGGCGGGCAGCGCCGCGGGCATCAGCGCGTGGGCCGGCAGGACCAGGCCACGCTCGGTCAGGGCCGCCAGCACGTCGTGCACGTCCGCGGAGCGCATGCCCAGCCGGGCCATCTCGGCCAGCAGCGCGCGCTCCGTGCGGGAGCCGTCGAGCAGGTCCAGCAGCCGGGCCGCCGACCGGTGCGGCAGCTCCAGCACCACGGCGTGCTCGGGATCCGTGCCGAGCTGGACGGTGTGCCGGTCGCGCCACATCGGGCGCAGCCCCGGCAGCAGGGCCGGGCGAGACATCGGGGAGGGGCTCACAGCCGTCGAGGGTGCCAGCGCCCGCTGGGGTACAGCCGTGGTTATCCACAGCCCGTCCCCGGTGATCAAGAGGTTTTCCACAGCACTGACCTGGGTTATCCACAGATCTTGGGGAAGATTGTCGGAAAAGCGACAGGAGCCCGCAGTGTCTGCGGGCTCCTGTCTCGCGTTGTCCCTCAGGCTTTGCCGAGAATGCGGTTCACGGTCGTACCGCAGACGGGGCAGGGCCCCTTGGCCATCCGCATGCCAGTCTTGGAGATCTCCACCTTGCCGGTGAAATCACGCTTTTCCTTGCATTTCACGCAGTAGCCGTTGTACTTCTCTTCGGCCACGATTCCTCCTCATGATCCACGGTGACTCGTCCCGGCGGCTTGCGCTGTGACGGTGGAAGTCTGCCTGCCCGAATCGATCTGAGTAGTCAGGTTACGCGGGACACGCCGGAGTCATCACGCTTGTAGAAAATGAGGCATTTTCTTAAAGACGCCTGTGCATTGAGTAATGTCCCTTATGCGTGCCAGTGGCGCGGGTCACGGCCAGAAGAATTTTCTTGGCGAAGGCGACCTATCCTGGCAAATCTGGCGATGATCACAAGATTGACTCTTGCGCCCCCCTGGCACCGGGCCGCTAGCGTCCCTTCCGTGAGTAACACCCCCCTGGTTGCCCCCGGGTGCCCCCTGGTCTGCGCCGGTCGCTAATGGCCGCCGCACGCAAACCCGTGGTAGAGGTCCGGCGCAGTGAGCGCCGGCGGCGGACGGTGTCCGCCTACCGCGAGGGGGAGCGGGTCGTGGTGCTCATCCCCAGCCAGTTCTCCCGAGCCGAGGAGAGCGAATGGGTGAGCAAGATGCTCGCCCGGCTCGCCGCCCGCGATCAGCGCAGCCAGCGCAGCGACGCCGACCTGGAGACCCGGGCCCGCCAGCTCGCCTGCCGCTACCTGCCCGAGTTCGGCGCCGTCGCGGTGCCCGCGACCGTGCGCTGGGTCGGGAACCAGAACGGCCGCTGGGGGTCCTGCACGCCCGCCGACCGCACCATCCGGCTGTCGGAGCGGGTACGCGAGATGCCCGGCTGGGTCGGGGACTACGTGCTGCTCCACGAGCTGGTGCACCTGATCGTGCCGAGCCACAACGCCCGGTTCTGGGCGCTGGTCGGCCGTTACCCGCGCACGGAGCGCGCCCGCGGCTACCTCGAGGGCATCGCCGCCGCCGAACACGCCCGCGCCGAATAACCACCGCACACCCCGTCCCGCGACACCGTCGCGTCACGCCATTGCGTCACGCGGCTCGCGGCGGCGAGCCGCCCCGTCATCGACGTTGGCCTATCACGTCGACTCCGGGACACGGATTTTCGATGTGATAGGCCAACGTCGATGGAAAAGCGGGGTGCGGTGGGCTGGGCGCGGGGCGATCCTGGGTGCGGGTCAGATCCTGGGTGCGGGTCAGTCCTGCTTGGGGCCGTTCTCGGGGTTGCCCTCGTCGTGGCTGGGGAGGTCGTCGAGGGCGCTGAGGTCGAGGACCGTGGTGTCGGCGGCGGCCGCGTAGGCGGCCGGGTCGGCGAAGTCCTCGTCGTCGGGCAGCAGGTCGGGGTGCTCCCACAGCGCGTCGCGGCCGGACACGCCGCGGTGCTCGGTGAGCGCCGCCCACAGCGCCGCCGCCTCGCGCAGTCGGCGGGGCCGCAGCTCCAGGCCGACGAGCGCGGCGAACGTCTGCTCCGCCGGGCCACCGGCCGCGCGGCGGCGGCGGAACGTCTCGGAGAGGCGTACGACGTTGGGCAGTCGGCTGCCCGCGGACTGCTCGACCACGTGCGTCACCCAGCCTTCGACCAGGGCGAGCACGGTCTCCAGGCGGCGCAGGGCGGCCTGCTGCTGCGGGCTGTCGTCGGGCGTGAAGATGCCTTCGAGCTGCAGCTCGGCCATCGACTCCGGGTCGGCGGGGTTGACCCGGCCGAGCGCCTCCTCGATGGCCTCCCGGTCGACCCGGATGCCGTTGGCGTACGCCTCGACGGCGCTGAGCACGTGCCCGCGCAGCCACGGCACGTGGCCGAAGAGCCGCTGGTGGGCGGTCTCCCGCAGGGCCACGAACAGGCGCAGCTCGCCGGCGTCGATGTCGAGGCCGTCGCCGTACGCCCGGATGTTGGCGGGCACGAGGGCGGCGGTGCCGCTGGGACCGAGCGGCAGGCCGATGTCGCCGGCCGAGAGCACCTCGACGGCGAGCTTGGCCAGCGCGGTGCCGAACTGGCCGCCGAACAGCGCGCCGCCGAGGCTGCTGATCATCGCGGCCATCGGGCCGAGCTGGGCGCGGGCCTCCGGCGGGACCAGGTCGCCCATGGCGTTGACCATGCGGTCGGCGACGGGGTCGGCCAGCTTGCGCCAGACGTCCAGCGTGTTGAAGATCCACTCGTTGCGGTTCCACGCGGCGGTGGTGACCACGCCGCTGGGCAGCGCGGTCGCCGGGTCGAGCCACAGGTCGGCCAGGCGCAGAGCCTCGTCGACCGCGGCCCGGTCGGCCGCGGTGACCGCCGGGTCACCCTCGCTGTTGAGCGAGGTGGTGGCGACCTGCCGGGCGAGGTCCCAGTTGACGGGGCCGCCGCCGCTGGAGCTCATCGCCATCAGCTGCTGCAGCCCGGCGAGGAACTGCTGCATCTGCTGCGGGTCGTTGGGGTCTGGTGGTTGGCCGCCAGGAAGGGCGAACCCGAACGGGGTGTCAGGCACGCTCTCCACCGTACGCGAAGTTGAGCCGAAGTGACTCATACCCTCCCCGTGATCGGGGACAAGTCAGGGTCCGGCGCACGCGAGGGACGCCCGGATAGGCTGGCCGCCATGAGACGTCGCGGGTTGACTGTGGTGCTGGGCGCGGTCCTGGCCGTGCTGCTGCTGATCGCCATCGGGCAGGTGCGGGTGCCGTACGTCGTGGAGAGCGCCGGCCCGACCGTGGACACGCTGACCGCCGTCGACGACAAGGGCGAGCTGTGCACGCCCGGCGCGCCCGGCGCCGGCGAGGGCTGCCACGAGGTCATCTCGATCACCGGCGGTCCCGCCGTCTCGAAGTCCGACGGGCAGCTGCGGCTGGTCACCGTCAACGTGCAGTCGTCCACCGACCTGGTCTCGGTGATCCGGGGCTGGTGGTCCGACGAGGAGGCGGTCGTGCCGTACGAGCTGCTCTACCCGCCGGAGGCCACCCGCGAGGAGATCGACCAGCGGGGCCAGGAGGACTTCAAGAACTCGCAGTCCAGCGCGGAGACCGCGGCGCTGCGCGAGCTGGGCTATCCGGTGCGCATCTCGGTGGAGAAGGTCGTCGCGGGCGGGGCGTCGGACGGCAGGCTGAAGCCGGGCGACGTCATCGACACGGTCGACGGCACCGCGGTCACCTCCAACGGCAAGCTGCTGGAGCTGATCCAGGCCAAGCCCGCCGGTTCCACCCTCAAGCTCGGCGTCACCCGCGACAAGGCCCCGACCACGGTCGAGGTGACCACCAAGCCGGCCTCGGCCGAGGACGACACGCCGCGGGTCGGCATCGAGGTCAAGACCGACCAGCCGCACCCGTTCACGCTGAACATCAAGCTCGACGACATCGCCGGCCCGAGCGCCGGGCTGATGTTCGCGCTCGGCATCATCGACAAGCTGACGCCGGACGACCTCACCGGCGGCAAGGTCATCGCGGGCACCGGCACCATCGACGACGAGGGCAACGTCGGGCCGATCGGCGGCATCCCGCAGAAGCTGTACGGGGCGAAGGCGGCCGGCGCCAAGGTCTTCCTCACCCCCGCGGCGAACTGCGAGGAGGCCAAGGCGAACGCGCTGCCCGGCCTGCCGCTGGCCAAGGTGGCCACGCTGGACGACGCGCTGGCCGCCCTGGCGACGGTGCGCTCCGGCGGCACGCCGCCCACCTGCTGATAGACGATTCCTGGCAATAAGCTGAGAAACGCGGGCCCCGCTGCGGCGCAGGCCCGCGTGAAACAGCACGTCAGACGACTCACCACGGTTCCGTAAGGCCTGCCATCAGTGCCGCGCTCTTGCACGGCAACGTAGGCTTCCACCGTGGTGACCCGATCAAGTCAACTGCCGCACATGAGCCGTCGCGGACGAGCCTGGCTCATCGTGCTGACCGGCCTTCTTGTCTTCTTCGCCGTCCTTGGCTGGGTGGTCGAAGCCTGGACCGAATGGCTCTGGTTCGACGAACTGGGCGCGACCCAGGTCTTCACCGGCCAGCTCGGCACGCGGATAGGCCTGTTCGCGGTGTTCGGCCTGATCATCTGGGCCTTCCTCTTCGGCAACCTGTACCTGGCGTACAAGCTGCGCCCGTTCCTGCCGCCGACCGGGGTCGAGCAGCAGGCGCTGGAGCGCTACCGGTACCTGCTCGGCCCGCACCTGATGCGCTGGTTCGCGCTGGCCGCGGGTGCGGTCGCGTTCTTCGCCGGGCTGGCCGCGCAGGGGCACTGGCAGCAGTGGCTGCTGTTCGAGAACGCCCAGCCGTTCGGGCAGACCGACCCGCAGTTCAACATCGACATCGGGTTCTACGTGTTCAAGCTGCCGTTCTGGCAGTACCTGCTGAACACCGGCTTCACCGTGACGGTGCTGGCGCTGATCGGCGCGCTCGGCGTGCACTACCTGTACGGCGGGGTGCGGCTGTCGGGCGCGGGGGACCGGATGACCACCGGGGCGCGGGCCCACCTGACCGGCCTGGTCGCGCTGTTCGTCAGCCTCAAGGCGATCGCGTACGTGCTGGACCGCCGGGCGCTGCTGCTGGACACCATCTCCGGCACCGACCTGACCGGCGCGGGTTACACCGACATCCAGGCGCTGCTGCCGGCCAAGGAGATGCTCACCTACATCTCGGTGATCGTCGTCATCGCCATCCTGATCTTCTCGAACGCGGTCATGCGCAACCTGGTGTGGCCGGGCGTCGCGCTGGGCCTGCTGGCCATTTCCGCGGTCGCCATCGGCGGCATCTACCCGTGGGGCGTGCAGACGTTCCAGGTGGACCCGAGCCGCAACGTCAAGGAAGCGCCGTACATCGACCGGACGATTCAGGCCACGCGCGCCGCGTACGGCCTCGACACGGCGACGAACACGCCGTACGCCTCGGACACGGTCGTGCCGCCGGCCGCGCTGGCGCAGGACAAGACGATCGTGCCGAGCATCCGCCTGCTCGACCCGGCGGTGGTCGCCGAGACCTACACGCAGCTGTCGCAGGTGCGCAGCTTCTACCAGTTCGGCGACAAGCTCGACATCGACCGCTACACCATCGACGGCAAGACCGCCGACTACGTGGTCGGCGTGCGCGAGATCGAGTACAGCAAGCTGACCACCGCGCAGAGCAACTGGATCAACAAGCACACGGTCTACACCCACGGCTACGGCCTGGTGGCGGCACCGGCCAACACCACGGTCTGCGCCGGCCAGCCGTATTTCGTCTCCGGCTTCTTCACCGGCCAGGCGCAGGGCGCCGACCAGGGCTGCTCGTCGTCCACCGACAAGCTGCCGGTCGACCAGCCGCGCATCTACTACGGCGAGCGCATGGGCGAGTACGCCATCGTCGGCAAGCCCGACGGCGGCACCAGCGCCGAGTACGACCGGCCCACCGGCGACGCCACCGACGCCCGCTACACCTACACCGGCTCCGGCGGCGTCGACCTGGGCTCGACCTGGCGGCGGCTGCTCTACTCGATCAAGTACGCCGAGTCGAACTTCCTGCTGGCCGACGCGGTCAACGACAACTCGAAGATTCTCTACGAGCGCGACCCGCGCACCCGGGTGCAGAAGGTCGCCCCGTTCCTGACGCTGGACGGCGACCCGTACCCGGCCGCGGTCGGCGGGCGCATCGTGTGGATCATCGACGGCTACACGACCAGCGCGAACTACCCGTACGCGCAGCGCATCGACCTGCAGGACGCGACCAGTGACTCGCTGACCGGCGACGGCACGTTCCGGCTCGCCCGGCAGGACATCAACTACATCCGCAACTCGGTGAAGGCCACCGTCGACGCCTACGACGGCACCGTCAAGCTCTACGAGTTCGACGACAAGGACCCGATCCTCAAGACGTGGAACAACGCCTTCGGCGGCAAGCTGATCACGCCGAAGGCCGAGATCCCGGCGGAGCTGGCGTCGCACTTCCGCTACCCGGCGGACATGTTCAAGGTGCAGCGCGACCTGCTCACCCGGTTCCACGTGAACAACGCCAACGACTTCTTCAACGCGCCCGACTTCTGGGCCGTGCCCAACGACCCGGCCAACGCGGGCTCGGCCAAGCAGCCGCCGTACTACCTGCTGACCCAGCTGCCCGGGCAGACCGAGCCGCGCTTCCAGCTCACCGCCGCGGTGACCCCGCGGGAACGGCAGAACCTGGCCGCGCTGATCTCCGGGTCGTACGTCGACGGCAAACCGGCGCTGCAGGTGCTGGAGCTGAGCAAGGACGGCCGGATTCCCGGACCGGGCCAGGCGCAGCAGTTGATGGAGAACTTCGAGACGGCCCGAAGTCAGCTCAACATCTGGAGCAACAACGTCGTCAAGGGCAACCTGCTGTCCCTGCCGTACGGCGGCGGCATGCTCTACGTCGAGCCGATCTACCTGCGCTCCAGCGGCGAGAAGGCGTACCCGCTGATGAAGAAGGTGCTGGTCAGCTACGGCGACAAGGTGGCCTTCGCGGACACCCTCACCGACGGCATCAAGCAGCTGGTCGGCACGACCACCGGCACACCACCGGTGACCACGCCCGGCAACCAGCCGCCGCCGACGACGGGTTCGCCGACACTGGCCGCCGCCGCCGAGAAGGTCAACAAGGCCATCGACGATGTGCGGGCCGCCCAGCAGTCCGGCAACTTCGAGGCGTACGGCAAGGCGCTGGCCGCGCTGGAGGCGGCGATGAAGGAGTTCGAGCAGGCGAGCGGCACCACGCCGCCCCCGGCTGCCTCGCCCTCCGCCCCGGCGCCCTCACCCTCGCCGGCCACCACCGGCTGACCGCAGCAGGCTGAGACGACACGGGGTGAGCGCTGAGACGGCGCTCACCCCGTGTCGATTTGCGGGCGGTGCGATCAACCGGCTATGGTTTAGAGACCGACGCGGGGTGGAGCAGCTCGGTAGCTCGCTGGGCTCATAACCCAGAGGTCGCAGGTTCAAATCCTGTCCCCGCTACGAACGAAGGACCCGGCTCCGTTGGAGCCGGGTCCTTCTGCATGTGGGTAAGGTGACCAGAGTGACGAGGGACGACCTGGTCCGGCTGCGGCAGGCCCGTGACCGGATGGACCGCGAATACGCGCAGCCGCTGGACGTGGCCGCGCTGGCGCGGACTGCGCTGATGTCGCCCGGTCACTTCTCGCGGAGCTTCCGGGCCGCCTTCGGCGAGACGCCCTACAGCTACCTGATGAGCCGCCGGATCGAGCGCGCCCAGGCCCTGCTGCGCCGGGGCGACCTGAGCGTCACCGAGGTCTGCCTGGCCGTCGGGTTCACCTCGCTGGGCTCGTTCAGCACCCGGTTCACCGAGGTGGTCGGCGAGAGCCCGAGCTCCTACCGGTCCCGTGACCACTCCTGGAGCGCCGCCCTGCCGGGGTGCGTGGCCAAGATGTTCATGCGGCAGGTCAGGAACGGCGAGTCGGCCCGGCCGACCCGGGCCCCGGCGCGACCGGCCGGGGCCTGAGCCCGCTCGGTCAGGGCGTGACCGCGATGTTGGTCAGGCCCGCGGTGGCGTTGGCGACCGTGTTGGAGGCGTACACCACGTTGAGGTTGCCGGCGCACTTCGAGGTCGAGGTGATCCGGATCGCGTACTGGCCGACGCCGCCCAGGTTCGAGCTGTTGGCGCGCCACACGTTGCCGCACCCGTTCTGGAAGGACGGGGTGGTCGCCGGGTTGTGCGTCTCGTAGCCGTTGACGAACGTGCCCGGCGCGGCGAACGTGCCGGTGTTGTTCTCGATGACGTAGCCGATGCCCTTGGCGTCGATCCAGGAGTCGGCCGAGTTCTGCCCGGAGATGCCGCGCCCGTCGAACGTGTTGCCGCGGATCACACCGTCGAAGGTGCCCTCCTTGATGTCGATGTGCTCCGCGGCGACGTACGGGCCGATGCGGTTGCTCAGCACCTGGACCCGGTCGGAGCGGTCGACGCCGCCGGAGTTGCCGTGGCAGGCCCAGTTGGATCCGGCCGAGCCGAGGTAGACGCCCTCGCCGTAGCCGGGCTGGACCAGGCCGGTGTACTCGATGACGGAGTCGCGGATGATCCCGTCGGCCGACGAGCGGCGGAAGTGCACACCCTCGTCCTCGATGTGGTGCACGTACACGCCGCTGATCGTCACGTGGCGGGAGTCGTCCAGCACGATGCCCTTCTTCGACTCGGCCACGGTGAACCCGGTGAGGTTCCAGTACGGTGCGCCGAACAGCCACAGGCCGTACCCGGAGTCCCAGCCCGCGGTGGGCGCGGGGCAGGACGGCGCGGTGCCGCTCGGCCCGTCGTTGATCAGAATCGCGGTACGCGGCCCGGTCAGCGTGATGCGCGCGTCGGCGGTGCCCGGCCGGGTGGTGGCGAACGCCCCGCGGTAGGTGCCCGCCGCGAGCCGGATGGTGGTGCCCGGGAGCGCGCTGCTCAAGGCGCTGCTCAGCTGCGCGGCGGTGGCCACGTCGACGACCGGGCCGCCGGGCGGGGGCGGGGACGACGGCGGTGGGCCGGACGGCGATGCGGACGGGGACGGCGACGGGGAGGCGCTCGCCGACGGTGACGCGGACGGGGACGGGCCGGGGCCGCCCGTGCAGGACGCGCCGTTCACGGTGCAGCCGGCCGGAGTGCCGATCCCGGCGGCGTTGAAGCCGAAGGTCTGCGAGGCGCCCGGGTTGACGGTGCCGTTCCAGCTCACGTTGGTGAAGCTGTAACGCTGCCCGCTCTGGGCGCGCACCGAACTCCACGACGAGCTGACCGTGGTGCCCGTGGGCAGGTCGAACGCGACGGTCCAGCCGGTGGCGGGGGCGTCGCCGGTGTTGGTGATCGTCACGTCGGCCCCGTACCCGGTGGCCCAGACGCTGACCTGGGTGACCGTGACGCGCAGCACCGGGGCGGCGGCGTGGGCCGCGGTGCTGGTCAGGTAGGGGACCGCCGCGCCCAGCAGGGCGACGGCCGCCGTGACGGCGACCGCGCGGAGGGTTCGCATCGACCGGCTCCTTTCTGGAAGGTTTGTTGCCAGTCATCGAACACCGGGCGGGCCGTCCTGCCAAGGGGACGGCGTCCATGAGTGCGGGCGGATATTCGATTAGACACGGTCGACAACGGTGACATAGTCTGTAGCAGCCGACGCGGGGTGGAGCAGCTCGGTAGCTCGCTGGGCTCATAACCCAGAGGTCGCAGGTTCAAATCCTGTCCCCGCTACCAACAGCACGAAGACCGAGGGCCCTCATCCGTTCCAGGATGAGGGCCCTCGGTCTTGGTCCCTACGTGAGCGGTCCTGCGGCCTTCACGAAGGCCTGCCAGAACGCAGGAGCGAGCGTCTGGGCGTACTGCCAGGTCAGGTGGTTGCTGTCGCGATAGACGACCACATCGCCCGCGAAGCCGTAGCACCATTGCGCATCGCACAGCCCGTCACTGAGATCCATGACGGTGACCCGGGGGTCGCCGAGGGCCGCCGCCGCGGCCGAGATCGGGTCGGGCTTCAGCGCCTTGTCCCGAGCCACCGCGCAGCGGCGCAGGTTGGCCTGCTCCTTCTCGACGCAGGACGGAACGGACTTGCCGAGCATGCTCGGGGTGTCGCGCAGCACGACGACGCGCTTGCCGGCCGCCAGCAGCCGCTGCCACTTGCCGATGAAAGCTTCGTTCTGATCGGCGAGCGCCGGCCGACCCGGCAACGCCTCGAACCGGTAGGCCGCGGAGTATGCGGTGACCAGCACGTAGTCGATCTCCGGATCGTCGACGATGCGGGTGGTGACCTCCTCCTGCCACGCCGTGCAGTTGTCCTGGCGCTCCTTCGCCTCGCGCGGCAGGACCCGGATCGCCTCGGCGAACGGGCACGACATCTTGAAGTAGGTCTTCACCCGCAGCCGGTTCTCGTCGGCCAGCCTGCGCAGCGTGCCCAGCCACTGGGTGGCGTGCGAGTCGCCGACCACGGCCACCCGGTAGGCCGCGTCCTTCGGGCCGAAGGAGCATTCCAGGACGTTGCGGGTGTCGAGCGACGGGTCGCAGGCGGTGTACTCCGGATTGGACTGGTCCTTGACGGCCAGCGTCGCCGACATCCGCGGACCCGGGCCGAAGGGTGGGGCGCAGTCGGCGCCGGTGAACACGCCCGCGCCGATGCAGCTGCTCGCCTCGTCGAGCCGGCTGGTGAAGCTGGCGGCGGCCTCGGCGGCGCGGCCGTCGAGCTCCTTGTTCGCGTAGGCCGAAGCGCCGAGCATGGCGGCGACCAGGGACACGGCGATCGCCAGCGACGGCCAGCGGCGCGCCTTGAGCAGCCGGTTCGCGCGCAGCGGGGTCTCGAACCAGTGGGTGCTGAACCAGGCCAGGATCAGGGTGGCGGCCAGGACCGCGACCTTGCCGGGCAGAGCCGGCGGGGCGTCCAGGGCGAGTGGCATCAGCAGGAGCAGCGGCCAGTGCCACAGGTAGACGGCGTAGGAGATGTCGCCGATCGCGGTGGCCGGCCGCAACGACAGCCACCGGCCCGCCGAACCCCTGCCCTCGGGGCGCGCCAGGATGATCGCGGCGGTGCCGAGGACCGGCAGCAGCGCGGCGTAGCCGGGGAACGGCGTGGCCTTGGTGTAGAGCACGGCCGAGGCGAGCACGGCGGCCAGGCCCAGCCAGCCCCAGACGACCCGGGGCTTGACGGTCACCAGGGCGCACAGGGCACCGGCGGCGAACTCCCACACCCGGGTCGGCGTGATGAAGTAGGCCTGCTTCGGGTCGGCCCCGGTCTGGTAGACCGAGTAGGCGAGCGAGACGAGCAGCAGCGCCGAGAGCACCACGACGACGGCGCGCTTCCGGTTGACCAGCCGCATGGTGACGAGGATGAGCAGCGGCCAGAACGCGTAGAACTGCTCCTCCACCGACAGCGACCAGAAGTGCTGCACCGGGCTGTCCGGCGCGTTCTGCAGCAGGTAGTCGACGGAGTTGCCGGCGAGCACCCAGTTCTGGACATAGGCCGCACTCGCCACCAGCTGCTTGAACGTGTCGGTCCAGCGGTCGTCGGGCAGCAGCAGGTAGCTCGCCACCGCCGTGGCCACCAGCACCAGCCCCGCCGCGGGCAGCAGCCGCAGCGCGCGCCGGGCGTAGAAGGAGCCCAGCCGGATGGTGCCGCGCGTCTCGATCTCGCGCCACAGATGTCCGGTGATGAGGAAGCCGGAGATCACGAAGAACACGTCGACGCCCACGTAACCGCCGGTCAGGTGCGTCGGCCACAGGTGGTAGAGCACCACCACCATGACCGCTATCGCCCGGAGGCCCTGAATGTCGGGCCGGAACCCTCGGTCGGTCGGCACCGGCTGCACCGTCGTCGGGGCAGCCGGCGTCGGGTGCGCCATGAGTTGCATGCGGTCGTCCATCCCCAAGATGAGGAATGCACGCTAACACAATCGGGGTCTCGGGAATCCGCCGTGAGCTGGGCGGCAGCCTCGCCCCAGCGGCCCCGCCAGAACAGGCCGGAGCCCGGTTCCTGGCCAGGAACCGGGCTCCGGAGTCTGCGGGTCAGCCGGCCGTCACGGGTTGGTGAAGCCCATCGCGTACGAGCCCGAGCCGCTGTACGCGTGCACCCGGTACCGGTAGTAGCCGGCGGTGCCCGAGTAGGTCAGCGTCTCCGCGTTCGACGGGGTCGCGCCCTGGGCCACGTTCGCCCACGCCGAGCCGTTCCACTTCTGCAGGTAGAGGTCGAAGTCCGTGCCCGCCGGGCCCGCCACGCAGCCGCGGTGGGTGCCCGAGCTGGTGGACTGGTAGTAGCTGTTGTCCGGCTGGTAGGCGCTGCCGCCGCTGGACAGCGAGCCGCTGCGGCTGAACTCGTAGCCGGTGCAGCCGCTGCCGCCGGGCGGCGGGGACGACGGCGGCGGGCCGCTGCCGGTCACCAGCGTCAGGCTGTACGCCGACAGGATCTCGTTGACCGGCTGGAAGTAGGTCGTGCCGCCCGACGAGCAGTTGCCGGAGCCGCCGGAGGTGACGCCCTGCGCCTGGCTGCCCGCGATGAGCGAGCCGCCGGAGTCGCCCGGCTCCGCGCAGACGTTCGTGCGGATCAGGCCGTTGACGGTGCCCTGCGGGTAGGTGACCGAGGAGTTGCGGGCCTGGATCGTGCCGCAGTGCCAGCCGGTGGTCGAGCCGGACCGGCAGACCGACGCGCCGACGGCGGCCTCGGTCGAGCCGGACACCGTCACGGTGCCGCCCGCGTAGTTGTTGACCAGGCCGCGCGGGGTGTTGCCGGAGTTGACCCGGACCCAGGCGTAGTCGTTGCCGGGGAAGCTGGACCCGGCGAAGGTGCCGCTCGGCTGCGTCGTGGTCGCCCCGGTGCTGCCGCAGTGGCCGGCGGTGATGAAGCCGCCGTTGACCGAGAAGCCGACCGAGCATCGGCTGCCGCTGCCGATGTAGTACGCGTTGCCGCCGATGACGTCGATGTAGGGCACCGGGGTCTCGGCGCTCGCCTCGACGCGCACCGCGGTGGCGTCGACCCCGCTCTGCTTGACGAAGGCGGCCGCGTCGGCGCCCGACTTGGCGAGCACCACGACCTGGTTGGTGGTCACGTCGACGTACCAGCCGGGGACCGTCTTGGGGGCCTTGGTCGCGACCGCGTCGAGCTGGGCCTTGACCGCGTCCAGCTGGGTGAGGCTGCGGGCGACGAGCTGCGGGGTCGCCCCGGTGGCGCGTACCTTCGCGGCCTGGGCCTCGCTGGTGACGCCGACGGTGAACGTCTTCGCGTCGGCCGACAGCCAGCCGCCGCCGTAGGCCCCGCCGAGCGACTTGCGCAGCGCCAGGTCGGCCTTGCCGGCCTTGGTCTCGTTGGCGAGCCGGGCCTGCACGCCGGCCGGGTCGAGCTTGAGGTCACGGGCGAGGGCCTGGAAGACCTGGGGCGAGATGCCCGCCGCGGTGGCGGCGTCGGTCGCGGCGTCGGGGCTTTGTCCCGCCGCGGCCGGATACGTCAGCGCGACGGTGATGCCCAGGGTGAGGGTCGCCGCCGCCGAAGCGAAGAGGAGTCTGCGGTTCATGCAGGGAAAACTAGACGCATATATATAGGTGGTGGTAGATATCGCTTACGTCCTACCGCGGTGCGATGGAAACCCGCGGGCCGAACTGCGGGTTGGCCTTGCCCCACTCCAGGTAGTGCGGATTGCGGGCGGCCGACTCCGCGTACGCCGCCGCGGCGTGGGCGAGCATCACGTCGGCGTATCCGGCGGCCTGGCTGCGCGGGTGCCAGCCGAGCAGGTGCCGCCAGCGCAGCGGCCCGCCCGCGATGGGCACCGTGGCGATGCCGTCCACCCGGCGGAAGGTCGCCTTGCACAGCCCGACCGCGTGCCCCGACAGCACCGCGTCCACGGCGTTGCCGATGTCCATCTCGTACATGGTGCGCGGGGTGAACCCGGCCCGCGCGCACGCGGCGGCGAAGCAGTCGCCGAAGCAGCCGTCACCCGGCATGCTGGCCCACTGCGCGTCGGCCAGCTCGGCCAGGTCGATCTCCCACCGGTGGGCCAGCGCGTGGTTCTCCGGCAGCATCACGAAGACGGCGTCGATCGCGATCTCCCGCCAGGTCAGCCCGTCGTCCGGGCTGCCCGGCACGGTGTCGCCGCAGACGCCGACGATGCAGAAGTCGAGCTTGCCGGCGACGGCCAGGTCGCAGAGCTGATCGGCCCAGTGCGACGGGTGGGTGAGCACCTCCACGCCGTCCTTCTCCGCGGCCAGCCGGGACATCAGCCCGCCCAGGATCGGGCCGTTGACCGCGCCGATACGCCACTGGTTCGGCCGGGTCCGGACGCCGGTGAGCTGCGCCGCGTCGTCCTGCAGCCCTTTCATCGCGGGCAGCACCACCCGGGCCCGGGCGAGCACCAGCTCGCCCAGCGCCGTGGGGGTGGCCCCGTGGCGGCCGCGCTCGAACAGCGGGCCGCCCAGTGCCCGCTCGATGCGCTGCAACTGCGCGGTGACCGCGGGCTGGGCCAGCCCGAGCAGCGAGGCCGCCTTGGTCACGCTGCCGGTGTCCGCGATCGCGCAGACCACGCGGAGGTGGCGGATCTCCAGATTCATGGCCGCTCCAGTGTGGAAGGTGCAACCGGCGAGAGATCCACGCAGTGTAGACGTGCGATAGATGGCTGTCACTTGCCAGGCATGCGCTTGCCCCTTTCGTTACCGGGCGGAACCGCGCGTATCGGTGCCCTCGCGCCGCGTCGCCAGACCAGGCGGCATCTCGCTACCGCCGTGCGGTCGCGGACGGGCTGCCCCAGCTCGACGCAGGCTGGAACGCGTATCCCAACAGCTCCTGCCGGACCGGCACCGGCTCGCCGCCCGGTGACGATCCCGGCCCGCCGCTCGCGGCCGGGTCGGCCCGCCCGGCCAGTTCGACGTGTCCGGCCAGGCGGCCGGTGCCCGGATTGAACAGCAGCTCGTCGCTGACCGTTCCGCTGGTCAGGCGTACCGCCAGAAGGCGCTTGCCCGAGTCGGTGAAGGCTTCGACCGCGGTGAGGCCGTCGAGCCCGCCCAGCAGCCGGTGGAAGGCGGCGCGCTGGGCGGCCGGAAGCAGCGGATCGACCCGGGTCAGGAACCGCCCGTACTGCTGCCATCGGGTGAGATCGTCGACCTCGGCCGGTCCACGCGAGCCCGCCCGGAAGCTGGCGAGCAGCAGCTCCGGATCGGTGGGCAGGGTGGCCAGCCAGGCCGCGGTCGGATACCCCCAGCCGGGTCCGGCGGCGGCGAAACCGTCCCGCGCGGCGGCGAGCTGCTCCTCGGGGGACTGCCCCTTGACCTCGCCGAGAACCGGCGCGGGTATCTCGATCAGCCCTTCGGGCTCGAAACAGCGCGCCAGCCCCCCGGACCACGCCGGGTCGCTGCCCGGCACGGGTGACGGGCCGGAGCGGGTGAGCACGGTGGTGTACGAGCACAGCAGTTGGCCGGCACGCGGCACGGCCGGGGCGGCGCCGGCCGCAACCTGGTCCAGCTCGGCGAAGACCGCGGCGACCGGGACCCGCGCGCCGTACCTCAGCCACAGCTCCGAGGTGTCCTCCGTCGCGGTGGGCGCGGAACTCGCCGGATCACCCGGCAGCGAGGTGCCGCCGCCTGCCGTGCCCAGCAGCGTCACGCCGACGACCACGACGGCGACCACCGCCGCGGTTGCGGCAGGAGCGGCCCAGCGGGGGAGGAGGAGGCGCCGGGGCGCGTGCGGGGGGGTCGCGGTCTGGACGCGGCGGCGCACCCGGTCGAGCGCGCCGGGGGCGGTTCCGGGGCGGTCCTGGTGGAATTCACGCAGGCTGCGCAGGTCGGCGTCGTCGGTCATCGGGAGCCTCCGGGAGCGGATCGGTCGGCATCGGGTTCGGTGGCCAGGGCGGCGCGCAGTTTGACCCGCGCGCGGTGCAGCGCCGACTGCACCGAGCCCAGCGGTATGCCGAGCGTGGCGGCGATCTCCTCGTAGCCGAGCTCCGCCACGGCGTGCAGCAGCAGCACGTCGCGCTGGCGGGCGGGCAGCGCGGCGAGCACTCCGGCCAGCCGCCGGGTCTGCGCCGACGCGTCCGCCCGCGCGGCGGCCCGTTCGGCGATGTCGGACACGTCCGGTTCGCGACCGGTACGGGCCAGCGCGCGCAGCCCGCGGGTCTCGCTGCGCCGGTGCCGTCGCAGCAGGTTGGTGGCGATGCCGTAGAGCCAGGCCCGCGCCGGGCCGTCGCCGAGCCGGTGCCGGCGCTGGTGCGCGATGAGGAAGGTGTCGGCCACGACGTCCTCGGCGACGGCCGGACCGACCCGGCCCGCGCAGTAGCGCAGCAGCTCCGCCCCGTGCTCGTCGAAGAGGCCCGCCACGTCGGAGCGGCTGACCCGCGGCTCGGCCATGGTGTGCAACATACTCATGACTGCCCGCAGGGCGGTGTTCTGTTCCCGCCCGCTCGCGGCGGACTGCCGGGTTCGGCCGGCAGACGGGATGATGAATGAATGGCGGCCCGGTTCACCACGATCGACGACTACATCGACTCGTTCCCCGAAGAGGTGCAGGACGTGCTGCGGCAGGTCCGGCGGACCATCCTGGCCGCCGCGCCGGCGCAGGCGGGGCAGAGCATCAGCTACGGGATCCCCACCATCACCCTGGACGGGCGGTATCTCGTGTACTTCGCCGGCTGGAAGCACCACGTCTCGGTGTACCCGGTGCCGGACGGGGACGCGGCGTTCGAGGAGGTCGTCGCGCCGTACCGGGCGGCGAAGGGCACCCTGCGCTTCCCGCTGCGCGAGCCGATCCCGTACGACGTGATCACCCGTGTGACCAGCGCGCTGGTGGTGCGGCGGAGCGCGTCCGGCGGGTGACGCCGGGGTGAGTGACGCGCCCCTGGTCGTGTCACCGTCGTCGCACCGGCATGCGTGCCGTCAGGGCCGGTCCATAGGATCGACGGGTGCAGGATGCTTCGCAGGTGTTGAGCAGGATCTTCGGCTACGGCTCGTTCCGCGGCGAGCAGCAGGAGATCATCGACCACGTGATCGGCGGCGGCGACGCCCTGGTGCTCATGCCGACCGGGGGCGGCAAGTCGCTCTGTTACCAGATCCCGGCCCTGGTCCGGCCCGGCGTCGGCGTGGTGGTCTCGCCGCTGATCGCGCTGATGCAGGACCAGGTCGACGCGCTCACCGCGCTGGGCGTGAAGGCGGGCTTCCTCAACTCGACCCTCGACCTCGACGAGCGTCGCGTGGTCGAGGCGCAGTTCGTCGCGGGCGAGCTGGACCTGCTCTACCTCGCCCCCGAGGGGCTGAGCTCGGGTTCGGCGCTGCGCCTGCTGGAGCGCGGCAAGATCTCGCTGTTCGCGATCGACGAGGCGCACTGTGTCTCGCAGTGGGGCCACGACTTCCGGCCGGACTACCTGGCCCTGTCCGTGCTGCACGAGCGCTGGCCGGACGTGCCGCGCATCGCGCTGACCGCGACCGCGACCACCGCCACCCGCACCGAGATCGCGCAGCGCCTGCAGTTGACGCAGGCGCGCCTGTTCGTCTCCAGCTTCGACCGGCCCAACATCCAGTACCGCATCGTGCCGAAGAACGACCCGAAGAAGCAGCTGCTGGAGTTGCTGCGCACCGAGCACGCCGGGGACGCGGGCATCGTCTACTGCCTGTCCCGGGCTTCGGTGGAGAAGACCGCGGAGTTCCTCGTGCAGCAGGGTATCGACGCGCTGCCCTACCACGCCGGGCTGGACTCGGGCACCCGTGCGCGGAACCAGTCCCGCTTCCTGCGCGAGGACGGGCTGGTCATGGTGGCCACCATCGCGTTCGGGATGGGCATCGACAAGCCGGACGTGCGCTTCGTCGCGCACCTCGACCTGCCGAAGTCGGTCGAGGGCTACTACCAGGAGACCGGCCGCGCCGGCCGCGACGGGCTGCCGTCGACGGCCTGGCTGGCCTACGGCCTGCAGGACGTGGTGCAGCAGCGCAAGATGATCGACAGCTCGGCCGGGGACGCGGCCTACCGGCGCGGGCTGGCCGCGCATCTGGACGCGATGCTGGCGCTGTGCGAGACGGTGCAGTGCCGGCGGGTGCAGCTGCTGGCCTACTTCGGGCAGACCGGCGAGCCGTGCGGCAACTGCGACACCTGCCTGAGCCCGCCGGAGTCCTGGGACGGCACCGTGCCCGCGCAGAAGCTGCTGTCCACGGTGCTGCGGCTGCAGCGCGAGCGCAACCAGCGCTTCGGCGCCGGGCAGTCGATCGACATCCTGCTCGGCCGCAAGACCGACAAGGTGGCGCAGCACCGCCACGACGAGCTGACCGTGTTCGGCATCGGCACCGAGCTGCAGGAGTCCGAGTGGCGCGGGGTGGTGCGCCAGCTGCTGGCCCAGGGGCTCCTGGCGGTGCAGGGTGAGCACGGCACCCTGGCGCTGACCGACGCGAGCGCCGACGTGCTGGGCCGCCGCCGCGAGGTGATGATGCGCCGCGAGCCCGAGCGCCCGGCCCGCGCGTCGGGTTCGTCGCGCAAGGCGTCGGCCGCGGCGGCAGTGGCGGAGCTGCCCGCAGACGCTGTGCCCCGGTTCGAGGCGCTGCGGGCCTGGCGTGCGGCGACCGCGAAGGAGCAGGGCGTCCCGGCGTACGTCATCTTCCACGACGCGACGCTGCGCGAGATCGCCGCGCAGGCCCCGGACTCGCTCGGCAAGCTGCGCGGGATCAGCGGGGTCGGCGAGAACAAGCTGGCCAAGTACGGCGACGGGGTGCTGGAGACGCTCGCCGCGGCCTGACCCGGGGTTGGCATTCCATCGACGTTGACGAAACTGTGAACCTCCTGTTACATGAGTGCACAGTGAGAGCGCTCTCCTGCATCCGGGTTTCCTGAGCAGGAGGATCATCATGCGACTACCGGTACGTCTGCTCGCCGCCGGGCTCGCCGTCGCGGGCCTGGTCGCCGGGCCGATGGCGAGCGCCGCCACGGCGGCACCGATCTGCAACCGCTACTGCGACGGGCGCGACGCGGCGCTGTCCCCGGGCGATCGCGCCCCGGTCAGCGCCGGGGTCTGGGGCCGGCAGATCGTGCTGCACTTCGACGACGCCGACGCGATGGGCTGGGCGAGCATCGCCAACGGCAACGCGGGCGACCGGGTCTGGCTCGACCGCTCCTTCAACGGCGGCCGCACCTGGACCGGGCTGCTCGGGGACACTGCCGTCCCGGCGGGGCAGCGCGGCTGGCGCACCGCGATGTTCAACGTGGACGACTGGGCGGGCCTCGGCGTCGGCGCGCTGCGGGCCTGCGGCAAGGCCGGCGACCGCCCCGAGATCGCCTGCACCACCTGGGCGCGCACCACCTGGAACGCCGGCAACCGGCGCACCGCCGCCGCCACCGGGCTGATGACCTCCTACAACCTGGCCACCGGGCGGTTCGACACCACCGGCTGGTGGAACACCGCCAACGCGCTGACCGCGCTCATCGACAACGTCCGGATCACCGGCATGGGCAGCTACCGGTACGCGATCGGGCGCACCTACGACCTCAACCTGGGCGCGTACCAGGGCAGCTTCCGCAACGAGTACATCGACGACACCGGCTGGTGGGCGCTGGCCTGGATCGCCGCGTACGACCTCACCGGCGAGGCCCGCTACCTGAACACGGCCCGGGTGGCCGCCGACCACATGGCTGCGTACTGGGACGGGGTCTGCGGCGGCGGGGTCTGGTGGAGCACCGCGCGGACCGCGAAGAACGCCATCGCGAACGGCCTCTACCTGCACGTCACCGCCGCCCTGCACAACCGGATCGCGGGTGACGTGACCTACCTGAACCGGGCGCGGGCGACGTGGACGTGGTTCCAGGGCACCGGGATGATCAACGGCTCGTCGCTGATCAACGACGGGATCAGCCTTTCCACCTGCCGGAACAACAACCAGCCGGTGTGGTCGTACAACCAGGGGGTGCCGCTGGGCGGGCTGGTGGAGCTGCACCGGGCCACCGGGGACGCGAGCCTGCTGGCCACCGCGCGGCGGCTCGCCGACGCCTCGACCACGACCGGGCTGCTGCACGTCAACGGCATCCTGCGCGACCCGTGCGAGGGCGGGGACTGCGGCGCGGACGGGCCCTCGTTCAAGGGGGCGTACGTGCGCGGCCTGGCCGCCCTCAACAACGCGCTGTCCGACCGCCCCTACACGGCCTACCTGCGCCGCCAGGCCGACGCCGCGTACGCCGCCGACCGCACCCCGCTGGACCTGTACGGCCTGCGCTGGGCGGGCCCCGTCGACAGACTCGACGCCGCCCGCCAGCAGAGCGCCCTGGACCTGATGAACGCCGCCCCCTGACCGTCACGCCGCCTGGCCCGCCGCGAGATCGCGGCGGGCCACGGGTCGGACGGGTCAGCCCTCCTCGGTGCGGCCCTGGCGCCAGTAGCCCATGAAGGCGACCGCCTTGCGGTCCAGGCCGCGCTCGCTGACCAGGTGACGGCGCAGGGTGCGGATCACCGCGGCCTCACCGGCGAGCCAGGCGTAGAGGCGTCCGCTGGCCGCGGCCTCGGGGACCTCCCACAGGATGTCGTTGTCCACGTCGACGTCCTCGACGGTCTCGGCCGCCCCGGGCACCGGCACCAGCCGCGCCGCCGCCTCCTGGACCGCGGGGACCAGCAGGCTGCCGTGAGCGGCGCCGTCGCGGGCCAGCCAGCGCACGGTCACCCCGGCGGGCGCGGTGACCGCCAGCTCGTCGGCCGGGTACGGCACCTCCAGCAGCGCCGCGCCGACCGTGTCCGCGGGCAGCCGCTCCAGGATCGCGGCGATGGCGGGCACCGCGGTCTCGTCCCCGGCCAGCAGCACCGGCACGCCGGGCGCGGGCGGCACGAACTCGACCCCGCCGTGCGGGCCGGGGTGCACCGCGTTCGGTCCCATCAGGACGATCTTGTCGCCAGGCCGGGCCGTGCGGGCCCAGCGCGAGGCGGGCCCGGCGTCGCCGTGCAGGGCCACGTCCACGTCGACCTCGCACCGCTCGCGGCGTACCCGGCGCGCGGTGTAGGTGCGCAGCGGGTTGCGCCGCTCGTCGGGTGTCGCGCGCCAGGTGGCGTACCAGTCCGGGCCGTGGTCCAGGTCGGCGAACCCGCCGGTCGGCGCGGGCAGGACGAGTTTGAGGCGCAGGTCGTAGCCGCAGTCGGCGAAGTCGGCGAGGTCCGGGCCGGCGAAGGTGAAACGCTTGAACGTCGGGCTGAGTTCGGCGACGGACTGCACCTGCACGGTGAACAGCCGCCAGACCATGGTGTCGCTCATGCGCGGATCTCCAGAGGGGCCGGAAGACGAGGGGATGCCGAGGCGGCCGCCGGCCCGTGGTCCTCCACGCGCAGCCGACGGCCGCCATGCACGCCTTAGGTTAGGTTAGCCTTCCCTCTGATTGTCAAATGGTGGCCATCCGGCCGCTACGCCGCTGCCCCGGCTCCGGCATCGGCTCCCGCTCTGGCGTCGGCGTCCGTTCGGGCTACGGAAGCCGAGCCGGCGCCGTGCGGCGAGCAGTCGGCTGCGGTCGGCGAAACAGGGCCGGAGTCGCTGCCACGCAGCGTGCGCAGGGCGAGGGCGGCGGCGAGCGCCATCAGTACGGCGGCCGCGATCGCCGCCGCGTGCAGGCCGGACATGAAGGCGGTGCGGGCACCGGCGAGCAGCGCCGCACCCGCGTCGCCGGGCAGCCCGGCGGCGACGGCGGCCGCCCCGGCCAGCGTCTCGCGGGCGGTGTCCGCGGCCTCGGCCGGCAGCCCGGCGGGCACGTCGAGGCGGGCGCGGAAGACGGCGGTGCCGATGCTGCCGAGCACGGCCATGCCGAGCGCGCCGCCGAACTCCGCCGCCGTCTCCGACAGGGCGGACGCCGAGCCCGCCCGCTCCGGCGGCGCGGCCCACAGGATCAGCTCGGCGCTCAGCGACATCACCACGACCAGGCCGCAGGCGTACAGCGAGGCGCAGACCATCAGCGTCCACAGTGGGGAGTCCGCGCCGACGGCGGTCATCGCGGCGAACCCGGCCAGCGCGACCAGGAAGCCGACCGCGACCAGGCGGTTGCGCGGGATGCCCCGCTGGGCGAGCCCGGCGGCCAGCGGGGCGACCGCGCCGATGCCGAGCGAGGGGACCAGGCTCCAGAGGGCCGCCTCCAGCGGGGACATGCCCCACACCGTCTGCAGCAGCTGCGTGGTGAAGATGGCGAAGCCGATCAGGGCGAACATGGCCAGCAGGTTGACCGCGACGGCACCCCGGAAGGCGCGGCCCCGGAACATCGTGAGGTCGATCAACGGGTCCGGGGAGGAGCGCTGGCGGTGCAGGAAAGCCGCGCCGACGGCGAGACCGAGCACGATCGCGGCGGCGGCGAGCCGTGGGTCGCCCTCGGCGGCGAGTTCCTTGACGCCCCAGATCACCGGCAGCACCGCGGCCAGCGACAGGACCGCGCCGAGCAGGTCGAACCGGCCGCCGGCGACCCGCCGCGACTCGGGCACCAGCACCGGCACGAGCACGACCAGCAGCAGCATGAACGGCACATTGATCAGGAAGACCGAGCCCCACCAGAAGTGTTCGAGCAGCACGCCGCTGAGGATCGGGCCGAGCGCGACGCCGAAGGTGAGCGCGGCGGTCCAGATCGCGATGGCGGTGGCGCGCTGCTTCGCGTCGTGGAACATGTTGCGGATCAGCGCGAGGGTGCTGGGCATCAGCGTCGCGCCGCCGATGCCGAGCAGGGCCCTCGTGGCGATGAGCGCCTCGGCGCTGCCCGCGTAGGCCGCGGCGGCGGAGGTGAGCGCGAAGGCGGCCGCGCCGATCATGAGCAGCCGGCGGCGGCCGATGCGGTCGCCGAGCGCGCCCATGGTGATGAGCAGGCCGGCCAGCACGAAGCCGTAGATGTCGAAGATCCACAGTTGCTGGGTGGCGGTCGGCGCGAGGTCGGCGCTGATGAACGGGACGGCGAAGTAGAGCACCGACACGTCCATGGAGACCAGCAGCAGGGGCAGGAGCAGCACGGCGAGTCCGATCCACTCGCGGCGGCCGGCGAGCGGCGGGCTTGGCTCGTTCATCGAGGACCAACCTTCTGTGTACGTGATACGCGCTTCTGTGTATGACATACGCGTTACTGCGTACGTTATACGCAGCACTAGGATGTGCAGTCAAGCGTTCGAGGTGGAAGCAGGTGTGATGGAGCTCGACAGCGACACCGGGGTGCCGGCGAACATCGCCGCGGCATGGGGGTTGCGGGAACGGCCGGCCAAGGGGCCCAAACCGGGCCTGACCCTGGACGGCATCGTGCAGGCGGGCATCCGGGTCGCGGCGGCCGACGGCATCGGCGCGGTCTCGATGAGCCGGGTCGCCGCCGAGGCGGGGGCGTCCACCATGGCGCTCTACCGTTACGTCCGGGCCAAGGACGAGCTGCTCGCGCTGATGATGGACGCGGCCATCGGCGACCCGCCCGCGTTCGACCACAGCGCGGGCTGGCGCGCCGGGCTGACCGCCTGGGCGACGTCCTGCCGGGAGGTCTACCTGGCACAGCCGTGGACGCTGCGGGTGCCGGTCAGCGGCCCGCCCGCCACCCCGCACCAGCTGGCCTGGCTGGATTCCGGGCTCACCGCGCTCGCCGGCACCGGGCTGGCCGAGGAGCACAAGCTCTCCACGATCCTGCTGCTCAGCGGCTACGTGCGCAGCGACGCGACGGTGGCGGTGGACATGCTGACCGCGGTGCAGGCCGTCGACAGCTCGTTGGACGAGGCCATCTCGGCCTACGGGAAGCTGCTGAAGCTGCTCGTCGAGCCGGCGCGCTTCCCGGCGCTGGGGCGGGTCATCGCGGCCGGGGTGTTCGACCAGGTCGACGAGCCGTACGACGAGTTCGTGTTCGGACTGGACCGCATCCTCGACGGCGTCGGTCAGCTCATCGCGCAGCGGGCGGACGGCTGACCATCCGGCGTGGACGGTACCGTGCTCCCGTGACGGACATCCCCTCCCCGCTCGCGCCGGTTTCGCCCGTGGTCGAGACGCCCGCACCCCGGCACGGCATCGTCTGGTCGCTGCGCCACCTCGCGGCGGTGCTCGGCACCGTCGGAGTGCTGCTGCTGCGGCACTGGCCGGTGCTGTTCGCGCTGGTGTTCGCCGGGTTCGCGGCCCGGCGCGGGGTGACCCTGGTGGCCGTGCAGGCCAGCAAGCTCGACGGTGTCTTCGGCTTCCTGGTCTTCGCCCTGGTCCCGGTCGCGGTGATGACCGCGCTGGTGCTGATGCTCCGGGTGCTGTCGCGCTCGCTGCCGGCCACCACGCCGGACGGCGAGCCGGGGCAGCGCTTCCGCACCCTGGCGCACGTGGCGAGCGTGCTGCTGCCGTTCATCGTGGTGTACGCCTCGTACGACTACTTCGCCGACGACCGCAGCACGTACCTGCTGGAGGTGTTCCAGGACGAGCACAGCAGGGCCGAGGCGGTCACCGACCCGTCCGCGCTCACCCTCGACGAGCGCCTGCCGTTCACGCTGAACACGACGCTGATCGTGGTGTCGGTCGTCGCGCTGGTGCTGCGGTTCCTGCTCGGGCTGCGGGCCGACAAGCTGTGGAGCTGGATCGGCTTCGTGCGGGCCTACCTGGAGGTGCTGTCGCTGACCCTGGTGGCCGTGTTCGTGTCGGGGGTCAGCGCCAAGGTGCTGCCCTACGTCGAGCACCGGCGGGCGTACCAGGCGGCGCTGACCGGGTGGGATCAGGCCGTGGCGCAGCTCGGCCCGGTGGAGCAGCCCGTGCGCGCGGCGGGATTGTGGTTCTCGAAGCTGTTCCTGTCCCTCGACGTCGTCCTCGTCGTGCCACTGGCCTGGCTGATCGTCGGCGCGGTCGTGTACGGGCAGAGCCTGGGCACGCCGCCGCTGAACCGGAAGGCCGCCGCGCGTGCGGTGCGGGCGGCCCGCCGGTGGGCGAAGCTGCCCGCGCCGATCCGCAAGCTCAGTGCGGCGAGCACCGCCAACGTGCGCGAGACGCTGGCGCCGCTCGCGCAGAGCTTCCGGCTGCTGGCGCACGCGGGCAAGGTGCCGATGCTGATGTTCTGCGTGCTGTTCGTCGCCGTGCAGACGCTGCCGACCTGGCTGTGGGAGCTGGAGCGCACGCTGATCGGCGCGCAGGACGTCAACGAGGTGTGGCGGCCGCTGTCCGGCCCGCTCAGCGTGTTGAACGACGCCGTCAGCATGGTGCTGCTGCTGTGCCTGGTCGCCGCTACGGTCGACCGGGTGCTGCGGGTGCAGTCAGCGGTCGAACCGCACGTACCGGGTCTGGTCGACGCCGCCGAAGAAGACCCGCACCGCGGCGATCTCCACCCCGCGCGGCGTGACGAAATGGGCGACGGTCTGGTACCGGCCTGACCCCGCGGGCACGGGGCTGTTCTCCGGGTTGCAGTTGCCCAGCGGCGTACGCGCCGAGGACAGCTCCCGCGGCTCGTCGTTGTAACGGTTGCCGGCGGTGTCCTCGATGCTGATGGCGCAGTAGATCACCTGATCCGGTTCGAGGTCGGTGGGACCCTCGACGTCGAGCACCACCCGCCACGCGGTCATGTTGTCGGGCAGCACGAAGGGGCGATCGCCGCTCCGCTTCAGGTCCGTGGCCGGGGCCAGTTCGGCCACCCGCATCCGCAGCCCTGCGAAGTCGGCGGTGCCGTCCGCGGCGGGTAGCACCGCCTCGGGCCGACCGCGCTGCCAGAACTCCAGATCGGAGTAGCCTGCCGCGCCGAGCATCAGGGCCAGCGCCGGCAGCAGGGCGACCAGGCCCCAGCCGTTGCGCCGCCACCAGCCGCGGCCGAGCGAGTCCGGGCCCCTCATGACACGGCCTTCGGAAGGAGCACGGTGGTGGGCTCGGCGGAGCAGGCCGAGCCGTCGGAGATCGACAACCGGATCTCGGTCATCGAGTCCAGACGCTGGTCGAAGCTGTTGTCGGCGAGCAGCAGGGTCAGGCTGCCCGCGGACGCGGTCGGCACCTCGATGGCGATCTCCCCCTCGTACGGCAGCCCCGGCTGCATGGTGAGCCCGCCCGTGACCAGGTCCAGCGAGATGCGGTCGGTGGTCTGGTAGACCCGGTCGGCGGAGTCGCGCGCCGCGGCGTACGCGATGCTGGTCGGTTCGGACCGCGCGCCCACCCGCAGCTTGGCGACGATCCAGACGCCCTGGGTGTCCAGCACGTGCTCGCCGATCTTCAGCGCCGCCGCGCAGCGCACCTGCTGCACGCGGGCGGTGAAGGTGCGGGCGGCCACGTCCTCGCCGACCTCCCCGATCACCGGGAAGGGCCGCCGGGCGTGGTTGAGGGTGGGTTCGGCGGTCTGCACGGCCTGGGCCGTGGCGAGCGCGGCCAGCACGAAGAGGGCAGACCCCAGGCGGCGCAACAGCTTCACGCGTCGTCTCCTCGGCTCACTGCGTCGGCCCGGCGCTGGGGCTGCGCGAAGGTTTCGGGTTCACCGACGGCCGCGGCCGCGCGGACGCCGACGGTCCCGCGGTAGGTGACGGTCCGGCACCGGGCGACGGGCTCGCGGACGGGGGCGTCAGGTCGGCCTTGACCGGCACGGTGACCCGCCCCGCCGGAGGGTCGTCGCCCTTCTCGTCCGCGTCCATCCACTGCCACTCGCCGCCCAGGCTGTCCTCGCGGTAGGTCCGCTGCTCGATGGAGATGGTCAGCGAGGTGGGCACGGGCGCGTCGCCGGACTGCTCCCAGACGAACCAGATCCGCTCGGGCATCTCCGGGTGCAGCAGGCGCAGGCGGCTGCCGTCCCGCTCCAGCGCGGCCTCGGCCGGGGTCGGCTTGACCAGGCCGGTCGCGCCCTCCAGCACCAGCAGGTCGGAGGGCGGCATGGTGCTCTCGGTGGCGGTGATCCGGACCGTGGCGATCACGTACAGCCAGCGGTCGTTCTCCTTCTGCAGGCGCAGCTTGCCCAGCTCCCGGCGGACGCCTGCCTCGTGGACGGTGACCTCCCACGGCCCACCGGGCACGGGCGTGCCCGCGGCGACGGTCTCCGCCCGCGGATCGGCCACCGTGTCGAGGCCGCCGAACAGCCCGGACACCCCCAGCAGCACCACCGCCACGGCCCAGCGCAGCCCGGGTGCCGCCTGGTCCACGAGTCCTCTGGTCAATCTGCGGCTCAGACCGCCCCGCCCCGTGACAGACACGTCGGCGAGCATACGAGACGGACGCCTTGCGGCATAACCGAGCCGGGCGGCGTCCGTCCGTAGTGGAGTCCGGTCAGCCCATCCAGGCGAAGACGGCCGGGTCGGGGCCGATGCGGCCGCCGTTGTCCAGGCCGGCGATCGCCGCCATGTCCTCGTCGTCGAGGGCGAAGTCGAAGACCGCGATGTTCTCGGCGATGCGCGACGGCGTCACCGACTTCGGGATGACCACGTTGCCCAGCTGCAGGTGCCAGCGCAGCACCACCTGCGCCGGGGTCCGGTCGTGCTTGGCCGCGATGCGCGCCAGGACCGGGTCGTCGAGCAGGCCCTTGCCCTGGCCCAGCGGGCTCCACGCCTCGGTCGCGATGTCGTGCACCGCGTGCAGCTTGCGCAGCTCCTCCTGCGGGAAGTGCGGGTGCAGCTCGATCTGGTTGACCGCGGGCACCACGTCGAACTCGTCGAGCAGGCGGCTCATCGTCTGCACGGTGAAGTTGGAGACGCCGATGGCGCGCACCCGCTTGTCGGCGTACAGCTTCTCCATCGCGCGCCACGCCTCGGTGTAGCGGTCCTGCGCCGGCACCGGCCAGTGCATCAGGTACAGGTCCAGGTAGTCGAGGCCGAGCGCGTCGAGGCTGTCGTCGAAGGCGCGCAACGCCCGGTCGTACTCGTGCTCGGTGTTCCACAGCTTCGTGGTGACGAACAGCTCCTCGCGGGGCAGCCCGGACGCCCGCAGCGCGCGGCCCACGCCCTGCTCGTTGCCGTAGATCTTGGCGGTGTCGATGCTGCGGTAGCCCGCCCGCAGCGCCGTGGCCACGGCGTGCTCCGCCGCGTCGTCGTCGACCTGCCACACGCCGAAGCCGAGCTGAGGCATCAGGACACCGTTGTTGAGGGTCACGTCAGGAACGGTCATACCGTCCATTCTTCCAGTGCGCCGCCCCGCGTTCGGCGCGGTCTCCGTCTTGATCGTCCGACTTGCCCGGCACCTGTGCGTATCTTGCGCGTGCTTTCGCCCGGTTGCCGGGCAGGTCGGACGGTCAACGAGAGCGCGGCAGTGACCCCTTGCGATGGAAGCGCTCCCATGCAAGACTGATCAGAATTCGCGACCGGGAGCCAACGTCGCGCGACACGGCACGTCAGGGCATGGATGCGCCGCTGCGGCACCGCCGTCATCGCTGACGGCTCGAACGGTTTCCCGCCGGGACCTGGTCCCGGCGTCTTCGCGAGGAGCTCATCTTGTTGCACACACTGCGGCGTTCCCGCCACAGAGTCCTGCGGCGCTCAGGCGCCGTCGCCACGGCGGCTGTCGTCGCCCTCGGCGGTCTGGTGGTGGCGGCGAGCCCGGCCCAGGCCGCAGTCGCCTGCGAGGTCGTATACACCGCCAACCCGTGGACCGAAGCCCCCGGCTCCGGCGGCTTCACCGCCAACATGACCCTGAAGAACCTCGGTGACCCGTGGACGAGCTGGACGCTCGGCTTCACGCTGCCCTCCGGGCAGACCGTCACCCTGCCCGGCTGGTCGGCGAACTTCGCCGTGTCCGGCCAGAACGTCACCGCGACCAACCTGAACTACAACGGCAACGTGCCGACGAACGGGTCCACCGGCATCGGCTTCAACGGCCGCTGGAGCGGCACGTACTCGTCGCCGGCGTCGTTCACCGTCAACGGCACGGCGTGCACCGGGGCCAACCCGGCGCCGACGGTGAGCATCACCGCCCCGGCCAACAACACCCACTACACCGCCCCCGCGGCGTTCACCATCGCGGCGACCGCGGCGGACACCGCGCCCGGCACCGTGTCGAAGGTCGAGTTCTACCGCGACGGGCTGCTGCTCGGCTCGGACACCTCGTCCCCGTACACCTGGGACGTCTCGGCGCTGCCGGTCGGCACGTACGTGTTCCAGGCCAAGGCGACCGACAACGGCGGCGCCACCGCCACGGCGAACACCACGGTCGTGGTGGACGCCTCCGTCGCGCCGAAGGTCCTGGTCAACGGGGCCGGCACGGCGGCGGTCAGCGTGCCCGAGGGCGGCACCAACACGTTCAAGGTGAAGCTGTCGGCCGCGCCGGCCGCCAACCTGACCGTGGCCGTGGCCCGCACCGCGGGCGACACCGACGTGTCGGTCTCCACCGGCGCGACGCTGACGTTCAGCACCACCAACTGGGGCACCGAGCAGACGGTGACCCTGGCGGCGGCGCAGGACGCGGACAACGCCTCCGGCTCGGCGACCGTCACCGCCAGCGCCACCGGGTACGACCCCGGCGTGGTCACCGCGACCGAGGCCGACGACGAGGTCAACGTCTACACGCAGCGCTTCATCGAGCAGTACAACAAGATCAAGAACACCGCCAACGGGTACTTCTCGCCCGAGGGCGTGCCGTACCACTCGATCGAGACGCTGATCGTCGAGGCGCCCGACTACGGCCACGAGACCACCAGCGAGGCGTTCTCCTACTGGCTGTGGCTGGAGGCCTACTACGGCCGGTTCACCCAGGACTGGACGAAGTTCAACCAGGCCTGGACGGTGATGGAGCAGTACATCATCCCGTCGGCGACCGACCAGCCCAACGCGGGCGTGGCCGGCACCCCGCAGTACGCGGCCGAGCACCTCACCCCGGCCAACTACCCGTCGCAGCTGCAGCCCAGCGTGCCCGTCGGGGTCGACCCGCTGCGCAGCGAGCTGACCAGCACCTACGGCAACGGCAGCATCTACGGCATGCACTGGCTGCTCGACGTCGACAACAAGTACGGCTTCGGCCGCTGCGGCAACGGCACCACGCGCCCGGCGTACATCAACACCTTCCAGCGGGGCCCGCAGGAGTCGGTGTGGGAGACCATCCCGCAGCCGAGCTGCGACAACCTCAACCACGGCGGCCCCAACGGCTACCTGGACCTGTTCGTCAAGGAGTCCAGCGCGCCCGCGGCGCAGTGGAAGTACACCAACGCCCCCGACGCCGACGCCCGCGCCATCGAGGCGGCCTACTGGGCGCTGACCTGGGCCACCGAGCAGGGCAAGCAGTCGCAGATCGCGTCGACGCTGACCAAGGCGGCGAAGATGGGCGACTACCTGCGCTACGCCATGTTCGACAAGTACTTCAAGAAGATCGGCAACTGCGTCGGCGCGACCACCTGCGCCGCCGGCACCGGCCGTGATTCGATGCACTACCTGATGTCCTGGTACTACGCCTGGGGCGGCGGTCTCACGTCGGCCTGGTCGTGGCGCATCGGCTCCAGCTTCAACCACTTCGGCTACCAGAACCCGATGGCTGCGTACGCGCTGGCCAACGTCAACGAGCTGAAGCCGCAGTCGCCGACCGCGAACGCGGACTGGACCAACAGCTTCAACCGCCAGCTGGAGTTCTACCAGTGGCTGCAGTCGGCCGAGGGCGGCATCGCCGGCGGCGCGACCAACAGCTGGGCCGGCTCGTACGCGACGCCGCCCGCGAACACGCCCACCTTCTACGGCATGTTCTACGACGAGAAGCCGGTCTACCACGACCCGCCGTCGAACCAGTGGTTCGGCATGCAGGTCTGGTCGATGGGCCGCATCGCCGAGCTGTACTACGCCACCGGCAACCTCAAGGCCAAGGCGCTGCTCGACAAGTGGGTGCCGTGGGCGGTCGCCAACACCACGGTCAGCGGCACGAACTTCGCCGTCCCGTCCGAGCTCGGCTGGTCCGGCGCGCCGACGACCTGGAACCCGGCCAGCCCGGCCGCCAACACCAACCTGCACGTCACGGTGACCAGCACCGGCCAGGACGTCGGCGTCGCCGCGTCGCTGGCCCGTGCGCTGCTGTTCTACGCCGCCAAGTCCGGCAACGCCGCGGCGAAGACCACCGGCAAGGGCATCATCGACGCGCTGTACGCCAAGGCCGAGAGCAAGGGCGTCTCGACGACCGAGACCCGCGGCGACTACTCGCGGTTCGACGACGTCTACAACGCCACCACCGGCCAGGGCATCTACGTCCCGTCCGGCTGGACCGGCGACATGCCCAACGGCGACATCATCACGGCGGGCAAGTCGTTCCTCGACATCCGGTCCTGGTACAAGCAGGACCCGGACTGGGCCAAGGTCCAGGCGCACCTGGCAGGCGGCCCCGCGCCGAGCTTCAACTACCACCGGTTCTGGGCCCAGAGCGACGTCGCGATGGCCTTCGCCGACTTCGCCATGCTGTTCCCCAACGGCTGACCCGTTTGAATGCGCTGGAGTCGTGAAGCGCGGATCCAGCGGTTGAACCTTGTACCGAGTGATGTGGCGGGCGCCCGAG
>NZ_BONI01000034.1 GCF_016862635.1 Catellatospora coxensis | reverse complement strand
CCCGCCGCACCAGGCGGTGCGGCGGGCGCCGTCGCGGATCAGCCCTTGACGCAGACGACCTGCTTGAGCCGGGCCACCACGGTGACCAGATCGGACTGCTGCGCCATGACCTCGTCGATGTCCTTGTAAGCGGCCGGGATCTCGTCGACCACGCCGTTGTCCTTGCGGCACTCGACACCCTTGGTCTGCTCGGCCAGGTCGCGGGTGTTGAAGCGGCGGCGCGCCTCGTTGCGGCTCATCCTGCGGCCCGCGCCGTGCGAGGCCGACTGCAGCGCCGCGGCCGAACCCAGGCCCTGCACGATGAACGACGAGGCGCCCATCGAGCCCGGGATGATGCCGAAGTCGCCCGCCCCGGCGCGGATCGCGCCCTTGCGGGTGACCAGCAGCTCCTGCCCGTCGTGGAACTCCTCCGCCACATAGTTGTGGTGGCAGGAGATCTCCGGCTCGAACGCGACCTTCTTGAACTGCTTGCGCACCACGTCTCGCAGCAGCGCCATCATCACCGCCCGGTTGCGCCGGGCGTAGTCCTGCGCCCAGAACAGATCCCGGCGGTAGGCCTCCATCGTCGGCTCGCCGGTGACGAACACGGCCAGGTCCGGGTCGGGCAGGTCGGCGTTGTGCGGCAGGTCCTTGGCCTTGGCGATGTGGTACTGCGCCAGCTCGTTGCCGACCCCGCGCGAGCCGGAGTGCAGCATCAGCCAGACCCGGTCCTCGCCGTCGAGGCACACCTCGATGAAGTGGTTACCGCCGCCGAGCGTGCCCAGCTGCTGCATCGCCCGGCCCTTGCGCCGCAGCACGTGCGGGGCCGACAGGTCGTCGAAGTCGGTCCAGAACCGGTGCCAGCCGCGCAGGCCCGTGTTGAGGTGGTCCACGTCGACCGAGTGCTGGTGCAGGCCCATCCCGACCGGCACGGCCTTCTCGATCGCCGACCGCAGCCTGCCGAGGTCGTCGGGCAGGTCACGGCCGCGCAGCGACGTCAGCTGCGCGGTCATGCCGCAGCCGATGTCCACGCCGACGGCGGCCGGAGCCACCGCGCCGCGCATGGCGATGACCGAGCCGACCGTCGCGCCGATGCCGACGTGCACGTCGGGCATCACGGCGACGGCGTGCGTCCACGGCAGGGCGGCGACGTTGCGGAGCTGGTCCATGGCGCGCTCGTCCACGGTCGCGGGGTCGGCCCACAGCCGCAGCGGCGCAGCGGTGTCGCTGATGGTCTGGAATGGCATGTTCGGTGTTCCCCCGTCGTCGGTGCCGACTGAGGAGTGTGCCGAGGGTCGTGCCGTCTGGCCACTCAATATCAGTGTCGCGCGGGTTTCAGCAGGCGGCGAACCCGTCAATCACCGGCGGGCTCTCCGTAGGCGGCGGGGCGGCCGGTGCGCAGGCAGGCGGCCAGCCAGCAGGCCCAGCGGTGTACGGCACGCTGCGACTCGATGCCCATCATCAGCACCGCGTAGTTGCCGAACCGGGGGTGTCCCGGATCGTCCTGGCCCGCGGCGCGCATGCGCTCCGCGTCCTGGGCGAACTCGGCGAGCAGGCGGGTCGAGCGCTCGGCGAGGTCGGTGTAGAGGGCGGCCATGGCGGCAGGGTCGGCGCTGGTGGCGGCGTACGCCTTCAGGGTGATCTCGCTGCGCGGCTGGGCCGTCGGCGGGATCACCAGCCAGGCGCGCAGGGCGGCCAGCCCGGACGGCGTGACCGCGTAGGTCTTCTTGGCCCGCGGGCCCGGTCCGGCCTGCTCGACGGAGTCGACCCAGCCTGCCGCCGACAGCCGGGCCAGTTCGGGGTAGATCTGGCTGTGCCGGGCCGTCCAGAAGTGCCCGAGCGGAGCCTTGACCTGCTGGGTCAGCTGGTAGCCGGTGGCCGGGCCGCGGGTGAGCAGGGACAGCAGCGCATAGCCCAGCGTCGAACCGGTCGTTGCCGAATCGTCACCCTCGCCGGCCGCCATGCGCCCTCCTCACTATGTAAATTCTGACATGTCAACTCTGACATAGGGGGTACTCGTGAAACGCGTCTTCGCCCTGCTCGGCATCGCCACGGTACTCACCGCCTGTAGCCCCGCCGCGCCGACACCGCCGGCGGCGAGCGCGAGCCCGAGCCCGGCCATCAGCCTGCCGCCCGACCAGCCCGGCCCCGGCGACCACACGCTCGCGATCGTGCACGCCGGGGTGAAGCGCGACTACACGCTGCACGCGCCACCCGGATACCGGCCCGGCACGCCGCTACCGCTGGTGCTGGTCCTGCACGGGCAGCCCGGCAACAGCGCCGGGGCGGCCGGGCAGAGCGGCATGAACCCGCTCGCGGACAAGGGCGGCTTCCTGGTCGCCTACCCGCAGGGCGAGGGCGGCCGGTGGAACTCCGGAACCGCGGGCGATCCCACCAGCGGTGACGTCGGATTCATCGCCGCGCTCGTGGACCATCTCGCGTCCACCTGGGCCGCCGACCGCAAGCGGACCTACGTCGCCGGGTTCTCCGCCGGCGCGGCGTTCAGCTACCGCCTGGCCCGGGAGCTGCCGGGACGGTTCGCCGCGATCGCGCCGGTCAGCGGCCGGATGGACACCGTCGCCGCCTGGACCACGCCGCTCGGCACGGGCAACCCGGTGTCGGTGCTGACGTTCCAGGGTGGACAGGACATGCTCTCGCCCGCCTGGAGCAGCACCAACGAGTCCTGGCGGGAGGCCGCGGGCTGTGCCGCGCCCGTCGTCACCCCGATCGCCAACGCCCGCGGCCGGGCCGAACGCCGCGTGTCCACCTGCGCCAACGGCGGAGAGCACGTGGTGTACGCCCTGCCGGCCATGGCCCACGAGTGGCCGAACGCCCGCGAACACCCCGTGGACGCCAGCACCCTGATCGCGGACTACTTCGCCAAGCACCACCTGCCCTGACGCGCCCCCGCCGAGAACCGGCGGACCTGCGGCCCGATCGCCAAGAGTGGAGACCCATGTCCGTCCGGTACGAAGACCTCGCCGGCTACTTCGGCGTGGACAACCTGGTGCGGGCCGATGCGGCCGCGCTGAGCGGGATGACGCTGCCCCCGGACGCGGTGCGAGTGCTGACGGAGGTCGGGTTGCCGCGTGCGATCGAGGACGAGTCCTTCACGGCCGAGCCGCCGCAGCCGGTGCAGGTGGTGGGCTCACCCGACGCCTTCCTGCGGTTCGGTCGTTGCTCAGGATCGTTCTTCGCGATGAGCCCGGCGACAGGCGAAGTGTGGGCGGTGTCGCTGTACCCAGGCGATACCCATCCCGGCTTCGTCAATTCCTCGCTGGACGCGTTCGTCGAGTGTCTCCTGCGGTTCACCACGCTGTGGGAACAGATGCCAGACGTCCGCTCCCTGCCAGGGGAGTCCGAGCGCTGGGCCGACCTGATCGAACAGGAACTGCGTGCGGTGGACCCGCCATGCGTCGAACCGGACGCCTTCTACGGGGAGGTCATCGAGGAAGTCCTCATGGGAATCTGAAACGCCCGGCCGCGCTTCGCGGCCTGACCGTCGACGATCTCGGCCCGGCTCACGTGGCCGAGTTTCGGGGTGACCTCGGCCACCGGCGGGTGCGGCTGCGCGGCGCGGATCGTGCCGGCTGCCGTGTCCAGGAGCAGGACGCCGCGCGCCACGAGGTCGAGCATCGTCGCGTACGCCCCGGCGGCGGCGACCCGGCGCGCCGGCTGCACCAGCAGGGCGGCCAGGGCGGGACGTTCGGCGGGCAGGTCCGTCGCATGGGCGGGCGTGCGCCGACGATATCGAGCATCGTCCACGCCGTCGTGAGTGGACGCGTGGCCGGCGGGCACGGGAGTGTGTCCGCCGGCCACGGCTGTCGTCAGCCCGGAGTCAGCCTCACTTGATCTCGCGGCGGGCCACCCGGACCAGGCCCAGCACCATCGGGAGCACGATCCAGACCGCGACCGAGGCGCCCAGCCGGGCCCAGTCCCGCCCGGTCATGACCGGCTCCAGGAGCAGGCCCGAGGTCACCGACAGGTCCAGCCACTCGGCGGGGCGGGCCAGGGCGGCCACCATCTCGCCGAGGATGCTCCACGCGATCGGCAGCACGAAGTACAGCACGATCGCCAGGGCCGAGTTGAGTAGCAGCATGCCGAACGCGACCCCGAGCAGCACGTTGACGACCAGGAACAGGCCCGCCTTGCCCAGTGCCGATGCGGGCAGGTGCCACGGGTCGGGGTCGCCCGCGAACGGCAGCGCCGCAGCGGTCGCGGCCAGGCACGCCGCGTACGCGAGCACGGCCAGCGCGAGCGCGGCGAGCACCTTCGCCGCGGCGACCCGCATCCGCCGCGGCACCAGCGCGTACGTGGTGAGCGTGGTGCGCTGGGACCATTCGCTGGTGACCGACAGCACGCCGAGCACCGGCAGCAGCACCGCCGCGGGCAGCACCGTCGGGCCGAGCAGGCCGCCGAAGTCGAACTCGGGGGCGTCGGAGCTCAGCGACAGCACGGTGACGACGGCGGCGGCGAGCAATCCGACGACGGCCAGCAGCGAGGCGCCGGATCGGGTGTCGGCCATCTTGCGCAGCTCGACGGCGGTCAGCCGCCACAGCGGGACAGGGGAGTGGGGCGGCGTCGCGACGGTGGCGGTGGCGCGGGCGGGGGCGGTGACGGTCATCGGGCGGTCCCTTCCGGGGTCGTGGTGCCGTTGGTGAGGCTGAGGAACATCTCCTCCAGGCCCCGGGCGCGGCCGGGCTGCAGCTCCAGCAGCACCACGCCGGCAGCGGCGGCGGCCCGGCCGACGGCTTCGGCGGTGGCGTCGACGAGCAGCGCGCCGCCGTCGGCGGGGGTGGCCGACAGCCCGGCTGCCGCGAGCGCGTGGTGCAGCGCGGCGGGGTCCACAGCGCGTACCCGCATCCCCGCGCCGGACAGCAGCTCGTCCTTGGCGCCCTGCGCGACGACCCGCCCGTTGCCGATCATGACGAGCCGGTCGGCGACCGCCTCGACCTCGCGTAGCAGGTGCGAGGACAGCAGCACGGTGCCACCGCGGTTGGCGAAGTCGCGCAGCAGGCCGCGCATCCAGTAGATGCCCTCGGGGTCCAGTCCGTTGGCGGGCTCGTCGAGGATCAGCGCCCGCGGCTCGCCGAGCAGGGCCTGGGCCAGGCCGAGGCGCTGGCGCATGCCGAGGGAGTAGTCGCCGACGCGTTTGCGGGCCGCCGCGGCGGGCAGGTCGACCCGGGCGAGCAGTTCGGCGACCCGGCTGGTGGGCATCCGCAGCAGATGCGCGGCCAGGGTCAGGGTCTCGCGGCCGGTGCGTCCCGGGTGCTGGGCGGAGGCGTCGAGCAGGATGCCGACCTCCCGGCCCGGGTTGGCCAGCTGCCGGTAGGGGCGGCCGGCGACGGTGGCGTGGCCGCCGGTCGGCGGGGTGAGCCCGCAGATCAGCCGCATGGTGGTGGACTTGCCGGCCCCGTTCGGGCCGAGGAAGCCGGTGACGGTGCCGGGCGTGCAGCGGAACGACACGTCGTCGACGGCCGTCTGCGCGCCGTAGCGCTTGGTGAGATGCGCGACTTCGATCATGCGTACCAGCGTCGCGGGCCGCGGTCCCGGCGCGCAGCGGCCGCAGGGCGACGGTCGCAGACCTTGGTCGGCGGCAGGCGTAGACCAAAGTCGGTACCCGCCCGAGCAGGCCGCCCGTAACCTGGGAGCCACCATAACGAGCACCGCCGCCCCCGCCCACCAGCCGCGACTGCTGCGCCACCTGCTGCCCGGCGACCTGCAGCCCGACGGGGCCGTACGGCGGCGCACCGCCCGCGACTGGGCGGTCGACGCCGCCCTGTTCGTCGCCGCGGTGCTCATCGGGCTCACCGTGTACGACCTGGAAGCCGCCGGACGGCCGGTGCCGGAGCTGATCCAGCTCGCCGACCTCGTCGCCGGGGTGGTGCTGTGCGTGGCGCTGTTCTGGCGGCGGCGTTGCCCGCTCGCGCTGGCCGTGGCGACCGCGGTTGCGGGATCGTTCTCACCGCTGTCCGGCGGGGCGGCGATCGTCGCCCTGCTCACGCTCGGCGCGCGGGGCCGGCTGGGCGCGGTGCTGGCGGTCGGCGCGGCCAACGCGGTGCTGTTGCTGCCGTACGTGCACCTTTACCCGGACAAGGAACTGTCCTACTGGCCGTCGGTGGCCTGGTCCTGGCTGGTCCTGGCGGTGGCCACCGCCTGGGCGCTGGCGGTCGGCGCCCGCCGGCAGCTCGTGCACACGCTGCGGGAGCGTACGGTGCGGGCCGAGGCCGAGCAGGAGCTGCGCGTCGAGCAGGCCCGCCAGCTGGAGCGCACCCGCATCGCTCGGGAGATGCACGACGTGCTCGCGCACCGGATCTCGCTGCTCAGCCTGCACGCGGGCGCGCTGGAGTTCCGGCCGGACGCGCCCGCCGACGAGGTCGCCCGCGCGGCGGGGGTGATCCGGGACAGCGCCCACCAGGCGCTGCAGGATCTGCGCGCGGTGATCGGGGTGCTCCGCACGCCCGACGATTTCGGCGGCGAGCCTGAACGCCCCCAGCCGACGCTGTCCGACCTGCCGGATCTGGTCGCCGAGTCGGAGTCGGCTGGGATGCGGGTGCGGCTGACCCGGCGGCTGCCGGATCCGGTGGAGCTGCCCGCGCACGTGGCGCGCACCGCGTACCGGGTGGTCCAGGAGGGGCTGACCAACGCCCGCAAGCACGCGCCCGGTGCGGTGGTGCAGGTCGCCGTCGAGGGCGGGCCGGAGCAGGGCATCACGGTGGAGGTGCTCAGCCGCGCGCCGGTCGGTGTGCCGCCGCAGCGGGAGATCCCGGGGACCGGGACGGGCCTGGTCGGGCTCGCCGAGCGGGTGTCGCTGGCGGGCGGCCGGATCGAGCACGGGCGTACGCCGGCGGGCGACTTCCGGTTGTGGACGTGGCAGCCGTGGCCGGCGTGATCCGGCTGCTGATCGTCGACGACGATCCGCTGGTGCGCGCCGGGCTGTCGATGATGCTGGCGGGGCTGGACGATCTGCGGGTCGTCGGCGAGGCCGCCGACGGCACCGAGGTGCCCGCGGCGGTGGCCGCGCACGCGCCCGACATCGTGCTGATGGACATCCGCATGCCGCGCCTGGACGGCCTGGCCGCGACGGAGCTGCTGCGCCGCCGGCCGGACGCGCCGGACGTGGTCGTGCTGACCACGTTCGACGCCGACGAGCAGGTGCTGCGGGCGCTGCGGGCCGGGGCCAGCGGCTTCCTGCTCAAGGACACCCCGCCCGCGGAGCTGGTACGCGCCCTGCGCCGGGTCGCGGCGGGCGAGCCGATGCTGTCGCCGTCGGTGACCCGGCGGCTGATCGACCAGGTGACCGCTGGTCCCGGGGCGGCGCGGGCGGCGCACGCGCAGCAGCTGCTGAGCCGGCTGACCGAGCGGGAGCGGGAGGTCGCGGTCGCGGTCGGGCAGGGCCTGTCGAACGCGGAGATCGGGGTGCGCCTGCACATGAGCGTCGCCACGGTCAAGGCGTACGTGTCGCGCCTGCTGGCGAAGCTGGAGCTGAACAACCGGGTGCAGGTCGCGCTGCTGGCCCACGACCTGGGGCAGGAGCGGTGACCCGGATCAGAGAAGGATCTTGACGGTGATGCTGGTGCCAGGGTCCTGGACCGTGATCGTCATCTCGTCGGTGAACTGGCGGACCACCCACAGGCCGCGACCGCCCTCGGTGCTCAGCGGCACCTGACTCATGCCCGCGCTCGCCGTGTCGGCGATGCCCGGACCGTCGTCGCTGACCTGGCAGACGATCGAGCCGTCGTGCCGCCACAGGCGCAGCCGGCCTTTGCCGCCGCCGTGCCGGATGGCGTTGGTGGCCAGCTCCGTGGCCACCACCAGCAGCCTGCCCAGCCCCGGTTCGGCCAGCCCGAACTCGCCCGCGTGCGCGGCGACGGCCGCGCGCAGCGAGTACAGGTCGTCGGCGACGAAGACCGTGTCCAGCCCCGTCGGCTCCGCCACCGCGGGCGAAGGGTCCTGGAACTGGTCGGCGCCGGTCATGACTGCCTCTGCAGCGCCAGCTGCGGCACGTGTTCGGCCCCGACGGCGTCGAGCACCACGGCCACCGCCGACGGGCAGGAGACCAGCATCCGCCGTCCGGCGGGCAGGGTCGCGGCGGCCTTGACGATGGCGGTGGCCGCCGTGACGTCGATGAACCGCAGCTTGCCCAGGTTGAGGTGGATGTTGTCGTCCAGGCGCAGCGCCTCGGTCAGCGCCTGCTGCAGCGGCTGCAGGTGGGTGTAGTCCATCTCGCCGGCGACGCGCACGCCGGGCGGTCGGTGCTGGCGGCAGATCCGCAGCAGCGGCGTGTCGTGGTAGGCCAGCGCCGCGACCGTCTTGTGGTGGGCGTCGGTGGCGAAGGCCAGCGTCACCGAGTCGAAGGTCTCGCGGTCGTACTGGCAGATCGCGGTGAGCCGCCCGTCGGTGAACAGGCTCGCCGCCTGCTGCTCGAACGCGACCAGCTGGTCCACGGCGCTCGGCCGGCCCGCCCAGCACATGTCGGCGCTGACCCGCAGCCCGGGGATGCCGCGCCGGGCTGCCTGGTGGCGCTCCTGCGCGATCAGGGCGACCATGCGCTCGGCGGTCGCCCCGCCGTTCACGGCCGGGGCGTCCTGGCTGGTGTACAGGGTGAGCTGGCCGCGGCCGATGGCCGCCGCGGCGGCGACCTCGCGCATGGCCAGCTCCTCGGCCAGCTCGTCCGGGGTCAGCGCATCGGTGAAGCAGATCAGCCGCTGCCCGCGGTGCAGGCCGTCCGCGACGAACTCGGCGACCAGGTCCAGCCGCTCATCCGGGTCGGTGAACGTCAGGCACGCGTGGTCACCCGGGTTGATCTCGTCGACGGTTACCGCATCAGCCATGGCGATCCTTTCTTCGGCGCGGCCGGCAAGCCGCCAGTACCCAGCGGGAACCGCGGCTAACCAGGGCGGCGTGCCCGTTCTGTCACAGACGCCACATCTTCCGCAACATGATCGGGCATTCCTGCCGTGTACGCCAACCAAGCAGGTTACGGCAGGTGCCTGCGCAGGGGGTCCGCGGCCGCCGGCGATCGTGGGCAATCGCTCTCCCATGATCGACGAAAGCGGGCCGTGCCAACTCGGCGGGCGGAATGCTGTACCCGGCAACAAAAGCGCTGCCTGGGCACCTTCTGAACGGATCTCTGCGACACACCGTGGAAACACGCCCTTGACAGTCATCGAACAAACGACAACCCTCTGTTTCAGAGAGCGCTCTCTACCGTCCTCCGACCGTCCTGATCGCACAGGCCGGCCGGCCCCGTCCTCCAGGCCCCTAGCAGGGAGAAGAGATGCAATCCGTCCCCCGTCTGGCCGTATCCCGCGGCAGACCCCTATACGCCCTCGTGCTCGCAACCGTGGGCGTACTTCTCATGGCCTACCTGGTCGTGATCGGCAGCAGCACGGCCGACGCCGCGGTGACCCTGCTCTCGCAGGGCAAGCCCGTCACCGCGTCGTCGGTCGAGAACGCGGGCACGCCCGCCACGGCCGCGGTCGACGGCAACAACGGCACCCGCTGGTCCAGCGCGGCCAGCGACCCGCAGTGGATCCAGGTCGACCTCGGTGACACCGCCACCCTCAGCCAGGTCATCCTGCGCTGGGAGGCGGCGTACGCCACCGCGTTCCAGATCCAGTCCTCGGCCAACGGCACGAGCTGGACCACGATCTACAGCACGACCACCGGCACCGGCGGCGTGCAGACGATCAACGTGACCGGCTCGGGCCGCTACGTGCGGGTCTACGGCACTGCCCGCGCGACCGGCTACGGCTACTCGTTGTGGGAGTTCCAGGTCTACGGCGAGATCGGCGGCGGCACCGGCTGCGGCACCGCGAACGTGGCCCAGGGCAAGACCGCGACCGCCTCCTCGGTCGAGAACGCCGGCACGCCGGCCTCCAACGCCGTCGACGGCAGCGGCACCACCCGCTGGTCCAGCGCCTTCGCCGACCCGCAGTGGCTGCAGATCGACCTCGGCGCGAACACCCCGATCTGCCAGGTCATCCTGACCTGGGAAGGCGCCTACGCCACGGCGTACCAGATCCAGGTGTCGACCAACGCGACCAGCTGGACCACGGTCTGGAGCACCACCACCGGCACCGGCGGCACCGCCACCATCAGCGCGTCGGCCACGGCACGCTACGTGCGCGTCTACATGACGGCCCGGGCCACCGGCTGGGGCTACTCGCTGTGGGAGGTCGCCGTGCGCTCCGGCACCCCGACCTCGCCCAGCCCCAGCGTCCCGGCCTCGCCCAGCCCCAGCGGCGGCCCGATCCAGGGCGGCGGCTCGCTCGGCCCGAACGTGAAGGTCTTCGACCCGTCCATGTCCGGCGCGACGATCCAGTCGCAGGTCGACGCCGTCTTCAACGAGATGGAGTCCAACCAGTTCGGCCTGCAGCGCTACGCGCTGGCGTTCAAGCCGGGCACCTACAGCGGGTTCAACGCCCAGATCGGCTTCTACACCTCGATCATCGGTCTCGGCCAGAACCCCGGCGACGTCCGGATCAACGGCGACGTGACCGTGGACGCCGGCTGGTTCCAGGGCAACGCCACGCAGAACTTCTGGCGCTCGGCGGAGAACCTGTCGATCTACCCGTCGGCCGGGTTCACCCGGTGGGCCGTGTCGCAGGCCGCGCCGTTCCGGCGGATGGACATCCACGGCGACCTGAACCTCGCCCCGAACGGCTACGGCTGGGCCTCCGGCGGCTACATCGCCGACAGCCGCGTCTCCGGCGCCGTCGGGCCGTACTCGCAGCAGCAGTGGTACACCCGTGACAGCCAGATCGGCAGCTGGGTCAACGGCGTGTGGAACATGGTGTTCTCGGGTGTCGTCGGCGCGCCGCCGACCGGCTTCCCGAACCCCGTCTACACGACGCTGGCCAACACCCCGCAGAGCCGGGAGAAGCCGTACCTGTACCTCGACAGCGGCGGCAACTACCGGGTCTTCGTCCCGTCGCTGCGCAACAACGCCTCCGGCACCACCTGGGCGAGCGGCTCCACCCCCGGCACCTCGCTGCCGCTGACCTCGTTCTACGTGGCCAAGCCGGGCGACACCGCGGCGCGGATCAACCAGGCGCTGGCCCAGGGCCTGCACCTGCTGTTCACGCCGGGCATCTACCACGTCAACGGCACCATCAACGTCAACCGGGCCGACACCGTCGTGCTGGGCCTGGGCTACGCGACGATCATCCCGGACAACGGGGTCATCCCGATGTCGGTCGCCGACGTCGACGGCGTCAAGATCGCCGGTGTGCTGTTCGACGCCGGCGCGACCAACTCGCCGGTGCTGCTGCAGCTCGGCCCGAACGGGTCGACGGCCAGCCACGCCGCCAACCCGACGTCGATCTCGGACGTGTTCTTCCGGATCGGCGGCGCGCACGCCGGCAAGGCCACCACCAGCCTGCTGGTCAACAGCAACAACGTGATCATCGACCACATCTGGGCGTGGCGCGGCGACCACGGCGCGGGCATCGGCTGGACCGTCAACACGGCCGACTACGGCGTCATCGTCAACGGCAACAACGTGCTGGCGACCGGTCTGTTCGTCGAGCACTACCAGAAGTACAACGTCGTCTGGAACGGCCAGGGCGGCCGGACGATCTTCTTCCAGAACGAGCTGCCCTACGACCCGCCGAACCAGGCGGCCTACATGAACGGGTCGACCAGAGGCTACGCCGCGTACAAGGTGGCCGACACGGTGACCAGCCACGAGGCGTGGGGTCTGGGCGTCTACTGCTACTTCAACGTGGATCCGACGATCCACGCCGCCAGAGGCATCGAGACGCCGGTCAACCCCAACGTCAAGTTCCACAGCGTGTCCACGGTGTCGCTCGGCGGCAACGGTGTGATCGACAACGTCATCAACACCACCGGCGGACCCGCGCAGGGCACGGCCACCGTGCCGAGCACCGTCACCAACTTCCCGTGACCCGGGTGGTCCGCAGGTAGGTGACTGATCGAAGGCCGACCCGGCCGCTGTGCCGGGTCGGCCTTCCCGCGTCCGGGGCCGTACCGTGACCGGCTGCACTCCGGGCGGGGGCGGCTGGGAACAACACCGATGGACCTGGATGTTCGGCCTGGTCGTGACTACCTTCGGGAGGGACTGTCCGGACACAGGGAGGTGACGGATGACGGTCACGGGGAACATCGGGACCTTGGCGCGTCCTGCGCTGGTCGTGGACGCGGACACGCCCTGCGAGTCGCTGGAGGCGACGTTCCGGTCGCGCAGCGACCTCATGGCCGTGATCGTGGCCGACGGCGACCGGCTGGGCCTGATCATGCGCGGACGGTTCGACCAGGCCATGTCGGGGCCTTTCGGCTACGGACGCCTGTTGTGGCGGCAACGCCCGGTTTCCGCGGTCGCGGACTGGAAGCCGCTGTTCCTGCCCGGCGCCACGACCGTCGCGGCCGCCTCGCACCTGCTGCGCACCCGGCCCGCCGAGCACCGCTACGACGACCTGATCGTCGACCTCGACGCGCACCGGGTGGGCACCGTGTCCGCCGCGCACCTGTTCGACGCGCTCGCCACCCAGTTCGCCGACCGGGCCGTCCGCGACGACCTCACCGGGCTGGCCAACCGCTCGCACTTCCTCGACCTGCTCGCCGCCGCTTGTGCGGACGCCGGCGGCGACGGCGACCGGGTCGCCGTCGCGTTCGTCGACATCGACGGCATGAAGCGCATCAACGACTCGCACGGCCACCAGGCCGGCGACTCGGTGCTCACCCTGGTGGCCCACCAGCTGCGCGACGCGCTGCGACCGGGCGAGATCGCGGCCCGGCTCGGCGGCGACGAGTTCGCCGTGCTCGCCCGGGTGCGGCGCGACGTCTGCGCCGAGGAGGCGGCACTCGAACTCGGCCGGCGGTGCCTGCTGGCGATCGCCGCGCGCGACGGTCGCCACGACCCGGCGCTGCATCCCTACGCCAGCATCGGGGTGGCCGTTTCCGGCAACCGCTCCGACCCGCAGACGCTGGCCAGCGAGGCGGACATGGCCATGTACCGGGCCAAGCAGGCCGGCGGCAACCAGGTCGAGCTGGCCGTCGGCGTGGAAGCCGGGCTGGCCGGCGACGTCGAACTCGTCGACCGGACCGTCGCGCAGGCCGTCGAGCACGGCGAGCTGCGGCTGTTCTACCAGCCGATCGTACGGGTCAGCGACCGCTCGGTGGCCTCGGTGGAGGCGCTGGTGCGCTGGCAGCACCCGACCTTGGGCCTGCTGCCGCCGGGCCGGTTCCTGCCCGGGGCGCGCCGCGCCGGGCACCTGCCCGCACTCGACCGCTGGGTGCTGCACCGGGCGTGCGCGGACCTGGTCGCGATGGACGCGGAGCTGGGGGAGCGGTCGCCGAGCTGGGTCAACGTGAACCTGTCCGCGCCGACCCTGGCCGGGCCCTTCGACGAGATGGTCGTGCAGACGCTGGCCGAGACCGGCCTGCCCGCGTCCCGGCTGCGCCTGGAGCTGCCCGAGGAGGCCGACCTGCAGACCCTCGCCGACGCCGGGCCGCGCCTGGAACGGCTGATCGCGCTCGGGGTCTGGCTGACCCTCGACGACATGGGCGCGGGCTCGACGAACCTGCGCTACCTGTCCACGCTGGCCATCCACGGGATCAAGATCGATCGGGCGTTCGTCGCCGGGATGCTGCACAACCCGCGCGACCACGCGGTCGTCAAGCTGCTCACGGACCTCGCGCACGGCCTCGGGCTGCGGGTCACCGCCGAAGGTGTCGAGAACGCCGCACAGCTGTCCGAACTGGCCCGCCTCGGCGTCGTCAACGCCCAGGGCTACCACCTCGCCCACCCGATGCCGCTGACGGTGCTGACCAGGATGCTGTCCGGGGAGGCCGCCGAGCTTCCGCGCCCGGCCCGCGGGCGCGCCTGAGAGCCGCTGGGGTGCGAGCCGCCCGTTCGGCGAGGTGTCTCCGTGCGCGGGTACATCTTTTTTGATGTGGCCACATCAAAAAAGATGTACCCGGCCGAGGTGGCCCCGTGGGCCGGGGACGGACCGTGATCCCGGGGCCGATCGGCGACCGGCACGGCGTGGCCCGTCCGCCGCCGGCCTTCGCGCGGTGCATCCTGTGAGCAGTCCGTTGCGCCGGGTAGGCGGTCGGCGGGTGGTTCTGGGCGCGAGCGGGGCGTGAGGTGGCCGGTGTTCGGATGGCGTGAGGTCTACGGGGGCAGGACCCCGCCGCCCGGCCAGGTCGTCGCGCCCGACGAGCGGCTGTCCTGGCCGCGCATGGCCGGACTGGGCGCGCAGCATGTGGTGGCCATGTTCGGGGCGACGTTCGTCTTCCCGATCGTCATGGGCCTCAACCCGCAGCTGGCCATCATGATGAGCGGCGTCGCGACCATCTGCTTCCTGCTCATCGTCAAGGGTGTCGTACCCAGCTACCTGGGCACGTCGGCGTCGTTCGTCAGCGCCGTCGCCGCGATCCGGGCCCAGGGCGGCGACTCCGCACAGGTCACCGGCGCGATCCTGGTCGCCGGCCTGGTGCTGGCGCTGGTCGGCCTGCTCATCCACCTGCTCGGCTTCCGGGTGCTGCACGCCGTGCTGCCCCCGGTCGTCACCGGCGCGGTGGTCATGCTGATCGGCTTCAACCTCGCCCCGGTCGTGGCGTCGGTGTACTGGCCGCAGGACCAGTGGGTGGCCCTGGTGACCATGGTGTTCGTCATCGTGGTCGCGGTCGCCGCCCGCGGCTTCGTCGGCCGTATCGCCATCTTCCTCGGGCTGATCTTCGGATACCTGCTGTCCTGGCTGCTCGACCGCGTCGCCGGTCCGATCACCTCGGTGCTGCCCGGCGCGAGCGGGCCGACCAGCCACGACCGCGTCGACTGGTCCGGGGTCGCCGCCGCGCCCTGGGTCGGCTTCCCGCCGCACACCACCACCGGCGCCGACGGCAACGAGGTCGCCGGCTGGCACACCCCGGCGTTCTCGTTCGCGTTCATCCTGCTGGTGCTGCCCGCGGTCGTCGCGCTGATCGCCGAGAACGCCGGGCACGTCAAGGCGGTCGCCGAGATGACCGGCCGCGACCTCAACCCGGTCATGGGCAAGGCCATCGGCGCCGACGGCGTCGCGACCATGCTGGCCAGCTCCGTCGGCGGCTCGCCGACCACCACGTACGCGGAGAACATCGGGGTGATGGCGGCGACCCGGATCTACTCGACGGCGGCGTACTTCATCGCGGCGATCGTGGCGATCCTGTTCGGCTTCTCGCCGAAGTTCGGCGCGATCATCTCGGCCACCCCGGGCGGTGTGCTCGGCGGCATCACCGTCGTCCTGTACGGCATGATCGGCCTGCTCGGCGCGAAGATCTGGAAGGAGAACGGCGTCGACTTCGGCAACCCGATCAACCTCGTCCCGCTGGCCGCGGGCATCATCATCGCGATCGGCGACACCTCGCTGGTGTTCAGCCCGACGTTCCAGCTCAGCGGGATCGCGCTGGGCACGATCGTCACCATCGCCGGATACCACCTGGCCCGCTGGCTCGCCCCCGAGCACCTGCGTGAGCAGCAGCGCCTGGAACGCCCCTACCCCGGCGTCGGGCTGTCCCCGGCCGAGCAGCGCGGCGCCGCCGACGCCTGAGCCCGCACTGTGCCCGGATGAGCCCGGATCGTGTCGCTTCGCTGGGATGATGGACCGGTGATGATCGACCTGTCCGGGCGCACGGCGCTCGTCTCCGGCTCCACCCAGGGCATCGGATACGCCATCGCCGAAGGCCTGGCCCGCTGCGGTGCGCACGTCGTCGTCAACGGCCGCGGCGCGTCGACCGAAGAGGCGGCGGCCCGGCTGCGATCCGCCGTGCCGGACGCGCCGGTCACCGGGGTCGCCGCCGACCTGGCCACCGCCGACGGCGCGGCAGCCATGCTCGACGCGATGCCTAACACACCGACTCCATCCTCCCCTGACCCACCCGCGTCGATCATGAACTTATGGCACGGCTCAACGGCGTGTCCCGGACATAACTTCATGATCACCTTGCGTGGGACGTGTCAACGGCGGGCGGACGGGTAACTCAGTGACCTCATCAGTGGCCAAGGGGAGACATGGGCGAACTGGAATGGCTGGGCGCCGTACGCCACGCCGAGAGCATCGGCAACGTCGCCGCTGTGCTCGCCGAAGGCTCCGGGGCCCAGCGCCTGGACCTCGCCCCGCGCGACCCCGACGTGCCCCTGTCGGACCTGGGCCGCGAACAGGCGGCCGCCACCCGCGGCTGGCTGGCCGGCCAGCCCAGACCCGACCTGGTGCTCGTCTCGCCCTACCTGCGCACCCTCGACACGGCCAAAGCCATGACCGACGGACTCGACTTGCGCCTGACCTGCGACGAACGGCTGCGCGACCGGGAACTCGGCATCCTCGACCTGCTCACCGCCCGCGGCGTACAGGAACTGCACCCCACCGAGGCCGATCGCCGCCAGCGCCTCGGCAAGTTCTACTACCGCCCACCCGGCGGCGAGTCCTGGGCCGACGTCGCCCTGCGCATCCGCATGCTGCTGTCCGACCTGCGCCGCGACCACGACGGCCGGCGCGTCCTGCTGGTCACCCACGACGTCGTCGTACAGATCATCCGCTACCTCGTCGAAGACCTCGACGAGCAGCGCCTGCTCGACCTCAGCCGCGCCGAGGCGATCGTCAACACCTCCATCAGCCTATGGGCCCGGGACGGCGACGGCCGCCTCACCCCGCAGCTGTTCAACGACGTCGCCCACCTGCGCGCCCGCGACACCACCCCGACCCGCGAGGAGGGCCTGCGTGCCGAGCCGGTCTGAACCCGCCATCGTCACCGTCCAACTGCTGCGCGACTGGCCGCTGCCCGAGGTCGCCGGAGCCAAGGACAGCCGCGGCACCGCCCTGATCGTCGGCGGCTCGCGGCACACCCCCGGCGCGGTCCTGCTCGCCGGAGTCGCCGCGCTGCGCGCCGGGGCCGGCGTGCTCCAGCTCGCCGTCGAGGAGTCGACGGCCACCGCGCTCAGCATCCAGGTGCCCGAAGCGCTGGTCCTCGACCTGCCCGAGCCCGGCCAGGTCCTGCCCGACCGGCTCGCCGAGCTGGCCGGGCAGGCGTCGGCCGTCGCCATCGGACCCGGCCTCGGCGACATCGACCACGCCGCGGCCCTGCTGCGCCACGTGCTCGCGGCCACCAGGCCCGAAACCACCGTCGTACTGGACGCCTACGCCCTCGGGGCACTCAGCAAGGACCCGTCGCTCACCGCCGACCGGCCCGGCTCCTACGTGCTCACCCCCAACATCGACGAAGCCCGCTACCTGCTCGGCGGCGACCTCGACGAAGACCTGACGGATGTCGCGGTACGCATCGCGCAGCGCTACCGCGCCGTGGTGTCGCTGTTCGGGCGCATCGCCGAACCGGACGGCCGGACCTGGTGGGAGCAGACCGGCGGCAGCGGCCTGGGCACCTCCGGCAGCGGCGACGTACGCGCCGGCGTCGTCACCGGCCTGCTGTGCCGGGGCGCGCAACCCGCACAGGCCGCCTGCTGGGCGGCGTACGCGCACGCCGGCAGCGCCCAGCGGCTGGCACCCCGGTTCGGGCGGATCGGCTTCCTGGCCCGGGAGATCGCCGACGAGATCCCCGCGGTGCTCGCCGCGGTGTGACCGGCCGTGCCGCCGGACACGCCGATCAGCTACCCGGGTGGTCACGCGTTTCCGGCCGCGTGCCCCCGGTCACGTCGTAACGTCGAGACCATGGACGAGCAGAGCATGTCTTCATGGTGGAACGACGGGTTGTCGGGTGAGGACCGCGACGAGTGGTGCGCGGCGCTGGACACGGGCATGGTCGGCGAGGACCTTTTGATCACCCTCACCGACGGGCAGCGCGCCTGGCTGGACAACGCCGGGACGGCGACCGCGTCCATGGGCCAGGACCTGCAGGCATTCATCGCCGAGGAGTGCGCGAAACGGCTCAGGTGATCGATGGTGCGAACGGGCCGGGAACGTCCCACAAGCGCATGACCACCCTCCGCCATGTTCCTAGTCCGGTGGCAGCTGCAGAAGCTGCCGCGACGACTCGAAGCCCAGCCGCTCGTACACCGGCACCGCCCTGCGGCCGGAATGGACCGTCACCCGGATGGCACCGAGGCGGATCGCATGCTCCGCGGCGGCCTGCACGAGCGCCGAGCCGATGCCCTGGCCGCGCTGCTCGGGCAGCACGAAGACGGTCTGGATGTCAGCGGACATCCGGCTGGTCGCGCCCGGCCTCGGGATGCGGGGCAGGAGCGCGACCCACGCCATGCCGACGATCTCCGGTTCGCCGACCCGGGCGACGAACGCCAGGTGCGACTCCCGATGGGCGGCCCACCACTGCGCGAGTTCCGCGGCGAACGCCTCGACGGACCGCCCTTCTGGTTCCTCCTTGACGGTGTCCAGCCACAACAACCCGGCAAGGCCGGCCACGTCGCCCACATCCGCCTGATCGATCTTCACGCGGCGAGTGTGCCACGGCGTGCTGCTCGAGCCCGCCTCACCCGAAATCCGGCACCGTCTCGTCGGGCGCGACCGGGCCGGGCGGGGTGCCGTCGCCGAACGGGCGGCCGCCCAGCTCCTCGCGCCCGTGCGGGGTGAGCCAGCCCGACAGATCGGGCCCGGCGGGCACCACCCCGGTCGGGTTGATGTCACGGTGCACCTCGTAGTAGTGCGACTTGATGTGCCCGAAGTGAACCGTGTCGCCGAACCCCGGCGTGGCGAACAGATCCCGCGCGTACGCCCACAGCACCGGCATCTCGGCCAGCTTCTGCCGGTTGCACTTGAAATGCCCGTGGTACACCGCGTCGAAGCGCACCAGCGTCGTGAACAGTCGCACGTCGGCCTCGGTGATCGTGTCACCGACCAGGTAGCGTCGCGTGGCCAGCCGCTCCGACAGCGCGTCGAGCCGCGCGAACAGCCGCCGGTACGCCGCCTCGTACGCCCGCTGCGACCCGGCGAAGCCGCACTGGTACACCCCGTTGTTGACGTCCTTGAACACCACCGCGTTGATCTCGTCGATCTCGGCCCGCAACGCGGCCGGATACAGCTCGGGCGCGCCCGGCCGGTGGTGGGCGGTCCACTCCAGCGACAGGTCGATCGTCATCGGGGCGTAGTCGTTGGTCACCACCTTGCCCGTGGTCACGTCCACGATCGCGGGCACCGTGATGCCGCGCTCGTAGCCGGGGAACCGCGCGAAGTAGGCGTCCTGCAGCCGCTCGATGCCCAGCACCGGGTCCCGGCCGTCCGGGTCCAGGTCGAAGGTCCAGCTGCGCGCGTCGTGCGTCGGCCCGGCGACCGCCATCGGCAGCGCCTGCTCCAGCCCGAGCAGCCGCCGTACGATCACCGCCCGGCTCGCCCACGGGCAGGCCCGGCTGACGACCAGCCGGTAGCGGCCGGGCTCGACCGGGTAGCCGTCCCTGCCGTCGGCGGTGATCCGGGTCGCGATGTAGCGCTGGTCGCGGGTGAACTCCCCACCGGGGATCACGTAGCGGCCCTGCTCATCGGTGGTGCTGGCACCCGTCGCGGTGTCGGTCATGCCGACCATTCTGCCGCGCGGTACAGGCGGCGGCGAGCCGCACACCGCCGTGGCGCCTGCACGGGCGCGGGTTCATCCGGCTTGAAGACGAGGTGGAGACTGGACGCATCCTTCGGAGATGGGGCCCGTCACAGTGATCGAGATCAGCGTCTGGCAGGAGTGCCTGCGCCGTCTGCACCATGCGTTCGAGACCTCAGCCGCCACCGTGAGGCAAGGCAACGAGGGAATGTGGTTCATGCCCGGTCATCGGACGACTGAGCCTCGACCACTCGAAGCATGGGCGGAATTCAACGGAACCGACGACCTCGGCCTCCGCGAGGAACTCGTCATATTCGTGACGTTCACGCGGGTCGGCGACAGCATCAAAGGTGAGGCGGACCTGTCGACGGGCGACGGAATGGTGCTGGCAGACGGGCCGACGCTCGTCGTGCGGGAGGCGGACTCCGCGGCTGCGATCCTGGACTACGCAACCGCAGTCGAGGCGTTCGTCAGGGACTGCGAACCGACGCTTCGCGAAGTCCTGTGCCGAGCCCGTTGACCTCTTAGGCGTCCTCGGGGAGTTCGAAGTCGCAGACGATGACCGCCGGCACCGCCCACGCGGCCCGTACCGCCTCGGGCAGCAGCGTGATGAGCGACCACGGCCAACCGGCCCAGTCGCCGGGATCCGCCTCTGCCAGCGGCACCGGCGGCGGCGGTGGCGGCTGGTCACCGCCCGAGCCGCGCGGCTCCTCGCACGCCCGGATCCGGAACCCGGCGGCCAGCCCGGCGCGCACGAAGTCGCCGGTCGTGTGCCGGTACGTGGCGACGAGACCGGGTTCGCCGGCCGGCCCGAGCGCGTGCGGGATCGAGCCGCGGAAACCGATCTCGCAGTGCGCATCGGAGATCACCGCGTGCCCGCCCGGACGCAGCACCCGGGCGAACTCGGCCAGCACCGGCTCCAGCGAAGGCGAGTGGGACAGCGCGAGGCCGGAGACGACGAGGTCGACGCTGTCGTCGGGCAGCGGCAGCTCACGCAGATCGCCCAGGCGGAACTCGCCGGACGGCACCCGGGCGCGGGCCCGCTCGAGCATCTCCGGCGAGCTGTCCACGCCGATCACGGTGAACCCCTGCCCGGCAAGGTATTCCGCATGCCTGCCGGTGCCGCACGCCGCGTCGAGGGCGTCGCCGACGGGCAGCGCCTCGACGAGCCGGTGCATGACCGGCTCGTCGATGTCGAACAGGCTGTTGCGCGGCTCGTCGTAGCTCGCCGCCCACTGCCGGTACCCGGTGAGCGTGTCGCCCCGCCCGACCAGCACCCCCTCGTGCGTGGTGAGTGCCGGATTTGCCAGCAGGGCCCGTACCTCGGCCAGCCGCCGCCGCGTGAAGTCCTCGTCGTGCTCCCCGCCCCACCCGTGCAGGAGCGCGAGGCCCTCGATCCCGAGCAGGTACGCCAACGGATGCTGGTAGATCATGCGGCGACCGTAGCCCGCCGTGCGACATCGATCCACGTATTTTCGTGGCGGCGGCCAGCGGTGTTGCGGGGGTCAGACCACGTGCCCGGCCGCCTTCGGTGGCGAGATCTGAGTGCCTGGCCGCTATCGGCGCGCCATACTGCCCGGCCGCGTGCGGAACCACGCGTCACCCCGGGAGCGGACGGACCCCACCTCACCGGTCTCTCTGCAACGCCTGATCACGCTCCTGATCAGGCGCGCCGTTCTTCGCGTCTTCCGCAAGCGCTTGGCGGATCAACTCGATGGCGGCCGCGTCCGGGTGGTTGGCGGGTGCGGGTTCGACAGGCTCGACGGCCGTTGTTCTCCACCGCATCACCTCGGCGAAAGATCCAGCGACGGCCGTGAGGTCGGCGGCGCTCAGAGTGCGGAGCGCTACGGCATCGAAGACCTTGGAGATCATGAGATCGCTGGCGTGCTTCCGTGCCGCGAGCGTGAGCGCGCGATCATCGAGATCCTGCTCTCGGCTGCGCCAGTCCTGTTCGCGGCTACGGTGCTCGTGCTGATTCCTGCGCCAGCGCTCGATCAGGGTGAGGATCTGGCCCAGCAGTGCGAGAGCGCCGACGCTGTAGACGTACCACTCCATCTTGGCGGCGTGCGTCAGGGCAATTTCCAGTGGGCTGTTGAGCTTGAGAGAGACCGTTCGCATCGGGGCGGCGCGGCTGATCGAGTTCGCCGCCTCCTCGTACCCGTCCGGATTGTCGGTGTGTCTGGGTAGCAAGCCTGGTTGCGTGGCGGCCCGGGCGAGTAGCGCCACCTCGTAGATGTTGTCGATGGCGGCCAACAACCGGCGGACGACGAACAGCTCGGGCGTCTCGCCCAGGTCGACGCGTATGATCATTCCAGGCATGACCACATTGGATCCAGCGTGCTGGGACACCATCCGATGTTCGCATATTCGCGTGGTGGACGGGTTGTCGCGTTCGCGCATGTCGGTCGGATCGACGTCCCGGGCATCGACCGGTGCCGGTGCTGGCGGTCCGATGGCTGTCACCGGAAGAATTCATTTGCCGTCCGGATCGGACACGGGTTAATTCGGATCGGGTGCCGTCAGGAGCAGAACGGAGGGACGAACGACGATGGTCAGCGGGCCGAGCCGCCGGATCGTGGTCGGCGCAGCGGGCTACGGCAAGACGACCCTGCTGCGTGGCCTGTGCCCGCCCGTCCGGGCGCGCTGGTGGCAGGGCGGCGACGATCCGTGCGGCTTCGTCCGCGGGGCGGCCGCCGACGACGTGCGCTGCCTCGTGCTCGACGACCTGCCCGCACTGTCGGTGCCGGAGCTGCGCGAACTGCTGATCGCGATCGAGGAGCTGCCCGACGACGCGGAGGTGTCGCTGGCCTCGCGCCGGCCGCTGCCGTGGCGGCACACCGGCCGGCCCGGCCGCTGGACCGAACTCGGCCCGGCCGAGCTCGCCCGCACGGTGGACGATGTCGCGGCGCTGCTGGCGGAGGAGGGCGGCCTGTCCGATCCCGACCTTGCCGCCGCGCTGCACACCGCCACGCGGGGCTGGCCGGCGCTGGTCGACTTCGCGGTGGAGGCGGTCCGGCTCGGCGGTCCGGCGGCGGGGGAGTCGGCGAAGGCCCTGGCCGTGGGCGGGCTGCGGGAGTATGTCCGGGCCGAGGTGCTCGGTGGGCTGCCCGATGCGGCACGGCGGCTGGTGGCCGACGTCGGCGACCGTACGCCGGTGACCGCGGGGCTGTGCGCGGCGCTCGGCCACGACGACGCCGAGGACCTGATCGCCCTGCTGCGCCGGACCGGGCTGCTGGTCCGCGGACCGGTGGTGCCCGGGCTGCCGGACGACGACCACGTGGTGCCGGTGATAGCGCAGGTGGCGGTCATGGATCGGGGTGTACGGGCACCGGACGCGCATCCGCATGCCGCGGCGGCCTGGTACGGCCGGCACGGTCCGCCGGGCGCGGCGGCGCGGGAGCACCTGCGCGCCGGAGACCATGCCGGGGCGGCCCGGGTGCTGCGCGAGCACGGCGACCGGATCATCGCGGCCGGGCAGGCCGCCCTGGTCACGGAGGTGTTGGCGGCGCTGCCCGAACCGGAACGTGATCACCGGCTGGTGCTGTTGCACGCCGACGCGCTGCGCACGGCCGGGGACCTGGAGGCCGCCGCGCGCGCGTACGACGAACTCGGCGCCGGGCGGCACGAACTGGACGCGGGCCTGGCCTGGCGGGCGGGCCGGGTCGCCTACCAGCGCGGCGACGCCCGGGGCGCGCTGGACGTGTTCGCCCGGGGCGACGAGCGCGGCGACAGCGCCGACACGGCCCTGCTGACCGCCTGGCGGGCGCACGCGTACCTGCTGGCCGGGGACACCGACAGCGCGGTCGGGGAGGCGCGCGAGGCGGTGCGCCGGGCGGTGCGCTCCGGTGACGACGGGGCGCTGGCCACCGCGTACCTGAGCGTGGCGCTGTCGCAGGCCGTCGCCGGGGACGCCGCGGGCAGCGAGGAGCACTTCGCGCTCGCGCTGCCGATCGCGCACCGCACCGGCGACGTGATGCTGCTGACCCGCATCCACACCAACCGCACGTTCCAGCACCTGCAGGCGGCGCGCTACCCGGCGGCGCTGGAGGCGGCGCGGCTGTGCGCGGCGTACGCGCGGGCGGCCGGGTCGCCGAGCCTGCAGGCGATCGCGCTGGGCAACGAGGCCGACGCGCTGGCCATGCTCGGCCACTACGACGAGGCGGCACGCCGTTACCGGGCGGCGATCGGGCACTACCAGCGGTTCGGCTCGCGCCGGTTCGCCGGGGCGGTGCTGGGTCTGGCGGAGCTGTTCCGGCGGCGCGGCTGGCGCGAGCAGGCGCGGGCCGCGTACGAGCAGGTGGTGCAGGTCGCCTCGGGCACCGGCAACGCGCATGTGCTGGTCCCGGCGCTGTCGGGGCTGGCTATGGTGCTGCTCGGCGACGACGTGAAGACGGCCGCCGGGCACGCCGACGCCGCCGCCGACCAGGCCGGGCCGGAGCTGTCCGGTCCGGCCCTGCTGGCCCAGGGGTGGATCGCGCTCAGCCAGGGCGAGGCCGGCCGGGCCGCGGATCTGGCCACCGAGGCGGCGCGGGTGGCCCGCGGTCAGGGGGACCGGGCGGGGCTGGCCGACGCGCTGGAGTTGCGGGCGGCCGCCGAGGACGACCCCGGGCGGGCTCGTGCCGCGCTGCGGGAGTCGCGGGCGATCTGGATCGAGGCGGGAGCCGAGGTCGAGGCGGCCCGGATCGCCGTGCTGGCGAGCCGTACGCCGTGGGCGGGGCCGGACGAGCGGGCCGACGGGGTGTTCGGAGAGCAGCGGCTGGCGGCGGCGGACGCGCTGGCGGACCGGATCGGCGGGGGGCCCGGTGCGGCGGTGGACCGCCCGCCGGTCGTGGTGCGGGCGCTGGGGCGGTTCGAGGTGGAGTTGGCCGGGCAGGTGGTCCCGGCGTCGTCGTGGCAGTCGCGCAAGGCCCGTGACCTGCTGCGCATCCTGGTCGGGCGGCGTGGGCGGCCGGTGCCGCGCAGTGAGCTGAGCGAGCTGCTGTGGCCGGATGGTGACGTGCAGCGTACCGGGCACCGGCTGTCGGTGCTGCTCAACATCGTGCGGGGGGTGCTCGACCCGGGCAAGGCGCATCCGGCAGACCGCTACCTGACGGCCGACCAGGGCAGCATCGCGCTGAACACGGCCACCACGGGGGTGGACGTGGAGGACTTCCTGGAGCAGGTGGCGCGGGGCCGCCGCCTGGTCGAGCAGGAGGCGTTGCCGCAGGCGCGGCTGGTGCTGCTGGCCGCGGACCAGCTCTACCGGGCCGACGCGTTCGAGGACGAGCCGTACGCGGAGTGGGCGGGCCCGCTGCGTGAGGAGGCGCGGGCGGCGTACCTGGCGATGCTGCGGATGCTGGCGCACACCAGCCGGGCGGCGGGCCAGCCGGGCGCGGCCGTGGCGTACCTGCTGCGGCTGCTGGAGCGCGATCCGTATGACGAGCGGGCGTACCGGTCGCTGGTGCGCACGCTGGTCGCGGGCGGGCAGCACGGCGAGGCCCGGCGTGCGTTCGACCGGTACGGCGAGGCGATGCGCTCGATCGGCGTGCGCCCGCCGGACGGGGATCTGCTGATCCCGGTCCGGCGGGCGGCAGCCCCCCGCTGACCCCCTGGTCAGTGGAATGTGCCGATGCGCGCGCCGACGGTCGTCAGCGACGGGTCCTCGGCCGGACCCATCAGGCTCGTGGTTCGGGCGGGCGTGCGCAGGATCGGCAGGCCGGGCAGCGTGCTGATGCGGTCCGCGCGGGCGACGCCCTCGCCGAACGGCCGCAGCAGGAACCCGTCGAGGTGGCTGCCGGGGCCGGTGACGATCGCGCCGACACCGAACGCCAGGCCGAAGGTCATCGGCAGGAGGGTGGCGAGCTTCGGCCAGGTCTGGCCGGTCACGGGGATACCGGTCGCCCGATAGATGTTTATCAGTGCGCCCGGCGTCTCCACCACCGTGTGGCAGATGCCGTACGCGGTCAGCGAGCCGGTCTGGCCGACGCCCGAGGTGCCCACGGTGACCTGTGTCAGGTCGCCGTCCGGCTCCAGCTGGTCGAGCCGCCGGTTCTCGGCGTTGCGGCCCATCGCGAACCCGAAGCCCAGCATGACCGTCGGCGCGGGGCATTCCACCTCGATGGAAATGCCCTGCATGGTCGTGTTGGCGACCCGGGTCGGGGCCACCAGGGTCCGGGCGCAGATCACCTGGGCCGTGAGGGAGAACGGCGTCGTGCCGCCGTTGGCCGGCCGCGCCGACACGATTCCCGACCGCAGGTCGGCGGCGGGTTCCAGCCGGGTCAGCAGCGCCTGGCCGGAGCTGTCGTCGGTCCAGCCGCCGACGGCGAACACCCACGCGTCGTCCGGGCAGGACACGACGACGGTCTTCGGGTCGGGACTGCTCTCGCTGGCCTGCTCCTGCAGGGTGATCAGCGGGTCGGGGAGGGCCGCCGCCGGCGCCGCCGGGGCGAGTACGGCGCCGAGCACGACGGCCGCGACGATCACGCGCATGGTGGGTGCTGCCTTCACCACGGACTCCACTCCTCTCGTGGCGGTCCACTGCGGACGGCCGTCTCCCATCATCGGGACGGGTATCACGGTGGCGTCATGGTCGCCGGAAGCCCGACAGCCTTTGAACACATCCGGCCAGGCGCGGTGACGGTTCGCGTGCGGAGAGGAGCGTGGCCGGCGGCTCAGGCCCGTACAGCTCCCGGGCGGGTGTCCTGGCGCGCCGCCGTAGCGGCGTCGTACAGGGAGTAACCGCCCGCGTCGGTGCGTTTGGCCTGGTACATCGCGAGGTCCGCGTGGCCGACCAGCTCGACGGGGTCGGTGCGGCCGCCGGGGGTGCTCAGCGCGATGCCGATGCTCGCCCCGACCCGCAGCCGCTGATGTGCGACGTGCATCGGTTTGCCCAGCGCGGTGGCGATGCGGGCGGCGACGGCGGAGGCGTCGCGCGGCCCGTCCACCCGGTGCAGCATCACGGCGAACTCGTCGCCGCCGAAGCGCGAGGCCAGGTCGCCGGCGCGCAGCTGGGCGGCGATCCGGTCGGCGGTGACCGTCAGCAGCTGGTCGCCGGCGGCGTGGCCGAGGGTGTCGTTGATGTCCTTGAAGCGGTCGAGGTCGAGGAACAGCACCGCGACGGTGGTGTGCTCGGCGTCGGCCATCGCCAGCCGCTGGGTCAGCTGCTCCATGAACAGCCGGCGGCTGGCGAGCCCGGTCAGCGCGTCGTGGTGGGCCTGCTGCATCCGTACGACGGTGTTGGCGTCGGTGAGGGCGAGGCTGACGTTCTCCGCGAAGGCGCGCAGCGTCTGCACGTCCGACGGCCCGTACACCTTGCCTTCGTCGCAGGACGCCACGACGAGCGCGCCGGTGATCACGCCGCTGTCGAACACGGGCGCGCCCATCGAGGCGCACACCGGGCCGCTGCCGAACCGGCTGACCACCTCGGTCGCAGCGATGCCGCCTTGACGCACCACCACGTCGCCGGCGGTGATCGCCTGATCGGCGGTCGCGGCGTCGGTCAGCTCCGTGGTGAGGGCGCTGCCGGGAAGGATGCCGGTGGCGTCGGCGGCCGAGGCGAGCCGGGCCCGGCCGGTGTCGTCCTCGTCGCGCAGCCACAGCAGGCTGATCTCGTCGCCGAGCAGGTCGCGCGCGGCCAGGGTGATGGTGTCGAGGATCTGCTGCAGGTCCTCGCGGCGGGAGATGGCCCGCTGGATGGTGAACAGGTGCTCCAGCAGCCGCTGGCGCTCCTGCAGGGACTCCCGGATGGACTGCTCGGCGGCCAGTGTGCGCAGCATCGTCAGGGTCAGTTCCAGCAGCCGGGCCATGCCGCGGATCAGGTTCTGCTCCTCGATCGCGAACGGCTCGTCCCACCGGGCCAGCACGAGGTGGCCGGGGTTGCTGCCCTCCCACGCCGCGGCGGCCACCGAGCAGCGCCCGACGCCGGGCACCTCCAGCCAGTCCTGTTCGTGCAGGCTCACCGCGACGATGTCGTCGTTGGGCGCCGCCCCGAGCGGGAACCCGATCGAGGCGGCCACCTTGCCCTCGAACACCACCGCCGCGACCTCGGCCTCCAGCGCCTGCGCGGAGCGCTCGACGGCGTTCTGCACGGCTGAGGCCTCGTCGGTCGACGACGAGACCACAGCCATCAGCTCGACGAGCTGCTGGATGTGCAGCGCCTCGGCCGAACCCGGCATGTCAGCTCAACGCCAGCACGGCGAGGGTCTGGTTGTGGAATCCGTCGATGCCGTGGTTTCGGGCGATCTCGCCGTAGGTGTAGAAGCCGGCGTACGGCAGCGGCCCGGCCCAGCGGTCCAGGCGCGCGCCCTCGCGCTGGATGCCGTCGTCGCCGATCACCGCGCGGATCGCGGCGCAACTGAAGGTGAGCATGCCCAGCGCCGGGTGGCCCTCCAGCCGTGCGAGCGCCTCGCGGCAGGCGTCGTCGGTGGCCTCCAGGATGGACTGCTCGTCACCGGTCATCACCCAGGTCAGGCCGCCTGGGTCGATCGCGCCGCCGCCGCCGATCGACCGGCCGACCAGGTCCACCTCGGTGGACAGGTTGCGGGCCTCGACGCCGCTGCGCCGCTGCACACCCAGCGGCCTGGGCAGCGCGAACTCGGTGAACGCGGCCGGGTCGGTGTACGCCTCCGGCGGCGCGTCGAGCCGTTCCAGGTAGACGTCGAGCGCGGGCCGGTCGTCGAGGGTGTAGACGCGGCCGTCGACGCTGCGGGTGACGATCATCGGCTGGCCGACGGTGCGCCAGCCGTGCTTGACCGCCACCGCCAGCGGCGCCTCGGAGGCGATGGCGACGCCGATCACCGCGTCGGTCAGCACCCGGCCGTCCTTGAACAGGTAGGCGCCGCTCATCCGCCAGCCGTCGGCCGCCGCGCCGCCGAACAGCGGCACGCCCGCGCCCAGCGCCCGGTAGCAGCCGCGCACGATGCTCTCCTGGTCGCGTACCAGGCCGTCGGTGAGCAGCATCAGCACCTTGTGCGGCAGGTTCACGCCGCTGACGCAGCCGGCGACCTCGAACCCGGCGTCGCCCTGCCGCCCGGTGACGCCGGTGGCCACGTGGGTCCGGATCTGGAAGCCCGCCCCGCCGATGGCGGCCACGGTGATGGTGCCGTCGGCCGGTCCGCCGGGCCCGATCTCGCCGTGGGTGGTGCAGCCGACCACGGGCACGTCCGGCGCCGCCTCGGCCACGCCCGCGAGCACGGCCTGCGGGTCATGGGTGATCGCCGCGAAGACGATCAGGAGTTTGGGCTCGGGCCCGGTCATCGCGCCGCGTGCGGCCTCGATCGCCGCGGATCCGGAGTCGGTCGCGCGACTGCGCCCGACCCCCATCCAGCGCCTGCCGGGTTCCTGCTCACCGGAGACGTCCACCGCACCTCCCGGACTGCCGATATGTCGATTTCTCCAGAATTACGCTACTACGCCCGCTCGCGCGCCGGGACTGCTGATACGGCTGGTGCTGCTGTGCACGGAAGCGGCCCGGCCCTGTCGGGACCGGGCCCCGGGTTCAGCGCCGGTGGGCGCGGAAGAACTCCCACATCAGGTCGGTGGCGTTCACCCCGGCGTCCGGGTCGGCCAGCGAGCCCCGCTGCGCTCCCGGCCAGCTGTGGCCCATCTGCGGCAGCCGGTAGATCACCAGCTCGCTGCCGTCGCCGCAGGTCGCCGAGCTGCGGGTGCCGCCCTTGGGCAGCTTCGGGCCGCCGGCCGGGGCCGCCTTGCAGGACAGGCGCTCCTGCCAGGCCGTCAGCCCGGACTCGAAGGCCCCGGCGTGGCGGTCCAGGCCGCCGACGAAGGTGATCACCGATACCGGCTGGGTGGGGCGGAAGTCGGCCTGGGTGGCCCTGCCGCCGCTGAACCCGCCGCTGACCGGGGCGATCGCGGCGAAGACCCCGGGCATCTCGACGGCGAGCCGGTAGGCCATGTCGCCGCCGTTGGAGATGCCGGTGGCGTAGATCGCCTTGGCGTCGACGTGCCAGCGCTCGACCATCCGGGCGACGAGGTTCTTGATCAGGCCGACGTCGTCCTCCGAGCCGCAGCACGACAGGGCGTTCATGCCGCCGGAGAAGCCCTCGGGATACAGCACCAGGAAGCCCTCGCGGTCGGCCTTGGCGCTCATCCCGCTGGTGGCGGCGATGCCGTCGGCGTCGCCCGGGAAGTAGTGCATGACGACGACCAGCGGCAGCGGCTTGGTCCCGTCGTACGACGGCGGGGCGTGCACCACGAACGAGCGGGTGTTGCCGTTCCAGGGGATGGTCAGGCGGTGATCGCCGGGGGCGGGCGTCTCCACGGGCTCGGGAGACGCCGCAGCCGAGACGCTCGGCTCGGCCGGACTCGGCGGGTCCGCGTCGCAGCCGGCCACGGTGGCGGCGAGCAGGGCGACGACGGCTATGGCGTGGCGTAGCTCAGACATGGCGGCGAGCCTAGCTCGCACCCTCCAAGTACGACGGTCCATGGGCCGGGACCGGGCAGGACGCCGGTGATCCGCGGGGCGGGCGCGCCCCGCGGATCACGCGATGTCAGTACAGGCGTCCGGGCCGTGGCGCGGGCTCGGGCCGCCACTCCGACGGGCCGGTGCCGGGCGTACGGACCATCCGCAGCCACAGGAACGGCTGCAGCTCGCCACCCGGGGTGTAGTGGTGCTCGCGCTCGACCTGTGCCACCTGGAAACCGGGGAACTGCACGGCCAGGCTGTCCTGGTTGAAACGCGCGACCGGCAGGCCGGAGCAGGTCTCCGGGCCGGCCTCGGAGAACACGCCGATGACGAGCTGGCCGCCGGGCGCGACGGCGGCGTCGACCACCCGGCGGTAGCGGTCGCGGTCGGCCGGGTCGGTGAGGAAGTGGAACACCGCGCGGTCGTGCCACACGTCGTAGTGTCGCAGCGGCGCCCAGGTGAGCAGGTCGCGGTTCATCCAGTGGGCGGCGCCGGCGCGTGCGCCGACCCGCTGTCGGGCGGCCTCGAGCGCGGACGGGGCGACGTCCAGCACGGTCACGTCGGTGTAGCCGCGTTCGAGCAGCGCGTCGACGAGGGTGGAGGCGCCGGCTCCGACGTCGATGACGGAGCGGCCGGGGCCGGCTGACTCGACGAGCCGCAGCGACATCGCGGGCTCGGCCTGATACCAGCTGACCTGGTGCGGGGCGGTGCGGTGGTAGACGGACTGCCAGTGCTCGGCAGGGTCGGACGGGCGTGACACGTGATCAGATTGCCACCGCCGCCCGGTGAGACGATCACGGACCACCGGCTGATCATGGACGCCGATGTGTTATGTGCCCGCGTGCCCGGGGTCGTTACAGCAGCCCGGCCAGTGTCGCCACCGCGGCCGCCAGCTCGTCGGGGGACTGCGCGGCATACCCGAGCACCAGGCCGGGCGGGCCGGAGGCGCCCAGGCGCAGGTCGGACAGGGCCAGCGGGCCCAGCCCGGCCTCGCGCGCCCGGACGGCCAGGGCGCGGTCGTCGACCCCGGCGGGCAGCTCGACCACCAGGTGCAGGCCGGCCGCGATGCCCGACACACGGACCTGCGGCAGGCGCCGGCGCAGTGCCCCGACCAGCGCGTCGCGGCGGGTTCGCTGGGCGCGGCGGGCCCGGCGCAGATGCCGGTCGTAGCCGCCGCTCGCGAGCAGTTCCGCGAAGGCGAGCTGCTCCAGGGCCGAGCCGCCCATGTCGGCGTCGCACTTGGCCTGGCGCACCGCGGCCAGCCAGCCCGGCGGCGGCGCGAGCCAGCCACGCCGCAGGCCCGGCGCGAGCGCCTTGCTGGCCGAGCCGACCAGCGCCACCACGTCCGGGGCGAGCCCCTGCAGGCAGCCGACCGGTTCGCGGTCGTAGCGGAACTCGGCGTCGTAGTCGTCCTCGATGACCAGGCCGCCGGTACGCCGCGCCCAGGCGATCAGCTCGGCCCGGCGGTCCGGAGCCAGCACCACGCCGACCGGGAACTGGTGCGCGGGCGTCACGAACACCGCCCGCACCTCTCCCAGCGCGGACGTCACCAGCCCGCGCTCGTCCACGGGCACCGGCCGCAGGCGCAGCCCGTGCGCGAGCAGGTGGTCGCGGATACCCGAGCTGCCCGGATCCTCGACCCCGACCTCGTGCATGCCGCGCGCCGCCAGCACCCGGCCGAGCAGGCTCAGCGCCTGGGCGGCGCCGGTGGTGACCACGATCGCGGCCGGGTCCACCCGGGCGGCGCGGACCCGGCCGAGATAGCCCGCCAGTTCCGCGCGCAGCCGCGGCACACCGGCCGGGTCGGTGTAGTCCAGGTCGCTGTCCAGGGCCGTGGACAGCGCCCGCTCGTACGCCCGCCGCCACGCGGCCCGCGGGAACATGCCCAGGTCCGGCACCCCCGGCCGCAGCGGCGCGACCCCGGCCGCGGTGGGCGCGGGCGGGGTGTGCCCGGGCGCGGCGACCTCGGCGGATGCCGCGACGACGGTGCCGGAGCCGCGGCGGCTCGTCAGCCGCCCTTCGGCGACCAGCTGCTCGTACGCGCTCACCACCAGCCCCCGGGACACGCCGAGGTCGACGGCTAGGTCACGGCTGGAGGGCAGCCGGGTGCCCGGCGGGATGCGCCGTCCGGCGATGGCCTCGCGCAGCGCCCCGGTCAGCCGGTCGCCGACACCGGGGCGGGTCCGGTCCAGGTCGACCAGCGCTTCGCGTACCGCCAATTGGTCCTCGATCCGGTGCCGCAAGTGGCTCTGTCGGGCATACCAATGGAACCATAACGTCAGGTGCGTGAACCGTGACAGTCTCACCGGAGCGGCCCTGTGCACCTTCGGCATGATCATCCTTGGCGGCTCGTTCAGCCTCAGCCGCCTCCTGCTCGGCTACCCGATGCTCACCGGCCAGACCATGCGGTACGCGCTGGCCGCCGCCCTGCTGGCCGCACTGCTGCGGCTGTCCCCGCGCCTGCGCGGCGTGCCCGTCCGGCCCGGCCGCCGCGACCTGCTGGTGCTGGCCGGGGTCGCCCTGTTCGGCCTCGCGCTGTTCAACACGCTGTTGCTCATCGCGCTCGAACACGCCGACGCGGCCGTCGTCGGCACCGTCGTCGGGGCAGCGCCGCTCGGCCTCGCCCTCACCGGCCCGCTGCTGCGCCGCGAACGCCCCGCCACCCGCCTCGTCGTCGCCGCGCTGTTTGTCGTCGCCGGCACCGCGCTGGTCCACGGCACCGGCGCGGCCGACACCGCCGGCACGCTCGCGGCCCTGGGCACCCTCGTCTGCGAGGTCCTGTTCTCGCTGCTCGCCGCCGTCGTCCTGCCCCGGCTCGGCGCGGTGCGGGTGTCGGCGTGGAGCTGCGCCCTGGCCGTGCCGATGCTGGCGGTGGCGGCCCTGGTCCTCGGCGAGGCGGGCCGGCTGCGCCCGCCGACCTCGACCGAGACGCTCACCCTGCTCTACCTGGCCGTGATGATGACCGTCGTCGCGTTCCTGGCCTGGTTCACCGGCCTGCGCAGACTCGGCGTCGAACGCGCGGGCATGTTCACCGGCGTCGTGCCCGCAGCCACCCTGCTCGCCGCCTCCCTGCAGGACCAGGCACTTCCCGACGTCACCCAGGTCCTGGGCGTGCTCGTCGTCGCGGGCGGCCTCATCCTCGGCGCGACGACCTCACCTGCTCAACATCGCGTCGCACCAAGACGACCTTGCGCGAGTGGCCGCCCTGCCGCTGCCCGATAGGGATGTGTCATGGGGTGCACTCGCGCAAGATCGTCGCGCTAGCGGATCTGGAGGGTGCCGCGCATGCCGGAGGTGCCGTGGTACAGGCAGGGCATGGGGTAGGTGCCGGGCTGGGTGATGTCGACGGTGACGGTGTCGGTGGCGGAGCCGTTGATGTTGCCGGTGGCCGTGGCGGCGGGGATGCGCAGCGCGATGTCGTGCGGGGTCAGGCCGACGTTGCGGAACGTCAGCTCGATCCGGCCCGGCCGCGCCGAAACCACCTGCGGGGTGAGCCGCAGCTCGTCGTCCACGGTGATCTCGATGCGCTGCACGCCGTCAGGCCCCTCGGTCGCGGCCACCGCGGGTGCGGCGGTGGCCGCGGCGGGCGGCGTGGCCGCGCCCTCGGCATCAGGTCCGCCTTCCAGGCCCCACAGCGCACACCCCGACACGGCGAACGTCACGGCGACCGTGCCGGTCACCGCCAGCAGGCGGGAGGGTGCGCGCCTCGCGGGGCGGGGCCGCGCGGTCGGGAGGGGACGGGTCATGCCGGATCATCTCCGAAAAGGTCCTGGCCGAGGTGGCCGCCGGGGGCGACGCCGTGCGGCATCGCGAACAGGGCACTGGTCTCGTGCCTGATGAAGCGGTTGAGAGCGTCGGTGCCGGCCAGGCGCTGCTGCACCGGGACGAAACCGCGCCGCGGGTCGGCCTGCCAGGCCAGGAAGATCAGCCCTGCCGCGTCGCCGTCGCTGTACGAGTAGCCGCGCCGCAGCATCGCCGCTCCGTTGTTGAACGCGGGCGTGGCCAGGCGGATGTGCGCGTCGGCGGGGATCGCCAGCGCCCCGTCGGCGGTGGTCGTGCCGAAGTTGGCCGGGGTGCGCTCCACACCGCCGCTCAGCGGCGCGCCGGTGTCCTTGCGCCGGCCGATGACCCGCTCCTGCGCCTCGCGAGGCTGGGCGTCCCAGTCGTCGAGCAGCATCCGGATCCGCCGCACCACCAGCACCGAGCCGCCGCGCAGCCAGCCGGGTGCGGCCGGGTCGGTGACGTACACCTTCGCGGCGAAGTCCTCGTCGGTGGGCTGCGGGTTGTTGGTGCCGTCGAGCTGGCCCATCAGGTTGCGGCCGGTCGCGGCCGTCGGGGTGACGCCCGGGCTGTTGTTGAACCCGTCCAGCTGCCAGCGGACCCGGGCTTGCGGGGCGGCCAGGCGGGTCAGCGCACGGGCGGCGCGGAACGCCACGAGCGCGTCGTCGGCGTGTACCAGCAGACACAGGTCGCCGTCGCTGTGCGCGGCGTCCAGCTGCTCGCCGGGGAACGCGGGCAGCGGCGTGAGCTCCGCGGGCCGCGCGGCAGCAGGCAGGGCCGCCTTGCCGAACAGGCTCGGCCCGAACCCGACCGTGACGGTCAGCGACGACGGGCCGGCGCCGGTCACGATGTCGTCGCCACTGTCACCCAGCGGCAGGCCCTGGCTCAGCTGCGCGGCGGCCTGGGTCCAGCGCCGCAGCAGGCCCTGCAGCCCGGCCCGGTCGACGCCGTCGGCCAGGTCGAACGCGACGATCCGCAACCGGGCCTGCGGGCGGGCCGGGGTGGTGATGCCCGCCTGGCGCTCGCCGTGGAACGCGATCCGGGTCGTCCCCACGCCGGACAGCGGCTCGGCCGGGGGCCCGGCCTGCGGCGCGGCAGGTTCGCCCGGCGCGCCCGCCACGATGCCGCCGGCCGCGCCGAGGATCGCGCCGACGCCGCCCGCGGCCAGCGTGCCCGCGAAACCGCGTCGGCCCACGGTGGCGGCCTCGGCCTGCCCGGTCTCGGTGGCGTCACCGCGCGCAGGGGCGTCACCGGGCGCGGCGGCGGCCGCGGCCCGAGCGGCGCGGGCTCCGAGCACCACCGGGGCTGCCTCGTGGTGACCTGCCCTGCCTTCGGGCTCGGCCGATGCGACGGACTCCGTGGCGTGGTCGGCCTCGACACCTTCAACCGGTTCGGTAGGCGGGGAAACCGGCGGTGCGTCGGTCGATGCCACGGTGGAAGCGGTGCGGTGCGGTGCGGGCTTGAACCGCCGCCACAGCAGTGGGCCTGCCACGAGCAGGCCCGCGCCCAGGCCGACGACCAGGGCGACACCCGCACGGTTCAGGTCGGCCGGCAGCGCTGACGGGGCCGACGAGCGCCACCACACCGGCGCGTCGTCGAGCGCCATCATCGACGACAGCAGCCCGCCGACGCCCATCGCGACGAACCCGAGGAACGTCGCCTTCCGGGCGATCAGTACGGCCGCGACCAGGCCGAACGGCCAGATGAGCAGGCCGGTCAGGCCGTCGCCGAGGAACGCGCTGAGCCGTTCGGGCACGTTGCCCGTGGTGACCAGCGCGATGCCCGCGGCGTGCAGCACGTCCGTGGCGATCAGCGCGCCGAGCGCGGCCGCGACCAGCGCGTGCGCCCGGCGGGTGTACACCGCGCCGACGACCACCAGCGCCGACACCGCGGTGAGCAGGTACCAGGGGGTGGGGGAGGGGCCGGGGACCCAGTCGAGGGAGCCGGTCGCGGACAGGACCGTGCCGTCGTGGTCGAGGTCGACGTGCCAGTCGGAGATCCGGTGTGCCGCGGTCGGCGCGGCGGCGACGGCGGTGGGCAGGGTGGTGAGCATCCAGTGGATGCGGTGGTCGTGCCAGCGGTGCACGGTCTCGTCGGAGATCTTGCGCCAGCGCGGCGGGGCGGCCGGGTCGGCGTCGGCGGGCACGGTCGTGCTCGCGAACCGGTCGGCGTTGAGGTAGGTGGCGGGGGAGCCGTCGTTGAGCCAGACGCCGTCGGGGCCGATCCGGGCGTACGGCTCGTCGCTGTAGCCGCGTACGACGACCTCGCGGCCGGTGCTGTTGCGCAGTTCGAGGCGGGAGCCGTTCTCGACCACGGCCAGGCTGACCCCGGGCACGGCGGGTGACAGCGCGGACAGCGTGGTGGCGAAGTTGGTCGCGCCGACCCCGCCGACCTCGTGTGCCGAGGCCGCACCGGCGGGCAGCAGCGCCGCCGCCAGCCCGACGATCACCGCGAGCAGCCGGCGCGTCAGCCGCGCTTTCACCGAGATGTCCACAATCCTCCCCATCACCGCACCGTCGCCGAGCGTGGCCGGTGGCGCGGCTCGGTCAGCGTTGGTCGGCGCTCGGTGGCGTCCGGTTCCCGGGTGTGCCCGACTTCTCGGCATAGGCGGCGGGCGATGGCCGCGCTGCTTCGCGAGCCTGGCCCCGCGGCGCAGCTTCCGAGGGAGGCGAGCACGCTGCTGCGGTCGCGCCACCCGGTGCGTCAGGGAGCCGGCCAGACCTGCCGGAATCCGACCCCGCTCTCACCGCTCAACGCGTCGACGACGCGCTGATCGCAGAACAGGTAACGCTCCTGCGGGATGCGGAACGCCGCCCGGTTCACGAGCCGGTCCGGGTGGAAGTCATACCTGCGGACGTACATCACCCGCCCGCTGGAGAACCGCGTGACGCAGGAACGTGCCTCGTTCAGCGCGTCGCAGAGGTCCGGCACGAACATCCAGAAGTCCCCGTCGTCGGACCGGAGCGGGGCGAACACGCCCTGGCCCGCCAGCACGGGCAGTACCGCGTCCCGCACCTCGGCGGTCATCGTCAGGACGTGCGACGACAGCCACAGCAGGCCCGAATCGCGCAGCGGAGCGCCACGCTCGTTCTCCGCGATCAGCCGCACTCGCAGCCGCCACGACGAAGACACCCGCGACTGCAGGTCGGCCGACTTCAACGCGTCGTAGTCCGCCTCGCCGACGCATTGCAGCCACCGATGCGCCTCAGCTCCCACCGGAACGTGGATCGGGCCGACACCCATCAGCGAAGGCCTCCGTCCGGCGACATGACCGGCCCGGATCGTAGCAACAACCCTGATCGCCCCGCGTCGACGGTCAGAAGGTCCGGCCGGTCGCGCCGGCCAGCGCTGCCACCAGTCCGCGCAGGGCGGGCCAGGTCCAGCGGCCCATCAGGCTGATCTGCAGCCAGTTGCGTTCGCGCAGGTAGCCGCTCTGGTAGGCGAGCAGGTATCCCGCCCGCTCCAGCCGCACGCCGACCTCGGCGGCCGGCAGCGAGCCGGGCAGAGCGATCGTGACGACGCCCGGGGCGGCCTCCTCGCGGGCGGCGACGACGGCCAGCCCGAGGCGGCGCAGCCGCGCGTCGAGCCACGCCGCGGCGCGGGCCAGGCGCGCGTACCGGTCGGGCCAGTCGGTGACCGTCATCGCCGTGTCCAGCGCGGCGACCAGGTTCGAGGACTGGGTGTACGCGATCCCGCCCGCCTCGGCGTAGCAGCCCAGGTCGAGGTAACGGGGGATCGACCCGGGCGACGGCCGGGGCAGCTCCCGCAGGAACACCATCGACAGCCCGGGGTATCCGCCGAGCGCCTTGCCGCTGGCGCCGGTGGCCAGGTACGCCCCCGACAGGTCCACCGGGACCGTGCCGACGGAGCTGATCGCGTCCACGCACAGCCGCACCCCGGCGGCCGCGCACAGCCCGGTCAGCCGGGCCAGGTCGAGCAGCTGCCCGGTCGAGGTCTCGCAGTGCACCGTCCACAGCCAGCCGCCCGCGGGCAGCGCGGAGACGGCGCGCTCGATCGCGGGCCAGTCCAGCGGCGCGCCCCACGGCCCGGCGAGCACCTCGTGGTCGAGGCCGGCCCGGGCGGCGTGGTCGGCCAGCCGCTCGCCGAACTCGCCGTACGCCAGCACGACCCCGGGCCGGTCGAGCAGCCGCAGCTGGGCGGCGACGGCGTCGTTGGCGACGGTGCCCGAGCCGAGCAGCAGCTGCGCGTGGCGGGCGTGCACGAACTCCGCCAGGCGGCGGTGCAGCGCGTCCACGACCGCCTGGTGCTCGGGTGAGCGGTGGTAGGCGGGCGGCCGGGCGAACGCGGCGGCGACCTCGGGCGCGACCGACACCGGGCCGGGCAGCAGGTTCTCCGCCTGCCCGGCGGCACCGGACAACCCGGTCCAGGATTGGCGGCGGCCGTCCTCGATGGTCAGGTACATCGGCTGGAACTGGGCGCCCGGTTCGCCGGTGAGCGGGCCGAACGGGACGCAGCCCATGCGCCGGTACATCTCCAGCGCCCGGGTGGTGCCCGACAGCACCGCCAGGTCGCAGCCGCGGGCGGCGAAATGCTCGGCGATCATGGCGAGCAGCCGGGGCAGGATTGTGCCCCGCCGGTAGCGCGGGTCGACGGCCAGCAGCCGCACCTCCACCGGCTTGCGCCCGGGTGGCAGGTGCCCGTCCAGCCCGGCGAGCTTGCCGTCCAGGGAGAACGGCCGCGCGGTGCGCCCGCAGACCATGCCGACCACCTCGTCGCCGTCGAGGCACACGGCGTAGGTGTTCTCCGCGTGGAAACGGTCGACCAGCAGCCCCTGCGGGTTCGCCGCATGCTGGGGGATCTCCCCGGCGAAGGTGCGGTGGTTGAGCCGGTGGATGCCCCGCTCCTCCGCCACAGAATCGGCGATCTTGTATGTCAGGGCCTCCGGCATCCGGGCAGGATACCGCCTGCGCGGCCAATGTGGACGTCAAGACCTCCGCCCGGGGCCGCTTTGCCGACGCGGGGCGGCCGACTCACCGGCGCACCCGCGAGCAGCCCGTAACATCGCGACGGTGACGGATGATGTGACACCTGCCCGGCTGCCCGGCCGGCTCGCCTTGGTCCTGGTCTTCTTCGCCAGCGGCGTCGTGCTCGTGCTGGAGACGGTGTCGCTGCGCCTGGTCGCGCCCTACCTCGGGCTCAGCCTGCAGGTCACCAGCGCCGTCATCGGCGTCTCGCTCGGCGCGATCGCCTACGGCGCGTGGCTGGGCGGCTGGCACGCCGACCGCCGCGACCCGCGCCGCCTGCTGGCCCCGCTGCTCGGCCTGTCGGCGCTGGCCGTGGCGGGAACCCTGCCCGTCGTCCGCTGGCTCGGCGAGGCGCTGCGCGGCACCTCGGTCGGCGTGGTCCTCGCGCTCACCGCCGCGACCGTGTTCGTGCCGATCATGCTGCTGTCCGCGGTCCCGCCCATGGTCGTCAAGCTCCAGCTCGGCGACCTGGAACAGACCGGGCGAGTGGTGGGCAGGCTGTCCAGTGTGGGCACCCTCGGCGCGGTGACGGCGACCCTGGTCACCGGCTTCATCCTGGTCGCGGCCCTGCCCACCAGCGCCATCATGATCGGGGCCGCGGCGCTGCTCGCGCTCGCCGCGCTCGCACTCGGCGCCTACCTGCACCGCGGCCGCGACCGTGCCGCCAAGGCGTCCGCCACACCCGCCCGGGTCGTCGCGGCGGCGCTGCTGGCCACCGGCACCGGACTGTCGGTGCTCGCGCCCGACCCGTGCGACGTCGAGACGGCGTACCACTGCGCTCAGGTCACCGTGGACCCGCTGCGCCCCGGCGGCCGGGTCCTGCACCTCAACGCCGCCGAGCACTCCTACGTGGACCTCAACGACCCGAAACGCCTGGAGTACGCGTACACCCAGTGGATCGGCGTCGTCGCCGACCTGGCCGCGCCCCGCGGGGAGGCGGTCGACGCGGTCCACCTGGGCGGCGGCGGCTTCACCGTGCCCCGCTACCTGGCCGCGACCCGGCCCGGCAGCCGCAGCACCGTCTTCGAGATCGACGGCGGCCTGGTCGACCTGGCCGAGCAGCGCCTCGGCCTGCGCCCCGGACCCGACCTGCGGGCCGTGGTCGGCGACGCGCGCATGCTGCTCGGCGACCTGCCCGACGCCTCCGCCGACCTGATCGTCGGCGACGCGTTCGGCGACCTCGCGGTGCCGTGGCACCTCACCACCCGCGAGATGATGGCGCAGGTCCGCCGGGTGACCGGCCCGGACGGGGTGTACGCGCAGAACGTCATCGACGGCCCGCCGACCCGCTTCATCCGCGCCGAGGTCGCCACGGTCGCGGCGGTCTTCCCGCACGTGGCCCTCATCGCCCCGCGCGCCGCGCTCGACGGCCGCGAGGGCGCCAACTTCGTCATCGTCGCGTCGGCCCGGACGCTGCCCGCGCAGGCGCTCGCGGGCCGGCTCGCGATGCTGCAGGAGCCGGTCGCCGTGCTCAGCGGGGCCGACCTGGCCGCGTTCACCGGCGACGCCGCGGTGCTCACCGACGACTACGCGCCGGTCGATCAGATGCTGGTCCGGGTGTCCTGAGCGCGCGGCCGCATGCCAGCGGCCTGCGCAGACGCGGTCGTGCTCCGGCCCGAGACGGCCGGTTCAGGCGTGGGTCTCGTGCTCGTGGCCGACGTGGCCGGGTGGTTCGAGCTGGAACGTGGAGTGCACGACGTCGAAGTGCCCGCTGATGCACAGCTGCAGCGCGTCGAGCAGCTGCGGGGCGTGGCCGTCGGAGAAGCACCCGGCCTCGACCACGACGTGCGCGGTCAGCACCGGCAGGCCCGAGGTGACCGTGTAGACGTGCAGGTCGTGCACGCCCACGACGTGGTCCAGGCCGGTGATGTGGGCGCGGATCTCGTTCACGTCGATGCCCGCCGGCACGGCCTGCAGCAGCACGTCGGCGGCCGCGCGCAGCAGCTTCAGCGCGCGCGGCACGATCACCAGCCCGATCACGATGGACACGATCGCGTCGGCCTGGGTGTATCCGGTCCACGCGATGACCGCCGCGGCGACGAGGACCCCGACCGACGTCGCGGTGTCGGTGGCGACCTCCAGGAACGCGCCGCGCATGTTGAGGCTCGCGTCGCGGACCCGGTACAGGATCGCGATGCCGATCGCGTTGCCGACCAGGCCGATCACCGCGAACAGCGCCATCCCGCCCGGGTGCACCTCGGCGGGCACGAACAGCCGCCGCACGCCCTCGATGAGCACGTACACGCCCATGCCCGCCAGCACCAGGCCGTTGACGGCCGCCGCGAGCACCTCCGCGCGGGCCCAGCCCCAGGTGCGCCGCTCGGTCGGCGGGCGGGCCGCCAGCACGGCCGCGCCCAGCGCCAGCGCGACCCCGCCCGCGTCGGCCAGCACGTGCCCGGCGTCGGCCAGCAGCGCGAGGCTGCCGGTGACCACCGCGCCGACGACCTCGATCACGAAGATGACCAGGGAGATGGCCAGCACGGCGGCGAGCGCCCGGCGGTGCCGCCCGGTCGCGGTGACCGCGTGGCTGTGCCCGTGGCCGTGTCCCGAGCCCATGGCTCACACGTTAACCGTCGGCGCGGATCAATCCGCTGAGCCGGCCGACTTCCAGGTGCGAGATGTCGCCACCGGAGTCCATCGCGGCCTCCAGCAGCATCGCCAGGCTGGTGCCGTACACGGGCGCGTCGGCGGGCGCGTCGAGCAGGCGTCCCTGCGCCGGGTGTCTGGGGTCCGTCCGCTCGTTCGCCTCGATGCGGCACACCGTCCAGTGCATGATCATGTCCGAGACGACCGCGGCGAGGCTCCGGCCGTCGGCCAGCTCACCGACCTTGAGCAGGTACCCGCCGATCAGCCCGTACACCTCCACATGCTCGTTGCGCGGCAGCAGCCGCAGGGCGCCGCCGCACAGCGACGCCGAACCGACCCGGCTGTACAACCCGACCAGCTCCTCGGTGGCCTCTTCGAACCGGACCGGCACCGGCGGGGTCGTCTCGTGGTCGCGGACGATGCGGTCGATGACGACGTCGACCGGGACGCTCGTATGAGTGAGATGCCAGCCGGCGACCGGGCGCAGCGCGCCGTCGGCGTCCTGGGCGACGCCCACGAGCCCCGCATGCAGGGCCATCGCCTGATTCTTGCCGGTGGCCCGGTCGTTGACATTGATGATCGCTTTGGCGAGTGTGGCCGGCACACCGCTGCTGGCGATGCCCGGCCCGTCGTAGGTCGCAAACGGGTCGTCGCCGGCCACCGGCCGCCCGCGCGGCTCGTCGATCGGCAGTTCGAGCATCGGGTTCGGGCGGTCGATCACGCCGGCGGCGTCCAGGTACGGGTAGAAGCGCGTCGCCCAGCCCGTGACGACCTCCACGCCGTAGGTGTCGGCCGGGTTGTAGATGCGCTGCCAGAACGCCGTGTCGACGTCGCCGCTCGCCGCCCGCGCGAACTGGTCGAGAATGGGCCGCAGCGAGCGGCACCAGTTCTCCAGCCCGAACCCGGCGACCGCGTCGACCCGGGCGCGGATGCGCCGCCAGTCCTCGACGGTGCCGGTCAGGGTGATCGACGGGATGCCGCAGATGCAGATCATCCAGTACGCGAAGTACTGCGAGTACGCGTCGAGCATGATGACCCGGCCCACCATGCGCTCCACGTCGGTGCTGGTGGAGAAGTCGCACTCGAACAGGTCCGTCCCGCTGGCCTCGGCTTCGAGCTGCTTGGCGAGCTGGTCGACGACGTCGCGCCAGGACTCCGCGTCGGTGGGCATGGCCCCGTCGACGTACACCGCGAGAATCTTCCGGTCGGAGTGGGCGACCAGCCGGGATCGCAGCTCCTCGGCGTTCAGCCGGATGTGCTGCGCGACGCCCTGCGCGATGGTGATCCACACCGCGTCGGGGGACAGCACCAGCGGCCGGTGATCGACGAACGCGCGGCCGATCGCGCCGAGCAACGGGTGCACGCCGTTGAGCTCGACCGTTTTCCCGCTGCCGCTGTTGTCGACGAGCACCTGCAGTTCAGGGTCGCCGCCGATCGCCAGAGCGTCGGGATACAGCTCCCTGAGCGGCCGGGTGGGCAGCGGCTCGGCGGCGGGCGTGACGTCATCGACCGGGAACGTGAACACCCCGGCACTGTAGCGCCGGCACGCCGTTTCGGGGTCCCTTCAGGACAGAGGCGCCGTTCAGCGGCCTCGCCGCGCCGGCAGGTCGCTGAGCCGGCCGACCTCCAGGTGCGAGATGTCGCCGCCGTTGTCCAGCGCGGCCTCCAGCAGGATGGCCAGCGAGGTGCCGTACACCGGGACGTCGGCGGGGTCGTCGAGCAGGGCACGGGCCGGGGCCGCCAGGCCCGCGCCGTCCGGCGGCGCGGTGACCCGGCAGCACACCCAGGCCACGGCCGCGCTGCGCCCGAGGTCCAGCGCCGCGGCGATGCAACGGCCGTCGGCCAGGTCGATCACCCGCAGCAGGTACACCTCGCCGCCCGCCACCCAGGCCATCTCGCTCACGTTCAGCCGCCACCAGGTGTCCACCGCCGGGAGCAGCCGCCACGCGCCGCCGAACAGCGACGCGGAGCCGATCCGGCTGTAGAGCGCGAGGATCTCCGGGTCGGTGGCCTCCCGGTTGATCTCCGCAGGCGGGGTCGTCTCGTGGTCGCGGACGATGCGGTCGACGACGTCGTCGATCTCGATGGTCGCGGGGGTGAGACACCAGCCGGCGACCGGGCTCAGCGCGCCGTCGGCCTCCTGGGCGACCCCGACCAGCCCGGCGTGCAGGGCGACCGCCCGGTTGTCACCGGTGACCCGGTCGTTGACCCGCACGGTCACGCGCGACATCGCCGCCGGCACGGTGCGGCTGGTGATGCCGGGGCCGTCATAACCGTCCCCGGGGCGGCCGCGCGGCTCGTCGATCGCCAGGTCCAGCATCGGGTTCGGCGCGTTGCCCGCCAGATACGGGTAGAAGCGCGTGACCCAGCCGGTGATGACGTCGCCGCCGTACGCGTAGACCGGGTTGTAGACGGCCTGCCAGAACGCCGTGTCGACGTCGCCCGCCGCCGCGCGGGTGAACTGGTCGAGGATCGGGCGCAGCGAGCGGCACCACCTCTCCAGCCCGTACCCGGCGATCACGTCGACCCGCGCCCGGATGCGCCGCCAGTCCTCGACGGTGCCGGTCAGCGTGATCGACGGGATGCCGCAGACGCAGGTCAGCCAGTAGACGAAGTACGGGGAGTACGCGTCGAGCAGCACGACCCGCGCGGCGGTGCGCTCGACCTCGGTGCTGGTGGAGAAGTCGCACGCGAACAGCGCGGCGTCGGCGACCTCGCCGTCGAGCAGCTTGGTCCACTGCTCCACGATCTGCTGCCAGGATTGCGCGTCGATGGGCATCGGCCCGTCGTGGTCGACGTTCATGAGCTTGCGTCCGGCGTGGCGGACCAGCTGCGGGCGCAGCTCGTCGGCGTGGAGCCGCAGGTGCTGGGCGACACCTGCGGCGATGGTCAACCAGACCGCGTCGGGGGACAGCACCAGCGGCCGGTGGTCGATGAACGCGTGGGCGACCGCGCTGAGCAGCGGGTGCACTCCGTCAGATGCCAACATCGGCCGGGAGGGGTCGCCACCGAAGGCGAGCGCGTCCGGGAACAGCCCGCTCACCGGCTCGGTCGGCAGCGGCTCGGTGGCGGGCGCGACGTCGTCGACGGGAAACGTGATCACGCGGGGGACTGTAGCGCCACGCTGCAGCACGTGCAGGCCGCCGTTGCGGTCACGTCCGGTGGCCGCTTGACAGATGATCTAGCCCGGTCGAGCATACGAACCGTGCGCCGGTCCGAGTCCCTCCCGAACGACTATGTGAAGGTCTGGTTCGCGCTGGACCAGGACGACAGCGGCTGGCCGCCGGCCGGAAGCGAGGGACTGTGGGCTGTTCGGTTGTCGCCGGAGGTCGTGCGGCTGGACAACACGCCGTGGTTCGTTCGCAATGTCGCCTGTGGTGACTTGTTCTCGGTCGAGCGGGACCACCGAGGGCAGTGGTGGGCGGGCGAGCGGTTGCAGTGGTCCGGCCACTGCACCATCCGTGTCGCCCCGCTCGGTGACGGGCCATCGGCCGGATCTTTGCGCGACGTGCTCGACCGCTTCAGCACGCTGGGGGCCACCGGTGAGGGAATCGCACAGTTCGGCATGGTGGCGCTCGATGTGCCGCCCACGGCTGATGTCGCGGCGATCAAACGGTGCCTGGTGGACGGCCAGGACGCTGGGTGGTGGGCGTACGAGGAGGGTTGCGTGAGCGACGCCTGGCTCGCACTGGCCTAGCCGCCGGCCAATGGTCGAACCGCTACTGCGACGCCGGTGCCGGCTACTGCCGCGTCCATCGCTCCTTGGTGATCTCGTACCGTACGCCGCCATGCACGGAGCCCTCGATCGCCTCCATGTCGGCGGGAGTGGGGGTGGTGCCCACGAGCGTCATGTCTAGCTTCTCCATGATGTTGCGCGAACCGTGGTTCACGGACATCGTCTGAGCCCAGACCATGCGCACACCGAGTTCCGTGAACGCCTTGCCCAGCAAGGCCCGTGAGCCCTCGGTGGCGTAACCGTTGCCCCATGCCGCCTGCCGCAGGCGGTAGCCGAGTTCGACTTCGTCCAGCGGGCCCTCCGCCCTGGGACGCAGGATGAACCAGCCGATGAACGCGCCGCCGTCCTTCTCGTGCGCGGCGAACAGCCCCAGGTCGCCGCCCCACTTCTCGTAGCCGGCGAGGATGTTCGGGATGTGGCGCTCGCGGACGATCTCCGGCGCGGTCGGCCTGCCGCCGGTCAGGTAGCGCATCACCGCCGGGTCGCTGTCCAGCTCGATCAGCAGGTCAGCGTCATCGGCGGTGAAACGGCGCAGGGCCAGGCGCTCGGTCTCCAGGTAGGTGTCCACGAGTCGATCATGCCTGACGCGAGTCGGACAGCCGAATGGTTTAGTCGGCAGTCGGGGGCCAGACCGCGCGGGTGGCTTCCAAGGGCGGTCGGTGCCGTGATCGGCGTGAGTCGCCCAGTTCGTTCAGGCGGCCGACTTCGAGGTGGGCGATGCCGCCGCCGTTGTCCAGCGCCGCTTCCAGAATTCTGGTCAGCGACGTTCCGTACACCGGCACGTCGGCGGGGTCGTCGAGCAGCGCGATCATGTGCGGTTGGTCCTCCCTCGGTTGAATCCGCCCGGCTACCCAGGGGAGGACCAGCGGCCGGTGCTCGCGAAACGCCCGGCTGACGACGCTGAGCAGCGGGTGCACGTCGTCGGGTCGCAGCACGGCCTGGTCGGGGTCGCCGCCGAAGGCCAGAGCCTCGGGGAACAGCTCGCGCATCGGCTGGGTGGGCAGCGGTTCGGCGGCGGGCGTGACGTCGTCGACAGGGAAGGTGACCATCGCGGGTGACTGTAGCGGCGCGGCCGGATCGGTGTGGTCCCGTCACAGCTCGGCCGCCCTGGCGAGGGCGATGAGTCCGGTGCGGTCGGCGGACCCGACGGACGTCGAAGGATCCGTTTGACCGGCGGGTTCATTCCTTGCTGGCGCCCTCGGCCGCGCCGCGGACGAAGTAGCGCTGGAAGATCACGAAGATGATCGCGACGGGGATGGTGGCGAGCAGGGCCGCGCCCAGCTTCAGCGGATACTGGGTGCCCGCGCCGAGCGAGCCGCTGACCAGGTTCGCGATGCCGCGGGGCAGGGTGAACAGTTCGGGGCTCTGCACCGCGACGACGGTGTGCGGGAACTCGTTCCAGGACGCCTGGAACGACAGGATGGTCAGCGTGATCAGCGCGGGCCGCGCCATCGGCAGGATGATCGACCAGTAGGTCCGGAACACGCCCGCCCCGTCCATCCGGGCGGCCTCCTCCAGGCTGGGCGGCACGGACAGGAAGAACTGCCGCATGATGAACACCCCGGCGGCGTCGACGAGCAGCGGCAGCACCAGCGCGGTGTACGTGTTGTAGATGCCGAGCTGGTTGAGCACCAGGAACTTCGGGATCAGCAGCACCACGCCGGGCACCGCCATCACGGCCACGATCATCGCGGTGATCGCGCCGCGGCCCCGGAAGCTGAGCCGGGCCAGGGCGTATCCGGCCAGCGAGTCCAGGAACACCCGCCCGACGGTGATGAGCAGGGTCACCAGGATCGAGTTGCCGATCCACAGCGGGAACGCGGTGCTGTCGAAGATCTTCGTGAACGCCGCGGTGGTGAACGGGTCGGGCACCGGCGACAGCGGGTGGGCGGCGGCGTCGGCCTCGGTCTTGAACGAGTTCGCGGTCTGGATGACGAACGGGTACAGGAACACCAGCGCAAAGAACACGAGCACGGCGTACCCGAGGAAGGTGCCCAGCAGCGCGCGGAAGCCCCGGGCCCGGCCCGGCGGGGTCACGACGTGCTCCCGCGGCGCGGCCACCACCGGCGGCGCGGCCGGGGCTCGTCGCGGTCGCGCATGATCCAGCGCTGGAGCAGCGTCATCACCACGATGATCAGGAACAGCACGAAGGAGATCGCCGCGCCGACGCCGTACTCGAAATCGCTGAACGCGGTGCGGTAGGACAGGTAGGCGGGGGTGAGCGTGGTGTTGGCGGGTTTGCCCTGGCTCATCACGTAGATCTGGTCGAAGACCTGCCAGGTGCCGATCAGCCCGAGGGTGACCACCAGGAACAGGGCCGGTTTGAGCATCGGCAGGGTGACGTGGCGCAGCCGCTGCCAGGCGTTCGCGCCGTCGATCAGGCTGGCCTCCTCGACCTGCACGGGCACGTCCTGCAGCGCGGCGAGGAAGATCAGCATGAAGGTGCCGCTGGTGGTCCAGACGACCAGCATGATGATCGTGGACATGGCGACGCTGGGCCCGGCCAGCCACTCCCACCAGGACAGCCCGAACGGGCCGCCGCCGGTGAGCGCGGCCGGTGGGTTGGCCACGTCGACCAGCCCGAGCCCGCCGAGCAGCAGGTGCAGCAGCCCGCGTGGGTCGGCGAACCAGGCCGGGCCGCTGATGCCGAACGCGGCCAGCAGCGCGTTGACCGCGCCGGAGTTGGCGAACAGGAACAGGAACACCACGCTGATCGCCACCGAGCTGGTGACCGACGGGAAGTAGAACGCGGTGCGGAAGAACGACGTGCCCTTGAGGAAGCGCTGGTTGACGACCAGGGCCAGGGCCAGCGCGAGCAGGGTCTGCGCGGGCACGGCGACGGCGACGTAGTACAGATTGTTCCGGATACTGATCATGAAGTTCTCGCGGGTCAGCCCGTCCTCCACGAACAGGCTCGCGTAGTTCTGCGCGCCGACGTACGGCACCCCGGGCGCGAACGGGCTGCCCTGGCCGTTCCAGCCGCTCACGCTGACCCACAGCGCCATGCCGATCGGCAGCACCAGGAACAGGCCCAGGATCAGCACCGCCGGGGCGACGAACAGCCACCCGGCGGCCGCCTCGTCGCCCCGGATGCCGCTGCGGCGGTGCGCCTCAGCCACGCAGCGCCGCCGTCATGTTGCGCTGCAGCCGCCGCAGGATCGCCTGCGGGTCGGCCACGGCCAGGCGCTGCAGCTGGGTGTCGAAGTCGGACAGGACGTTGCCCATCTTCGGCGCGTTGACCGGCCCCTGCGCGTGGCCCGCGCCGTCCAGGAACGCCCGGTCGGCAGGGAAGGCCTGCAGGTAGCGGTCGCGGGCGGTGACGACCGAGGGCATCACACCGTACGCGGAGGCGAAGGCGAGCTGCTGGTCCACGGCCGTCATCGCCTGGACGAACGCGACGGCCTGGCTGCGGTACGGCGTCCGTGCGGAGATGCCCCAGCACGTGGTGAACGACAGGGTGCCCTCGCCCGCGGGCCCGGCCGGCAGCGCGTGCACGGTGTACCGCACGTCCGGGTAGTCCCCGGCCAGCGCACCCTTGATCCAGTTGCCCTCGATCGTCATCGCGGCCAGGCCCCGCCCGAACGCCTCCCCGGCCCAGCCCGTGTCCAGCGCGCTCGGGTAGCGGGCGAGCCCGGCCCGCAGCAACCGCTGCACGTACGTCAGCGCGGCGGCGTTCTGTGGGCTGTCGGCGGTGGCCTTGGTCCCGTCGGGGCTGATCAGCCAGCCGCCGGCCTGGACCAGGAACGCGCCGATGCGCTCCACGGTGTCGCCGAGGGCCAGCGGGGTGATGCCCCGGGCCGCGATGCGCTCGGCGACCGCGGTCAGTTGCGCCCAGTCGCGGGGCACGTCGGCGGCGCTCAGCCCGGCCCGCGCCCACAGGTCCTCGTTGATCTGCAGGGCCAGCGTCGCGAAGTCCTTCGGCGCGCAGTAGAAGCGCCCCTGGTAGGTGAAGGCCTGCCGCAGCGTGGGGTAGAAGTCGCCCGCCGCCGCCAGCGCGTCGGCGTACGGTTCGAGCGCGCCGACGCTGGCGAAGTCGGCGAAACGGGCCGCGTCGACGTAGAACACGTCCGGCGGCGACGAGCCGGCGAACGCCTGCCCGAGCTGCTGGTCCAGGTCCTGGGCGGGGATCACGGTCACCGCGTTCCCGCTGGCCGCCGCCCACGCCGCGGCGGCGTCGGTGACGGCCTTCGTCTCGGCGGCACCGGAGGAGCCGATGAGGATCTGCAGGTCGGCGGGTCCGGTGCGCTGGGGGACCGGCCCGGGCGGCGGCCCGCACGCGGCCAGCGCGAGCAGGCACACGACGGCCAAGGCGCGCAGCCCCGCTCGTACCATGACCGCCCCGCCCTTTTGCCCGCTATGCCGGACTTAAGGGTAGTGTGTGATCATGGCTGCGCAGGTTCACCGGCCACCGGCGTGTGCCGAGCCGCCCGCTCGACACCCACGAAGCCGTGCTGACCTGAGGATACGTCAGATGACCCGGCGCCCGGAGTCAGACCCGCGCACCCACCGGCTCCGGAACCGGTTCCGGGCGCGGCACGGTGGCGAACACGTTCGTCCGGAACCACGACGGCAGCGCCCGCCGCAACGCCTGCGGCCCCTCGATCGCCAGCTCGCCCCGGCGCAGCCCGTCAGCCCACGACTGCTCGCCCAGCCACACCCGGATCAGCCCGCGCAGGCTCGCCGTCACCGTCACCGCGACCTCATGCCCCGGATCGTCGTCGCAGACGTCGACATCCTCCGGCGTGATCACCAGCCACCAGTCCCGCAGCGGCCGGGCCACGTCATGGAACGCGAACCGCAGCACCGTACGGCCACCCGGCGCCGTCGCCCGGTCGACGTGCCGGCGCATGTCCCACAGCAGCAGCTTCGGGTCGAGATCCTGATCGCCCAGCTCGCCGATCCACCGCACACCCCACGCGCCCAGCGCCACCACGATCGGCTCCAGCTCCCGCCCGGCCGGAGTCAGCAGATACTGCACCTCGCTGTCCGTCGGCCGCCGCTCCACCACCCCGGCCGCGACCAGCTGCTGCAGCCGCTTGGACAGCAGCGTCGGCGACATGCGCGGCAAGCCCCGGCGCAGCTCGTTGAAGTGGCGGCTACCCGCCACGAGCTCCCGGACGACCAGCAGCGTCCAGCGCTCGTCGAGCAGCTCCATGGCCTTGGCCACCGGGCAGAACTGGCGATACGAGGCTCCCATGCCCGCCACCGTAGGGCGTGGACCGTGCCCGGTACAGATCCTGTACTGGTCGGACATCGGTCACCCTTCCTAGCGTGAAGTCACCAACACACGAACAGGAGCTCCACCATGACCGCACCGAGCGACGCCGACCGCGCGCTCAAGTCCAAGCACCGCGCGATGTGGGCGCTGGGTGACTACCCGGCGGTCGCCGCCGAGGTCATCCCCGAACTCGGCACCGTGCTGGCGCAGGCGTGCGGCGCCGGACCCGGCGTGCGCGTGCTCGACGTCGGCGCCGGCTCCGGCAACGCGGCGATCCCCGCGGCCCTGGCCGGGGCCGACGTCGTCGCCAGCGACCTGACCCCGGAGTTGTTCGACGCCGGCCGCCAGGTCGCCGAGCAGCGCGGCGCGAAGCTGACCTGGGAGCAGGCCGACGCCGAAGCGCTGCCGTACGCCGACGGCGAGTTCGACGTCGTCATGTCCAGCGTCGGCGTCATGTTCGCCCCGCACCACCAGGAGGCCGCCGACGAGCTGGTCCGGGTCTGCCGCCCCGGCGGGACGATCGCGCTGGCCAACTGGACGCCGCAGGGCTTCATCGGGCAGATGTTCGCCGTGATGAAGCCGTACGCCGCACCGCCGCCGCCCGGGGCGCAGCCGCCGCCGCTGTGGGGCAGCGAGGAGCACGTCGCCGCGCTGTTCGGCGACCGGGTCACCGAGGTCGTCGCCGAGCGCCGCACGGTCCGGGTGGACCGGTTCGCCAGCGCCGAGGAGTTCCGCGACTTCTTCAAGGCGTGCTACGGCCCGACGATCGCGGTGTACCGCAACATCGCCGACCAGCCGGACAAGGTCGCCGCCCTGGACGAGGAGCTGGCCGAACTCGGCCGCCGCAACGACCTCGGCTGGGGCGCGATGGACTGGGAGTACCTGCTCTACACCGCTCGTCGGGCGGGCTGACCCGCAGGCTGGGGACGACGCGGGCGTCGCGGCAAAGCGCGCCTGCGTCCGTCCGCGGACCCGATGTGGGAATCGTGCGCGCTGATCAGGTACTAGGGTTCGGCACGATGATGGACTTTCTGGAGATCAACAAGTTTGGTTTCGGCGTCTATGCGGACCAGGTTGTCGCTGCCGAGTCCGAGGATGTCGCAGACCTTCTTCGGACATTGGAGGCGATCGCGGCGATGGTGTTGGCGGAGGACGAGTTGTTCGTCGACTCGCTGTCCGATGACGCCGTTGCCGGTTTCATCGTGCCGTTGCAGATGGCGAACGTCATGCTGCGCAGGGGAGGCTACTCGGCGGTCGACCTGGTCGCAGCCTCAGGCGTCGTCCGGTACACCGCGCAAAGGTATCTCCTCGAGTTCCCTGCGGACCTGGTCGAACTGTTGCAGAGGCTGCCGAGGTAGCCGACCCGGACCCGGCGGACTCGCCGAACGGAGAGTGGCCGGCAGGCCAGGAGAAGGTCTTCGAGCGGAGCGGTCAGGCGGCGGCCCCGGCCTTGATCGCAGCGCCCTCGATGACCACCTCCAGGCATTCGCGGAACAGGTCGTCAACCGTGCGGCCCGGTTGGAAGTATTCGGTGACCGCGGCGACCACGGTCGGGTACTGCCGGGTGAACGTGTGCATGTCGAAATCCTTCAGCGTGTCCGCGTCCGGGCGGGGGGCCTGCTCTTCGAGGACGTGGCCGACCGTGAAGCGCTCGACGGTCAGGACGATCACGCGGGCCTGTCGCAGCGGGATGCCTCGCGCGACCAGGGTGCTCATCGCCAGCTCGGAGACCGCTGCCATGTTGCGGGAGAGCTGGGCGGCCGAGATGACCCGGGCCCCGTCCTTGTGGGCGAGCAGCGCTCGGCGCAGCCGCTCGGCCAGGCCGCACAACCAGACCTGCCAGGGTTGGTCGGTATCGGGTGGTGACATGTCGCCGAACTCCTGGTCGAGGATCGCATCGGCGATCGCGGTGACCAGGGCGGCCTTGTTGGGCAGATGCCAGTAGAGGGTCGGCGACTGCACACCCAGCCGCGCGGCGAGTTTGCGGGTCGTCACGCCGTCGAGACCGTCGGCGTCGAGCAGGGCTACGGCCTCGGTGACGATCCGCTGTCGGTCCAGTGCCAATTCGGTGCCTCCCGCTGGCACTCTATCAGTGCTAGAGTCCCTCTATCACCGATAGAGAGAGCGGATGAGGATGACAGACGAGAACTCGTCGCGCGGCCTGCTGCACCGGGCGACACATCGCATTCCTGGAGTTCCCGCGCATGCCGAGCGGCCGGCCGGACACCAGGGTGCGGTGACCCACACCCACCCGAGTCGCCCCGGCGGCGCGCCTCACACTCAGCTGAACCGCAGGTGGAATCACTCGCCCGCCCGGCCTCCCCGGTTCATGCAGGCCTGGCAGCGCCGAATTGCGGCGTTCTTCGGCTGAGAACTGCTCCGGAGATCCGCAGAGTTGGAGCTGTCTCGGCGACCACCGTTCCTCTGGCACCGATCTCGTGCGGCGACCGCGTCAAGTCAGCTCGGTAGGCATCGAACCACACCACACCGAACACGAGATCACTGCCGACTGCCTGACATCCATGCGGACGTGGAGTGCGGCCGGCCAGTGGGCGCAGATGTGCCCGGTCCTCCTCCTTGGAGAACCGGGCGTGTGTGTCTGAGGCGGACCGCTATCCGATGCAGATGCGCTGCATCTGCAGACTCCAGTTGCCGGCGAACGGGCCGACCTCGCGTGCCACGATGCCGCCGCCCACGGGCAGTGGAGTGAGCGTTGCGATCGACGCGTCGCCGAGCGCGCCGGTGATCACTCCACCGACTGCGGACACCTGCGAGCCGACGGGGCAGGGATTTCCGTTGGTGCCTTTCGGCGAACTGGGGTCGAACACGGAGGTGGCGTTCCAGTAGTTGCTGATGGGCAGGGGGTCGGCGCAGACCGCCTGCGTGGTCAGCGTGTAGTTGCCGACGGCCGCGTTGTCGTAGGCCGTGACGGACAGCTGCGTCATCGCGGCGTCGTAGCTGACCTCGTCGATGGACACGTTGCCGAAGGCGTCTGTCAGGAAGTAGCCGCCGCCGACGATGTTGTCGCCCGCGGGGCAGGCCGCGGTCTGGAACTTGTCGTTCATGTTGGAGGCGGACACCGTCTGCACCACGGAACGGTTGACGAGCGCGCCGGCTGGGGCGCAGACGAGGGTGACCTCGACGGTCCAGGCCACGCCTGTCGCGATGGCTTCGATGGCGGAAGCGGTGCCGCCGCCGGCGGCGTCGATGTAGGAGCGGGTCAGCAGGACGTCACCGCCGCCGTTGTTGACCTGCCCCATGACGCTGACGATGTCGTCGCCGGGGGCGCATGCCGCGGAGATGTTCTTCGGTGAGTTGGCGTTGGCCGGGCTCACGGCGTTTACCTGGTACAGGCCGATGAAGGCCTGTGCTGGAGTCGCTATCTGCACCATCGCGGCAGTTGCCGCGATGGTGAGTAGCGCGGCGAGTTTAGTTCTCATGTGAGCCAGGGTCGGCACGGACGTCACGGTTGCCTCACGGTACGGTCAGTGTGACCGTCGTTGATCCGCCACAAGGCACCGTGATGGCCTTGAAGATCAGTTCGGAATGAGCGGAGCGTGCCGAGGAGACTGCGGTCGTGTCCGACCGTGTGCTCATTGACCAGCTCTGGCGGCGGCTGTCGTACCGAGCGGAGACGGCGGCGCTGAGGGTGCTTTATCTCCGCAAGGGCTTCACGATGGTGGTCGGCACCGTCACGATCACGTAATCCTCGGTCAGATCCGACTGCACGTCGACCGTCGCGTCCTTGCCGACGTAGCGGACGACGAATACGGTCTCGCGGAGCCGCGTCTCGTCGTATCCGGCAAGACTCTCTGGCAATTCACCCACGAGTCGCACTTCATCACCCGGCCTGACCGGGGAATCTCCCGAAGTCTCGCCGCGTTGGACGGCTGTGATCAAGTGGATGAGCGTCTCCAGCGGTGCGGTGCCCGCGCCGTAGTGAACCAGATGGCCCGCCTGGCCGAAGATCAAATCGACCTCGGCTCTGCTCAAATCGGCGAGTGCCTCGACCGCACCAGCCGCGAGGGCAGGACCTCCCGACGTGTCGAGCTGCGCCGCCAACGCCAGGAGAAGGCGATCGATGACACGCTCCGCAGTCTCCTCGTCCGTCACCCGCCGAGGATACGACCCGCCACAGCGCCGCTGTCGCCGGCGCGTGCAGAGCGGACTCCAGCGTGGTCGGTGGAGCTCAGATAAGGCTGGCGGCGCGGGTGTCGAGGCGTTGGGCTGTGGTGAGTCCGCGTCGACGGTAAGCGGCGAGGCTGGCTCGCATGCTGGTGATGGCATCGCGGGTGCGGGCGGAACGGATGCCGGCCATGCCGTCGAGCGCGGTGTTCCAGGTGCGGCAGGCTGCTTCGACGTTGCCTCGGGTGCATTGGATCTCGGCGAGGTCGGCCAGGGTGAGGGCGTGGATGCGCGGGTGCGTGGCCGGGTCCCAACAGCGTGCCGAGCGTCGTAGCTGGTCCTCGGCGGCGTTGAGGTCGCCCATGGCCTGCAGGGCTTTGCCGGACTGGTTGGCGAGCCGCGCTTCGGCGGGTCCGCCCGACGCGGCCCATTCAGGAGCCGCGTCACCGCGGCTGCGGTCGAGCAGCCGTTCTGCGGTGGCCAGGGCCGAGCGTGCCTGGTGGTTGTTGCCGTCGGTGGCGTGGGCGCGGGCGGCGGTGAGCCAGAACAGGCTTTCGGTGTCGGGGTCGACGCGGCCTTTCACCCGGTCGAGCGCGGCGTCGGCCAGGTCGACGCAGTGTTCGCGGCGTCCGAGGTCCATGGCCTGGTGCGCGAGGATGCGTAGCCCGTACGCGGCATGCGCGCGAGGGTCGGCCTCGGTGGCGAGCTGGTAGGAGTGCAGGTAGTAGCGCTGTGCCAGCCCGGGCAGGCCGAGGTCGTGGGCCTTCCATCCCGCCAGGTATGACAGTTGGGCGGCTGCGGCGAACATCGAGCGGCGAAGCGTCTCGGCGGTGAAGGAGGCGCGCAGGTATGCGGTGACGTCGGTGGTGAGGTATTCGACGACGGCGGTGCGGGCGTGGCCGCCGCCGAGGCGTTCGTCGGCGGCGTTGAACGCTGTGGTCATCTGCCGGACGGCGTCGATTTCACCTTGGCCGACGGTGGTCGTGGGCCGGGTGCGGGTGTTGTGTGCGCGGGCGATGATCTCGGGCTGTTGCAAGGGCAGCAGGAGGGCGGCGACCGAATAGGCGGCGCCGGAGATCAGGGTGCGGCGGTCCACGTCGGCTCGTCCCAGGTGTGCGACGGCGGCCACGGCGTCGGGTGGCAGGGATACCGGGTCGTAGATGGGTTCATCGTCTGAGCCTAGCCCGAGGTCGGCTGGTGTGAGTGGACGTGCCAGGCGTCGTGACAGGGCTTCGGCGAGGTAGCCGGCGGTGGGCGGGTGGGGGCGTGTTCCGGCGATCCAGTGCGCCACCGATGACTTGTTGGCCGGCAGCCTGTTGTCGCCGTTCTCGGCGGCGATGTGGCACACCGACCGGGCGAGGGCCTCGTAGGAGATCCCGGCTTGGGAGATCAGCAGTTGCAGCCGGTCGTTGGGTGCGGTGCTGGCGCGCACGTGCCCGCCCTCTCGTGAGCGTGGTTCATCAACATGGTTAAACCTGTGAAACGTTCGCACCTGCCCGGAAGCCTACAGTCGGGCCATGGCCGCCGGTTGACTGTCGGTGGGGTGATTCGCACCCGCCCCGAACGGCGCGGCGGCCGGACGCATCCCATGGCACTCGGCCGCCGCGCCCCCGTCACCAGCCAGGGGAGGGGCACGGTAATGGGCAAGGCGCTGACAGCGGGGCAGTTCGAGGCGTACGCACGGCGGCAGATCACCGTCGCCCTGGACATCCTCGACCGCCACCACGAGGACCTGATCGGCCTGTGCGCCTGCTCGGCTGACCTGGACCATTGATGATGATGTCTGCATTCTCGGCTCGTCGTACGTGGGTGACGGGTTGAGCTCGGTCCTTCGGGCGGCGTTGGACCTGAAGTTGGGATCGAGCGCCACGATCGCTTACCTTCCTGGCGAGCCGGGTGGTCACCTGATCTTCTTCGTGGGTGCTGACAACGGCACGGTCTACGTCCAGGTCGTGTTCTTTCCCGTGCCTGGCCTACCGGGCCGGTGTCGGACGAACCCGACTACGGCAATGGCAGTGATGGATGCTCACGCGGACAGACCCTTGGCCGCGGCCAGGGACAGGAACTCCACCCGATGCGACACCAGTAACGGGTCCTTCGCCGCGTGGAACGCGGTCACATGCTCGGCGGCCTCGTGCGCCTGAAATGCCGCGTCGTCGGCGTACACCTCGTAAAACACCCTCGCCAGTGGTTCACCGGCCACCTGATGTGTCGCGTACACCAGCGTTCCCGGCTCCTTCGCCCGGATCTGCTCCACCGCCTGCGCCGTCAGCTCGTCGAACCTGACCGCTGACTCCTCGTCACGGATGTCGAACCGCACTACCAGGGCGAACATCGCCACCTCCGAAGACCATCATCCGACCGAGCCGTACCGGCGGCGCGGATGGCCACGGTAGTGCGCGCCGACCACGCGGTCACCTCGACGTACGACGTGTCGTTGCCTTCGCCCGTCAGCGGGTCGGCTAGCCTGGCAGTTCGGCTGGACCCATCTGCGGGCACCGCCAAGACGGAGGCGGCATGGGCGCACGGCTGCAGGAACTCGGCTGGCGGCAGACGCCGATGGGCGTGATCAGCCTGCGCCGCCGCTGGGATCCCATGTTCAAGACCGACGTCTACGAGGTCAAACTCGACGACGACTTCCTCATGTCCAGCCTGTTCACCGTCGCCGAGGAGGCCGTCGCCGCACTGGCGCTCGCCGAACTCGACGGCACCGGCTTCGACGTGGCCGTCGGCGGCCTCGGCCTCGGCTACACCGCACTGACCGTGCTCGCCGACGAGCGTGTCGCGTCCCTGCTGGTCATCGACGCGCTGCCCGACGTCATCGCCTGGCACGAGCAGGGCCTCATCCCGGCGGGGGTCACCTTGTCCGCAGACCCGCGCTGCCGCCTGTCCGAAGGCGACTTCTTCGCCCGCTGCGCCTCGCCGGACGGCCTCGACCCGCACCGCCCCGGCCGGCGCTTCCACGCGATCGTCGTCGACATCGACCACTCGCCCAGCCACCTGCTCCACCCGAGCCACGCCGGCTTCTACGAGCCCGCCGGCCTGCGCCGCCTGGCCCAGCACCTGCACCCGGGCGGCGTGTTCACCCTGTGGTCCAACGACCCGCCCGAAGAGCAGTTCACCGCCCGCCTGGCCGAGGTGTTCACCGACGTACGCGCCGAGGTCGTCAGCTTCCCGAACCCGCTGCAGAATCGCGAGTCCACGAACACCGTCTACCTCGCCAAGCGGCGCTGACCCGCGGCGGTCGCGGTTGACGGCGTTCCGGGGCGGCGTCTACGGTACGGCGGACAACTGAATACCTCGCCGACAGAACCACGGCGGGAGAGGCCCGGCGCGACCGGGCCGCCGAAGGAGCAACTTCTCCCCGGAATCTCTCAGGCCCACGTACCGCCGTGGCGAGGCGAACTCTGGAAAGTCAGGACGCAACAGTCCTGCGCCCACGGTGCAAGCCGCGTACGCGGTGAAGCTCTCAGGCTCCGATGACAGAGGGGGAGGCCAACCACCACCGGTGCCGCCGACGCGGCACCCGGACCAGGGAGCCTCCCGTGAGCGCCGTCGCGTCGCCGACCGCTGCCCACCCCTGTCCCGAACGGGACACGGCCGGGCACGACCAACCTTCCGCAAGACAGACCCCGCTGCACGGCGTGCACCGCGGGCTCGGCGCCGTGCTGACCGAGTTCGCCGGCTGGACCATGCCGCTGCGCTACGGCAGCGAGACCGCCGAGCACCACGCCGTACGCCGAGCGGCCGCGCTGTTCGACCTGAGCCACATGGGCGAGATCGAGGTGACCGGCCCCGGCGCGGCGGCGATGCTCGACCGCGCCCTGGTCGGCCGCCTGTCCGCCGTCGGCGTCGGCCGCGCCCGCTACACGATGCTGTGCGCCCCGGACGGCGGCGTGCTCGACGACCTCATCGTGTACCGCCTGGAAGAGCAGCGCTACCTGGTCGTCGCGAACGCGGCCAACACCTCGGTGGTGTCGGCCGCGCTGGCCGAACGCGCCGCCGGGTTCCAGGCGATGGTCCGCGACGTGTCCGCCGACTGGGCGCTGCTCGCCGTGCAGGGTCCGCGCTCGGCCGACATCCTCCGCGCCGTGACCGGGTCCGACGTGGACGCGCTGCGCTACTACGCCATCGACCCGGCGGTGCTGGCCGGAACTCCGGTGCTGCTGGCCCGGACCGGCTACACCGGCGAGGACGGCTTCGAGGTCTACTGCGCGCCCGGCGACGCAACCGCCGTCTGGGCGGCGATCAGCGCGGCCGGAGCCGGGCACGGCCTGGTCCCGGCGGGGTTGGCGTGCCGGGACACGCTGCGGCTGGAGGCGGGCATGCCGCTGTACGGCCACGAGCTGACCGCCGGGCGCACCCCGTTCGAGGCGGGGCTGGGCCGCGTCGCCGTGCTCGACAAGCCGTTCGTCGGCCGCGACGCGCTGCACGCCCGCGCCGCATCGGGCCCGGCCGAACTGCTCGTGGGCCTGCTGCCCGCCGGGCGGCGCGCGCCCCGGGCCGGCTACGCCGTGCTCGACCCGGACACCGGGGACCGCATCGGCACCGTGACCAGCGGCGCGCCGTCGCCGACCCTGGGCCGCCCGATCGCCATGGCGTACGTGCCCGCCGACCGCGCCGCCGTCGGCACCGTGCTCGCCGTCGACATCCGCGGCAGCCGCGACACGGTCACCGTCGTCGAGCTGCCCTTCTACCGCCGCCCCGCTGGAGGCCACGCGTGAACACCGTCCCCGAGAACCTGCGCTACACCCGCGACCACGAGTGGCTGTCCGACGAGGACGTGCCCGCGGTCGGCATCACCGCGTTCGCGGGCGACGCGCTCGGCGACATCGTCTACCTGGAGCTGCCCGCCGTCGGCACGTCCGTCACGGCGGGCGACCCGTGCGGTGAGGTCGAGTCCACGAAGTCGGTCAGCGAGCTGTACGCCCCGGCCGACGGCGAGATCGTCGAGGTCAACCCGGCCGTCGCCGACGACCCGTCGCTGGTCAACTCCGACCCGTACGGCCAGGGCTGGTTGTTCCGGCTGCGCCTGACGGGGGCGCCGGAGCTGCTCGACGCGGCCGAGTACGCCGCGCTGATCGGGGCGGAGGGCAGCCGGTGACCGCGCTGAACGCACCGCTGGCGGAGTTCGACCCCGAGGTGCACGCGGCGCTGCGCGCCGAGCTGGGCCGCCAGCGCGACACCCTGGAGATGATCGCCAGCGAGAACTTCGCGCCGCTGGCCGTGCTGCAGGCGCAGGGCTCGGTGCTGACCAACAAGTACGCCGAGGGCTACCCGGGGCGGCGCTACTACGGCGGCTGCGAGCACGTCGACGTGGTGGAGCAGCTGGCGATCGACCGGGTGAAGGCGCTGTTCGGGGCGGGCTTCGCCAACGTGCAGCCGCACTCGGGCGCGCAGGCCAACGCGGCGGCGATGATGGCGCTGATCCAGCCCGGCGACACCATCCTCGGCCTGGACCTGGCCCACGGCGGGCACCTCACCCACGGCATGCGGATCAACTTCTCCGGCCGGCTGTACCACGCGGTGGCCTATCACGTGTCGGCCGAGGACGGGCGGGTCGACCTCGCCGAGGTGGAGCGGCTGGCGCTCGAACACCGGCCCGCGCTGATCATCGCCGGCTGGTCGGCGTACCCCCGGCAGCTGGACTTCGCCGCCTTCCGCAAGATCGCCGACCTGGTGGGCGCGCGGCTGATGGTGGACATGGCGCACTTCGCCGGGCTGGTCGCGGCGGGCCTGCACCCGAACCCGGTGCCGTTCGCCGACGTCGTCACCACGACGACGCACAAGACGCTGGGCGGTCCGCGCGGGGGAGTGGTGCTCACCAACGACGAGGACGTCGCCCGCAAGGTGAACAGCGCGGTGTTCCCCGGCCAGCAGGGCGGCCCGCTGGAGCACGTCATCGCCGCGAAGGCGGTCGGCTTCAGGATGGCGGCGAGCGCGGAGTTCGCGCGGCGGCAGCAGCGCACGCTCGACGGCGCCCGCCTGCTGGCGCGGCGGCTGTCCGAGCCCGACGTCGCCGCGGCCGGGGTGTCGGTGCTGACCGGCGGCACGGACGTGCACCTGGTGCTGGTGGACCTGCGGGCGTCCGAGCTGGACGGGCGGCAGGCCGAGGACCGGCTGCACGGCGTCGGCATCACGGTCAACCGCAACGCCGTGCCGGGCGACCCTCGCCCGCCGATGGTCACCTCCGGGCTGCGGATCGGCACCGCCGCGCTGGCCGCCCGCGGGTTCGCCGACGCGGACTTCGCCGAGGTCGCCGACATCGTCGCGCAGGCGCTGCTGCCGTCCTTCGACGAGGCCGCGGCGGACGGCCTGCGGGGCCGGGTGGCCGCGCTGACCGCCGCGTTCCCGCTGTATCCGGCGTTGTGAGGGGCCGCGCCCTGCCCTGCCGTCGCCGCCATCCGGGCGACGGCGGGGCAGGGCGCTCAAGACGATCGATGTAGAAGTCTTTCGCATACACAGTGATGTTGGTTGAATAGTTTCACTCTCATTCCTCGACACCCCCTGACGGAGGGATAGTGAGACTTCCCCTCGCCCTGCGCTCCGCTGTCGCCGGGCTCGCCACCGTCACCCTCGTCGTGCTCGGCCCCGCCGCGCCCGCGTCGGCGGCGACGACCATCGTGGACAACGCCACCGCCGGCGGGTTCACGGCCAGCGCCAACTGGGGCACCTCGACCTGGTCCGCGCAGCGCTACGGCGCCGACTACCGCTTCGCCACCCCGAACACCACGGCCAGCGACGCCGCCTGGTTCACCGCCACGATCGCCGCGGCCGGCCCGCACACGGTAGAGGTCTGGTACCCGGCCGACGCCGGCTACAACAACGCCACCCCGTTCGTCGTGGCGACCAGCGGCGGCAACCAGACCGTCGTGGTCGACCAGCGGTCCAACGGCGGACGATGGGTCAGCCTCGGCACGTTCAACCTGGCCGCGGGCACGCACAGCGTGGTCGGGGTGAGCCGGTGGACCAACGGCACCGGCTACGTCGTCGCCGACGCGATCCGGCTGACGTCCACCACCGGCAGCCCGGCGTTCTCGCTGCCGCTGGCCAAGAGCGCCCTGCCGCGCAGCGAGTACGACGACCCGCACCACGACTACCCGGCCATCGACCTGCCCGTCGGCACCGGCACCCCGGCGTACGCGGTCCGCGGCGGCACCGTCGTGATCATCGACGACAGCTCGTGCGGCCGCGGAGTCAACCTGACCGGCGCGGACGGCAACGTGTACACCTACTGCCACTTCTCCTCGTGGTCGGTGGCCAACGGGGCGACCGTCGTGGCGGGCCAGCAGATCGGCCTGACCGGCAACACCGGCAACTCGACCGGCCCGCACCTGCACTTCGGCATCCGCACCGGCACCACCCGCCGGTGCCCGCAGAACTTCCTGCTGGCGCTCTACGACGGCGTCACGCCGCCCGCCGCGACCAGCCTGCCGACCACCGGCTGCTTCTACACCAGCCTGACCTCGGCCACCGTTCAGCCGCTCGGCTGAACATCGGGCCGGCGGAGCGCTCGTGCGAGGGCGCTCCGCCGGCCGGTCGACCGCTGTCGAAGCCGGCGCTCACGGAATCAGGTATGCGGGCTGCATGCCGTCGAGGGTGTCGGGGCAGGGGCAGGTGCGCTCGGCGGGCAGGTTGGCGATCGTGGCCAGCAGCAGGCCACGCATACGCTCGGTGTTGTCCTTGAACACCCGGAACACCTCCTCCTGGGTCACGCCGTGCTCGCCGTCGACGCCCGCGTCCAGGTCGGTGACCAGGGCGATGGCGGCGTAGCAGAGGGCGAGCTCGCGGGCGAGCGCGGCCTCCGGGGCCCCCGTCATGTTGATCACGGTGCCGCCCGCGGCGGCGTACCAGCGTGACTCGGCGCGGGTGGAGAAGCGCGGGCCGTCGATGACGACGACGGTTCCGGTGCCGGTGAGCGGTATGCCGATGGTGTCGGCTGTCTCGTGCACGGCCCGGCGCACGGCGGGGCAGTACGGGTCGGCGAAGTTGACGTGCACCGCGCCCGACTCGACGAAGGAGCGCTCGCGCCCGCTGGTGCGGTCGACGAGCTGGTCGGGCAGCACGAAGGTGCCCGGCCCGAGGTCGGCGCGCAGGCCGCCGACGGCGCACGGGGCGAGGATCCGGCGTACGCCCAGCGAGCGCAGCGCCCACAGGTTGGCCCGGTAGGGGATCAGGTGCGGCGGGTGGCGGTGGTCGCGGCCGTGCCGGGGCAGGAACGCGACCCGCCGCCCGGCGACCTGCCCGACGGTGACCGCGTCCGACGGCGGCCCGTACGGGGTTTCGACGCGCACCTCGCGTGCCCCGTCGAGCAGGCTGTAGAGGCCCGAGCCGCCGATGACGGCGACGTCGGCTGTGCTGGTCATGATCGCTCCTGGGTGTCGGGTCCGGGTGTGGACGGTGCGCGGCGCAGCGCGCGGGCGGCGAGCAGACCGGCGGTGACCAGCCAGATCGCGGCCAGGCAGAGCAGGAACCCGCGGGTGTAGTCGCGGGGCAGTGCCGACGGGTCGTCGGGGCGGCGACCGTAGCCGAGCACCAGCGGGAGCGCGACGACGGTCAGCACGACGGTGACGAACAGGGCGCCCTGCACGACCGGACGCGCCCAGCCGGGCAGCCACCGGGTCAGCACCGCGCCGACGATGATGGCCAGCGGCAGCACCAGCAGGTCGTGCCCGAACAGCACGGTGACCGCGTACCGGGCGTAGTTCGGCAGCGACACGCTCGGGTCGGTGAGCACGCCGACGATCCCGTACGCGGCGGCCAGCGTCCCGGCGGCGACGAGCAGCCGCCTGATCCACGGTGTGGCCCGGTCGGCCGGGCGGCGGGTCGCGGTCACGGCTGGAGCACCTCGATCCGGGTGACCCATTTGGTCTGCAGGACGCCGGGGCGGTTGGGTGCGATGAGCCGGACCGGGTAGCCGTGGTCGAGGTCGAGGGTCTGCCCGCCGACACGCAGTGCGAGCAGGGTGAGCGGGTCGGCGGCGTGCGGCGGGGCGAGCGTGGAGATCCGGTACAGGCTGTTCTGTTCGAGGGACTCGACGCGCACGCTCGCGCCCGGTGCGCCGCCGACAGCCGCGACCAGGTCGCTGACGCGTACGCCGCCCCAGGTCGCGGTGGCGCTCCAGCCCTCCACGCAGGTGATCGGCAGTTGCGCGGTGTGCTGCGCGAGCGCGCCCAGCTCGGCCAGGCTCAGTCGCAGGGTGCCGCCGGGCCCGACGACCTCCAGCCGGTACGCCGGGTCGGTGGCGGCCGCGGTCACCCCGGCGGCGTCTGCGGACCGGTTGACCGGCAGCCCCTGCGGCCCGACCCGTGGATCGCGGGGCCCCAGCACCGACAGTCCGGCCAGCGGCCGCAGCGTCTGCCCGATCGTGGCGACGGTGATCACCCCGATCGCCGCGCCCACGGCGGTGAGCAGCCCACGCCTGCTCAGCCCGCCGGTCGGCACGGGATGTCCGGGTGCGCCCAGTGCGCGGCGGATGATCGGGAGCTTGACCCCGATGTGGACCAGCAGCGCACCGATGAAGATCCATGCCGTCCAGTAGTGGGCGGTGGTGAAGAAGAAACTCATCGGCGAGTACCACAGCGCGATGTTGAGGATGCCGGTGGACACCTGGAACAGCGCCGCGGCGACCAGCACGAACACGCTGAGCCGCTCGATCGCGTGTACGGGGTCGCGAAACGGCGGCCAGCGGAACAGCTTCGGGTACACCGACCACAGCTTCGCCGCCAGCAGCGGCACGATCGCCAGGCCGGTCGCGACGTGCAGGCCCTGCGTGACCCGGTACAGGTAGACCGGCCGCGACGGCCAGTAGAACCATCCCGGCGGGTGCTGGATCGCGTGGCTGAGGTAGCCGGTCACGAAGCAGACCGCGACGGCGATGCCGAGCAGCCGGCCGATCCGGCTGGTCAGCTGCGGTGACCGCAGCCGGGACGTGAACAGGCGGGACAGCCGCGACGGGTGGAGCCGCGTCAGCGGCTCAGGGACACGAACCACCGGTCCTCCTCCGTCCAGTGCTCGGCCGGGCACAGTCCGGCCTGCTCGGCCAGCTGCCCGAGGTCGTCGAGGCCGACCACGGCCCATGGGAACGGGTCGCTGGTGCGGCGGGTGTCGGTCAGCGCGACCCGGCCGCGCCAGCCGGGCCGGCCGGGCGGTTCGACCTCGGCGAGCACGGTGCCGCCCGGGCCCAGCAGTTCCCGGCAGCGGGCCAGCAGCCGGGCCGGGTCGCCGCCGATGCCGATGTTGCCGTCGGCCAGCAGGGCGTGCTGCCAGCGGCGGTCGTCGGGCAGCGGCGCGAACACGTCCTGGACCATCGCATGCGCGCCGCGGGCGCGGGCCAGGCGCACGGCGGCAGGGCTGACGTCGATGCCCAGCGCGGGCACGCCGCTGCGGGCCAGGGCCGCGGCGAGCCGCCCGGGGCCGCAGCCGACGTCGAGGGTCGGCCCGGTGCAGCGGGCCAGCATCCCGCTGTCGCCGGACGTGGGATCGCCGTGCCAGGCGCCGGTGTCGACGTGGCGCAGCAGCGTTCCGGCCGGGTCGACCAGCCGCAGCGCGCCGTCGCCGCCGCGTGCGGCCCGGTGCAGCGCACCCGCGTACACGGTCAGCGCGCTGGTCATCGCAGTGCTCCGTGCGGTGCGGTCAAGTGCTCGCGTACGGCTGCGGCGAAGCGGCCGTGCGGGTGCTCGGCGGCGACGGTCCGCGCGTCGGCGGCGGTGTCGACGTCGCGCAGCGCCGCCAGCCGGGCGGTGCGCAGGCCGAGTCCGTGCAGCGCGGCCAGGGTCAGCGCGCCGGTGTCGGCCGTGGACATCGGCACCGCGGTCAATGCGGCGGCGTGCGCCGGGTCGCGCAGCGCGAGGATCCACCAGCCGCCGTCCTCGGCCGGGCCGAGCGCCGCGTCGGCGGCGTCCAGGGCGTCCACGGCCGACGCCAGCAGCGACGCGGTCAGCTGCGGAGTGTCCATGCCGACGAGCACCGTCGGCACGCCGGGCAGCGCGGTGTCGGCGAACGCGTGAGCCAGGCGCTCGCCGAGGCCGTCGCCGCGCTGGCCGACCGAGGTCCAGCCGGGCGGGGCGGGGTGGTCGCCGTCGACGACGAGGGTCCGCCGCCGGGCCGGCGCCGCGCTGACGGTGGCGAGGGTGTCGGCCAGCGCGGCGGCGGCGATGGCGGCGGCCTGCCGCGGGGTGCACGGCGGGCACAGCCGGGTCTTGACCCGGCCCGGCACCGGGGCCTTCGCGATGACCACGAGCTGCGCGTTCACCGGGCCAGCACCTTCGACATGTCGCGCACCGCGCGGGCGGTGCCGAGCACCGTGCCGGTGACCTTCGAGCGCGTGCCCTCGGCCCGGGGCGCGTAGTCGACGTCGACCTCGGCGACCCGCCAGCCGGTCCGGGCCGCCGCGACGATCATCTCCAGGGGGTAGCCGAAGCGCCGGTCGCGCAGCCCGAGCGCGAGCAGCCGTTCCCGCCGCGCGGCCCGCATCGGGCCCAGGTCGTGGATGGGCACCCGCAGGCTGCTGCGCATCCGCCAGGCCAGCACGGCATTGGCCAGCCGGGCGTGTGCCGGCCAGGCGTCGCGGGTGGCCGGGCGGCGCCGGCCCAGGATCAGGTCGGCGTCACCCGCCAGCACGGGCCCGGTGACGCGCGGCAGCTGCCCGAGGTCGAACGAGCCGTCGGCGTCGGCGAAACACACCAGCTCGGAGGTGGCGGCCAGCAGGCCGGCATGGGCGGCTGCGCCGAAGCCCCGCTGCGGCACGCTCACGACGATCGCGCCGTGCTCCCGGGCGATGCGGGCCGAGTCGTCGGTGGACCCGTTGTCGGCGACGATCGCGCGATACCCTCCGGGTAGGCCGGACAGCACACCGGGCAGGGCGGCCGCCTCGTTCAGGCACGGCAACACCACATCAATCATGATCTCGACCATAGTGGTGACACCCGGTCCTAATTCTTACCAAACGCAGATAAGACCTTACGAAGTGGAAACGTCGCACCGTGACGGCCTGCCGCCCGCCTAGGTTGTGAAGGCATGCGTGTACTCATCACCGGCGGCGCGGGCTTCATCGGCTCCCATGTGACCCGTGCGCTCGCCGCCGCCGGGCACGACGTGTCCGTGCTGGACTGCCTGCACCCTGCCGCGCACCAGCCCGGAAGCGACGTCCGCGAGGTCCACGGCGTCCCGGTCCGCCGCGGCGACCTGCGCGACCGCGACACCGTCGAGTCCGCACTCGCCGGGGTGGACGCCGTCGTGCACCAGGCCGCCATGGTCGGCATGGGCGTCGACCTCGCCGACCTGCCCGCATACGTCGGCAACAATGACCTGGCCACGGCCGTGCTGCTCGCGGGGATGGCCCGCCTGCGGGTGCCGCGGCTGGTGCTGGCCGGCTCCATGGTGGTGTACGGGGAGGGCGCCTACGCCTGCGCCGACCACGGCCCGGTCCGCCCGGCCCCGCGCGAGCTCGCCGACCTCGCCGTCGGGCAGTTCGAGCCGCGCTGCCCGCACTGCGCGTCGCTGTTGGATCCCGGGACCGTCGACGAGGACGCCCGTCTCGACCCGCGCAGCGTGTACGCGGCGACCAAACTGGCCCAGGAGCACCTCACCGCGGCCTGGGCCCGCGAGTCGGGCAGCGCAGCCGTCGCGCTGCGCTACCACAACGTGTACGGACCAGGCATGCCTCGCGACACCCCGTACTCCGGCGTCGCCGCGATCTTCCGGTCGGCACTGGAGCGCGGCGAGGCCCCGCAGGTCTACGAGGACGGCCGCCAGCGCCGCGACTTCGTGCACGTCACCGACGTCGCCGCGGCCAACGTCGCCGCGCTGGCCTCGCTCGACGCCCGGCCGCCGGGACTGCGCGCGTACAACGTCGCCTCCGGCGAACCGCGCACCGTCGCCGACATGGCCGCCACGCTCGCCGCCGCCATGGACGGGCTCGCGCCCGTCGTCACCGGGGCGTTCCGGGCCGGCGACGTACGCCATGTCGTCGCCTGCCCACGGCGTGCCCGCGACGAGCTCGGCTTCACCGCCCAGGTGCCGTTCGCGGCCGGGCTGGCCGAGTTCGCCACCGCCCCGCTGCGGGCCTGACATGCTCGCCACGCAGGCCGGCACCCGGCCGGACACCGCGGCGTTCCCGCGCGCCGACCAGGTCACGACGGCGGTGGCGGGCGTGCTCGTCGCCGGCTCGATCGTCACCGGACTCGTGCTCAACCTGACCGGCTCACCGGTCCAGGCCGCCACCGCGCCGCTGTACGGGAACTGGAAGCCGCACCTCGGCCCCGGCACGCCGTTCGCGTTCGCGCTCGCCGCCGTGGTCGTCCTGCACGGGCCGCGCCTGGCTATGGCGCTGTCGTGGCGGCGGCTGCTTGCGGCGTCCTATACCACCGCCGTGGGCTGGACGCTCACGCTCGCCATGATCGACGGCTGGCGGCGCGGGCTCGCCGGGCGGCTCACCGAACAGGCCGAATACCTCACCGAGGTGCGGGGCGTCACCGACATCCCGGCCATGCTGCGCGAGTTCACCGGCCGGATCCTGGACTACCAGCCCGACTCCTGGACCACGCATGTCTCCGGCCACCCGCCGGGGGCGCTGCTCGTGTTCGTCTGGCTCGACCGCATCGGGCTCGGCGGCGGCGGCGCGGCCGCGCTGACCTGCGTCCTGTTCGGTGCGCTGGCCGCGGTGGCGGTGCCGGCGACCCTGCACGCGCTGGGCCAGGAGGCCGCCGCCCGCACCGCCCTGCCGTTCCTGGTGCTGCTGCCGGGCGCGGTCTGGGTCGGGGCCTCCGCCGACGGCCTGTTCGCGGGCCTGACCAGCGCGGCCGTCGCGCTGCTGGCGCTTGCGCTCACCACCGCGCGGCGAGCGGAGGCGCTGCTGTGCGGCCTCGCCGCGGGCGGGCTGCTCGCCTTCGGCTGCCACCTCTCCTACGGCCTGGTGCTGCTCGCCCCGATCGCGCTCGCCACGGTGGTGGTTGCCGCCGCCTCCAGACAATCCACACCGACCTGGCGGGCGACGCCGCCACGAACCATGCCGACCGGGCAAGCCGCGAATTCTGCGCGGCTCGCGGCGGCGGCTGGTGCGGATCCCACCGGCGCGCGCATCCGGGCCGTCGGGCCCGTGCTCGTGGCGGTGATGCTCGGCGGCGGGCTGGTGGTGGCGGCGTTCACGGCGGCGGGGTTCTGGTGGCTCGACGGCTACCACCTCGTGGTGCAGCGCTACTACCAGGGCATCGCGTCCGAGCGCAGTTACGGCTACTGGGCCTTCGCCAATCTCGCCGCGCTGCTGCTGGCGGCCGGGCCCGCCGCCGCGGTCATCCTGCGGCGGGTCCTGGTCGCCCTGCCCCGGGACCGGGCCGCCTACGTGCTGCTACCCGCTGCGGCGGCGCTGTCGATCGCCGCCGCCGACCTGTCCGGGCTGAGCAAGGCCGAGGTGGAACGGATCTGGCTGCCCTTCGCCGTGTGGCTGCCGGCCGGGGCGGCCCTGCTGCCGCCCGCTGCCAGGCGCGGCTGGCTGGCAGCGGGCGCGGCGACCGCCCTGGTCGTCAACCACGTCGTGTTGACCGTGTGGTGAGCTAGAAGAACCGCAGATACAGGTACGGCACGCAGATCGCCACGGTGATCACGGTGACGATCAGGCCGTACTTCGTGAACTGCCAGAACGAGATCGGCTTGCCCGCGCGCTCGGCGATGCCGAGCACCACGACGTTTGCCGACGCGCCGATCGCGGTGGCGTTGCCGCCCAGGTCGGCGCCCAGCGCCAGGGCCCACCACAGCACGTTGCCCTGCGGCGTGCCGTCGGCTTCGACCAGGTCGGCGACGATCGGGCTCATCGTGGCGACGTACGGGATGTTGTCCACGATCGCCGACAGCGCCGCCGACGCCCACAGCAGCAGCATCGTCGCACCCCACAGCCGGCCCTCGACCGCGTCGACGGCCGCCGCCGACACCGTGTCGATGACGCCGGTGTTGACCAGCGCGCCGACCATGACGAACAGCCCGGCGAAGAAGATCAGCGTGTGCCACTCGACGTCGCGGGCGATCTCGTCCGGGTCGAGCCGCGACGCCGCCAGCAGCAGCAGCCCGCCCACGATCGCGACCACCGCCGGCTCCAGGTGCAGGATCGTGTGCAGCATGAACGCGGCCAGCACCGCGGCCAGGAAGACCAGGCTCACCGCGAGCAGGCGCGGGTTGCGGATCGCGTCGCGCTCGCGCATCGCCATCACCGCGGCGACCTTGGCGCTGTCGGAGCGGAACGCGTCGCGGAACAGCCACCGGCACAGCCCCAGGAACACCACCAGCAGGATCACCACTACCGGGGCCAGCACGTTCAGGAAGTCGTTGAACGTCAGGCCGGACCGGCTGGCGATGATGATGTTGGGCGGGTCGCCGATCAGCGTCGCGGTGCCGCCGATGTTCGACGCCATCACCTCCGCGATCAGGAACGGCGCGGCGGGCAGGCCGAGCCGGTCGCAGACGAACAGCGTCACCGGCGCGACCAGCAGCACCGTCGTCACGTTGTCCAGCCCCGCCGACGCCACCGCGGTCAGCACCACGAGCAGGACCATCACCGGGTACGGCCGACCGCGGGCGCGTTTGACCGCCCAGATCGCGACGAACTCGAACAGCCCCGTGCGCCGCAGCACCGCCACGATCAGCATCATGCCGATCAGCAGCATGATCACGTTCCAGTCGATGCCCGACTCCGGGGAGAAGAACGCGTGCTCGGCGTCGGTCGCGCCGATCAGCAGCATCACCACCGCACCGCCCAGCGCCGCCGCGACCCGGTGCACCCACTCCGTCGCGATGAACACGTACGCGACCGCGAACACCGCCACCGCCAGCCAGGCCTGCGTGCTCATGCCGGCACCACCCGGTCCAGCAACCCGTGCAGGGTCACCGCGCCCAGCAGCCTGCCGCCGTCGACCACCGCGACCAGCGGGCTGCGGGTGCGCGCCATCAGCGCGGCGAGCTCCAGCGCGGTCGCCTCCGGCCCGACCACGGGCAGCTCGTGCGGCTGCGGGGGCAACAGCTCGCGCACCGTACGCCCGCCCAGCTCGCGCATGAACACGTCGGCCGCGGCCTCGTCGACCAGGTGGGTCAGGTTCGGGTCGTCCTGGTAGTACGACGGCACCGCCAGGCGCAGCACCTGCGTGCCGGGCAGCACCGCGAACGGCGCACCCGCCTCGTCGACCACGATCAGGCCGGGCAGGTCGGCGTCGGCCAGGATGCGGGTGGTGTCCAGCGCGGGCGTGGACATGGTGACGGTGGGCCAGGGGACCACGAGATCGGAAGCGCGCACGGGCGGGACTCCTGTTCCGGTCGTCGACGGATACCGTTGCCGACCAGACTTCCCGGCGCTCCAGGGGACAGCCTAGCCGATCTCCCGGCCGACCGCACCGCGCTCGGCGCGCGACGCCGGTGACAGCCGTGCGGACCCGTTCTATAGTGGGCTTTCGTCCATTCACGACGGTCTGTGGAGGTCCAGCCATGGTGATCATCGCGCCGCCCACGACGGCCGTGGACGCGCTCCCGCCCCGGCCCCGCCGCACCGCCGGCCTGCTGGCCCGCATCGGCTGGGAGGCGATCCTGTTCCTGCTGGTCGTCGTCGCCGCGATCGTGGTGGCCGTGCAGAGCGACGGCGACGCGTTCGGCCGCGGCCTATGGCTGAGCCTGGCCTCGCTCGGCCTGCTCGCCAGCGCGTTCGCGTTCTCGCTGCGCACCGGCAACCCGAACCTCGCGGTCGGGGCACTGGCCGCGCTCGCCGGGGTCGTCTACGCCAAACTCGTCGAAGCCGACTGGCCCGGCGTGCTCGCCGCGGCGACCGCCGTAGTCGTGATCCTGCTGTTCTGCCTCGTCCTCGGCGTGATCACCGGGCTCACCTCGGCTCCCGCCTGGGCGGTGTCGCTCGGCGGCCTGGCCGTGGCGCAGAGCGTCGCGCTGGGCCTGTCCGAAGCGCAGGGCGTCCCGCTGCGCGACGGACCGACCAGCGAGTGGGCCATCTGGGCCTGGGCGGGGCTGTTCGTGATCGGATCACTCGTCGGCGGAGCCGCCTTCCAGGGCACGGCGCTGCACCGCATGCTCGTCGCCGCCCGGACTGACGGCGAGGTCCCGCGTTTCCAGGGCAAGCGGCTGGCCGGCGCGGTGCTCGGATTCGCCGGCTCGGGGCTGCTGGCCGCGCTGAGCGGCATCGCCCTGGTCGGCTACCTCGGCGGGGCGTTCGCCGTCACCGGTGACCGTCAGCTGGTCGCCGTCGCCGCGGTGCTGCTCGGCGGTGTCAGCGTCTTCACCTACCGCGGTGGCGTGGCGGGCACGCTGCTGGCCACCGCGCTGCTGGTGCTGGGTGACACCGCGCTGCGCCTGGCCGACGCGCCCAGCTGGCTGACCTACGGGCTGACCGCCGGGATCGCGCTGCTGGTCGGGGTCGGCGTCGGCTGGGGCATCGACAAGATCACCGGGCCTTCGCGGCCGGTGAGCTGACCCCGGCGGCTCAGAACACCGACCAGCCGGTCAGCGCGGCGAAGTGCTCCAGCGCCAGCTGACCGGCGATCGAGTTGCCGGAGGAGTCCAGGCCGGGCCCCCACGCGCAGACAGCGCCCAGGCGGGGGGCCACGGCCAGGATCCCGCCCCCGACCCCTGACCTCAGCGGCAGCCCGATCCGGTCCGCCAGGTCGGGGCTGGCGTCGTACGCGCCGGAGGTCAGCATCGTCGCGTTCACCCGCCGGGTGTCCTGCGCGCTCAGCAGCCGCCGCCCGTCGGCCCGCACCCCGCCCCGGGCCAGCAGCAGCCCCGCCAGGGCCAGGTCCCGGCAGCTCGCCGCGATCGCGCACTGCCACACGTAGTGGGCCGGCACCGTGTCGACCGGCTGGTGCAGGTCGCCGTACGCGGCCACCAGGTGCGCGGTGGCGAGGTTGCGCTCGGCGCGGCCGTGTTCGTCCTGCGCGACTGCGGCTACGACGTGTACCAGGGGTCGTCGCTGGCCATGTCGGTCGCGGCACCTCGGCCACGGTGTCCAAGCTGTCGGCGGCCACGTCGTACACGTTCACCGTGCGGGCGCGGACCGCGGGCAACACGTCGGCGGCGAGCGCGCCGGTCACGGCGACCACCGGTGCGTGCACCAGCTACCAGGGTGGTTCGTACACGGCGGCCGGGGTGTCCTCGCCAGCCGCGGGCACCTGGCTGCTGCGCGCCAGCGACACCCGATCGTGGAACTTCGGCTCACTCAACGGCTGGTCGATCACGCTGTGACAGCCGCCCGGCGTCCCTGCCCCCCATGGGGACGCCGGCGGGCCACCAGCCCGCAGTGGCGGGACCACCCGGGTCGCGCGGAGCTGACGCTCGCGCACCCGGGCCCCGCCACCGGCCCGCGTCAGGTCACGAGCACTCGAGGCACACGTCCTTGCCGGCCGCCGCCCGCTGATTGCGGTGGCGGACCAGGAAGCACTTCGTGCAGCGGAACTCGTCCGCCTGCTGGGCCACGACCGGCACGGTCAGCTCTTCGTCGAGCTGCTCGCCGCCGGGCAGGTCGTAGGACTCGCTCTCCTCGACGTCCACCGCCGAAGCGTTGGGCGCATCACGCCGAGCACGCAGCTCCTCGAGGCTGTCCTCCTCGACGGCGGGCGTGCGGGGCGTGTCGTAGTCGGTGATTGCCATGGTCTTTCTCTCCCCCCTCGTGACGCACCGTTGGAACACCGTCACTGTGGTGCCTATTCCAGTCCCGCCGATGTTGTTCCGCGTCACATCTCGGCAGCGGCGGGGTGTTGCAGGTTCAACGCCGGGGCCGTCGTTTCGGTTCGCGATTGCGAGGGTCTTCTTTTCGGCCCTCACGGATCGCCTCGACGGCTCCGAGAACGGCGTGGTGGCAACGGTGCACGGCGTCCCGCGGCCCCCGGACAGGGGTGCGGCAGGCGGAGGAGACGAGCTGGATCCCCGCTCCCGCCGGCGCCCGCGGCCACCACCGCGTGCGGGCGAGAGTGTAGCCGTGATCTAGGTCCTCGATCGCGGACCCGCCGAAGATCGGCGCGTCGTCACACGGTGGGTGATCTGGGCCACGATGACCGGTTTGGCGACATGCGGCGAGGTTAGCGCTGGTGCCGGTGGTCGTCCGGTGAAATGCACATTCATTCCTGTACCGGAGGGGGTCGCGGCCGCCCGCCGCCACCGTGGCCCGGTGGCGGCGGGCGGCACGGGTCACGACGTCGGCTCGCCCGAGGGCGCCGTCAGGGTGACGCCGGTCGCGACCGGCACGCCGAGGTTAGGGGTGCCGTCGGCGTTCCAGGTGATCTTCTGGACCCGGGTGGAGCGGTTCATGTCGCAGCCGCCGCTGGTCGAGCTGTTCGCGTGGTACACGATCCAGTCCTCGGTGCCGTCGGGGGACTTGAAGAAGCCGTTGTGGCCCGGCCCGTACACGCCGTTGGCGTTGGAGCGCTGGAAGACCGGGTTCGGCGACTTGGTCCACGACGACGACAGCAGCGGGTCGCCGGTGCCGTTGTAGGTGAGCATGCCCAGCTTGTAGTCCGGGGTGGAGCAGTGGCTGGCCGAGTAGATGATGAACGTCTTGCCGTTGCGCTGCAGGACCTCACCGCCCTCGGCGACCGCCCCGCCGACCGTCTCCCAGCTCAGCGTCGGGGTGGTCAGGATGCGGCGGGTGCCGCTGGCGGTCCACGGGTTGCTCAGCGGCCGGATGAACAGCGGCTGCGAGCCGTTGTAGAACGTGCCCAGCAGGTACAGCTGGCCGTTGAGCTGCAGGATGCCCGGGTCGAGCTCCCAGGTGTTGTTCTGCGTCGGGTCGAGCAGGTCGGCCTTGAAGCTGTACGGGCCCATCGGGTCCGTGCCCGCGCTCTCCAGCACGTGGATGCGCTGGGTGCCCAGGTTGTACGGCTCCTGCCCGGCGGTGTAGTAGAAGTACCACCGCAGCCCGTTCGGTCCGTTGAGCAGGTGGAACTCCGGGGCCCACATGGTGCCCGCGCCGTTGGGGTTGGTCAGGTTGAACAGCACCTGGTCGGTGGCCGTGGCCAGGCCGCGCATGGTGGTCGCCCGGCGCATGGTGATGGTGCGGTTCCAGGTGGTCGTGGCCAGGTAGTAGTAGCCGTTGTAGTACTGCAGCCACGGGTCCGGGCCCTGCGCCTTGATCGGGTTGGTGAACGTGTTCGTGCCGCCGCTCGACGTGATCGTCCAGCTGAACGTGGTGCTGCCGCTGACGCCGCCGCTGGTCGCGGTGGCGGTGACGGAGTACGACGCCACGGTCGTCGGCGTGCCGCTGATGACACCGGTCGAGCCGTTGATGCTCAGCCCGGCGGGCAGGCCGCTGGCCGTCCACGTGTAGCCGCCGGAGCCGCCCGACGCCTGCAGGGCCAGCGACGTGGCGGTGTTCACCGTGGTGGAGCGGCTGCCCGGGTTGGTGACCGTGACGCCGGTGCTGTCGGTGACGTACGACGGCAGACGCCACACCCGGCTCGTCGCGGTGCTGCACGGCAGCTGCACCAGGCCGGTGTTCGCCGCCGACGAGCCGCCGCTGGGCACCAGGCACTTGCCCGAGCCGACCGAGATCACGTTGAACGTCTTGTCGGTGCCGCTGACCGTCACCGCGGCCAGCCGCCAGCGCTGGTTGGCGTTGGTGTGGCACGGCCACTGGATGATCGTGGCGTTGTCGGCCGTGGACGCGCCGTTGACGTCCACGCACTTGCCCGAGGTCGACGTCGCGATGGTGTAGGTGTCCGAGGTGCCCGACACCGGCGTGAAGGTGAACCGCTGGTACGTGGCCGAGTTGCAGACCTGCTGGGTGAGCTGCACCAGGTTGGCGGTGTCGCCGTTGGGCAGGGCCGCGCAGTTGCCGCCGTTCTGATTGACGGCGGTGGAGCCGAACGTGACGATCGCGGCGGCCGGCTGCGGGACGAACAGCGTCGCGGCCACGATGGCGGGCACGGTGAGCAGGGACAGTAGTCGGGAGCGTGTCATGTTCGCGTCCTCCGGGTAGGGGCGGGCTCGGCGAGACGCCGCCATGGGCCGCCGCGGCGCACGCCGTCTCCCGGCACGGCGGGACGCGCCGCGGGGGAGCCGTGCCTACCCGGTCACCGCGAGGGCTGGTCGGTGCCTCACCTGTACAGGGGGTGTCGGTGGGGATGCCGGTCTGGGGGCGTGGACTCCTCTCGCCGGGGATGCCGGTGCATCGACAGGTGCCACGATGGACTACGAAAACCTTTTCGGCAACGGCACGCCACCCCGGGCGAAAACCTTTCGAAATCAGGCCGTACGGATGCGCAGCGACTCGTACGTCGGCACGAGCACCCGCCGCGCCGGAGCGCGCGACACCACCTGCCACGGCCGCCCGTCGGCGGTCAGCGTCTCCAGCAGCCGGGTCAGCTGGACCCGGGCCACCGCCGCGCCCAGGCACAGGTGCCGACCCGCGCCGAACCACAGCTGCCGCGTCTCCGGCACGTACTCGCGGGTGATGTCGAACGGCCCGGCCTTGTTGTCCGCGACGTAGGTCAGCATCATCACCCGGCCGTCGCGGCGCAGCCGCCGCCCGTCGATCTCGGTGTCGCGGGCGATGTGCCGCCCGATCACCGGCGCGGGCGTGGTCACCCGCAGGCCCTCCCGCACGGCGTTGGCGGTCAGCGCCGGGTCGGCCAGCAGCCGGTGCTGCTGGCCGGTGTCGTGCAGCAGCGCCACGGTCCGGGTCAGCGACGACGCGCCCGTCTCCGTGCCCGCGATCACCAGCAGCGTGGTGAGCCCTCTCGCCAGGTCGAGCCCCAGGTCCAGCCCACGGCTGCGGCCCAGGATGGTGTCCGGGCCACCGGTGCGGTAGGCCCGCTCGACGTCGCCGGTGATCGCCTCGACCAGCCCGCCCGCCTTCGCGATCACCTCGGGCGCGAGCGCCGTCGACGCCTGCGTGCCCAGGGCGAGGGCCGCCAGCCGCTCCGCGGAGGCGAACAGCGCCAGCGCCGCCTCGTCATCGGACACGGTCACCCCGAGCAGGTCGGCGACGGTGTACGCCGATGTCATGCGGACCACCGCCGCCAGATCCACCTCCTCGCCCGCCGCCAGCCGGGCGCGCAGCCGCGCGTGATGCGGGCCCTGCACCCGATCGACCAGCCGCCGCGCGCTGTCCTCGGTGAACAGGTCCCGGGCCAGCGAGCGCAGCTCGGCGTGGCGGGCCCCGGCGAAGAACGACGCGAACTCGGCCCCGAACAGCTGACCCCACAGGTCGCCGACGCCGCCCTCGCCGACCATGCTGAACGCGGGATCGTTGAGGACGCGCCGGGCCAGCACCGGGTCTGTCACCACCCAGCCGAGCCGGGGCAGCCGCACCAGCGGCCCGAGCACCCGCCCGACCGTCAGCAGCGCCCACAGCGCCGGGTTGCCCGCCCGCAGCAGCCGCGCCTCGTGCCTGCGGGCCTGTGCGTCCTCCGTCACCGGACCGTGAAGCATTTTCGCCCTCCGACTACCGTGCACAGATGGTAGGCCATGCCGGACCGCCCGTAGCCGGGCGTCCCGGCCGTGCAGGAGGTGTGATGAGAGCCAGGATCGTCGGGGTGGAGGCGCACCTGCCGCCCGCGCTGCTCAGCAGTGCGCAGGTGGAGCGCCGTATCGCCGAGCACAGTCCCGGGTTCGTCCCGCACGCCTCCATCGTGGAGCGGCTGACCGGCATCCGGCGCCGGCACTACGCCGCAGACGACGTGCAGGCCTCCGACCTGGCCGTCGCCGCCGCGGACAAGCTGCTCGCCGGGCACGGCCTGGCCGCCGCCGACGTGGACCTGATCGTCTTCGGGTCGGCGTCGCAGGACCTGATCGAACCCGCGACCGCGCACATCGTGGCCGCCAAGCTCGGCGCGAGCTGCCCGGTCTTCGACGTGAAGAACGCCTGCAACAGCTTCCTCAACGCTATCCAGCTCGCCGAGGCCCTGATCGTCACCGGGCAGCACCGGCGGGTGCTGGTCTGCTCCGGCGAGGTGCCGTCGCGGGCGATCCGCTGGCAGGTGCGCGACCGGGCCCAGTTCATCGACGCGTTCGCCGGCTACACCCTGTCCGACGGCGGGGCGGCGATGCTGCTCGAAGCGGCCGCCTCGGGCGGGATCTTCCACCGGCGTTTCGCCGCCGACTCCACCGCCTGGGACGTGGGCACCCTGCCCGCCGGCGGCACCATGCGCCCGCGCGACCCCGACGCGACGTACTTCAGCGGCGACGGGCGGCGGCTGCGTGACGTGTTCGTGCGCAACGGCGCCCGGCTGTTCCTGGAGGCGCTCGGCGACACCGGCCTGACCTGGGACGACTTCGCCGTCGTGGCCGTGCACCAGGTCGCGCTGCCCTACCTGGAGCAGCTGCGGGCGGGCCTGGGCGTCCCGGCGGACCGGCTCGTGGTCACCCTGCCCGAGCACGGCAACCTGGCCAGCGTCACGCTGCCCCTGCAGCTGGCGACCGCGATCCAGGACGGGCGGTGCGGCCCCGGCGACCGGGTCGCGCTGATCGGCCTGGCCGGCGGGGTCAGCCTCGGCGTCATGTTCGCGGAGCTGTGATGGGCCACCACCTCTGGGTCGTCATCCCCGCGTACGACGAGCAGCGCTCCATCGGGGCGACGCTGCAGCGGCTGACCGAGCAGACCGACGGCGCGTTCACGGTGGTCGTGGTCGACAACGGCAGCACCGACGCGACCGCGGAGATCGCCGCCGGGTTCGCCGACCGCCTCGACCTGCACGTGATCACCGAACCGGTGAAGGGCACCGGCGCGGCCGCCGACACCGGCATGCGGCACGCCATCGCCCACGGTGCGACGCTGCTGGCCCGCACCGACGCCGACTGCCTGCCCGCGCCCGGCTGGACCGCCGCGGTGCGCCGCGGCTTCGCCGACGGGCTGCGCATGCTCAGCGGCCCGCTGCGGCCCCGTGCCGACGAGTTCCCGCTGCGCTGGTGGGAACGGCGGCTGCTGCCCGCCGTGGTGTCGATCGCGGCGACGTTCGGCCGTTTCCGGCCCGGCAACCGCGACGCCGCGTACCTCGGCCCGTACGTGATGATGCCGGGCTGCAACCTCGCCATCACCGCCGAGCTGTACGAGGCCGCGGGCGGCTTCCCCCGCACCCGCATCGAGGACGTGCACGAGGACCGGGCACTGGTCAACCGGGTCCGCCGCCTCACCCGCGACTACGGCCTGCGCCGCGACGTGCTGGTGCACGGCTCGGTCCGGCGGCTGCGCGCGTACGGCCTAGTCGGCACCCTGGCCTGGTACGCCGACCACCGCTACACCCCGGACCGGGTGGACATCCGGTGAACCCCGGCACCTGGGAGCGCCGGCTCTACCGGCGCGCGCACCCGTTCGCGTACCCGCTGCTGCGGCTGCTGGCCCGGCGCGGGCCGGTCGTGCGGGTGCCCGGCCTCGGCGTCGTCGTCAACGACGCGGCCCTGGCCCGGCAGGTCCTGCTCGACGGGGAGACGTTCCGCAAGGACGGCCCCGGCTCGTCCGGCGACCTGTGGACCCCGATCCTCGGTCCGTCGGTGCTGCTCAACATGGAGGGCCCGGCGCACCGGGCACTGCGCGCCAGACTCGCCGAGCTGTTCACCCCCGGCTACGCCGACCGGCTCTGCGCGCAGGTCCTGGCCGAGCCGCTGGCGGCACTGTCCGGGCGGCTCGGCCGCGGCGAACCCGTGGACCTGGTCGACACCATGCGGGTGATGGCGGGCGCGGTCATCTGCGCCGTCGTCGGGCTGGAGTCGCGCTCGGAGGACGACCACCGGCAGATGTTCCACCGGGGCGAGCAGATCGTGTCCATGGTGACCCTGCGCACCCGGACGCTGCCCCCGGCGCAGGCCCGCCGTGCCCGCGAGGTCCTGGAACCGGTCGGCGAGATCGCGGCACGCGCCTACCTGGCTGGCGACCAGAGCACCGTGATGGGCCGAATGCGCGAACTCGGCATCTCCGAGGCCGAGGCGCGCGGCGCGGCGGGCGCGTTCTTCCTCACCGGCACCGAGACCGTCGCGACGCTGGTCCCGCGCCTGATCGCCCTGCTGCACGACGCCGGGCAGTTCGACCGCGTCGCCGCCGACCCCGCGCTGCTCGACCCCGCGATCGACGAGGCCATGCGGGTGAGCACCCCCACCCCGATGATGCTGCGCAGCGTGCACGCCGAGACCGCGATCGGCGACGTCCCCGTCCGGCCGGGGGACCGGGTGCTGCTCGCGACGCACAACTGCTGCCAGGCGTACGGACCGTTCGACCTGGACCGTCCGCACCCACCGGAACTGCGGCGGCTGTGGTTCGGCGCGGGCCCGCACTTCTGCATCGGCTACCCGCTGGCCATGGCCGAGATCCGCGCGGTCGCCGCGACCATCCTGTCCGCCGCACCCCTGCGCATCGTGCGCCGCAGCGCAGCCCGCGGCGTCCTGATCCCGACCTACCGCGAACTGGTGGTGACCCGATGAGCCCGTCAGTCTCCCCGAAAATGCAGGTCGCCCAGGCCCCGGAGGTGGGCGGGTGAGCCTGGTGGAGGAGGTGCTGGGGCAGGCGGGGCGGACCCCGTCGGCGGTGGCGCTGGTCGCGGGGGACGGTGCGGAGCTGAGCTACGGCGAGCTGCGCCGGCAGGTGCTGTCGGTGCGCCACGGGCTGCGCGAGCACGGGCTGCGCCCCGGCGACGGGGTGCTGTTCTCGGTACGCCCGTCACCGGAGTCGCTGGTGCTGGCCATCGCCGTGGTCGCCGCGGGCGGGTGCGTGATCTTCGCTGACCCGGGCGCGGGACCGGAGATGTTCACCGCCCGCATGCGGCTGGCCCGTCCGCGCTGGTCGGCCGCCGAAGCCCTGCTGTACGCGGCGAGCCGGCTCGGCCCGGTCCGCGCGTACGCCCGTCGCCGCGGCCTGCTGCTGCCGAACCTGTCCGCGCTCGACGTGGCCCGCCACGTCTACACCGGACGATGGCTGCCCGGCGTGCCGCCCGGTGCGCTGGCGCTGAACAAGCTGCTCACCGCGCAGCCGGTCGAGCCGGAGTCGGCGACCGACCCGGACGCCCCCGCCGCGGTCATCTTCACCTCCGGCACCACCGCCCACCCGCGTGCCGTGGTGCACACCGGGGCGTCGCTGTCGGCGGCGCTCGGGCTGCTGCGCGAACGCGTGCCGCTCGGCCCCGGCGACGTCGTGCACACCGACCAGCTCATGCTCGGCCTGCCCACGCTCGCCTCCGGGGCCCGCTGGTCGCTGCCGCCGCTGACCGGCTCGGCGGCCCTGTTCCGCGAGCACCTACGGCAGCGGCAGGCGACCCACACGTACTGCGTGCCGGTGCGGCTGGCCGAGGTCCTCGACGCGGCCCCGGGCCCGCTGTCGCCGAGCCTGCGGCACATCCTGCTCGGCTCCGCGCCCGCACCCGCCGGGGTGCTGCGCCGGGCCGTCGCGGCCGCCCCGCACGCCGAAGTGCTGTCGGTGTACGCGATGACCGAGATGCTGCCCGTCGCCATCGCCACGGCCGCCGACAAGATCGCCCACGTCGAGCAGGGACACACCGGCGACCTGCTCGGCGCGCCCCTGCCCGGAGTCAGGACCCGGCCGGCCGACGACGGCGAGCTGCTGCTCGCCGGGCCGAACCGCAGCCCCGGCTACCTCGGCGAGCCGCCGTCACCCTGGCTGCCGACCGGCGACCTGGCCCGCCTCGACTCCTCGGGCCGCCTGGTGCTGCTCGGCCGCAAGAAGGACATGCTCATCCGCGGCTCGTTCAACCTCTATCCAGGACTCTACGAACCCGCGGTGACCGCGCTGCCCGGAGTGGCCGACGCCGCCTATGTCGGGGTGCCCGACCCCGGACACGGTGACGAGCGGGTCGTGCTCGCGATCGTCGCCGACGGGCCGGAACCGGCCGCCGCGCTGCCCGCCCGGCTGCGGCGTGAGCTGCCCGGGATCATCGACCACGACGCGCTGCCCGACGACATCGTGGTGCTGCCGCGCCTGCCCCGCTCGGGTCGCGGGCACAAGATCGACCGCGCGGCGCTGCGCGACCTGGTGACGACGCCGGACCCGGTGACCCGGTGAGGGTCGCCGTGACCGGCGCGTCCGGCTTCGTCGGCGGCGCGGTGTGCCGCGCGCTGTCCGCCGCGGGGCATGAGGTCGTCGGCTTCGGCCGCCGCCCCACACCCGCACCCGGCCACGTCGGCGCGGCCGCGTACCGGCGGTGGGACCTGACCGGCGGGCCGCTCGCCGACGCGCCCGACGCCGACGCGGTGGTGCACTGCGCGGGGACCGTCTCCGACTGGGGGCCGCGCCGGGAGTTCTTCGCCGTGAACGTCGACGGGACCAGGCACGCGCTGGCCACCTGGCCCGATGCGCGGTTCGTGCACGTCAGCACCGTCAGCGTGTACGACCCCCGGCGGCCGACGGTCATGGCCACCGAGAACGAGGCCCCGGCCGGCCGGTACCTCAACGCCTACGGCCAGTCCAAGGCCGAGGCCGAACGGGTTGTGCTCGCCGCGGACCGTTCCGCGATCGTGCTACGCCCCCATGCCGTCTACGGGCCTGGCGACACGACGCTGCTGCCCCGGGTCCTGGCCGCGGTGCGCGGCCGAAGACTGCCCGCGGTCGGCGACGGCCGGCAGCCGATCAGCCTCACCTCGATCGGCAACGTCGTGCAGGCGTGCACACTTGCCGCCTGCGGACCGGTGGACCGGGGCGTCTTCAACGTCACCGACGCCGCACCCGTCGTGCTCGACGACGCGCTGCGCGCCATCCTGGCCGCCCGCGGCGTCCACGCCCGGCCGGTCTACCTGCCGCTCGCCGCTGTGTGGCCGGTGGCCACGGTCGTGGAAGCGCTGTACCGACTGGCCCGCTCCCCGCGCCCACCACGCCTGACCCGGTACGCGATCAGCCATCTCGCCGTCGAGCGGACGCTGGACATCACCGCCGCCCGCGCGGTGCTCGGCTACCGCCCCGAGTCGACGTCGTTCACCGGCGCGGCCGACTGGTAGCCGTCTACCGCAACGCTCAGGCCGTTCGCGGGGAAGCCGCGAGTTTGCGCCGTGTTCCTACGGTGTCGTCATGGACCGAGGGATTCTGCTGCTGATCGCCATCGCGGTGCCGGTGTGCGTCGCCTTGGGTGTCGTTCTCGCTGTCGTGGTGTCGCGTCGGCGGCGGGCCCGAACGCCGATGGAGGCCGCGCGCCGGGCGGTGCGTGCGGCGTCGCGGGAGAGCGCCCGGCTCGGCCGCTCGGGCCAACGGGGCAAGGGCTCCGGCGACAACTTCGGCGACACGAGCATCTACGGCGCGGACGGCGTGAGCGGGCCCTGACCTGCCACGTTCTCGGGCCGCAGCAGGCCGCTCGGCCGGTCACGCCACCCAGCCGCCGAACGGCAGGTGGCCGCCGCGCCACGCGGTGGTCGTGCCGATCCACGTCTCCAGGGTCATCAGGTCGGGGTGCAGGTCGTACAGGGCGGCAGGCTTGGGCGCCGCGGGCCGGGAGTCGATCCACGCGAACATCCGGGCCACCTCGGGGTCGAAGGCGCGCAGGTTCTCGGCCGGCAGCCGCGCGAACCGGCCCGGCAGTCCCGCGGCACGACCGAACGCGGCCGCCGCCTCCGGCCCGGTGCGCACGTCCCCGGCGATCTCCAAGACGGCGCCGCGCAGCCGGTACGGGTCCTCGAACGCGATCGCCGCGAACTCCCCGACGTCGCGCGCCGCGATCGTCGGCAGGGGAGTCTGCGGGTGCAGGGCCAGCGGCAGGATCACCTCGCCCGCCACGATCGCCGGACGGGTCAGCGTCGTGAACGTCTCCATGAAGGTCACCGGCCGCAGCACGGTCGCGGGCACGCCCACCTCGCGGATACGCGCCTCGATCACGGCCTTGCTGTCGTAGAAGGAGATGTCGGTGCCGCTGTCGGCCCCGAACACCGAGCTGTACACCAGGTGCCCGACCCCGGCCCGGTCCGCCTGCTCGACGGCCGAGCAGCCGCGCCGCCGCTCGGCGGCCACCCCGTCGGCGGTGACCAGCGGCCCGTCCATCATGGGCAGCGCGAGGAAGACGCCGTACGCCCCGGTCATCGCCGCGCCCACCGACACCGGGTCGTCGAGATCGCCGACGACGAGCCCGGCCCCGGCCGCCGCCAGCCGTCGTGCCGCCGGAGTGCCGGGATCACGCACGAAGGCCAGCACGTCCCAGCCGCGCGCCAGCAGAGCCCTGGCCGCCGTGCCACCCTGCTGCCCTGTCGCCCCGATCACCAGCACGGTCCTGTGGTCCGTGGTCACGTCGTCCCCCCGCCGTCGGGTCCGGGTGCCCGGAACCGGGCACCCATAGACTTTGACGCCTTACCCGCCGCGAAGGTGGGGCCGGGCAGCCGGGAACCTTCCCGAGCCCGCGAACGCAGGACCACCACGCATAACCCGGTGGTGCCCGGGTATCGGGGCCGGCATGAGTGAGACTGTGCAGACCCGCGGCGACGGCCACGACGAGATCCTCGCGCTCGACACCAACGGCGACGGGCAGCCCGACCTGTGGGCGATCGACACCGACGGCGACGGCAAGGCCGACCTGTTCCAATCGGACACCAACGGCGACGGGCAGCCCGATGTCACCATGGTCGACCTCACCCAGGACGGCGAGATGGACATCATCGTCGAAGGCGACGGCGGCCACCCGGCGGAATGAGCCCCGCTCACAAGGGTGTGTCCGCGCCGGTTTACAGCTTTTCTGATGTGGCCACATCAGAAAAGCTGTAAACCGGCGCACACGTATATCTGCCAGGCCGCGGCCCCGAACGGACCGCGGGTAGGTTGGCTGGATGCGGTTCATCGTTTATGGGGCAGGCGCGGTCGGTGGCGTGCTCGGCGCCTACCTTCACCTGTCCGGGCAGCAGGTGGTCCTCATCGCCCGCGGCGCACACCTCGCCGCGATCCGCGACCACGGGCTGACCCTGGAGGACGCCACCGGCTCGCGCACCATGGCCGTGCCGGCCGTCGCGGGGCCGGGGGAGATCGAGTGGCAGGACGGCGACGTCGTGCTGCTCGGCGTGAAGGGCCAGGACACCGAGGCGGCGCTGCGCGAGCTGGCCGCCTGCGCGCCCGCCGCCACGCCCGTCGTCTGCCTGCAGAACGGCGTCGACAACGAGCGCCAGGCGCTGCGCGCCTTCGAGCACGTGTACGGCGTCTGCGTCATGTCGCCGACGACCCACCTGACGCCCGGCGTCGTCCGGGCCGACTGCCACCCCGTCCCGGGGCTGCTCGACATCGGCCGCTTCCCGTCCGGTGCCGACTCGGCCGCAGAGGCGATCGCCGCGGCCTTCCGCAAGGCCGGATACGAGAGCGTGCCGCGCCCGGACATCATGCGCTGGAAGTACGGCAAGCTGCTGCGCAACGTCGGCAACGCGGTTGACGCGGTGTGCGGGCGGGCCGCCGGGGTCCGGGAGATCGTGGGGCGGATCCGGGCCGAGGCGGCGGCGGTGCTGGACGCGGCCGGGATCGCGTACACCCCGGAGGACGAGGACGACGCGCGCCGGGCCGACATCCTCAAGGCGGCGGTCGCCGACTCGCGCGGCGGCGGTTCGTCGTGGCAGAGCCTGGCCCGGGGCACCGGCCACATCGAGGCCGACTTCCTCAGCGGCGAGATCGTGCTGCTGGCACGCCTGCACAAGCTGGCCGCGCCGTACAACGAGAACGCGCGCCGCTGGGCGAACCACTTCGCCCGCGAGGGCCGTGCCCCCGCGTCGCTGACCCCGGTGGACTGGCTGGCCACGCTGTTCGAGTAGGCGTGACGGCGCGCCACCGGGCGAGCCGCCGTCGATATTCCGGATTACACCCGGTATCAGTGCATATGCTGGCGGCGGCTGCACGGACGGGGGCACGGTATGGAGTTCGGTGTCGGATATTTCCCGACCCATGACGGCATGAGCCCGGGCGAGGTGGCCCGGCTCGTCGAGGACCGCGGCCAGAACGCGCTGTTCTTCGCCGAGCACAGCCACATCCCCGCCAGCCGGGAGAGCCCCTACCCGGGCGGTGAGATGCCGCCCAAGTACTGGCACTGCTACGACCTGTTCGTGGCGCTGACGGCGGCCGCCGCGGCGACCTCCCGGCTGCGCGTGGGCAGCGGCATCTGCCTGGTCATCCAGCGCGACCCGATCCACACGGCGAAGGCCGTGGCCAGCGTCGACCATCTGTCCGGCGGCCGGTTCGAGTTCGGGGTCGGGGCGGGCTGGAACCGCGAGGAGATGCGCAACCACGGCACCGACCCGAAGGTGCGCATGGCGATCCTGGCCGAGCGGGTCGAGGCGATGAAGGAGATCTGGGCCCGGCACGAGGCCAGCTACTCCGGCGAGTACGTGAACTTCGACCGGATCTGGTCGTACCCGAAACCCGCGCAGTGGCCGCACCCGCCGATCCTGGTCGGCGGCACCGGCCCGACGGTGCTCGACCGGGTGCTGGCCTTCGCCGACGGCTGGATGCCGAACTGGGGCGAGGACGCCGGCGTGCTGGAGCGCATCGCCGAGCTGCGCGCCCGCGCCGAGCGGCCGGTCCAGGTGCAGCTGATGTCCGTGCCCGCCGACCCGGCCGTGCTGGAGCGCCTGGCTGAGGCTGGGGTCCACCGGGCCATGCACTGGCTGCCGTCCGGCCCGGAGGCGGTCGTGCAGCGCGGGCTGGAGCAGTGGGAGCACGCGATCGGCACGTACACCAAGGGGTGAGCGCCGCCCGGGAGCGTTTCGCGACCGCGCGGGTCGCCCGGCTCGCGACGGTCGGCCCGTCCGGCGCGCCGCACCTGGTGCCGGTGGTGTTCGCGCTGGCCGGGGACACCGTGTACAGCGCCGTGGACCGCAAGCCCAAACGCACCCCGGCCCTGCGCCGGCTGGCGAACATCGCCGCCGACCCGCGGGTGTGCCTGCTCGCCGACCACTACGACGACGACTGGTCGGCGCTGTGGTGGGTCCGCGCCGACGGCGCCGCCCGCCTGCTGACCCTCGACGATGCCGAGGCCAAGGTCGCGCTCACCCTGCTCACCGAGCGTTACCCGCAGTACGCCGCACAGCCGCCACCCGGTCCGGTGATCGCCGTCGACGTCGTGCACTGGACGGGATGGTGCGCGAGCGGCGAGGGCCGGCAACCTTAGACCCGCGAGCCTTGTACAACCGCAGTCTGATCACGCGCACAGTGTGCGGCTTCAGCCCGACAGGATGGCGGCCGGAACCCGCGTACGGGGGTGAGTTGGCCGTTCGAATCCGCGGCGGGCGCGGTTCGCGCGACGATGGTCGAGGTGAGTGCCCTGGCCCCGGCGTCGCGCTGGTGGCCTCGCGGAAGGGGAGCGTCATGCCGCAGGACCCGGACGAGAAACGCAGCCGTCGGCGCAAGCACGTGACCTCGGCGGTCCGCGAGCGCGAGCGCAGGATCGGCGAGGCGGAGGCGAAGGCCACCCGGGTGCCGGGCACCGAGGAGATCCTGGCGATGGAGGCCAAGCGGGCCCGCGCCCGGGCGAAGAAGGAGATCAACTCCGGCCGGATGCTGTCCATGCCGCCCTCGCCGGTGTCCGGTGAGATGAGCCGCGACGAGCTCTACGAGGAGGCGCGGCGGCGCAACATCAAGGGCCGCTCCTCGATGACCAAGGCCCAGCTGGAGCACGCGCTGCGCCGCTAAGCGCTGACCTCGGCAAACGCTCTGTCGGAGACGTAAACTGCCGTAGACACCACACGTATACACACGATGTATACGTGTGGTGTACAGTCCTCGGCATGTCGATCGGTCACTCATTCCTCGGCCTGCTCGAAGGCAAGCCACGACACGGGTACGACCTCAAACGCGCCTACGACGAGCGCTTCTCACCCGGCCGCCCCCTGCACCACGGCCAGGTCTACGCCACGCTGTCCCGCCTGCTCAAGAACGGCCTGGTCGTCGTCGACGGCCTCGAACCGGGGGAGGGGCCCGAGCGCAAGCGCTACGCGGTCACCGACGCCGGCATCACCGACGTGCAGGCCTGGCTCAGCCAGCCCGAGAAGCCCGAGCCCTACCTGCAGAGCGTCCTGTACACCAAGGTCGTCCTCGCGCTGATGACCGGCCGTCCCGCCGACGAGATCCTCGACGTGCAGCGCACCGAGCACCTGCGCCTCATGCGCGACGTGACCCGCCGCAAGACCGGCGGCGACCTCGCCGAGCAGCTCATCTGCGACCACGCGCTGTTCCACCTCGAAGCCGACCTGCGCTGGCTCGAACTGACCGCGGCCCGGCTCAACGAGCTCGCCGCCCGAGTCCGCCCGTGACCCCGGACCGCCCCCGCAAGGAGAACCACCCCATGACCGAGCCCCTGCTGGTCGGCACCGACCTGCACAAGATGTACGGCACCACCCCCGCCCTGCGCGGCTCCTCCCTCACCGTCCGCGCCGGGGAGATCGTCGCGGTGATGGGCTCCTCCGGCTCCGGCAAGTCGACGCTGCTGCACTGCCTGGCCGGCATCGTGCGCCCCGACGACGGCACCGTCGTGTACGCCGGCCGCGAGATCTCCGCGATGTCCGACGTCGAGCGCAGCGCCCTGCGCCGCCGCGACTTCGGCTTCGTGTTCCAGTTCGGCCAGCTCGTGCCCGAACTGACCTGCGTCGAGAACGTCGCCCTGCCGCTGCGGCTGGACGGGGTCCGCCGCAAGGAGGCCGAACGCCGCGCCCGGGTCTGGCTCGACCGGCTGGAGGTCGGCGACGTCGCCGCGAAGCTGCCCGGCCAGATCTCCGGCGGCCAGGGCCAGCGCGTGGCCGTGGCCCGTGCCCTGGTCACCGAGCCCAAAGTGGTCTTCGCCGACGAGCCCACCGGGGCCCTGGACTCCCTCAACGGCGAGAAGGTCATGCAGCTGCTCGGCCAGGCCGCCCGCGACACCGGCGCGGCCGTCGTGCTCGTCACGCACGAACCCCGCGTCGCGGCGTACGCCGACCGGGAGGTCGTGGTCCGCGACGGTGCCTCGCTGGACCTGGAGCGTGTCGCGTGAGCCCGTCCTGGCTGCGTGAACTGCTGCTCGGCGCGCGCATGGCGCTGGCCGGCGGCCGCTCCGGGCTGGCCCGCGCCGCGCTGACCGCCGTCGGCGTGGGGCTCGGCGTGGCGATGCTGCTCGCCGCCGTCAGCATCCCGCACATGATGCAGGCCCGCAGCGACCGCGGCGCCTCCCGCGCCGACCAGAACTACGGCACGCAGGTCGAACGCACCGACCGGAGCACCCTGGTCGGCGAGACCGACATGGCATACCGCACCGACGGCATCCGCGGGCGGCTGCTCCAGGCCGAAGGCGCCGACCCCGCGCTGCCACCCGGTCTGACCGCGCTGCCACGACCCGGCGAGATGGCCGTGTCCCCGGCCCTGGCCCGGCTCCTGCTGTCCCCGGACGGAGCGCTGCTGCGCGAGCGGCTGCACTACCCGGCGACCGCCATCATCGGTGACAAAGGCCTGCAAGGCCCCGGTGAGCTGGCCTTCTACCTCGGCTCGGACAAGCTCACCGCCGACACCCCCGGCGTCGGCCGGCGCAACGCCTTCGGTGATGAGAACACCAGCGAAGGACTGGACCCGGTGCTGCTGCTCCTGGTCGTCATCATCTTCGTGGTGCTGCTGCTGCCCGTGGCCATGTTCGTCGCCTCGGCGATCCGCTTCGGCGGCGACAGCCGCGACCGGCGGCTGGCCGGGGTGCGCCTGGTCGGCGCGGACACCGGCATGGCCCGGCGTATCGCCGCCGGCGAGGCGATGCTGAGCGCCCTGCTCGGCGTCGCGGCCGGGGCGGTCATGTTCTTCGCCGGGCGCTCGTTCGTGGGCTCGGTCGAGCTGATGGACATCACCGTGTTCCCGTCCGACGTCCAGCCCGACCCGGTGCTCGCGGCCCTCATCGTGCTCGCCGTACCCGCGGCCGCGGTCGTGGTCACCGTGCTGTCACTGCGCCGCGTCATGATCGAGCCCTTGGGCGTGGTGCGCCGCGGTGGCGACACCCGCCGCCGCCTCTGGTGGCGGCTGATCATGCCGGTCCTCGGCGTGCTCCTGCTGCTGCCGATGGTCGGCAGCGTCAGCAGGTCGAGCGAGGGCTTCAGCGAGTGGCAGGTCATCGGCGGGGTCTGCCTCATCCTGCTCGGCGTGGCCACCCTGCTGCCCTGGCTGGTGCAGTCGGTCGTCCGGCGGCTGCACGGCGGCCCGGTCGCCTGGCAGCTCGCGGTACGGCGGCTGCAGCTCGACGGCAGCATGTCGGCCCGCGCCGTCACCGGCGTGGCGGTCGCCGTCGCCGGCGCGATCGGGCTGCAGATGATGTTCGCCGCCGTCGAGGCCAACTACCAGCAGCGCACCGGCCAGGACCCGTCCCGCGCCCAGCTCTACGTAGCCACCGCGATGCCCCACGGCTGGTCCGACGCCGCCGGGGTGGTCGCCAAGCTCGCCGCGACCACGGGTGTCACCTCGGTCAACCCCCGTGCCATGCTCGGTCTGGAGCTGCCCGCACTGCCCAACGGCGAGCAGCCCGGGGCGGCGCTGTTCCTCGGCGACTGCGCCGCGCTGAGCAGGATCGCCGAGATCGGCGCCTGCACGGACGGCGACGCCTACCTCGTGGACAACCCCGAGGCGCCGACCCCGGCCGCAGGCGCGGCGGTCACGATCCGGGACGGCGAGGCGCAGACCCCGTGGACCGTTCCGGCCGGGGCACGCACCGTCCCGCCGCTGTCCGACCCGTACTACGGGCTGGCCAGCGGAGTCCTGGTGACCCCCGCCGCGCTGCCCGCGGCCGTCCGCGACCGGCCGGGGCTGCAACTGCAGGCGCTGCTGACCGTGGACCCGGCCGCCGTCGACGTCGCCGACCATGTCACCAACACCCGCTGGGAGCTGGACCAGCTCGGGGCGACATGGGAGATCAACCCGACGATGGTCGACAACAAGTTCGCCCAGGTCCGGAAAGGGCTGTTCGCCGGGGCCGCGGTGACGCTGCTGCTGATCGGCGCGAGCCTGCTCGTGGTGGTGCTGGAACAGCTGCGCGACCGGCGCAGGCTGCTCGCGGTCCTCGTCGCGTTCGGCACCCGGCGGCGCACCATGAGCTGGGCGATCCTGTGGCAGACCGCGGTGCCGGTGGTGCTCGGCCTGGTGCTCGCCTGCGCCGCGGGTCTTGCCCTGGGCGCGGTGCTGCTGCGGATCATCGGGGAGCCGGTGGCGATCGACTGGGCCGGCATCGGCATCGTGTCGGCACTGGCCGGAGCAGTGATCCTGCTGGTCACCGCACTGAGCCTGCCGGTGCTGTGGCGCCTCATGCGCGCCGAGGGCCTGCGTACCGAGTGACGTACGGGGGCTGTTCCGCACCGGATCACCGATGCGGAACAGCCCCGCATGCGCTCACGCCGAGGACTGGCCGCCGTCGAGCCCGAAAAACGCCAGCGCCGTCACCCGGGCGTCCCCCTCGTTAGCCGGGTCATCCGGCGCGGACGAGAGTCTGTTCGAGTCCGTCCCGTTGCAGACGTGCAGGCCGGCATCCCCGGCGGCAATCCACAGACCGGATGTGACCCAGCCCGCGAAGGCATGCATCGGCAGGCCGTTGGAGAAGTCGTCGCCGCCTTCGCCGCTGAAGCAGGGACCTTCGGTCACCGCGAAGCCGGTCAGGGCGCGGCCCACGATCGCCGCGACCGCCTTGGGGGCTGACCGGCGCCATTCGTGGGGCCGCCCGACCAGCTGCGGCGGGACCGCCAGGTCGACGGTGTTCCAGGTGATCGACAGGTCGTCCCACTTGGACCATTGCAGTTCGAGCTGCAGACCGCCGTCCAGCACCAGCACCAGCGGGATGTGCGGCTCCCACTGATCACGATTCGGGTCCCAGCCTGTCCAGCCCGCCACCACCGTCCGCCCTACCAGGTCGAGCAGCCGCGACCGCTGACGGTCGAGCTGCACCGACGCGGCAGCGAAGTCCGACCGCCAGCCTGACATCGCCTCATCCCACCGAAGGGACCCGTCCTCGCGCATGCGGGGATGGTAGACGGTCAGCGGCGGGACACCGTCAGACTGGCCACCCCGGCCACCGCGTCCACGTCGTACCGGTCGGCCGCGGCGTCCCAGCCCGCCGGGGCGAACACCGTGCCACCGGCGATGCCCGACCGGCGCGCGCCGTCGACGGTCACGTTCGCCGCGCCACCGCCCGCGGTGACCCGCACCGGCACGCCGTCGGGGGCGCGTACCACGAAATCGCTGGACCCACCGGCCATACGCACCGTCACCGGACCTTCCGGCCGGGGCAGGACCGCCTCGATCCGCGCCGAACCGGCGGTGAAGTCCATGCCGGCCACCCGCCCGCCGCCCAGGTCCACCAGCGTCTCGTTCGCGCCGCCGGAGAAACGCAGGTCCCAGCGCACCCGCTGGTCGAGCAGGATCTCCACCGCGGCCGGGCCGTGCTCGCCGGTGTCGCGCAGATGCAGCTGGTGCCGGCCGCCGGACTCCACGACGTCGGGCGCGATGCGCGAGCCGTCCGGGGTGCTGATCCGGTACAGGTCGCCGCCGAGGTCGGCCGCGCGCACGGCCAGCGTGGTCGCGCCGCTGACGACGGTCAGCGCCGCCGCGTCGAGGTCGCCCCGCTCGGCGGAGACGGCGTGCTCCCGGCCGAGCCCGTCGCGCCCCTCGTCGCCGTCGTGCCACGGGACGCACCCGGTCGCCAGCAGGGTCAGGGTCAGTCCGGCCAGGACGGTGCGTGCTCTCATGATCAGGCGATACCCGGGCGCGGACGGGACTACACCGCTCGCCGCGCCCGCGCGTTTGGCGGCGTCGTGTCGCGACGGCCCCGGGCAGTGGCAGCATGATGGCATGACGCAGCTGCCCACCCCTTACGTGTCGGTCGATGTCGCCGTGCTAGACCGCAACATCGCCCGGATGGCGTCGTTCACCCGCGAGCGCGACCTGGCCCTGCGCCCGCACGCCAAGACGCACAAGTGCCTGGAGATCGCGCGGCGGCAGCTCGCGGCGGGCGCGACGGGACTGACCGTGGCGACGGTCGCCGAGGCCGAGATCTTCGTCGAGGCCGGCTGCGAGGACCTGTTCATCGCGTACCCGCTGTGGGTGGACCAGGCCCGCGGGGCGCGGCTGCGGGCGGTCGCCGCGCGGGCCGCGGTGCGGGTCGGCGTGGACTCGGCGGAGGGCGCGCAGGCCCTGGCCCGGTACGCCGGGCGCGACGTCGAGGTGATGGTGGAGGTCGACAGCGGCCACCACCGCAGCGGCGTACGACCCGCCGCCGCGGGCGCGGTCGCGTTGGCTGCGGACAAGGCGGGCCTGCGGGTACGCGGCGTGTTCACGTTCCCGGGCCACGGCTACGGCCCGTCGCTGGCCGAGGGTGTCGCCGCCGAGGAGGCGGTGGCGCTGGTGGACGCCGCCGACGCGCTGCGCAAGGCCGGGTTCGAGCCCGACGTGGTCAGCGGCGGCTCGACGCCCACCGCGGCGTGGAGCAACGTCGCGGCGCTCAACGAGATCCGCCCCGGCGTGTACGTCTTCAACGACGCCCAGCAGGTCGAACTCGGTGTCTGCGACTTCGACGAGGTGGCGCTCAGCGTGGTGGCGACGGTGGTCAGCCGGTCCGCCGACCACGTGATCCTCGACGCGGGCGGCAAGGTGCTCGGCGCGGACCGGTCCGCGTGGGCGACCGGGCACGGGCGGCTGCCCGACCTGCCCGACGCGCGGATCACCGCCCTGTCCGAGCACCACGCGACGGTGACCCTGCCGCCGGGCGCGGAGCTGCCCGAACGCGGCACGACCCTGCGGGTGGTGCCGAACCACGTGTGCGCCACGGTGAACCTCGCCGACGAGCTGGTCGTCGTCTCCGGTGGCACGGCTGTCGACCGCTGGGCGGTCGCCGCGCGCGGCGCCAACACCTGATTCGGCGCCCGGTCCGGATCTCCGGCGGGGCCGGCCGCGTAGGGCCCGGCCGGCGAAGTCCTGCCGGAACGGCTCTGCCGCCGGCGGCGTGCGGTGCCTACACTCCGCCACATGATCATTCTTGGCGCCCGTGTGGTGATGCCGTGCTGAGCCGTCTGCGCAAGCGTATGGGCTGGTGGTCCGTGGCGGCAGAGGTCTGCGCCGCGGTGGCGGTGATGCACCTGGTCGGTAGAGGTATCGTCGCGCTGCTCGGCGAGGGCACGCCGGTCCGGTGGGACGGGCTGGTCATCGGGATCCTGTGGCTGGCGACCGCGGTGGTCGCGGCCGTGATCGGCTGGGCGCAGCGGCTCAAGCGGCGCGACACGATGTGGTACGAGCCGGGCTGGCGGAGCTTCGCCCCGCGCTGGGTGCGGTTCGTGGACGCGGTGGCCGACGTCCTGTGGCTGGCGACGTTCGCCATCACGCTGCTGCTCGCGACCTCCGGCCATGCGGGCCCCGGACAGGCAGCCCTGCTGTACGCCCTGGCGTTTCTGCCCGTGTCCGTCGTGGCGCAAATCGCGAGCCGGTACGAGGACCCGCCGCCACCCGCCGCGATCACGGAGTGAACCGGGGCCGGACGAGCGATCTGCTTGCCCGGCCTTCCGCATCCAGGGGCGTGGACCGGCGGGGGATGAAGAAATTCTTTCTTGAAATCGATTGCACGGGTTGATAGTTTCAACCCACCTGATCGACGTGTGTGGATCACGTGCGCGCCGTGACCCTGATCGACCGCCGCTCGGCGGCGACGCGTCGCACCCCTCCACACCCCTGAGGACGTCATCGTGCACCCCCCATCGGCACGTCTGCTCGCCCGCGCCCTGGCCGGGCTGATCGCCCTGGCCTCGGTCGTCGTCGCCCCCGCCGCGGCGTGGGCCGCGCCCAACTTCAAGGCCCCGTTCCCATGCGGGCAGCGCTGGACCTACAGCCACCACAGCGCCGAGGTCCGCCAGGCCCTCGACTTCGTACGCGCCGACGGCGGCGTCACCGGCGGCACCCCCGTCGTGGCGTCCGCGGCCGGCACGGCGTACCGGTTCTCGCAGCCCAGCGGGGCCGGCAACTACATCGCCATCGAGCACGGCGGCGGCTGGAAGACCTACTACTTCCACCTCACCTCCTATTCGGTGCCCGACGGCGCGGTCGTGCAGCAGGGCCAGCAGATCGGCATCACCGGCAGCACGGGCAACTCCTCCGGCGCGCACATCCACTACGAGCAGCTGCTCAACGGCGTCGGGCAGGTCATCTCCATCAACGGCGTGTCGCTCGCCCCCTATCCCGGCTCCTACAACCAGCGCTACCTGACCAGCGACAACTGCGGCGGCGCCCCGGCCGGGGCGAAGTACTTCGGCGGCTCGCCGACCGACTTCAGCGGTGACGGCAAGGACGACATCGTGACGTTCACGCACGGCTCGCCGGCCGACGTGTACGTCTCCACGTCGACCGGTTCGGCGTTCGCGGGCACGTCGGTGAAGTGGAACGACTTCTTCGGCCTGTCCGGGGAGACGACGCTGACCGGTGACTTCAACGGCGACGGCAAGGATGACGTCGTAGCGTTCACCCACGGCACCACGGGCACCGCGGCTGGTGACGTCTATGTGGCCCTGTCGACCGGCACCGGGTTCCTCGGCGGGGCGAAGTGGCACGACTGGTTCGCGCCGGGCGCGGAGGTCCCGGCGGTCGGCGACGTCAACGGCGACGGCAAGGACGACATCGTGACGTTCACGCACGACGCCGCGGGCGATGTCTATGTCGCGCTGTCCAACGGCAGCTCCTTCGGACCGGGTGTGAAGTGGCACGAGTTCTTCTCGCCCGCCAACGAGTTCCCCGCGCTGGGCGACGTCGACGGTGACGGCAAGGACGACCTGATCACGTTCACGCAGGGGCCGGCGTCGGCCTCGGACGTGATCGTGGGCCTTTCCAACGGTTCGTCGTTCGGCCCGGGCC
>NZ_BONI01000033.1 GCF_016862635.1 Catellatospora coxensis | reverse complement strand
CTTAACTCCGCCCTGACCGCCTGCCGGGAGCTCGCTGTCGGCTCGCTGACACTGTGCCCCACTGATGGGCGTGAGTTCCTAACGTATCGGCGTGGCTGATCGCGGACCCCGGCTCCGACCAGAGTGGACAGTCGCCGCGGTCTTCCTGGCCAGCGGTGCGGCCCTGCTGGTGTACATCCTGTCGGGCGTCTCCCTGCGCTGGACCTTCCTGACCCTCGCCCTGGCCGCGGCCGCCGTGGCGACCGTCGTCATCCGGCGGCTGCCCGCCGAGCGCCGGGCCAAGGTGCTGCGCCGGATGGCGGTCGGCGCGGTCGCCGGGTTCGCGGCGACGATCGCCTACGACGCGGTCCGGATCGCCCTGGTCGAGTTCGCCGGTCTGCGGCTGCGCCCGTTCGAGGCGTGGCGGCTGTTCGGACTGGCTCTGGCCGAGACCGATCAGGACGCCACCTGGGTGTTCTGGCTCGGCGTCGCGTTCCACCTGTGCAACGGCGTCGCGTTCGGGGTCGCGTACACCGTCGCGTTCGGACGGCGCGGCATCTGGCCGGCCATCGTCTGGGCGCTGGTCCTGGAGACCTTCATGGTCTCGGTCTACCCGGGCTGGCTCGGGCTCAAGGCGCTTGACGAGTTCCTGTCGGTCAGCATCACCGGCCACCTCGTCTACGGCGTCGTGCTCGGCTGGCTCGCCAAACACCTGCTCGGCAGTTCCCGATGGGGAGAGAATGACCGCGATTCCGGGGCCGACGAGCCCGCCCGATCCGCTGACCCGGCTCGCTGACGGCATCTGGGTCGGCGTGCCGCTGACCCTGCGCAAGCTGTCGGCCGGCCTGGCGATGTCCACCGTGGACGGCCTGTACCTCGCCGCCCGCCCGGTCGTCGGCCTGATCACCGTGCCGGCCGTGTTCCTGACCGGCCTGGTCGTCGGCGTGTTCCACCCCGGTTTCGAGTACGTGTTCACCGAGTCGCTGGGGCTGCTGCTGCTCATCGCGCTCGTCGGGGCGGTCAGCGGCGCGCTCGGCTCCTACCTGACCCTCGGGTTCGCCCTCGGCGACCTGGCCCTCGGCGCGCACCCGCAGTGGGACACCTGGCGCACCGACACCCTGCTCGACATCCCCGCGCAGTACGGTTCCCAGCTGCTCACGTACGCGCTGTTCGCGATGCTGGCGGTCGGCGTGCCGATCGCCGCCAAGTCGTTCGCCGCCGAGTTCCTGCTGCCGCCGAGCGTGCCCCGGGCGGTGCGGGCGCTGGTCGGCCTCGGCGCGCTCGTGGTCATCTCGGGGCTGCTGGTCTGGGTGTGGACCCAGTCGGCGCCCCTGCTGGTGCGGCCCGTGTTCGTCTGGGCGGGGGCCCGCCCGACCGTCGAGGCCATGTCGACGACGCAGGAGAGCGGCGGCTGGATCGTGTTCCTCGCGGTCGCCGCCACCGCCGGCCGGGCCGTCGCGCAGGCGATCCTGGCGAGCCCGATCGGCAAGGGCGGCGGCCCCGACCGGATGACGCAGCTGGAGGACCGGTTCCGCACCGACGTCCCGGTGCAGCCGCTGGCCGGCCGCATCCCGCTGGTGCTGCGGCTGCTGATCCGCGCCGCGATCCTCACCGCGCTGCTGTCCGGCCTGTACGCCGCCTACTGGCAGGCCGGGCTCACCTTCGGTGTGCTGTTCGTCGCGCAGGTCATCGCCAGCCCGCTGCTGCCGCTCGACTTCGGGGCGTACGCCCGCTTCATCGCCAAGATCCCCCGGATCATCCGCCTGATCGTCGTGATGGTCCCGGTGTACCTGCTCGGCGCGGTCGTCGTGCCGATGTTCCTGGACCAGACCAGCTTCTTCCCGTTCCTGCTGCTGGCGATCGTGTCGGCGGTGCTGATGACCCTGCTCAGCCCGCACGCCCGGGAGGCGCCGCCCGCGCCGCCGCAGCCTGCCGCCGCGCCGGGCGCCGAGGAGCCGAAATGAGAACGACGACACGTGTGCTGGCCGGTGCCGCGCTCGGCGCGGGCGCGGCGGTGCTGCTGCTGCCCGGCGCGGCGTACGCCGACAACTGCGGGAGCATGTCCGACTGCTACTACACGGCACGGGCGGCGCTGGCCGCCCTGGTCGGCCTGTCCGTGCTGTTCGGCGTGCTGCTCAGCATCGGGCTGGACTTCGTCCCGGTGGTCGGCACGGTCAAGGGCGTCATCGAGGCGATCACCGGCAAGGATCTGATCACCGGCCAGGAGTTGGCCTGGTGGGAGCGCCTGCTCGGCATCGTGCCCGTGGTCGGCGGCATCGCCGGTGTCGCGGCCGGCATCTCCAAGGGCGCCCGGGCCATCGACGACGTCGCCGACCTCGGGCGGGCCGTGGACCGGGCCGCGGACGCGGCCGAAGCCGCCCGCGACGCCGAACGCGCCGCCGAGGCGGCCCGCGAAGCGGAACGTGCCGCCGAGGCCGCCCGCGAAGCCGATCGCGCGGCGGACGCGGCCCGGGAAGCCGAGCGTGCCCGGGAGGCCGAGCGGGCGGCGGAGGCGGCCCGCGACGCCCACCAGCGCGACCTGGGCATGGACCCGGCGACGGGACGGTATCGCGCAGCCGAGGGTGAGACGGCGCTGCGCGTCGAGGACGCCACCGGCGTGGAGCTGAGCCGCTCCACCGACCCGAAGGTGGACTGGGTCGACAACGCCACCGGCAAGACCTACGACGCCGTGGGCAACTTCCCCTCCCGGCACTTCGACCAGCAGTGGCCGAACCTGCAGACCAGGATCGTCGACCACCTGGCCAAGGCCGACTACGTGCCGGTCGACGTCTCGCAGTTCACGCCCGACCAGATCGCTAAGGTACAGAAGTTCATCACTGACAACGGCCTCGCGCCCCGAGCATTCCTGGTAGGCAACTGATGTCCGGAACGATCGCGGTCGCCCCCGACAAGCGCTGGTCGGCGGCCGGGTGGCTGTTCGAGTGGGCGGTCGAGGCGCTGGCCGAGGACCTCGACGACGACGCCGCGGTCGCGACACTGCGCGAGATCATCGACGACAACCTCGGCTGGCTGGGCCTGGACGACCTGTCCCCGGCCACCCGCGCCGAGGTGCTGCGCCGCATCAGGACCGAGCTGGTCGACCGCGCGGACCGGGAGCTGCCGCCGGCGCTGCCCAACCGGTCCGAAGCGGTCGACCTGCTGCGCGACCTCAGCCGCCTGGCCGAAACCGCCTGACCCCCACACCCCCGCCCCACCCGCCGCAACTCTTAAGGCGTCGCGGCCTTGAGCGCCCGTGAAGCCGCGAGTGTTTAAGAGTTGCGGCAGGTGGGGGCGGGTGTCAGGGGAGTCTGCGGGCGCGCAGCACGGTGTCGTGGAGGGTGTGCCCGTGGCCGTGGTGCCCGTGGTCGCCGTGGCCGTCGGGTCCGGTGGCCGGGCGGTGCCGGGATTCGGCGGCGACGATCTCCCACTGGTCGGGGTCGAGTACGGCTGCGACCTCGTCGGCGGTGAAGTGCACGTCGCGTACGGCGGCGTCCGAGACGCCGGGCCTCCGGTCCGACGGGTGGTGGCCGACGATCAGCAGGGTGCCGCCCGGGGCGACCGCCGCCGCGAGCCGGGCGGCCAGCGACTCGCGGGACGCGGCGGGGTGCACGTAGTGGGAGCAGACCAGGTCGTACCGCTGCGCGGGCGGCGTCCAGCCGGACAGGTCGGCCCGCCGCCACTCGATCCTTCCCGCGACCGTCTCACCGGCTGCCTGCGCATGCGAGCGTGCGTGACGCAGCGCGGACTCGGCGATGTCGACCGCCGTGACCTGCCAGCCCCGGGCGGCGAGCCAGATCGCCTCGGCTCCCTCGCCGCACCCGGCGTCCAGGGCCGTGCCGGGCGTCAGTGCCGAGGTCTCCGCGACCAGGTGCGGGTTCGGCGGCCTGCCGTGGCCCGCGGTGTGGCCGTGGTAGCGGTCCTCCCAGTACGCCTTGCTGAACTCCTCGGTCATGGCGATCCCTTCCGCGGTGCCGGTGCCTGGCCACGGATGGATCGTGGCCAGGTGACAACCATGCGAGACGATCGCCGAGTTCGCAAATTATGTTGCCGATCTGGCAAAGTGGGAGCATGGACGACGACCTTGATCAAGCCCTGGGTGCGGTCGGGCCGCGGCTGCGCGCGCTGCGCCAGCAGCGGGAGACCACGCTGGCCGACCTGTCGACGGCGACCGGGATCTCGGTGAGCACCCTGTCCCGGCTGGAGTCCGGCTCCCGGCGGCCGACCCTGGAGCTGCTGCTCCCGCTGGCCCGGGCGCACGGCGTCACGCTCGACGAGCTGGTCGACGCCCCGCCGACCGGCGACCCGCGCATCCACCTGCGCCCGGTCACCCGGCACGGGATGACCATGCTGCCGCTGACCCGCCGCGCGGGCGGGATCCAGGCGTACAAGCTGGTGATCCCCGCCGAGAGCCGCCGCCGGCATCCGGAGTTGAAGACGCACGAGGGCTACGAGTGGCTGTACGTGCTCAACGGCCGGCTGCGCATGGTCCTGGGTGAGCATGACCTGGTGCTGTCGCCGGGCGAGGCCGCCGAGTTCGACACGAGGGTGCCGCACTGGTTCGGGGCGGCCGGACCGGAGCCGGTCGAGTTCCTGAGCCTGTTCGGCACCCAGGGGGAGCGTGCCCACCTGCGCGCCGCGCCGAAACTCAAGGACTCCACCGAGCGCTGACGGCGGCCGCCGTCGAGATCGGATCGTGACCGCCATTGCCCCGTACGCGTAACGCCTATATTATCTATCGAAGTTATAGGAATATGCGGACACGCATGCAACGCGCGCCTGCTGCCGGTCGCGCCGTCACGAGCAGGAATCCATGGGGCCGTGCACATTTCAGCGCGACACGACTATGCGGTGCAGGCCATGCTCGCCATCGCCGCGGCCGGCGGCGGTCCGGTGAAGACCAGCGATCTGGCCGTCATGCAGGGCATCCCCGTCAGTTACCTGCCGTCGATCCTCGCCGACCTGCGCCGCGCCGAGCTGCTCAGCAGCCGCCCCGGCACCGACGGCGGCTTCAGCCTGGCCCGGCCGATCGCGCAGATCAGCGTCGGCGACATCATGCGGGCGGTCAGCGGGGCGCTGGCCAGCGTGCGCGGCCGACCGCCGCACACCATCACGTACACGGGGGCGGCCACCGCGCTGCCCGGCCTCTGGAGTTCGGTCCACACGTTCACCAGCGACCTGCTCGACAGGACCACCCTTGACCGGCTGCTCGATACCGACCGGGAGCTCGCCGCGGCGAGCCCCGATCCGGACCGGGCAAGCGGTGGCGCCGGCGGACACCGGCCGTGACGGGGCGGGCGGGGTCCGTGCAGAAGGGAGCCTCCGAGCGGGCGGCCGCCGGGTCGGCGTGTGCCGGCCCGCCCGGAGGTGCTCCCGTCGGCTCAGACCGCGTCGAGCAGCCGGACCGGGGCGATTTCGGGGGCGATCCGCACCTGCACCTCCGACCCGACCTCCACGCCCAGGGACAGGAACTCGTTGCGGGTGAGGGTGACGACGACGGGCTGCCCGCCCACGGCGACCTCCACCCTGATCTCGAAGCCGACCCGGGTGATCCGCGTGATGCGGCCCGCGACCGCGTCCGGCTCACCGCCGCCGGTGAGCAGTTGCAGGTCGTGTGGCCGGACCAGCCGGTCGCCCAGCTCGGTGACCGGGCCGAGGAAGCGCATGACGAAGTCGTTGGCGGGGGTGTCGTAGAGCGCGTCGGGCGAGCCGATCTGCTCCACGCGGCCCTCGTTGATGACCACGATCTCGTCGGCGACCTCCAGCGCCTCCTCCTGGTCGTGCGTGACGAACACCGTCGTCACGTGGACCTCGTCGTGCAGGCGGCGCAGCCAGTCGCGCAGCTCCTTGCGCACCTTGGCGTCGAGCGCGCCGAACGGCTCGTCGAGCAGCAGCACGGTCGGCTGCACCGCCAGCGCGCGGGCCAGGGCCATGCGCTGGCGCTGCCCGCCGGACAGCTGGGAGGGCAGCCGGTCGGCGAACTGCGCCAGGTGCACGAGCTTGAGCAGCTCGTCGACCCGCTCGCGGATCTCGTCCTTGGGCCGCTTGCGGATCTCCAGTCCGAACGCGACGTTGCGCGCGACGCTCAGGTGCTTGAAGGCCGCGTAGTGCTGGAACACGAACCCGACGTTGCGCTTCTGCGGCGACAGCTTCGTCGCGTCCACGCCTTCGATCTCGATGCGGCCGCTGTCGGCGGTCTCCAGCCCGGCGATGATGCGCAGCAGCGTCGACTTGCCGCCACCGGACGGGCCGAGCAGCGCGGTGAGCTGCCCGGACGGGATGCTGACGGAGACGTTGTCGAGGGCGACGAAGTCTCCGAAACGTTTGGCGACGTTGACGATCTCGATACTCAACGGTCTTCCTTCGGCCGAATGACTGAGACGATGATGATGCAGGCCACCGCCACCAGGGCGAGCAGGAACGCGGTGGCGTACGCGCCGCCCTTGTCGAAGTTGAGGTACTTCTCCTCGACGACCAGGGTGGCGGTGCGGGTCTCGCCGAGCACGTTGCCGGAGACGACCTTGACCGCGCCGAACTCGCCCAGCGACCGGGCCAGGCTCAGCACGACGCCGTAGACGACGCCCCACTTGATCGACGGCAGGGTGATCCGGCGGAACGTCTGCCAGGCGTTCGCGCCCAGGCTGCGGGCAGCCTGCTCCTGCTCCTCGCCGACCTCCTCCAGCACGGGCACCACTTCGCGGATCACCAGCGGCAGCGCCACGAACACCGTGGCCAGCACGATGCCGGGGGTGGCGAAGATGACCTGGAAGCCGGCACTCTCCAGGGCCGGTCCGAACCAGCCGGTCCGGCCGCCGTAGACGAGCACCAGGGCCAGGCCGACGACGATCGGCGACACCGACAGCGGCATGTCCAGCAGCGCGCTGAGCAGCCGCTTGCCCGGGAAGTCGTACCGGACGAGCAGCAGCGAGATGCCCACGCCGAACAGCGTGTTGATGACGACCGCGATGATCGCGACCTGCACGGTCAGGCTGATCGCGTGCACGATGTCGGGATCGTCGAGGATGCCGTTGATGTTGTCCATGCCGTCGGCGAAGGTGTTCTTGCCGACCAGGTACACCGGCCACGCCACGAGCAGGAACAGGTAGGCGATGACGAGCAGGCGGACCAGGTAGGTGACCGGGCCGCGCCGGGTGCGGGTGCTGGGGTGGCTAGCCACGGCGCACCATCCTGCGCTGGATGACGTCGAGCAGCACGATGACCGCGAACGAGATCGCCAGCAGGATCGTGGCGACCGCCGCGGCGCTGTCCAGGTTGTCGTTCTCGATGCTGCTGAGGATGCGCACCGAGGTGACCTCCGTCTTCATCGGCAGGTTGCCCGACAGCAGCACCAGCGAGCCGTACTCGCTGACCCCGCGGGCGAACGACAGCGCCGCGCCCGCGGCGATCGCGGGTGTCAGGCTGGGCAGGATGATGCGCCGGAACACGGTGAAGCGGCTCGCGCCCAGCGACATCGCCGCCTCCTCCACGTCGCGCTCCAGCTCGGCCAGCACCGGCTGCACCGTGCGGACCACGAACGGCAGGGTGACGAACAGGAAGGCGAGGAAGACGGCGGGGCGGGTGTTGGCGATGTCGATGCCGAGCGGGCTGGTCCTGCCGTACAGCGACAGCAGGACGAGTCCGGCGACGATGGTCGGCAGGGCGAACGGGATGTCGATCAGGATCTCCAGGGCGCGCTTGCCGAAGAACCGGTCCCGGACCAGCACCCACGCGATCATGGTTCCCATGACGATGTTCACCAGCGTCACGGCGAACGCGGTGCCAACGGTGAGCTCGATCGCCGCGGCGGTCTGCTCGTTGGTCACCGCCTGCCAGAACGCGCTCCACCCGCCCGCCGACGCGGTTACCACCACGGCGGCGAGCGGGATGAGCACGAGCAGGCTGAACCACATCATCGCCACGCCGAACCCGAGTCCGGAGGCTCGGGTCAGCGGGCGGCCGGCCCGGACCGGCCGGCGAGAGGTCGCCGGCCGGTCCGGGGAGAGCGCGGTCGAGGTCACTTAGCCTTGCCCGAGGCTGCGATGACCTTGACGATGATGCCCTCCTTCTCGTCGAAGAACTTCTTCGACAGAGCCGACCAGCTCTCGAAGTCCTTCGACACGGTGAGCAGCTTCTGCGGCGCGGGGAACGGGTTGGCCGGGTCCTTGGCGCCCTGGACGCCGGTGGTGTCGACGCCCTCGATGATCGGCCGGAAGCCCTTGAGGGCGAACTGGCGCTGGCCGTCCTTGCTGAGCACGAAGTTCAGCCAGTCCTTGGCCTTGGGGTCGGCGTTGGTGAGGATCGCGCCCGGGTTCTCGATCAGGATCGTGGTGGCGGGAACGACCCAGTCGAACTTCTCGCCCGCCTGGGTGGCCAGGATGGCCTCGTTCTCGTAGGCCAGCAGCACGTCGCCGGTGCCGCCGAGGAAGCTGGTCGTGGCGTCGCGGCCGCTGCCGGGCAGGGCGACGACGTTGGCGAACAGCTTGGTCAGGAACTCGGTGGCCTGCGCGTCGGTGCCGCCGTTGGCGGTCACGTGGCCCCACGCGGCGAGCGCGTTCCAGCGGGCGGCGCCCGAGGAGGCCGGGTTCGGGGTGACGATCTGGACGCCCGGCTTGATCAGGTCGTCCCAGCCCTGGATGTTCTTCGGGTTGCCCGCGCGCACCGCCAGCACCACGATCGAGGAGGACACGATGCCCTTGTTCGGGCCGGCGTTCCAGTCCTTGGCGACCAGGTTCGCGTCGACCAGGCGGGTGACGTCGCTGGAGACCGAGAAGTGCACGTAGTCGGCCTTGAGGCCGGCCACGACGGCCCGGCTCTGGTCGCCGGACGCGCCGTACGACGTCTGGAACTTGACGCCCTTGCCGGCCTCGGTCTTGTTCCACTCGGCCGCGATCGCCTTGTTCGCCGCCTCCGGCACCGCGAAGCCGACGATGTTCAGCGTGGTGCTCGATCCCGTGGTGCCGCTGTCGCCGCCGCCGCAGGCCGACAGTGCCAGGACGGCGGTGGCGGCGAGTGCGGCGGCTGCTCTGATCCGGTTCTTCATGCGGAACCTGTCCTCCTCGAGCGCAAATGCGCATACCGAATAACGCCGAAAGCCCGGCGTGATCGGTAGTCATCAATGTTTGGGGGTGCATTTCGGTGATGGCGCATGGTCGGACCGGCACGTGCGACGTCGGGCTCCGCTGCCACGACCGCCGGCGGGGATGCCCGGTGGACGTGATCCGGAACGACCACGAAGCGAATATCCCACTAATCCGCTAGACTTTCAATGGTTTGCCGGGCGGGACCCGGGCATACAAGACAAATGCCCGAATTTGCGAAATAATGACTGGCCGAACGGCCGACGGGTCGTCTCCCCGCCGCTGAACCGACAAGTCCGACAAGTCCGTGATGCTAGCTTCGGAGGGGTCGGCCCGACGGGGTGCCGCGTACGCACTGCCAGTCTTCGCTTGCAGGGAGTCGCCACATGAGCACCGGTATGGTCACCACCAAGGACGGAACCCAGATCTTCTACAAGGACTGGGGCACGGGACAGCCCGTCGTGTTCAGCCACGGCTGGCCGCTCACCGCCGACGCCTGGGACGACCAGATGTGGTACGTCGTCTCCAACGGCTTCCGGGCCGTCGCCCATGACCGGCGCGGCCACGGCCGCTCCAGCCAGCCGTGGGAGGGCAACGACCTCAACACCTACGCCGACGACCTCGCCCAGGTGATCGAGAAGCTCGATCTGCGCGACATCGTCCTGGTCGGACACTCCACCGGCGGCGGCGAGATCACCCGCTACATGGCCCGCCACGGCACCGACCGCGTCGCCAAGGCCGTGCTCGTCGGTGCGATCCCGCCGCTGATGCTGCAGACCGACGCCAACCCCGAGGGCCTGCCCCGCAGCGTCTTCGACGGCCTGCGCGAAGGGGTCGAACGCGACCGCTCGCAGTTCTGGAAGGACCTCAGCGCCCCGTTCTACGGCGCCAACCGCGACGGGGCGAAGGTCAGCCAGGGCCTGCGGGACGCGTTCTGGCTGATGGGCATGACGGTGGGCTTCAAGGGGGCGTACGACTGCATCAAGGCGTTCTCCGAGACCGACCAGACCGAGGACTGCAAGAAGATCGACGTGCCCACGCTGATCATCCACGGCGACGACGACCAGATCGTGCCCATCGTCGCCTCGGCGATGAAGTCCTCGAAGCTGATCAGGGACAACACGCTGCACGTCTACAAGGGAGCGCCGCACGGACTGACCGCCACCCACCAGGACGAGTTCAACGCCGACCTGCTGGCCTTCCTCAAGGGCTGACCTGAGAAGGGGGCACGGCGTGCTCACGTTGGGTTTTCTCGTGGAGATCGAGGCGAAGCCCGGCCGGGAGGGCGAGGTCGCGGAGTTCCTGCGGCAGGCCAAGGCGCTGGTTGACGCCGAACCCGGCACGATCGTCTGGTACGCCTTCCAGGTCGGGCCGACCTCGTTCCGCATCTTCGACGCGTTCAACGACGAGGACGACCGCCAGTTCCACCTGGCCGGGAAGGTGCGCCAGGGCCTGGAGGCCCGCGCGGACCTGTTCGACCCGCCGCCGAGGATCAACCCGGTGGACCTGCTGACGTACAAGATGCCGTCCTGACGGCATCGCTGATGGAGCCTCGCCACCCGGCGGGGCTCCATCAGTCAGATCTCGTCCAGGAACTCGTCGATCATCGGGGCCAGCCAGCCGGCCCGCTGCGGCACGCCGGTGTGCGCGGTCCCGGGCAGCACGGCCAGCCGGCACGCCGGCAGCCCGGTCAGGTCGCCGACCACACCACCGCCGAGCAGCCGGAACATGCGAACGGCATGCTCGGGGCGCACGATGTCCGAATCGGCCAGCACCAGCATCGTCGGCGCGGCCAGCGCGCGGATCTGTGCGGGCGTCCACCGCGGCAGGTTCGCGTCCAGCACCTTCATCTTGGTGACCAGCCGGGCCCAGCCCGCCGGGTCCGGCGCGGTGCGCAGATACTCCTCGTGGAACTCCGAACCGTGCAGGTGCTCGGGTCGCAGGTCCGCGATGCCGTCCAGCAGCCCCGGGTGCAGGCCCGCGTCGTCGAAGCTCACCGACGCCAGCACCAGCCGCCCCACCCGGCCGGGGTGGTCGGTGCCCAGCCGCAGCGCGACCGCCGCGCCCATGCTCCAGCCGAACACGTCCGCCCGCGCCACGCCCAGCCGGTCGAGCAGCTCGACCACGTCGGCGGCGAAGGCCTCCACCGTCAGCGCGCGGTCGATGTCGGCGGTGCGCCCGTGCGCCTGCAGCTCGACGGCGATCACCCGCCGGGTCCGCGCCAGCAGCGGCAGGATCATGCCGAACGACGTGCCGATGCCCGACAGCGCGCCGTGCACCAGCACCAGCGGGCGGCCGCCGCCCGCGCCGTGTACCTCGTGATAGATCTCCATGCCCGTACGATGCGCCGGCGCGCTTACGGTCCGCTTCCGCCCGCCTTACCGCCGCTAGGATGATCGCCGTGCAGTTCGGGGTGCTCGGGCCGCTCGCCGTCACCACCGACCGCGGCGAGCCGGTGACCGTGCCCGGGGTCAAGGTCCGCCAGCTGCTCGCCGACCTGCTCGCCAACCGCAACCAGGTCGTCTCGGCCGACCGGCTGATCGACGACCTGTGGGGCGAGGACGCGCCCGCCGACCCCGGCGCGGCGCTGCAGGTGCGGGTGTCGCAGCTGCGCAAGGCCCTCAACGACGCCGAACCCGGGGCCCGCGACCTGGTCGAGTCCCGGCCGCCCGGTTACCTGCTGCGCACCGACGCCGTCGACGCCCACCGGTTCGCCGAGCTGGCCGACTCCACCGACGCGGACCGCCTGGCCGCGGCGCTGGCGCTGTGGCGCGGCGACGCGTACGCCGACGTCGCCGACGACGAGTTCGCCCGCGCCGAACGCGCCCGCCTGGCCGAGCAGCGCCTCGCCGTGCACGAGCGCCTCGCCGAGGCGCGATTGGCCCGCGGCGAGCACGACCTGGTCGCCGCCGACCTGGCCGACCTGGTGACCCGGTTTCCGCTGCGGGAGGGCCTGCGGGCGCTGCAGCTGCGCGCGCTGTACGCCGCAGGCCGCCAGTCCGAGGCCCTGGACAGCTACGCCGACCTGCGCGACCGGCTCGCCGAGGAGCTCGGCCTCGACCCGGGGCCGGAGCTGGTCGCGCTGCACCGCCGCATCCTCGAACACGACGCCGCTCTGGCCGCCCCGCCGCGCGCCGCGATCGTCCGCAACAGCCTGCCCGCCCAGCTCGACGAGCTGGTCGGCCGCGCCGAGGCGCTGACCGAGCTGCGTACGCTGATCCCGGTGCGGCGGCTGGTCACGCTGATCGGGCCGGGCGGGGTCGGCAAGACCCGGCTGGCCACCGAGGCCGCCCGTGAGCAGTCCTTCCCCGACGGTGTACACCTGGTCGAACTCGCTCCCCTGCCGACCGGGGCGACGGACGTCGCCGAACAGGTGCTGGCCACGATGGACCTGCGCGAGTCGGCGGGCGCCAGCGTGTCGGCCGTCGATCGGCTGTGCGCGGCGCTGGCCGGAAGACGGGTGCTGCTCGTGCTCGACAACTGCGAGCACGTGATCGAACCGGCTGCCACGCTGGTCGCCCGCCTGCTCCGGGACGCGCCGGAGCTGCGGGTGCTGGCCACCAGCCGCGAACCGCTCGGCCTGACCGGCGAGCTGCTGTGGGAGGTGCCGCCGCTGGCGCTGCCCGACGGCGGCGACGACCTCGACACGGTCCGGCGCTCGGCGGCGGCGCGGCTGTTCGCCGTACGCGCGGCGGCGCAGCAGCGCGGCTTCCGGCTGGACGGGAAGACGGCTCCCGCCGTGGCCCAGCTGTGCCGCCGCCTGGACGGGCTGCCCCTGGCTCTGGAACTGGCCGCGACCCGGGTGCGGGCGCTCGGGGTGCAGGGTGTCGTGGACCGGCTCGACGACCGGTTCCAGCTGCTCACCACGCAGCAGCGGGACATGCCGCCGCGGCAGCGTACGCTGACCGCGGTCATCGGCTGGAGCTGGGACCTGCTGGACGAGGCCGACCGGGCGGTGCTGGCCCGGCTCGCCGTGTTCCGCGACGGCTGCGCGCCGCAGGCCGCCGAGCAGGTCTGCCGGACCGATCTCGACACCCTGGCCCGGCTGGTGGACCGGTCGCTGGTGGTGCTGGACGAGCACCCGGCAGGCCCGCGCTACCGGCTGCTCGAATCGGTGGCCGCGTTCTGCCTCGAACGCCTCGACGACCCCGACGCCGTCCGCGCCCGGCACGCGGCGTACTACACCGACCTGGCCGAACGCGCCGACCCGCAGCTGCGCGGCGCGGGACAGCAGCAGTGGCTGGCCCGGCTCGACGCGGAGGCCGCCAACCTGCGCGCGGCCCTGGCGCACGGCGGCGGCCTGCGCCTGGCCAACGCGCTGACCTGGTACTGGTTCCTGCGCGGCCGCCTCACCGAGGCCCGGCAGGCGCTGACCTCACCCGGCGACGCGGCGCAGCAGTCCCGGGCGGCCGCGTGGCGGATCGGGTTCGCGCTGCTGCAGGGCGAGGCGATCGTGCCCGGCGAGATCCGGGCCGCGCTGGCCGGCGACCCCGACGGCCGGGCCACCTGGTTCACCGCGAACGCGGTGCTCGACCGCGCCGACGTCGCGCTCGCGTCCGAGCTGCTGGACGCGGCGACCGGTGACCGGTGGACCGAAGCGGTCGCGCTCAGCACGCGGGCCAAACTCGCCCACGCCGCCGGGGACCTGGCCGCGCTGGAGCACGCCGCGACGCGCAGCGCCGCCCTGTTCGCCGAGCTCGGCGACCGGTGGGGCCGCTTGCAGGCCAACGACTGGGTCGGCGGGCTGGCCGAGATGCGGGGTGAGCACGACCGGGCGATCGCCCTGCACCGGGAGGGCCTGGGCTGGGCCGAGGAGCTGGCGCTGTGGCCGGAGGTGTGCAGCAAGCTGTCCTGGCTGGCCTGGCTCGCGGTGCAGACCCGCGACCACGCGGCCGGCCGCGAACTCGCCGAACGCGCCTACCGGATGGCCGTCGAGCAGGGCATGCCGAGCGCGATCGTCTTCGCCGAGACCAGCCTGGGCATGGCCGCGCGCCGGGCGGGCCGGCTCGACGTGGCGGCCGTGCACCTGACCCGCATCGCCGAGCAGGGCCGCGCCGAGCGGCAGCCCACGTTCTACCTGCCGATGATCCTGGTCGAGCTGGGTCACGTCGCGGAGCAGGCAGGCGATCGTGCCGCCGCGCTCGCCCTGCACGTCGAGGCGTACGACGCCGCCGAGGCGATCGCCTCCCCGCGCGACGCGGTCTTCGCGCTGGAGGGTATGGCGTCGGCGGTGGACCTGCCCGAGGTCGCGGCTCGGCTGCTGGGTGCGGCCGCCGCAGCACGGGCCACGGCGCAAGCCCCTGCCTCCCCGGTCGAGCGCGACGACACCGACCGGGTGACGGAGCGGCTGGTCGCCGTGCTCGGCGCGGACCGGTACGCGGCCCTGCTCGCCGAGGGCACGGCGCTGAGCCCGGGACAGGCCCGGGCTCAGCTCGACGGGTAGGTCACTCGGCGGCCTTCGGCCGGTACGAGACGATGACGACGCCGCTCTTCATGACCTTGGTGTCGACCAGCTCGAACGACGCCTTGACGTCCTTGAGCGGGGTGGTCAGGCTGTCGCCGCCCTCCAGCACCGGGCAGATCCAGAAGCGGACCTCGTCGACCAGCCCGGCCCGGATGAGCTGCGTGGTCACCGAACCGTACCCGTACTGCAGGATGTCCCCGCCGTCCTGCGCCTTGATCCGGGCGACCTCTTCGACCAGGTCGCCCTGCAGGACCTCGCTGTTCTTCCACGCGGGGTCGGTCAGCGTGGTCGACGCGACGTACTTCTTCACGTTGTTGAAGTAGGCCGCGCCGGTGCTCGGGTCGCTCTCGTCGCGGTTCGGCCAGGCCGCCGACATGCCGTCGTAGGTGGCCCGGCCCATCAGCAGCGCGTCGGCGGTGCTGGTCTGGAAACCGGCGAACGCGGCGGCCTCGTCGTCGAAGTACGGCACGGTCCACATGGGGTTCTCGATGACGCCGTCGAGAGTGATGTAGGTCGAGTTGATGAGCTTGCGCATCGGAGTCTCCTGGATGTCGGTGGTGCTCGCTGTCTGCACCACGAACATTGCCCGGTCGTGCTTACGGTTCGCTTCAGGTCGCCCTACGGCCGCCCGTCAGCGCCGCGCGGCCGGCCGCACCGGATCGGGTCCCAGCTGCTCGATCGTGTACCCGCCGGGGTAATTGCGGCTGGGCTGGCCCGGGGTGAAGACGTCCCTGGTCGCCGGCCGCAGGCGTCGCTTGACGGCGCCGGCCCGCAGCAGTCCGTGCACGGCGGCGCGGATCACCGGGTTCGGCTTCGGCACGCCGAGCGCCCGCCGGACGTCGTCGTCGAGCAGCGCGTCGCCGGCCGCGCCCGCCCAGCGGCGCAGCACCTTCGGGAAGCGGCTCGCCAGCACGTCCCGGGTGGCGTCCATCAGCCTGGTCGCCGCCTCGTCGTAGGCGAAGTTGTCGCGCTCGTAGGCGTTGAACCACCGCTCGAACTCCGCCCACGTCGCCGGGACGTCGCGGATGTTCATGAGCTTGCCGACCTCGATCCAGAAGTGCCAGGTGGCGGTGCGTTCGGCGGTGGTGAGCCGGCGCGGGCCGTACCGGTCGATCCAGCGGGTCGGGATGAAGATGAAGGTGCCCAGCGTGTAGCGGTACTCGTCGGCGGTGATGTCGTACACGCGGTGGATGCGGTTGAGCGCCGAGATGACCTGCCGGCTGCGCGGATGGTGGGGGCCGTGGGCGATCACCTCGTACATCATCAGCCCGGTGTCGTCGGTCCGTTTCGTGGACCGCTCGGTCATCTCGCCGGTGTCCAGCAGCAGCCGCGCGGCCGCCGGCACCGCGAACGTCCGGTAGAACGCGAGGTTGAGCCCGATGCGCACGTCCGCCGCGAACTCGCGCAGCGCGAGATGCCGGTAGATCGCGTGGTGGTCGACGGCAGGGTCGAGGTGCTGGAGTCGCGACATGGTCAGTTCCCCACGGGCTGGTCGGCGGCGTGGCCGCGGCGCAGCGCCAGCTCGGCCAGGACGAGTTCGATGATGCGGGAGCGGTAGGTCTGGGCCAGCCGCGCCAGCCACACCGCCTCGCGGTCCATGGCCACCTCGACCATCTCCACATGGACCTGGTGGCCTGGCTCGCCCGCGCGTTCGGCCCGCAGCGCGTCGGCGACCTGGGCGGCCTGCGCGACCAGGAGCACCGTGTCGGCGTCGAAGCCCTGCTTCACGGCCTCGGCCGCGCCGACCCGGTACGCGAGATCGTCCAGCCAGGGCCGCAGCTCGGACAACCCGTCGTGGACCTCGATGGTGCGCTGCATCAGCCGCCGCCCGTTGCCGTACCAGTTGACCAGCCAGCCCGCGGTGCCGTACCGCACTGGGCCTTTCAGGACCTGCGGGTACTCGGCGGCCAGGTCGCGGTAGAGCGGCTCCATGCGGTGGCACAGCCAGGCCTGGCGGCAGCGCCGCACGAACTCGATCACGGCGGTGGTGACGAGCGGGACGATCGCGCCGAGGCAGAGGAACACCACCCCGATGCAGACCAGCGCCAGGCTCAGCGGCGTGTGCGCGGGGAACCGGTGCCCGGTGAGGCCGGCCAGCCCGTCCACCGCCGCCATCAGCTGGTATGCCAGGCCGAACGCGGTGCCGACCGTGAACAGCCGCAACCCGACCCGGGTCTGCGGCGTGACCACCATCCGCGAGTAGCGGACGCTCAGCCGGCACAGGTCCAGCAGCACCCACGAGTACGCCAGGGCGTAACCGACCGAGTAGAGCGCCACGGTGCTCCGGTCGATGTTGTCCAGCCGCCAGCTCGACGGGGTGTCGGCGACCTCGGGCGTGAGCGCGAACAGCACGACGAGGACCGCGATCGCCGCGCCGGTGATCGCGGCCCGGTAGCGGGCCGCGGCGCGGGCCCCGCCGGCGCCGCGGGTCCAGCACAGCATCATGATCTGGGCGAAGAACGCGGCGACCAGCCCGAGGCTGTGGCTGATCACGATCGCGGTGTTGTGGTGGCCGGTCAGCGAGCTGATCGCCTGGTACACGGGGTGAATGGTGACGACCTGCGCCGCGCTGCCGAGCAGGTTCCAGGCGAGCAGCGCCTTGCCCGCGGGGGTGCGCGCCTGCGGCCTACGGGCGAGGACCGAGCCAACGACGACGGCGGCGAGCAGGAACGCCCCGCTGGTCAGCCAGGGAATCAACGGTCACTCCTTGATCCAGTGTCTTCATCACCCGCAGCACGTCCTCGGGCACCTTGGGGGCCGGCAGCGCGGCCTGTTCGAGGATCAGCTCCGCCAGGGTCTCGGCGCGGATCTCCTCGTCGTCGCTGTAGCCGTGCGGCAGCACGGACTCCTCCGCCAGGGCGGTCGTGGGGTGGCCGCGGTGCCCGAGCCAGATGTGCGCCACCTCGTGGCAGACGATCACCGACCGGTGCAGCGGGGTCGCGGTGCGCTCGTAGACGATGTAGTCCTGGTGCGCCGCAGCCACCCAGCAGCCGGTGACCCCGCCCGCCGTCGGCCACGGGATCAGGATGATCGGGCGGCGGCGCCGCTGCCCGAGCCACTCGACCAGCGCTACCACGTCCCAGGGGTCGGGGATGGCCAGACCGTCGAGCGCGGCGCGGCACTCGGCGTCGACCTCGCGGCTGGCTGGCATAGGCCGACAGTCTAAATCGGCGCGTCGTCGGTCACGCCGGGCCGGGTGGCCGCGCGAGCCTCCAGCTCGGCGATGTGATCCAGGACACCGTTGAGCATGGCCAGGCCCGCCGGTGAGATGGTCCGCGCCCGCATCGCGAAGGACCAGACCTCGGGGTCGACGGTGCCCGAGCCGGCCGGCATGAGGTGGTTGTCGTCCATGCCGAAGTGCCTGGCCAGCCGCATGAGGATGCCCGCCTGGGTCTTCTCCGGCGGGGTGTTGCCCTTGCGCAGATCGAAGATCAGCGTATGGGAGCAGCCGACCGCCGCGGCCACCTCGCGGTCGGTGTAGCGCTTCGCCGTGCGCGGGTTGGTGCTCGTGTCGAAAAGCCTGGTCAAGCGCTCGGCGACCGTTCCTGGGCCGGTGTTCTCGCCCATGACGCCCCTAGTCATCTGAAGCTGACGCCAACCACCGAGCTGTTAGCTGTGGTTGACAGAATCCATAGTCGACAGCCTATGCTGTCGGGGTCCAAGACTCAATTCGCCAGAGCACGGCCCGAAAGCCGTGCGCTTTCGGCGTTTCGCGTCCGGACGAACAGGACCGCGCGGGGCCGCACCCGCGCGGGGCGGCAGGCGTTCGCGGGGGAGTGCCTGCACAGCGGCGTAACGGGGGCACAAGGGGAGCGGCCCGCGCGGCCACTCTCCTTGTGACGCGCCCGCGGGCGTGACCCCCGTCCCGCAAGATCGCCGGACGAGGCCGGATCGCGGCCGTGTCGGCGTGCCGGTTGCCCCGACCGTCCCGGTGGGGTACCTTTGATCAAGCATCTCTCGATGCAGGCGTGGAGTTCCCGCCCCGAGGATGCCCCTTCCCCGAGAACCGGCCGCGCATTCCGCGTCCGCCGGGACCGGTTTCCACCGCACCGCCGCCTCAGCCGCTGAACCCTCCGCACCACACCGGAGACGCAGCCCGGCAGACGTGATCAGGCGCTCGGTGCCCATCGCGCCCGGCACGCCCGTGCCCTGGCGCACCGTCTCCGAGGAGTACCCATGACCGATCTCGACCTGCGGCCCGCGGCCGCGACGAGCCTTGCCGACGCGACGGGCGCGACGGGACCCGCCGCCACCACCCGACGCCGGCGCACGACGGCGCGCCCCCGCGTGACCGCGCAGGACCGCGCCGAGCACGATGCCGCCGAGCCGAGCGCCGAACCCGCCGCGGCGGCGGCGATCAGCGGCGTCGTCGACGTCCGCGACAAGCACCACTTCGTGCGGCTCACCGGCTACCTGCCCGACCCGGGCGACCCGTACCTGCCGCCCGGCCTGGTCCAGCGCCTGGGCCTGCGCCGCGGCGACCTCGTCACCGGCGCCGCCGCGCAGCCGGCGACCGTCCGGCGGTCCGGCTCCGGCGAGCGCGCCGACCAGCGCCGCGCCCAGCGGCCCACCGTCACCACGATCGACACCGTCAACGGCGAGCCCGGCGAGCAGATGCGCGACCGGCCCGACTTCTACGCGCTCACCCCGATCTACCCGCGGGAGCGCATGCGCCTGGAGACCACCCCGGACGTCCTGACCACCCGGGTGATCGACCTGCTCACCCCGATCGGCAAGGGCCAGCGGGCCCTGGTCGTGTCGCCACCCAAGGCGGGCAAGACCATGGTGCTGCAGGCGATCGCCCACGCGCTCGCGGTCAACCACCCCGCCGCGCACGTCATGGCGATCCTCATCGACGAGCGCCCGGAAGAGGTCACCGACATGCGCCGCACCGTACGCGGCGAGGTGATCTCGTCGACGTTCGACCGGCCGCCGGCCGACCACATCGCGGTCGCCGAACTGGCCATCGAGCGCGCCAAACGCCTGGTCGAGCAGGGCCGCGACGTAGTCGTGCTGCTCGACTCCATCACCCGGCTGGGCCGCGCCCACAACCTCGCCGCGCCGTCCAACGGCCGCATCATGTCCGGCGGCATCGAGGCCGGCGCGCTGCACGCGCCCAAGCGTTTCCTGGGCGCGGCCCGCACCATCGAGGGCGGCGGCTCGCTGACCGTCATCGCCACCGCGCTGGTGGAGACCGGCTCGCTGGGCGACACCGTCATCTTCGAGGAGTTCAAGAGCACCGGCAACGCCGAGCTGCGGCTGCTGCGCGGGCTCGCCGACCGGCGGGTCTTCCCGGCCGTCGACGTCGACACCTCCAGCACCCGCCGCGAGGAGCTGCTGGTCGGCCCGCAGGAGCTGGAGCTGGTCCGCCGGCTGCGCCGCGCCCTGCACACCATGGACAGCCAGCAGACCGGCGAACAGCTGGTCGACCGGCTGCGCAAGACGGGCAGCAACGCCGAGTTCCTCATGCAGCTCGCCCGCAGCACGCCCTGACCTGCCGCGGCGGGCGCCGGCGCAGGTTCGCGCCGACGCCCGCGGAGGCCTAGGAGATACGCCAGTGCTGGGCGTTGTTGTTCAGGCAGGTCCACTGGCGCACTTCCGCGCCCGGGGTGGTGGCCCAGTTGTAGTCGTCCAGGCAGAGGCCGCTGTGCCGGTTGACGAGCGTCGAGTAGCCGCCCGTGACCGCGTTGACCTGCCATTGCTGGACGGCCAGGCCGTTGCAGGTCCACTGCCGCACCTCGGCGCCGGGGGTGGTCCCGAAGTTGTAGTCGTCGAGGCAGAGCCCACTGAGCCGATTGCTGATCTGGTAGTAGCCGTTGTCGAGCGGGGTCACGTACCAGTCCTGATTGGCCTGCGTGCCGCAGGTCCACTGCCGCACCTCGGCGCCCGGGGTGGTCACCGAGTTGTAGTCGTCGAGGCAGAGGTTGCTGTGCCGGTTGCGGATCTCGACCGGGGTGGCGTTGGACTCCCCGGACGGGCCGGGCTGGATGGTGGACAGGGAAGCGGGCACGCCCAGGTTGGGGGTGCCGTCGGAGTTCCAGGAGATCTTCTGCACGCGGGTGGTGCGGGTGGTGCCGCAGCCCTGCGAGGAGGAGCTGTTGGCGTGGTACGCGATCCAGGTCTCCGTGCCGTCGGGTGAGGTGAAGAACGAGTGGTGGCCCGGCCCGTACACGCCGTTGGCGTCGCTGCGCTGGAAGATCGGGTTGGCGGCCTTGGTCCACGAGGACGCCGCGAGGGGGTCGCCGCCCCGGTATTCGAGCATGCCCAGCTTGTAGTTCGGCCCGTTGCAGTGGCTGGCCGAGTACGTGATCCAGGTCCGGCCGTTGCGCTGCAGCGCGAACGCGCCCTCGTTGACGGCCCCGTTCTGGGTCTCCCAGGACAGCGTCGGCGCGGAGATGCGGGTGCCGTACGCCCCTGCCGTCCACGGGTTGGTCAGCGGGGAGATGTACAGCGACTGCAGGTTGTCGCTCGGGTGGAACGCCGAGAACATCACGTAGTTCGCGCCGTTGAGCTTGAGGATCGCGGCGTCGATGGCCCAGCCGTTGTTGGGCATCAGGTTGAGGATGCCCCGGATGGTGTACGGCCCGAGCGGGTCGGTCCCGGCGCTCTCGGCGACGTGGGTGCGCCGCGCGCCGCCGCTCTGCTCGACGGAGTAGTACAGGTACCACCGGTTGTTGATCATTTCGAGGTGCGGGGCCCACATCGTCGTGCCGCCGGTGCGCACGACGACCTGCTCGGGCGCGCCGCGCAGCGCGGAGATGGTCCGCGAGCGGCGCATCACCACGTCGGAGGACCAGGTGGTCGCTACGTAGTAGTAGTAACCGTTGTAGTACGTCAGCGTCGGGTCGCCGCTGTTGGGCACGTCGACGGCCGGGTTGCGGAAGGTCGGCCCGGGTGCGGCGTCGGCCCGGCCGGGGTGGACGACGACGGCCATGGACACGCCGAGCAGGACGGCTACGACGAGCGACAGAACGCGCCGGGTGATGGCACGTGGCCAGGTCAGCAACATGGTCACTCCAAGGTCATTCGAGGACGAAGGTGGCGTCGGCGCGCCCGACGGTGTCGGTGACCGCCTGCACGTACAGCAGGTAGTTGCTGTGCCGCAGGTAGCGGCCGGCGTAGGTCTGCGACTCGAACGACACCGCCGACGAGCTCGCCAGGCCCGCGCGCTGGAAGAAGCTCGCGTCGGCGCGGAACGCCGCCGTGCCGTCGTTGCGGTCCACCCACGCCTCGCCGTTGCTGCGCTGGCGCAGGAAGTAGCCGGGGAAGTTGGTCGACTCCAGCGAGACGCTGCCGCCGCCGTTGAGGCCGGTGACGATCCGGAACTGCGAGTCGGCCAGGTTGGTGACGTTGGTGTCGATCCGGGCCCGGTACTCCCAGTGGCGCACGAAGCGGTCCGGGAAGTTGTAGGACTTCAACCGGACCGGGTGTGCCCCGTCGGGGATCGGGACGCCGAAGTTCGGGGTGCCGTCGGCGTTCCAGTACAGCTTCTGCAGCCGGGTGCGCCGGTTCGGGTCGTTGAGCGGGTCGCCGCTGATGTCGCGGTAGTTGCGGTCGTGGTAGACCAGGATGTCGCTGGCCCCGTCCTCGGACACGGTGAACGAGTTGTGGCCCGGCCCCCACTGTCCGGTGGCGGAGTTGCTGGCGAACACCGGGTTCTGCGACTTGGTCCACGACGACGCGCTGAGCAGGTTGCTGCCCGCCGTCGCGGTGAGCATGCCCAGGCAGTAGTTGGCGTCGGTGGCGCTGGCCGAGTACGTCATGAACAGCTTGCCGTTGCGCTGGATGACGGTCGGTCCCTCGGCCACCTTGTAGCCGCGGGTCTCCCAGGCCAGCGTGGGTATCGTCAGCCGGGTGGTCGCGCCGGTGATCGTCCACGGGTTGGCCAGCCGCGCGATGTAGAGGTTGGTGTTGGTGGCGATGCCGGGCTCGGCCTGCGCCCAGATCAGGTAGCGGACGCCGCTCGCCACGAAGGTCGACGCGTCCAGGGAGAACGTCTCCCACGGGGTGCGGATCTGGCCCTTCTCGGTCCAGCTCGCGGTCAGCGGGTTCGCGCCGGTGCCCTCCAGGACGTACATCCGGATCGCCCAGACGTCGTTGGTCGCCCCGGCGGCGAAGTAGACGTACCACCTGCCGTCGATGAAGTGGATCTCCGGGGCCCAGATGTGCGCGCCCATGATGCCGCTGCTGTGCTTGCGCCAGATCACCGTCTCCGGGGCGCTGGACAGGCCCTGCAGCGTGGTGGCCCGGCGCAGGACGATGCGGTCGTACTCGGGCACCGTCGCGGTGAAGTAGTAGTAGCCGTCGGTGTGCTTGTAGATCTGGGCGTCGGCGCGCTGGTTGACCAGCGGGTTGGTGTAGCTGACCGCGGGCGATGCCGAGGCGGCGGACGCGTGCAGGCCGGTCGCGGCGAGCGCGCACAGCACCGTCATCGCGGCGAGCCGCCACCAGCGCCGCGGCGCGGCTGCTGCGGGAAGCGGGGACATGTCCTGGTCCTCTCAGTAACCGAGCTGGAAGGTGGCGTCGGCCCGGTCGGCGGCGGGCGAGCCGGAGCCGAGTACGTCGATGCGCAGCAGGTAGTTGCTGTGGCGCAGGTAGCGGTCGGGGAAGTTGTGCGAGCGGAACGAGGCCCAGCCGCTGTTGGCCAGGCCCGCGGTGCGAGTGAAGGTCGCGTCGGCGGCGAACTGCGCCGTGCCGTCGTTGGCGGCCAGACCGACCACGTAACCGCTGTGGCGCAGGTAGTTGCCGGGGTAGTTGACCGACTCGAACGACACCCCGGCCGAGTTGGCCAGGCCCGGCCGCAGCCGCCACTGGCTGTCGGCGTACGGGTCGAACGGGTACGGGTCGATGCGCCCGACCCGGTTGGCGTGTCGGATCAGCCGGTCCGGGAAGTTGTACGACTTGAGCCGGTTCCAGGCCGGCGCGCCCCAGCGGGAAAGCAGGTTGGCGTGCTCGGTGGCGGTGATCGCCGCGATGGTGGCGTGCTTGGCGTTGAGCGGCTGGGTGTACGCGGCCTTGTCCAGCGCGGTCCACGCGTTGGCGTTGACGTCGCCGCTGCGCCAGACGTAGAACTCGCCGTTGACGGGGCTGTAGGAGTCGCCCCACAGCCACCACTCGTTGCGGTCGTTGGCCTTGACCACGATCGGGGCCTCGATGCCGCCGCTGACCACGCCGCTGGTGTACGTGCTGAAGCTGTTCGGGTTGAGCGTGCTCGACCGGGCGCCGTAGAGCCGGCCGTCGGCCATGTTCTTGTAGTACAGGTAGTTCACGCCGCTGCCCAGGTGGAACGTGGCGTCCAGGACGTTGAAGCCGGGGTCGAAGAACAGCTGCGCGGAGCCGACGTTCACGAAGTCGCTGGTGTAATTGACCATGAACACGTCGCGGGTGCCGTTGTGCGCGGAGTAGACGATGCCGTACTGGCCGCGGGCGCTGTCCCAGAACGCCTCCGGCGCCCAGGTGTGCGTGTTCATGGTGTGCATCCGCACCCGCCGGTAGCCGGTGAAGCTGCGCAGGTCGACCGAGTCCCAGACGTGGATGTACTGGTTCGGCTGGGTGAAGTCGGTGCCGGTCAGGTCGGTGGCGAGCACCACGAACGTGTCGTCGCGTTTGCGCAGGATGAACGGGTCGCGCAGGCCGCCGGTGCCGGCGGTGGGCGTGGCCACGGCGTTGTTCTGGTTGAGCGGGGTCCAGTTCAGGCCGTCGGTGCTGACGGCCAGGTGCAGGCCGTAGTTGTTGGCCAGCCGGTTGGGCGACTCGGTGAAGTAGCCCATCACGTAGCCGGTCAGCGGCCCGGCGGCGTGGGCAGGGGAGCCGGTGGCGGCGATGGTCAGCCCGCCGGCCGCGGTGGCCGCGGCCGTGGACAGCAGGCCGGTCAGCAGCTCGCGTCTGGTGGTCATGGGGATCCTTCCGGGGGAGCGGGCACCCGCGGGCCGCCGGGCGGCTGCCGGGTGCGGGCACAGGTGTCATCGGGGCCGATGCCGTCGGCATCGGTCCTGATTGCGGAGAGAGTCGTTGTTTTGAGGCGGTTTCGGCGATCTATTCCTTGTTAGCGCTAACATTCGTGGCCAGGGTGCGGCGTCGTCGAAGATGGACGGTTGCCGCAGGGATCGGAGCCTGCGGTGGTGAACGGGCGTTGCGCCGGTGCCACGTCGCTGGGTGGCTGCGGTGTTTCCCAACCCTGCCCTGAGATCGGTGTTCGACGATCCCGGGCGCGCCGTGGATCTGAGGTTAGGGCGTCAGGCGAACGCTCACAAGGGTTGTCCGTCATCTTCCCGAAACTTTATCGACGGTCGATCCCGGCGGCCGGGTGTGCGTACGAAGCGGATCTCCGGCCGTTCGTGGGTGTCGGCGGCCCGCCTTCGTGCCCTAGCTTCTGTGGGCCGACCACGTGATCACCGGGGGTCGGCCGGTGCACATCGAGGAGAATGCGGGGAACGGGCACATGCAGGAACACTCGGACGGCGTCGAGGCCGTGCCGCCGGTGGGCAGGCCCCGGCGCGCGGTGTGGGCGGTGTCGGCGCTGGTCGCGGTCCTGGCGGTCGGCGCGGGCGCGGTCTGGTTCGCGTCCGGCGGCGACGAGGAGACCCCGGCCGCCACCGAGCCGGCCGCGTGGAGCACGTCGGAGGCGTCGGCCGCGCCGACCCCGTCCGAGCTGCCTTCGGCGTCGCCGACCCCGTCCCCGTCGGCTCAGCCCTCGGTACAGCCGTCGCCGTCGAAGTCGCCTACCAAGGTCCCGGTGAGGATCACGCTGCGCGTGCCGTCGACGCTTGACGGCATCGCCAAGTCGACCGAGAGCGTCGGTCCGGTGCCCACGGAGCTCAAGCAGCGATACGTGCAGGCCAAGTGGGTGTCCGGGGCGTACGGCGACGCCGAGTCGGCTGGCGGGAAGAAGATCGCCTTCTACGCGGCGACCTCGACCCGGCTCAAGTCGCCGGCCACCGAGATGCAGTGGCTGACCCAGAACATGGCCGACGACGGGTTCGCCGGCTTCTTCTCCGTGTCCACCGGCTCGTTCGGCGGCGCGGCGAAGTGCGGTCACCAGGAGGTCCTCGGCAGCGTCTACATGTGCGCGTGGGCCGACAGCGGCAGCATCGGCATGGTCATGCTCTGGGACTACGACCAGAACGAAGCCAAGGCGGCCTTCCCCCGCGTCCGCGCCCAGATCGAACGCCGCGCCTGACCCACCCGCCGCCACCGCCTGGCGCAACTCTCAAAAACTCGCGCCCTCGGAACGTGTCCGAGGGCGCGAGTTTTTAAGAGTTGCCGCACGGGCGGCGGGGCGCGCACGGGCGGGCGGGGTGGCGGGGTGGCGGCTTGCAGGGGTTGTGTCCGTTTCGTATAAGATCGCCAAGTTTGTGCTGGTCAGGGGCTTGCGATCTGAGTGGGGAACGTATGGGTATGCCGCCAGGGGACGCCGACGTGCAGTTCGCGGCGGGACCGTGGACCTCGCTGGACGACGTACCCCCGGAGCTGCTGCGTGATCGCAACAGCGACCCGTACCCCTTCTTCGCGTGGCTGCGCCGGAATGCGCCCGTGCTGCACGAGCGCAAGCGCAGCGGCCTGTCGGTGTGGCATGTGGCGAGTCACGCCGACGTCCGGGCGCTGCTGTCCGACGCCCGGCTCAGCAAGCGCCCCGAGCTGGTGCCCGCCTACGTTCCCGGCCCGGCGGGCCTGAACCGGCACCTCGTGCACGCCGACCCGCCCGAGCACACCCGCCTGCGCCGCCTGGTGAATGCGGCGTTCATCCCGCGCCGGGTCGCCGCGCTGGAGCCGCTGATCACGCGAACGGCGCAGGACCTGCTCGCCAGGCTGCCCGAGTTCGGCGTGGTCGACCTGATCGAAGAGTTCGCGATGCCGCTGACCTTCAACCTGATCTGCACGATCCTCGGCGTCCCCGACGCGCTGAACACCGCACGTACCAGGCAGATCCTCGCCGCGACCGTGATCCCGTCGGCCGACGCCGCGCGCCGGGCGGTGCAGGAGCGGGAACTGCGCGAGTACCTGCTCGCGCTGGTCGCCCACAAGCGCGCGCACGCCGCCGCGGGCGTCGCCGAGGCCGACCTGCTCGGCGCGCTGGTCGCCGCGCACGACGGCAGCGACCACCTCGGTGAGGAGGAGCTGATCGGCACCGCGTACCTGCTGCTGCTCGTGGGGCACGACACCACGGTCAACCTCATCGGCAACGGCATGCTCGCGCTGCTGCGCCACCCTGGCGAACTCCTGCGGCTGCGGGAGGAGCCCGACCTGATGCCGAGCACGATCGAGGAGCTGCTGCGCTACGACTCGCCCGTGCGCGACGCGACCTTCCGGGTCAGCACGGCGCCGGTCGAGCTGACCGGCGGCGTGATCCCCGCAGGCGCGATCGTCAGCCTGCTCATCGGCTCGGCCAACCGTGACGCGGCCTGGTTCGCCGAGCCCGACCGCCTCGACCTCGCCCGGCAGCCCAACGACCACCTGGCCTTCGGCCGCGGACCGCACTTCTGCATCGGCGCGGCGCTGGCCCGGATGGAGGCCCGGGTCGCCTTCGGCCTGCTGCTGGCGCGCTGCCCGCGGATCAGCCTCGCGTTCCGCGTCGAGGACCTGACGTGGCGACCGTCGCGGGTGATGCGGGGCCTGGAACGCCTTCCGGTCATGCTGGGATAGCGGAGGAGCGTCGTGTTCGTCGAAGTGAAGATCGCTGGTTCGGGACAGCTGACCAGCAACAGCGATCTTCGCCCGTTGGCGGCCCGGGACCGCAGATGGATATGGTCGGTGAGCACCATACGGGGCGGGCTCGGTGGCCTGGATCACAGGAACTGGCGTGGTTCGCCGGACAGAGAAGTGGTCATGGAGTCGAGTCTGCGCGCCCGGATCCGGGCGGGTGATGCCGGCGCGTTCGCCGAGCTGTTCGACCAGTACGCGCGGTCGGTCTACAACCACGCGTTCCGGCTCACCGCCGACTGGTCCACCGCCGAGGACGTCATGGCCGCCACGTACCTGCAGGCCTGGCGTTCCCGGGACCGGATCGGCGACGAGGGCGGCTCGCTGCGGCCGTGGCTGCTCGGCATCGCCACCAACGAGGCGCGCAACCACACCCGCAGCAACCGCCGCTACCGGGCGGCCGCGTCGGCGCTGCACGCGGCCGAGTTCACCGCCCCCGACCACGCCGACGAGGTGGCCGGGCGGCTCGACGACAGCGGCCGGATCACCGCCGCCATCGACGCGCTGGCGTCCCTGCGCCGTCCCGAGCGTGAGGTGATCACGCTGTGCCTGTGGGAGGGCCTGGACTACGAGTCGGCGGCGCGGGCGCTGGGCATCCCGGTCGGCACGGTGCGCTCGCGCCTGTCCCGGGCCCGGACGAAACTGCGCAAGCTCGTCGACGAGACACCCCGCGCATCCCGGAACCCGGCCGGTCCTGCCGGACAGATGAAGGACAGCACCCGTCGTCTGGCAGAGGAGGGCCACCTGTGAAGCACCCGCCGCTGGATCCGTCCGAGTGGGCGGAGCTCGCCGAGCTGCTGCCCGACCCCGGTCACCTCGAGCTGCCCCCGGGCCGGCACGAGCTGCACCGCGCACGCCTCCTCGCCGCGATCACCGAGCCGGAGCACGCCCCCGCGCCCGCCCCCCGGGCACCCCGCCGGGGCCTGCTGCGGCCCGCGCTCGCGACGGCCGCGCTGGTCACCGTCGCGGGCACGGTCACGGCGGTGGTCGCGACGAACGGCCGCGAACCGGTGGTGGCGATCCCGACGCCCGCCGCCTCCGGGCCCGCCGCGTCGACGCCCACGCCGGAACCGACCGGCGGCGGTGTCGTCGCGAAGATCCGGGCGTACGGCACCGTCCGCCAGCTCACCGACACCGCCGATCTCGTGGTGCGCGGCGAGGTGCTGAGCGTCGACGGGGCCGGACCCGACCGCACGGCCGTGTTCGGTGTCGCCGAGGTGCTCTACCGGCTGCCCCGGCTGCCCGCGACCGCCGTGATCACGGTGCGTGCGCCCGAGACGCCGCCGATCGGCATGTCCCGGCTGGAGGCCGGCCAGCACACCGTGCTCTACCTGGCCGCCGACGACCCGCAGGCGGCGGTGCCCGCGTATGCCACGCTCAGCGGCGACTTCGGCGTGTTCGACGTCGTCGGCGACGCCGTCACGGCGCGCTCGCCGGCCATGTCGGTGTCGGGGCTGCGGGAGGAGGACGCGACCGCCCGCGACCGCAGGTTCACCGCCACGCTGGCGGAGCTGCGCGCGCTGGCCCGCGAACGCGCCTGAGATTCTTGCCCGAAATCGGGAACTCGATCACGGCGGCGCACAGATAGATGGCGTAAGCAGCGCCGCGACCCGGGCGAGAACCGTCCGGGCCGGCGCCGACACGCTGAGGAGCGTTTCCATGGCAAGGATCGAGCACCCCCACCGCACCCGCGTCCTGGCGGGGACCGCGGCGCTGCTCGCGGCGGCGGCGCTGGCCGCCTGCGGCAGCACCGACCCGGCCACCCCGGCGGCCGCCCCGACGACGGCTGCCGTCGCACCGAGCGACGCCGCGCCGACCGAGGCCGCGCCGCCGGTCAACGCCAAGCTGCGGGGCTTCACCACGGTGAAGGAGCTGACCGCCACCGCCGATCTCGTAGTACGCGGCGAGGTCGAGGCGGCCGGGTTCCGGGTCGACGAGGTGCTGCGCGCGGCGAACGGAGCCGCCGCGAAGGCCGGCGATCGGATCACCCTCACCGGCCTGAACGGGCGGGTCGTCGACATGGCGCACATGTCGAAGCTGGAGCCCGGCCAGAAGGTCGTCCTTTACCTGGCCAAGGACGCCACGGCCGCGGCGACGTTCAGCACGCTGACCGGTGACTTCGGCGTGTTCGACGTGACCGGCTCCGACGACGCCGCAGTCGCGACCACCCGCTCGCAGGCGATGGCGGTCACCGGCCTGCTCGCCGAGGACCCGGCCGCTGCGGGCAAGGGTTTCCGCACTACCCTCGGCCAGCTGCGCGCCGTCGCCGCCCAGGCCTAGCGCCAGCTCGCGGGAACGGCGTGCGCCGCGCCGTTCCCGCGCCGCACCTCCGGTGATCAGTCGGCGAAGACGCGGCTCTCGGCGTCGGCGATGATCTCGGCCGGGGTCGGCGGGGTGAGCAGGTAACGCACCGTCGTGTCGCCGCTCGGGTCGCCGGTCGTGCGGCACCGGTCGACCGCCTCCTGCACGTCGTACCACGTCTGGCGCAGTTGGACCTCGGGTCCGAGCAGCGTCCAGTACGCCGTGCCGGGTGCGCCCAGGTGGTAGGGCAGGCCGACGCTGCCCGGGTTCACGCTGCGCCGGCCCGCGACCTCGCGGTCGAACTGCAGGTGGGTGTGCCCGGTGACGATCACGTGCTCCTCGGTGCCGCGCGACAGCTCGGCGAAGCGCTCCTCGGACGTCTCGGGCGTGACGCATTCGGTGTCGTCGCGCGGCGAGCCGTGGCAGAACCGCACCGGGCCCAGGCCCGCCACGTCGATGACGACGTCGAGCGGGAACGTCGCGAGGAAGTCCACCGCCTCCTCGGTGTGCTGGCGCACCATCCACGGATCGCGGGGACGGGTGTGCTCGCGCTCGCCGCGGGCCAGCTCCACGACGGCGCGGTCGGCGTTGCCGCGTACGAACACCGCCCGCCGCCCCAGCTCCTGCACCAGGTCCACCGTCGTCTGCGGCTCGGGACCCCAGGTCAGGTCGCCCAGGAACACGATCAGGTCGACACGGGCGGCGGTCAGCTCGTCGAGCACGGCGAGCAGGGCGGGCACGTTGCCGTGCACGTCGGCCAGGACCGCGACCCGCGACACCGGGCCGAGACGGGGAGTCGTCACGCGGCCGATCCTCTCACGGCCGCGGCACGCCGCGTCCAGGCTCGGGCGAACCCGGGCGTGACCGCGGCGTGCCGTGCCAGGCGGGGTCAGGCCGGGACGAAGCGGGCCGCGTCGGCGACGACGTACCCGTTGGTGGCCTCGGTGCGGATGAGCACGCTCGCGCCGGTCGGGGACGAGCCCGCGGGCAGCGTGAACGTGCCCAGCGACACCCACTGGCCGCCGCCGGTGCGCTGGTCGACGGTGCGGGTGGTGACGGTGCCGCCCGCGCAGACGTCGACAGGGACGTTGCTGGCCCGGTTGGTGTGCGACGTCCAGCGCAGGAACACCTGGTAGGACCCGGTCGTGGGGATGGTCGGGGTGAACCGGAGCCGGTTGACGCCCTTGTTGGTGTTGTCGTCGTGCTCGTAGTCGGGCCCGTGGTATCCGGCGACCGAGGTGGAGGTGAGCCAGACGCCCGCCCGGGTGACCCCGGCGGACGTGGAGCTGTCGACGATGATCTCGCCGGGTGCGGTCAACGGCCAGGTCAGCAGCTGCCCGTCGGCGCGCAGCCGGGCCTGCAGCGTCGCGATCGGCACCTGCTGCACCGCAGACCCGGCCGCGATCGCCAGGTGCGCGGCCGTCGGCGCCGACTGGGCGAGGATCATGAAAACGGGTTCCATCCGGATCGAGCCGTACGCGATGTGGCTCGCCGACAGGCACACCGGGACCAGCAGGTTCGTGCACTGCGACTCGTACGGCACGATCGCCCGGTAGCTGATGCCGAACGGCTGCGGCACGGCGATCTGCACGTCGCCCTCGTTCTTCAGCCCGCCCGCGACCACGACGCGCTGGCAGTTGTGCGAGTCCATGGTGTAGCTGGCCAGCCCGACCGAGTCGGCCGCGACCCGCCCGCCGCGGCAGTCGGCCTCCGTCATGACGTACGCCGACACCAGACGCCGCGCCTCGCGCACGTACAGCTGGGTGGGCCAGCCGCCGTTGCCGGTGAACTCGTCCGCAGCCAGTCCCCACGACGCGGTGGCGCTGCGGATAGAGACGGGCAGCCTAGGGTCGTTGGCCAGGAACCACATCAGTCCCTGCTGGTAGACGCGGTGCTCCTCGACCAGGCTCGCGCGGGCCGCGTAGGACGCGGTCGGGTAGGCGTAGTTCTGGCCGATGAAGTCGGTCGAGAACGCCCCGTCGTTGTTGGAGTCCGTCTTGCCGCCGCCGACCTGGTGCGTGGTGAAGAACGGCCCGGTGTATCCGGCCTGCACGTACCGCGCCAGCGGCTCGTAGCGGATCGCGTCGTAGCCCGCGGGCTTGGCGAACGGGATCCGGTTGGCGGCCTGGGTCAGGCACATCCGGAAGTTGTACGCCTGGATCCGCCCGTCACCGCTGCCCGCGGGCGCGACCGGGGCGGCCGAGATGCCGGGCAGCAGCCCGCTGGCCGCGCTGCCCGGGGTGGCGTACGGGTCGACGAACCGGTTGAACTGGTGCGCGTTGCGCAGCTGCACCCCGTTGATCGTCTCGCCGTACACGCTGTTGGCCTCGCGGCCCGCGGTCCAGCCGACCCCGGCCCGCGCCATCAGGTCACCCTCGTACGTCGCGTCGACGAACATCGGGCCGCGGAACACCTGCCCGTTGTCGCAGACCACCTCGCTGATCCGGTTGCCGGCCATGGTCACCGAGGTCATCCGGTTGTTCAGGTAGACCGGCACGCCCGCCTCGGCCAGCAGCTCGTCGAAGATCACCGCGGCGACGTGCGGCTCGAACGTGAACCGGGCGGGGGAGGTGGGGGTGACGGCGGTGCCGTTGTACTTCGCGTACACCCGGCGGTAGAACTCCGCGGCCAGGCCGCCGATGGCGGCCTTGACGCCGCTGTCGGTCATGCCCAGCCCGCCGCTCGACAGGCCGCCGACGTGCGAGCCGGGCTCGACGATCACCGCGCTGCGGCCCAGCCTGCGTGCGGTCACCGCGGCGGCGATCCCGGCCGAGGTCGCCCCGTAGACCACCAGGTCGGCGGTGACGACGGCGGCGGCCAGCGCGGGCAGCGAGACGGCCGGGACGGCGGCGACCACGAGGGTCGCGGTGCCCAGGCGCAGGACATGACGGCGGGTGTACGGCATGAGAACGCTCCTGATCGGCCGACGATCGGTCAGGGGAGCGCGCCGCCGCACCCGGCACTCAGGATCATGCGCCCATCGACCGCTGTCAAGCCGCGCCGCTTCGTGATCGCTCGACTTGCCAGGCAACCGTGCGTATCTTGAGCCCGCATACGCCCATGTGCCAGACAAGTCGAGCGATCATGGCCGCGCCGCGCCGGGCCGCCGGGCGGGTCGCCCGGCGGCCCGGTGGCGGGTCACTTGATGGCGATGCCGCCCCAGAAGGCGTCGGGGACCTGCTCGGGGGTGCCGTCGGGGCGCCAGTCGGCGACGGGGACGATGCCGTCGGCGGTGAGCTGCCAGCGGCCGAGCAGCTTGCCGAAGTCGGCGGGCTCGCGCATGTGGAAGCCGGGGCCCATCATCGCCAGCGCCTCGGGATAGGCCGACAGCTCCATCGCGTCGAAGTCGAACGCGAGCCGGCTGCCCGCCGGGACCAGGTCGTACATCTCGTCCAGGGCGCGGGCGAGGGTCGCGTCGTCGAGGAACGCCGCCAGGCCCAGGAAGATCAACCCTACGGGGCGGGTGGCGTGGTCGGGCAGCGCCCGGTCGAGCGCGGCGGGGTCGATGCCGCGCGGATTCGCGGCGTCACCGAGCACGTAGTCCACGCCCGGACGCCCGGCCAGCAGCTCGCGCCCGGCCGCGACGATCTCCGGGTCCACGTCGGTGTAGAGGACCCGCGCGTCCGGCACGGTCTCGTGCACGTTGCCCTGGGCGGGGATGCCCGCGCCGAAGACGAGGAACTGGTCCACGCCCTCGGCGGCCAGTTGCCGCGCCGCGCGGCCGGAGAACGCCCGCAGCGAGCGGAAGATCTCCGCACACGGCCCGTACGCGCCCTCGAAGGCCTGCGCGGCGGCGACGTCGATCGGGTGATGCCGGTTCCCGCCGAGCCAGTAGTCGATCATCCGGGCGGTGCTCGGGGCCTGCGGCTCCGTCGTCATGGTCTTCTCCTTTAGCGAAATCGCGGTCCTCAGTCTCGCACCGTCGTGACCGGACGGTTCCGTCGCGGCCGTGCCTGCGGCTTCACCGGCCCGCCCCGCGGAAACGCCCCACCCGCCCGCATCGCCCCCGAAAACCGCTTCTGACGTCGTACGGAGTATTCGCGTGTTCCGGGGTGCCCGGCGACTGAACAACCGTTACGGTCGAACCCATGAGCAACGTGACCCGTGACGTGTTCGACGACAAGGTGTCCGCCTGGCGGCAGTGGCAGGACGCGCCCTGGGGCCGGTTGCGCTACACCCTCGCCGAGCACAACATCGCCCGCCACCTCGACGGACGCCGGCTGCACATCCTCGACGTGGCCGGCGGCAACGGCGTCGAGGCGGTCCGCTACGCCGTCGCCGGGCACCAGGTCACCCTGGTGGACTACTCGCCCCAGATGCTGGTCTCGGCACGCTCGCTGGCCGAGTCCACCGGCGTGGCGCACCGGGTCACCGTCATCGAGTCCGACGTCGCCAAGCTCGGCGACGTGGTCGAGCAGCAGGCCTACGACCTGGTGCTGTGCCACAACCTGCTGCCGTACGTGGCCGACGTCGAGTCGACGCTGTCGACGGTGCTGGCCCCGCTGCGCGAGGGCGGCCTGCTCAGCGTCATCGCGGGCAACGCGCACTCCGAGCCGCTGCGCGCGGCCATCCGCGACATGGACCTGACCGCGGCGTACGAGTCCATCGACGCCGCCGAGCGGTTCACCCACACGTTCAACACCCCGGTCTACCCGCGTACCGCCGACGAGGTGTGCACCGCGCTGCGCCGCATCGGCGCGGGCGTGCTCGGCCACTACGGCATCCGCTCGGTGTGCGACTACATCCCCGACGACGAGCGCAAGTACGACGCGTCGTTCTTCGCCGAGCTGGAGCGCCTGGAGATCGCGCTGTCGGACCGCATGCCGTTCCCGCTGACCGCGCGGCTGTTCCACGTGATCGCGAGCGTGCCGGTCACAGCTGGGTGAGCACGTTGAAGTCGAGCCGGTCGGCCTCGGCTAGGTAGATGCGCTGCCGGGCGTGCCGGCGGCGCATCGCGATCGCCCCACGCGGCCCCTCGTAGGTGACCGTGTCCGCGCCCGACCCGATGGCCCGCACGTCCAGCGAGCCCGCCCGGTTGATCAGCGCGGCCAGCAGCAGCACACCCTCGTAGCAGGACTCGCCCAGGCTGCCCGGCTGCGGCGCCTCGACGCCGAAGCGGCGCGCGTACTGGCCGTGGAAGTCCAGGTTCTCCGGGGTCACCAGCGTCGCGAAGAAGCCCGCGGTGCTGAACAGGCCACGCGTGGCGTGCGCGCCGCTGGCCATCAGCATGTTCTCGTCCATCAGCGTGCTCAGCCGCAGGCAGCGCTGGTCCAGCCCGGACGCGGCGAAGGCCCGGTTGAAGCGCACCGCGTCGTTGCCGACCAGCAGCATCAGCACCGCGTCGGCGGCGCTGCGCTCGATGCGGCGCAGCACGTCGGCGAAGCCGTGCACGCCCAGCGGCAGGAACGCCTGCCCGCACACCTGCGTGCCGGACTCCACCGCGTACCGGTGGGCGGCCGCCGCGGTCCGGCGCGGCCACACGTAGTCGTTGCCGACGACGAACCAGCGTCTCACCCGGTGCTCCCCGCCCAGCAGCCGCATCGCGGGCAGCAGCTGCTCGTCGGGGGTCTCGCTGGTCAGGTAGACGCCTTCGGTGCGCTCGCCGCCCTCGTACAGGGCCGTGTAGACATACGGCACGCGGTGCGCGATGCGGGGCGCGAGGGCCTGGCGCACCGAGGAGATGTGCCAGCCGGTCACCCCGTGCACCGCGCCGAGCGACACCAGCGCGTCGACCTCCGCGGCGACCCGCTCCGGGGCGGCCCCGCCGTCCACCGGCACCAGGCTCAGTTCCCGCCCCAGCACCCCGCCATTGCGGTTGACCTCCTCGACGGCAAGCTGCGCGCACAGCTCGCAGGTCGGGCCGAAGATCCCGGCCGGGCCCTGCATCGGGAACACCAGTGCCACGTGCACCGTCTGCCCGAGGGTGCCCGCGTTCCGGCCGGGCAGTCCGGGGACGACCAGGCCGGGTAACCGCTGCGGCGGTACGGGCATGGGCACATGTTCCCGTGACCCGCGCATGATCTCCAGACGGTTCCCGCACTCGAAGCCATTCTGTAGCATGAGTCACGTCCACCGGTCGAGGAGGGACTTTGTCCGCCCCAGCGCCCCACGGTCCGACTCCCGATCTGCTGCACCTGCTCACCCAGGCTGAGCGGTTGCTGCAGCGGCGGCTGTCGGCGATCCTGCGTGCCGAGCAGTGCTCGCCTGAGGCGTGGCGGGTGCTGACGCTGCTGGCCGCGGAGGGCGGGCGGCCGATGACCGAGGTCGCCGACGGCGCGTTCCTGCCGCCCGGCACCCTGACGAAGGTCGTCGACCAGCTCGTCGAGCACAGCCTGGTGTACCGCCGGGTCGATCCGCTCGACCGCCGCCGCATCCGCGCCTACCTCAGCCCGCGCGGCCGCCAGCTGCACGACCGCATCGCGGCCCAGGTGCGGGGGAGCGTCGGCGAACTGGCCATGCCCGAGGCCGAACGCGACCAGCTCGCCGCATTGCTGGGCTCGCTCACCGCGGCGCTGTCCCGCCAGCCCGCCGCCGCCTGAGCGCCCATTGCCACGTCGATAGACCTGGCTTAATATGAGGCTGCAGTGGGCGGGAGCGTTTCCACGGCTCGGGCAGGCACAGGGCCGTTCCGCGATGACATCGGGCGAAGGGCCACGGCGTCCGAGGTCCACCTCGGCACCGGAGTGTCGGTCGCGGGACGCGAGGATCGCCTGCGCCTTCCCCCGGCCCGGCTCGTGACGCACGCGGTGCACCACGCCACTTCGCCGACTGATGCTCGATGCCTTCACCGGCTTCCCTGACCCGTCCCGGTGCCCGGGGGTACAGCCCGCGCACCGGGACGCCTTCGTCGCCCGCACGCTTCCGGTCAGGCCGTGATCCACAGTCCAATTAGGTCCGGCGCGGGCTGCTGACAGCCACGGCGCGCCCGCCCGCGCGGCGGCGGGCGGGCGGGCCGTCCCGGTCGATCAGGCGACCATGCGCTGCTCGGCCAGCTCGGTCAGCCGCACCGTGCACAAGCCGCCGCGCTCGGTCTGCACGTCGGTCACCGTGAGCTGCGTGCCGGGCGCGAGGATGAACTCCTCCTCGCCGGTGAACGCCGAGAAGCTGCGGATGCCCACCGCCCGCGCCGGCGTCACCTCGAAGATGGTCCGCTTGCCCCGGCTGCCGAGGAACGCCCGCGCCACCCCGAGCTTCGAGGTGCACGACGACACACCCCACCAGGTCACCGTCTGGCCCACCGGGTACTGCGCCCGCAGGTCCAGCGCCACCCCGCGCCACAGCGGCTCGGTGCGCGCGGGCAGCCGCGACACGGCCGAGAACAGCAGCCGCAGGTACGGCAGGTACGGCGTGATCCGGGTGCGGTCGGGGTGGCGCAGCGTGGCGTTGATCTGGCGGTAGAACGCCGACTCGCACGTGTACAGGTACAGCGCCGCGACCTCGTCGGCGGTCAGCCCGCCGGTTGCCTGCTCGGCCTGCCTGCGGCCGAAGTCGTGCGAGCTCTCCACATACCAGTCGAGCCCGGACAGCAGTTTGGCGGCCGGGGCGACGGCTTCGCGGAAGTCCATCAGCGGGGTGTCGAAGACGCCGGTGATCGCGGGCAGCGCCAGGCCCTCGTCCTTGACGCTGGCGAGTCGCTCCAGGTAGAGCTTGTGCAGCTCCATGGTGGACGCGATGAACGCACCCATCCGGTCGGCGGTGTCCGCGTCGGCGCCCTGGCCGGCGCCGGTGTTCCAGCCCTTGCTCGGCAGCCAGTCGACCTCGTCGGCGCCGAGTTCCCGCAGTGCCTCGTTGACCGTGGCGAAGTGCTCGCCGTCGCAGAAGATGTCGCCCTGCGCCGCCGGGTTGGGGTGGTCGATGTGCCGGACCTCGACCTCCGGATACTTCTTCTGCAGCCGTACCACCAGGTTCTTCAGGCCGCGGGCGTGCGCGCCCCACCACGCGAACACGACGCCGCGGTCCTGCTCGTCGGCGTGCTGCTTGGACCGCAGGATCTCCTCGACGAGCTTCTCGACCACCGGCCGCCAGAACGCGGTGTGCTGGTCGACGCCCATCGCGCCGTCGCCGCTGGCCGTCAGCGACGCGTTGAGCAGCAGCACACCCTGGGTCAGCATCGCCTGGAACCACTCCGGCGGCTGCACGGTGTCGTGCTGGCGCAGCAGCTTGCGGATGTCGGCGATCGGCGTCTTCTTCGGGATGCCGTGCTTCCACATCGCCGCCGCCTTGATGATGCAGCGGATCGTGATGACCTTGCCGAACTGGCTGTCGTTCCAGTCGTGGAAGGTGTTGTCGAACATGGCGATGCCGGTCGCGCTCTCCGGCCGGGGGTACGGGTTCTGCCCGAAGACGACGACCTTCCACTTGTGCGGCGGGTTCGGCTTGAGCGCCTGGAAGGTCAGCTCGCGGACGGGCACGACCTGCGGGCCGCGACCCGGGCCGATGAAGGTGGCCGCGCCGGGCTGCGCCTCGATGACCGGCTTGAGCAGCGGCAGCCACGGCTCGCCGCCGCCGTTGAACAGTTCGGCGAGGCCGAGCGGGTCGTCCTGCCCGGCCGGCGTCGGCGCGGCGTTGTCGCTCATGGTGTGCTCCCGGGGGCGGCCGTGCCGGCTGGCACGGTGATCGGCTTGGGCTCCGCGCGCGGCGACCCGAAGATCAGCCGCGCCAGGCGGACCGGACGCTAACACCGGGCCACGACAACTCGCGGACGTCCGTTCGATCACGACCCGGCCGCCGGGATTTCGTCGGTGCGGCCCGCTATCTTTCGAGCCGCTGGACCCACCCCCTTCCCCGTGACCGGAGCGAACCATGACTGTCAGCGAGATGAAGCCCCAGCTCAAGGTAGTGCTGAGTGACGTCAACACGAAGGTGGTGCAGGCGTGGCAGTCGGCGTTCGCCGACACCCCCGAGGTCGAGATCTCACGCGGGTCGATCATCGACCGGCGTGTCGACGCGTGGGTCAGCCCGACCAACTCGCTGGGCGACATGAACGGCGGCGTGGACGCGGTCATCAAGCGGCACCTGGGCGCGGGCATCCAGTTGCGGGTGCAGCGGGCGATCCGGGACGGGTTCGGCGGGTCGCTGCCGATCGGCAGCGCGGTGTGCGTGCCGTCGGGCGCGGCCAACCCGAAGTTCCTGATCTCGACGCCGACGATGAACCAGTCGGCGGAGAACGTGCGCGAGACGCTCAACGTGGCGCTGGCGTGCGCGGCCGCGTTCCAGGCCGTGCACCTGCAGAATGAGCGCGAGCCCGGCAGCATCACCTCGATCGCGCTGGTCGGCATGGGCGCGGCGACGGGCAAGGTGCCGCCGCAGGTGTGCGCGAACCTGATGTGGGCCGGTTACACGCTGTTCCAGGACTACTCGTTCGCCGGCTACGACGAGCTGCGCTCGACGATCTGCGGCCAGCTGGGCGACATCGAGAGCCGCCCCGTGCAGCGGGTGCGGATCACGCCCCCGGCGCGGTCGGCCGGGCGCCGCTGAACGACGATCCGCGGCCACCGGGCCCTCACCGGCCCGGTGCCGCGGATCGCGCTTCGGTGTCGGCCGACCGGTCAGCGCCGCGTATGGTTGCCGCGCCGTCGCCGGGCGGCCGCCGAGAGCACCAGCCCGGCCGCCGCGATCACCGCGCCGAACGCGAGCAGCGGCGGCGTGCCCGTGCCGCCCTCGCCCGCGAGGGCGTTCGTGCCGGTGCCCGGGGTGTCGGCGGCCTGGGCCGCCGCCGACGGGTTCGCCGCAGCCGCGCCCCCGTCGACCAGCCGCCCGACCGAGGCGTCGGCGGGCTGGGCGAAGCCCCAGTCGAGCAGCGCCGCGCCCTGTTCCCAGCCGCGCAGCGGCACGTATTCGGCGCCGAGCACGCTGACGACCAGCCGCCGCCCGTTGCGCTCGGCCGCGCCGACATAGGTGTGCCGGGCCAGGTCGGTGTAGCCGGTCTTGCCGCCGAGCGCGCCCGGGTAGTTGTCGATCAGCAGGTTCTGGTTCTGGATCTGGAAGCCCTTGTGGTGCTTGCCCTGGTCGGGGATCTGCGTGTACCGGGTGAGGGCGTACTTGCGGAACAGCGGCTCGGCCAGGCACGCCCGCATGATCAGGGCGAGGTCGTAGGCGCTGGTGAACTGGCCGGGCGCGTCCAGGCCGGACGGGGTGACCGCGTGCGTCTGGAACGCGCCGAGCTTCGCGGCCAGCTCGTTCATCTCGCGGACCCCGGCCTCGGCGGAGCCGGCGCCCAGGCGGGCCAGCACGTTCGCGGCGTCGTTGCCGGAGGCGAGCAGCAGCCCCAGCCACAGCGTCTCCACCGTGTACCGGCCGCCCTCGATCAGCCCCGCCGAGGAGCTGCCCGGCTCGATGTCGACGTCCTCGCGGGTGATGGTGACGACGCGTTTCGGGTCGAGCCGCGCGATCATGGTCGCCGCGAGCAGCAGCTTCTGCACGCTGGCCGGGGTGGCGTACTCGTGGGCGCCGCACGCGCCGAGCACCGCGCCGCTGTCGAGGTCGGCGACCAGCCAGGAGGTGGCGGTGACCGCGGGCGGCGCGGCGGCGGAAGCGGGCACGGCCAGCCCCGCGGTGGCCAGCTCGTCGCCGCCGACGGTGCGCAGGACGGGGTCGGCCGAGGGCGGGGACGGGCGTGTCGGCGCGGACACCCGCGGCCCGGCGGGCTTCGGGCAGGGCGCGACGCGCCAGGAGGCGGCGTGCGCGGGCGCGGCCCGGCCGGGGGAGACGTGCGCCTTCGCGACGCCGGGCGCGGCGACGAGCGGGATCGCCAGCGCCGCGGTGGCCACCGCGAGAGTGAGGCGCTGCCGTGAAGGCGCAAATAGGTTCATGTACGGCAGACTAGCCAAAACCGCCCGTAAGCGAAGATGTCTTCGTGAAATTGTCTCGGCCGCCGCCGGCGGTGCGGGTTGCGGCACCACCGGCGGCGGCCCGATCTCCGAGGCCCCCGGGCCGTCGCCGCCTCGGCGGTGTGGTGGGGGCCCGCCGTCCGGTGTGGATTGTGAGCGGTCACAAAGGGTCGGTAGAGTCGCCCCGGATCCGCGCCCGGTTCGGTCGGCGGCAGACCTGAGGACACGTATGAGCATCGGCGACACCCCGTCATCCAGCGCCGGTCGGCACCGGGGCCGCGCGTCGAAGCGGCGGCTGCTGCTGGTCGCCGCCGGACTGTCCGCGGTCGCCGTGCTGGCCACGGCCGCCCTCACCGCCGCCGCGGGCGGCCCGGGTTCCTGGTTCGGGTCCGACCCCGCGGCCCCCGCGCAGGCCCAGGGTCCGGCCACCCCGGACCCGTCGGCGTCGGCGTCGGCGACTACGAGCCCCGCCGCGTCGCCGTCGGCGCAGCCGGTCGGGCCCTGCGCCCGGGTCGCCGGGCCGAAGCCGGTCGTGAAGGTCACCGAGGTCAAGCTGAGCGCCGCCGTCACCGGGTACGGCCGCGAGGGCGACACCGAGCCGCTGCCCATGGCGATCGCGGAGCGGCCCGCAGGCGGCTCCTGGCTGGCCTGGCTCGGCACCAACGGGCGGGTTCACCTCGGCCGGCTCGACTGCGACGACAAGCTCATCGGCACCCCCACCAGCTTCGTCGGCATCGACCTGCAGGACGTGCACGCCGACCGCACCGGCGGGGTCGTGCTGCTGACCCGCAAGGGCGACTGCGGCGGCGGCAAGCTCTGCGGCGGCTCGTCGAGCCCGTGCAAGACCATGTACATGGTCCGGTTCGACGACACCGGCCGCCAGGTGTGGGAACGCCAGGTCACCAACCTCGGCGGCGGCCGCACCGGCTACGACGACGGCGCGCGCTTCGTCTGGTGGTACCAGCACCACGGCCGGCTCGCCACCGACGGCAAGAACTACGCGGCGTACTTCGGCGTCGCCATCACCGTGCGCAACGGCTCCTGCGTCGACATCCACGAGGGCGACCGCATGCAGGTCGTCGACGCGAACGGCAGACTGGTGTCCGGGCACCGCGACAGTTTCGAGGTCGGGTGCAGCCACAGCTGGACGACGCGCATCGTGTGGGATCCGCGGACCAGCCATTACGCGATGGTGTGCGCGACCGACAACGCGTGCCGCATCGCGCAGCCGGACCCGTACCGGACCGTGGCGGCGGGAACCTGCGACGGCAGCCTGTTCGGCGGTGACCTGGTGCTCGCGCCGAGCCGCGGTTACTGGACGGCGTGGAGCCAGGGCGGCGGCGTACGGCTGGAGCGCTTCACCACCGGCAAGTCGAACCTCACGATCAAGACCGCGGCCCGATCGAGCCACCCGCACCTGGTGAGCTACGGAACCGGCCGGATGCTGCTCGCCTGGGCGTCGGGCTCGGCGATCGCCGCGCAGGTGTACGACGCCGCCACCGGCAAGACGGTCGGCGCGAAGTTCACCGCCAACGTCCGGGACCACGACTACCAGGCGTTCAAGGCATACTCGGACGGCAGCGCGGCCTACCCGGCGGCGGGCGGCGGCAAGTCGATCCGGATCGCCCGGGTCCTGCCGCTGGCGTGAACGGCCGGTCCGGCCGCGGACGGTGTCGCGGCGGCGGGCGGGTCGAACACCGCGAGCCGGGGGTCGGCGGCCAGCGTGGTGACCTGCTCGCCGAGCGGTGTGTACTGGGCGCTGGCCGGCAGCGCCGCGCGCACGTCGGGCGTGTTCGTGATCGTCACCAGGACCATGCTGTGGCCCGTGTAGACCGCCACCGACCACCAGTCCGCATCGGCGCCCAGCCGGTGTCCGGCTTTCACCGCCTCCGGCGTCTCGTGCACGCCGTACTGCTCGACGACCAGGCCCTCCTCGGTCACCGTCGACAGGCGGCAGATGGTGAGCCGGGCGCAGTGCCGTTCGTCCGGGCGGGCCGTCGTCGGGGCCACCGAGATCGTCACGGTGCCCTGCCCGCTGGCGGTGGTGATCCGCACCGCGACCGTCAGCGCCGCCGGACCGATCGCCGGGTCGAGCAGCGCCGCCAGCGGCCGGTCGTCCCCGCGGTCGTCGAGCCCCAGGTCGACCCGCTCCAGCCCGCCCGGGTTCACCTTGGTAAGGAAGTACGCCGCGACCTCGCAGCCGAGCCGCTCGCGGCGCACCTGCTCGGGCAGGATCGATCTGGTGCGCAGGGGCAGGTCGCCGGTCAGCGCCGTCAGCCGGTCCATGCCGCCCTCGCCGGCCTCGCTCGCCGGCCGCCCCGACGGCGTGGCGGTGCCCGACGGCGGCGACGGCAGCCCGGCCATGCAGTCCTCGGCCTCGGGCAGCGGCGCCCCGCCCGGGACAGGCCGCAGCATGATCAGCGCCGCACCTGCCGCGATCAGTCCGAACACGGTAACCACCGCGGTGACGGCACGTCGCACCCGTAGCCGGGCCCGGCCGACCGCGATCAGCTCGTCGGACGTGAACGGGGTCGGCGGTGCCAGCAGGTCGGGGCCTGTCTCCGTCTCGGTGACGTGACGGCGCAGCAGCCGGAGCAGCGCCTGCTCGGCGTGGATCTCCGGGGGCTCCCGGTCGGGGCTGCTCCCGCGCAGGTAGACGTCCAGCAGGACCTGCCGGGTCAGCCGGTCGGCGGTGGCCCAGTCGCCGCAGCGGCCGTACGCCAGCCGCCGTAGCCGTCCGGCGTAGACGGTGACGAAGTCGGTGTAGTCGGCCTCCCAGTCGCGCACGTCCGTCAGTGAACACGCTCGATGACGGGCGCGTCATCCCCCGGATGGAGAGCGCTCTCCGCTCGGCGTCACGCGCCGAGGAAACCGCGCAGCGTGTGCGCGTCCGGTGCGGTGGCGCTGACCAGCGTCGCGGGGCCGGTCAGCGGCATCCGTACCGCGGTGGCGCCCAGCATGGCGGGCGGCGCGGGCGCGGCGGCGGGGTCGACGAGCAGCAGCGAGCCGGTCGCCCGTGCCCCGCCGAGCACGGCCGGGCCGTCCCAGCCGGGCGTGCCCGGCCCGATCGTCAGCGACTGGCGCAGCAGGGGAGCGCCGTCGTAGTCGACCGACGTGCTGACCACGGCGTCACCGGGCTGTTCGTCGTGCCGCCCGCAGATCAGCTCCTCCCGCCACACCAGCCGGCCCCCGCCCGCCAGCTCCACGGTGGATGTCGCCTGGTGGCGGCAGCCCGCGGCGGCGACCAGCTGCTCCGGCAGCCAGCGCAGCTCGCCACCCGCCGCGACGGTCGCGACGACGGTCGTGCGGGACGGCGCACCGTCCCGGCCGGGCAGGGCGATCGAGGCGGCGACGGAGCGTACGCACAGCGACGCGCCCTCGCCGACCTCGATCTCGATGCGCAGGTCGTCGCCGCCGAGCGGCCCGGCGGCGCTGCCGATCAGGTGCACCGTCGCCGCCGCCGAGCCGTCCGGGGTGTGCCGCAGTTGCAGGGGCGGCTCGCCGCGCAGGCGCGCCAGCCGGGTGCCGCCGCGGCCGTCGGCCTCGGCGACGATCCTGGCCAGCGCCCGCATCAGTGCGCCCCGGCGTGGACGTGGTCGTGGCCGTGGACGCCCACGGCGTGGGCGACGACGTGGCGTACCCAGTCGGCGACCTGGCTCGCGTGCGGGTCCTGCGCGATGGACTGGAAGATCGTCGGCAGCGTGCCGCGGCGGGCGCGGGCGTCGCGGTCCATCACGGACAGGTCCGCGCCGACCAGCGGGGCGAGGTCGGTCTTGTTGATGACGAGCAGGTCCGCGGTGGTGACGCCGGGCCCGCCCTTGCGCGGCACCTTGTCCCCGCCCGCCACGTCGACGACGAAGATCTGCTGATCGACCAGGCCCTTGCTGAACGTGGCGGTGAGGTTGTCGCCGCCGCTCTCGACCAGCACCAGGTCCAGTGGTCCGAGCGCTTCTTCCAGCTCCTCGACGGCGTCGAGGTTGGCGGAGATGTCGTCGCGGATCGCGGTGTGCGGGCAGCATCCGGTCTCGACCGCGCGGATGCGGGACGGGTCGAGCACCCCGGCCCGCTTGAGGAAGTCGGCGTCCTCGGTGGTGTAGATGTCGTTGGTCACCACCGCCAGCCGCAGCTCGCCGGCCAGCGCCCGGCACAGGGCGGCGACGAGCGCGGTCTTACCGGACCCGACCGGCCCGCCGATGCCGATGCGCACCGCCCGGTCCAGTCGCGGCAGCGGCGGGTGCGGGTCGACGCCCGGCTCCGGGTGGGTGTGGGGCACCGTTTCGTCGTGGTCGTAGGCGTGGTCAGCTCGCAAAGAGACGCACCTCCCAGGTGGCGTGCAGTTCGGCGGAGATGTCGGCCAGCGGCGCCGCGTGGGCCGGCAGCTCCTGCGGGGACTTGTGGGCGACCGCCGCGGCGGCTGCCGCGATCTCGTCGCATACGCCGGCCATCCTGGCCAGCAGGTTCTGCACCTGGTACGGGTCCAGCCCGAGCAGCCGCACCGCCGCACTGGCCGGCCCGGTGAGCACCCCGTACGCCGCGACCTGCGCGGCCTCCTCCGTGGACAGTCCCGCCGCGGCCGCCGTCACGCCCAGCGCCAGCGGCTGGTGCGGCCCGTCCGCATGCTTCGGCAGGTGCCCGTACACCTCACTGGGCCAGGTGTTCCGCCCCGCCCGCAGCAGCGCCCTGCCCTGCCGCCGCGACGCCAGCCGCAGCGCCGGCGACACCGTCCGCGCCTCCAACTCCCGATCGAGGGAAAGGAAGGGCACCTTCACATCGCTATGTGTACTGCAAGGTGCCCTTCCCATCCGCGCAGCGGACAGGTGGGTGGCGGCGGTGAAGGCGGCGGTGACGGGGGCGGCGTAGGAGAGGCGGCCGTGCAGGAAGGCTTCGAGACCGGGCAGGTCGGTGACCCGGCCGGCCGCGACGGCCGCTTCGAGGCCGCTGGAGTGGGCGTGGCCGCCGGACGGGAACCGCCCGTCGGCCAGCAACAGGTACGCGGTGCGGTGCATCAGAAGAGGAAGTACCGCTGGGCCATGGGCAGGACCGTGGGCGGGTCGGGGTCGACGACCTCGCCGTCGATGCGGACGGTGAACGTGTCCGCGTCGACCTCGATGCGCGGCATCGCGCCGTTGTGGGGCAGGTCGGCCTTGCCGCGCGAGCGCACGTCGGCGACGGGCACCATTGCCCGCTTGACGTCCAGTTCCAGGCCCGCCTCCAGGGCCGCCGGGGCGACGAAGGCGAGTGAGGTCTTCGCGGGCACGACGCCGTACGCGCCGAACATCGGGCGGGGCAGCATCGGCTGCGGGGTGGGGATGGACGCGTTCGCGTCGCCCATCTGCGCGTACGCGATCATGCCGCCCTTCATCACCAGGTGCGGCCGGACCCCGAAGAACGCCGGGTCCCAGACCACGAGGTCGGCGAGCTTGCCGGGCTCGACGGAGCCGATCTGCTCCTCCAGGCCGTTGGCCATGGCCGCGCAGATGGTGTACTTCGCGACGTACCGCTTGGCCCGGTTGTTGTCGGCCGACGAGTCACCGGCCAGCGAGCCGACCCGGTCCTTCATCACGTGCGCGGTCTGCCAGGTGCGCAGCACGATCTCGCCGATGCGGCCCATCGCCTGCGAGTCCGACCCGATGATCGAGATCGCGCCGAGGTCGTGCAGCAGGTCCTCGGCGGCCATCGTGGACGGCCGGATGCGGCTCTCCGCGAACGCCAGGTCCTCCGGCACGGCCGCGTTCAGGTGGTGGCACACCATCAGCATGTCCAGGTGCTCGGCCAGGGTGTTTCGGGTGTAGGGCCGGGTCGGGTTCGTCGACGACGGCAGGATGTTGGGCAGGCTCGCCACCGTGATGATGTCGGGCGCGTGGCCGCCCCCGGCCCCCTCGGTGTGGTACGAGTGGATCGCCCGCCCGTTGATCGCGGCCAGGGTGTCCTGCACGAACCCGGCCTCGTTCAGGGTGTCGGTGTGGATCGACACCTGCACCCCGGACGCGTCCGCGACCCGCAGGCACGCGTCGATCGCCGCGGGCGTGGTGCCCCAGTCCTCGTGCAGCTTGAACCCGCCCGCCCCCGCCCGCAGCTGCTCCCACATGGCCTCCTCGGAGACCGTGTTGCCCTTGCCGAGCAGCAGCACGTTCACCGGGAACGTGTCCAGCGCCTCGAACATGCGGGCCAGGTGCCAGGCGTTCGCGGTGACGGTGGTGGCCTTGGTGCCCTCGGCCGGGCCGGTGCCGCCGCCGACCAGCGTCGTCACCCCGCCCGCCAGGGCCTCGTGCACGAGCTGCGGGCAGATGAAGTGCACGTGCGTGTCCACGGCCCCGGCGGTCACGATCTTGCCGTTGCCCGCGACGACCTCGGTCGCCGGGCCGATGACCAGATCAGGGTGTACGCCGGGCATGGTGTCGGGATTGCCGGCGCGTCCGATCGCGACGATCCGGCCGTCGCGGATGCCGATGTCGGCCTTGACGATGCCCCAGTGGTCCAGGATCACCGCCCCGGTGATGACGGTGTCCAGCGCGCCCTGCGCCCGGGTGGCCCGCGACTGGCCCATCGACTCGCGGATCACCTTGCCGCCGCCGAAGACGGCCTCGTCGCCGCCCGCGCAGCGGTCCTCCTCGACCTCGATGAGCAGGTTCGTGTCGGCGAGCCGGATACGGTCACCGGTGGTGGGGCCGTACAGCGCCGCGTACCGCTCGCGGCTGACCAGGATCGTCACAGACTCTCCCCTGACTGGCGGGTGGCGGGACGGGCGGGTGCGACGCGGGCGCTTTCCATCGACGTTGGCCTATTGCGTCGAATTCCACGGCTCATTTTTCGTCGGGATAGGCCAACGTCGATGGCGGGCGGGAGGGGGCGGTGCCGAGGGGGAGTGCGGGTCACAGGTGGCCTCCGCATTCGCCGCGTAGGCCGGGGACGATGCGTGCGCCGCCCAGCGGGACCAGGTCGACCTCGCGGGTCACGCCGGGCTCGAACCGCACGGCGGTGCCCGCGGGTACGGCGAGCCGTTGTCCCCAGGCGGCGGTGCGGTCGAAGGACAGGCCTGGGTTGGCCTCGGCGAAGTGGTAGTGGGAGCCGACCTGCACCGGCCGGTCTGCGGTGTTGACCACGGTCAGCGTGGTGATCGGCCGGTCGATGTTGATCTCCACGGGGCCCTCTCCGAAGAGGATCTCGCCGGGGATCACCGGATCGGGTGGTGCACGGTCACCAGCTTGGTGCCGTCCGGGAACGTGGCCTCCACCTGCACCTCCTTCAGCATCTCGGGGACGCCGGGCAGGACGTCCGCGCGGGTGAGCACCTGGGCCCCCGCGTCCATCAGGTCCACGACGGTGCGCCCGTCGCGGGCGCCCTCCAGCAGGAAACGGGTGATGATCGCGACCGACTCGGGGTGGTTGAGCAGCAGGCCGCGGGCACGGCGCCGCTCGGCGACGTCGGCCGCCACGTGGATGAGCAGCCGTTCCTGCTCATGCTGGGTGAGGAACATGAACCGTCCTTCTACACGGTGAGGGCAGCGCGTACGGCGGGTTCGGCGCCGGTGCCGCCCGCGCCGGATGACGTCACTCTGCCGGATTCGAGCACGTGGTAGCGGTGCGCCGCGCGCAGCGCGAAGCCCAGATGCTGCTCGACCAGCAGCACCGACAGCCCGTCCACCCCGGCCAGGGACAGCACCGCCTGCTCGATCTCGGCGACGACGTTGGGCTGGATGCCCTCGGTCGGCTCGTCGAGCAGCAGCAGCTTCGGCCGGGTGATCAGGGCGCGGGCGATGGCGAGCTGCTGGCGCTGCCCGCCGGACAGCAGCCCGGCCCGGCGGCGCAGCAGCCCGTGCAGGGCCGGGAACAGGTCCAGCGCCGACGCCATGGCCTGCCTGCCGCCGCGCCGCCCGTCGGCGACCAGCTGCAGGTTCTCGGCCGTGGTCAGGTGCGGGAAGCACTGCTGGCCCTGCGGCACGTACGCCATGCCGCGCGCGACCCGCACGTGCGGTGGCAACTTCGTGACGTCCTCGCCGCCGAACAGCACCATGCCCTGCTTCGGCCGGAGCAGGCCGATCGCGGCCCGCAGCAGCGTGCTCTTGCCCGCCCCGTTGTGCCCGAGCACGGCGGTCACCGTGCCGTCGTCGACGGTCACGTCGACGCCGTGCAGCACGGTGCTGCGCCCGTACCCGGCGAACACGCCCTCGATCCGCAGCATCACGCCTCCGCTCCCTGCGCCACCGGCTCGTCCGAGGCGTGTCCGAGGTAGACCTCCTGCACCTTCGGGTCGGCCTGCACCTGCGCGACGGTGCCCTCGCTGAGCACCTTGCCCGCGTGCAGCACGGTGACGGTGCGGGCGAAGCGGCGCAGGAAGTCCATGTCGTGCTCGATCACCACGACGGTGCGCTCGCCGGCGACCTTGCCGAGCAGCTCGCCGGTGGCCTCCCGCTCCTCGTGGCTCATCCCGGCGACGGGCTCGTCGAGCAGCAGCAGCCGGGCGTTCTGCACCAGCAGCATGCCGATCTCCAGCCACTGCTTCTGCCCGTGCGCCAGGGTGCCGGCGAGCGCGTCGCGCCGGTCTGCCAGCCCGATCGTCTCCAGCGTGTACGCCACGTCGTCGGGCACCGCCCCGCGCCGGCGCAGCATCGCCCACGGGCTGCGGCCCGCGCCCGCCGCGATGTCGAGGTTCTGCAGCACCGTCAGCTCCTCGAACAGGGCCGCGGTCTGGAACGTGCGGCCCACGCCCAGCCGGGCGATGCGGTGCACCTCCCGCCCGAGCAGCTCCTGCTCGCCGAACAGGGCCGAGCCGGTCGCCTTGACCAGCCCCGTCACCGCGTCGACCAGGGTCGTCTTGCCCGCGCCGTTCGGCCCGATGAGGAACCGGATGTCGCCCGGGGCCACGTCCAGGTCGACGCCGTCGACCGCGACGAACCCGTCGAACGCCACCCGCAGCCCGCGGATGCGCAGGCCGCCCGCTGTCTCGCTCATGCCCTGCCCCTTCCTGCCGCACCGATGTGGTTCACGCCGCCGCCTCCTTCACCAGCACCGGCTGCTCCGCCGGTGGCGCGGGTGGCACCGCGGCCTCCCGGCGGCGCTTGACCAGGCCCCACAGCGAGGCCAGGCCACCCGGCAGGAACGCCACCACCAGCACGAACATCGCGCCCTGCAGGTAGGTCCAGGTGCCCGGGAAGCGCTCCGACAGGGCCGTCTTCGCCCAGGCCACGGCGACCGCGCCGAGCACCGGGCCGAGCAGCGCCGCCCGGCCGCCGACGGCGACGCCGATCACGAACTCGATCGACGGCACGATGCCGATGAGGGCGGGGGAGATGATGCCGACCGCGGGCACGAACAGCGCCCCGGCCAGGCCCGCCATGCCGGCGGCCACGACGTACGCGACGAGCTTGACGTTGGCGGGGTTGTAGCCGAGGAAACGCACCCGCTCCTCGGAGTCGCGCACCGCGACGAGCAGCTCGCCGTAGCGGGAGTGCATGAGCTGCCGGGTCAGCGCGAGCAGGGCCAGCAGCACCCCGGCGATGATGAAGTAGACCATGCGCTGGTTGACCGGGTCGTCGAGGTCGTAGCCGAAGAAGCCCTCGATGTCGGTGAGGCCGTTGGTGCCGCCGGTGGTGCCCTGCTGTCCGATCAGCAGGATCACCATGGCGGCGGCCAGGGCCTGGCTGAGGATCGCGAAGTAGGCGCCGCGCACGCGCCGCCGGAACACCAGCGAGCCGAGCCCGAACGCGACCAGCATCGGCAGCAGCACCGTGGCGGCCAGCGCGAACACCGGGTTCGCGAACGGGGCCCACCACGCGGGGAGCTCGTCGAGCTGCCCGTACAGCTGCATGAAGTCGGGCATGTCGCCCTCGCCCGCGTCGGCGAGCTTGAGATGCATGGCCATCGCGTAGCCGCCCAGGCCGAAGAAGACGCCCTGGCCGAGGGTGAGCAGGCCGCCGCGGCCCCAGGCCAGGCCGATGCCGACGGCGACGATCGCGAAGCACAGGTACTTGGCCAGCAGGCTGAGCCGGAAGTCGGTCAGCAGCGCGGGGGCGGCCGCGAACAGCACCACCGCCCCGAGCCCGAAGCCCAGCCAGGCCCGCACGCGCGGGCTCACGCCAGGCTCCTGGTCCGCAGCGTGAACAGGCCCTGCGGCCGCCATTGCAGGAACGCCACGATGGCGATGAACACGATCACCTTGGCGACGCTGAGCGTGGTCAGGTACTCGACCATCGCCTGCAGCATGCCGAGCACGAAGGCCACGATCACGCTCCCCTTGAGCTGCCCGATGCCGCCGACCACGACGACGAGGAAGGCGTCGATGATGATGTTGGTGCCCATGGTCGGGCCGATGGGGCCGAGCAGGGTCAGCGCGACCCCGGCGACCCCGGCCAGGCCGGAGCCGATGAAGAAGGTGAGCCGGTCGACGCGCCCGGTCGGGATGCCGGAGACGGCGGCCAGGTCGCGGTTCTGCACCACGGCGCGGATCCGGCGGCCCAGCGGGGTGAACTTGAGCGCGGCGGTCAGCGCGGCGACGGCTAGCACGACCAGGCCGAGGATGAACAGGCGGCTGTTGGCGATGCTCAGGTCCGCGCCGAGCGAGGTGCTCTCGGTGAGGATGTCCGGGGCCGCGGTCTGCACGTTGGGCGCGCCGAAGACGTCCCGGGCCAGCTGCTGGAGCATCAGCGAGACGCCCCAGGTGACCAGCAGGGTGTCCAGCGGCCGGGTGTACAGGCGGCGGATCAGCGCCCATTCCAGCAGCACGCCCATCGCGCCCGCGACGGCGAAGGCGATGGGCAGGGCGACGAGCAGCGACAGGCCCGCGTCGGTGATGGTCTGCTGCAGCACGTACGTGGTGTAGGCGCCGGCCATGATGAACTCGCCGTGCGCCATGTTGATGACGTTCATCTGGCCGAAGGTCAGGGCCAGGCCGAGCGCGATGAGCAGCAGCACCGCGCCGATGCTGACGCCGGTGAACAGCTGCCCGAGGATCACTGTCATGCGTTGCCGCCTTGGGACGGGGCGGTGGAGCGGCCACGTGGACCGCTCCACCGCCGACGGTGGGTCAGGACAGGCCGGTCGCCCAGGTGTAGCCCTTGAGGTACGGGTCCGGCTTGACCGGGCCGCCGGAGTTCCACACCTCGGTGATCAGGCCGTCGTCGCCGATCTTGCCGATGCGCGCGGTCTTGTGGATGTGCTGCGTCGCGCCGTCGATGGTGACCAGGCCCTCGGGGGCCTCGAAGGTGACGCCGTCGGAAGCGCCCTTGACCTTCTCCACGTCGAACGAGCCGGCCTTCTCGACCATGGCCTTCCACAGGTAGACCGACACGTACGCGGCCTCCATCGGGTCGCTGGTCGGCTTGTCCGCGCCGAACTTCGCCTTGTACGCCTTCACGAACTTGTCGTTGGCCGCGCCCGTGGTCGTCTGGTAGTAGTTCCACGCCGTGAGCTGGCCCGCGAGGTACTGCGTGCCGATGCTCTTGACCTCCTCCTCGGCGATCGACACCGATACGACCGGCATCGACGCGGCGGTCAGGCCCGCGGACTTGTACTCCTTGAAGAAGGCCACGTTGCTGTCGCCGTTGAGGGTGTTGAACACGGCCTCGGCCTTGGACGCCTTGACCTTGTTGACGATCGTGCCGAACTCGGTGCTGCCCAGCGGGGCGTAGTCCTCACCGAGCACGGTCAGACCGTTGGCCTCGGCGTACGCCTTGATGATCTTGTTGGCGGTGCGGGGGAAGACGTAGTCGCTGCCGACCAGGTAGACCGACTTCTTGCCCTGCGCCTTGAGGTAGTCCAGGCCGGGCACGATCTGCTGGTTGGTGGTCGCGCCGGTGTAGAAGATGTACGGCGACTGCTCCAGGCCCTCGTACTGCACCGGGTAGAACAGCAGCGCCTTGTTCTCCTCGAAGACCGGCTTGACGGCCTTGCGGCTGGCCGAGGTCCAGCAGCCGAACACGGCCGCGACCCGGTCCACCTTGATCAGTTTCTCGGCCTTCTCCGCGAACGTGGGCCAGTCCGACGCGCCGTCCTCACCGACCGGTGCGATCTTCTTGCCGAGCACGCCGCCCGCGGCGTTGATCTCCTCGACGGCCAGCATGATGGCGTCGCGTACGGTCACCTCGCTGATGGCCATGGTGCCCGACAGCGAGTTGAGCAGGCCCACCTTGACGGTGTCGCCCGAGGTGTCGGCGGTGACGCCGCCGGCGGTGTCGTTCTCGCCGGTCTTGCTGCCGCAGGCGCTGACGGCCAGCGCGGCGGCCAGGGCGACGGCGCCGGCCGCGAGCCGGCGTCGGGGGAATCTGAGCATGGTGGGGTATCTCCCTGTTTCGGCGGAGCACAGGTCAAGGGGGAGAAGCACCTGGGCGCAGGACGTCGGCGTCCTCGGCGTGGCGCATGCCGGCCCGTGGCGGTGCGGAGATCGGTCCTATGCGGATGCCGGCAGCGCGCAGCGGAGGCTTCGTCCGGTTGTGCCGGCCCGTGGGCGTCCGCCTGAATGCCAGGCACGGACAGCGTCGGGGAGCGGAGTTTCAGTTGTGTTTCATTGCCGTTGATATGGCGTATCTGTACGTGTGAAATCCAGCTGCTGACCTGCGAAAACAGCAAAAGCCGACACCACTGGGCCGCATCGGGGTGCGGCCTTGGCGTCGGCTCTGCGAGCTATTCGGACTGAGGTGTCGGCTCCGCCGCGTCAGCGGAGAAGCTTCACACAAGAAGTATCTTGAGCGCTCCCGTGTCCTGTCAAGACAGGCGAGGCGGATCCATGCCCCCCAAAGACGACGGACCCTATGTAGAGTCTCTACCATGAATGCCGAACTGCGTATGACGGTGCCGGTGGCCCGCGTGCTCGCGGCCCTCGTCGCCGATCCCACCGGCGACCACTACGGAATGGCGCTGATGCAGGCATCCGACCTGCCCAGCGGCACCCTGTATCCGATCCTCGCCCGGCTGACCGAGGCCGGCTGGCTGGACAAGCGCTGGGAGGAGGTCGACCCGTCCGAGGCCGGCCGACCCGCCCGCGCGTACTACCGGCTCACCCCGGCGGCGCTGCCCGTCGCCCGCCAGCGCCTCGCGGAACTGCACGAGCGCACGCGCCCGGCGTCGGCGCACACCGTGACCAAGGAGGCCACCGCATGATCAGGCGCGTCTGCAACAGGTTCCTCACCGCCGCGGCCCGGCGCTGGCCGGCGGAGCTGCGCGACGAGATGCTCGCCGAGTGGCGGGCGGAGCTGCACGCCATGCCCGGCACCGCCCGGCGGCTGCGGTACGCGGCCAGCCTCGCCGCGTCGCGGCCGCACCGTGCGGAGGCGGTGGCGGTCCGGCCGGGTCGGAGCTTCGCGCACGCGGTGCTGTCGCTCGTGCTGGTGATGGGGATGGCGGTGCTGTGCGTCCGGATCACCATCGACTGGTACACCGGGTTCAGCGAGGAAACCATCGCCTGGCAGGCCTGGGCCGCCGCCGGTGGCCTGGTGATCGCCGTCGGGCTCGGGATCATCTGCGCACGGGTCACCACGGGGGTGACGCAGCTGATCCGGCCGGTGTTCACACCGCTCTGGATCTGCGGCATCGTATACACGATGTCGCTGTCCTGGCCCTTGGTGGAGGGCTACCAACTGACCCGGTCGGCGGTGATCGACCAGACCTGCTGGCTGCTCAGCGCGGTTGTGCTGTGCGCGCTGGCCGGCCGGATCGCCCGGTCCGGGCGGGTGGCGCTCTCCTGGGCGGTCGTCGGGGTGGCCGTACTCGTCTCGTTCTACTTCGCGCACATGCACAACACCCTCAGCCACTTCGACTCACCAGGGATGGAGATGTTCTTCGACGGCGCGTTCCTGCGCGGATACCTCGTCGCCGTCGTCACGCAGTGGTTCCTGCACCTCACCATCTTCCTGCTCGTCTACGCGCACAGCCTGGTGCTACGGCACCAGGCCGGGCAGGCGCAGGTGTCGCTGCCGCCCGTGCCCGCCTGATCCCGGGATCGCCCGGCCGCGCCGATCGCCACTCCACCGGACGATCGGCGCGGCAGGGTTTCGCCGTCCGAACGCGACCATCGGCGGCTCCCGGGCACGGGCCCGCGCCCGTACCATGACGCCATGCCGGCATCCAGGGCGCCATCGACCACGGCCGGTGCGGCATGAGCCGTGATTCCGGGCCCGGGGACGACCTCGAACCGCTGGGCGAGGACGAGTTCGAGGAGCTGTACGAACCCGGCGCCGTCGAGGCGCGGCTGGGCACGGCCGTCGCGGACCAGGTCTCCTCGGGCACGGAGTTGGCGTAAGACGGTGCCCCTGTGTCAGGGTCGCTGCGTGACCACCCTGGCGACCCCCGACGGCTGGCGACGCCCCGGCCCGACCGCCGAGCAGCGGCGCGCCGACCTGTTCATCGGGCTGGCCGTCACCGCGCTGGCGCTGTTCAACCTGACGCTGACCACCAGCGCGGGCGTGTTCCAGCTCGGTCCTCCGCCGAGCGTGCCGGAGCAGGTGTTCTGGGCGGTCGCGGTGACGCTGCCGCTCGCGGTGCGGCGCCGGTGGCCGATCGTCGTGACCCTGGTCGTCTCGGCGGCGTTCATCGTCGCGCAGGTGCGGGCCGCCCCGGAGATGCAGCTGGCGACCGGGTCGCTGTTCTGCTCGATGTACACCGCCGGGGCCTGGGCCGGTGACCACCGGCGTTCCCGGCAGGTGCGCGCGGGCATCATCGCGGCGATGCTGGGCTGGCTGGTGGTGTCGATCTGGCTGTCGGTGGACTCGGTTCCGGCGGACGCGTTCGAGGACGCGGCCGGGCCGGTCCCGCCGCTGCTCGCCACGATCGTCAACGCGGTGCTGGTCAACGTGCTGATGTTCGGCTTCGCGTTCTTCGCCGGCGAGACGGCGTGGGTGGCCGCGCGGCGGCAGCACCAGCTGGAGGTGCAGGCCGAGGAGCTGCGCCGGGCCCGCGACGAGGTGGGGGAGCGGGCGGTGATGGTCGAGCGGCTGCGCATCGCCCGGGAGCTGCACGACGTCGTCGCCCACCACGTGTCGGTGATGGGGGTGCAGGCTGCGGCCAGCCGCCGGGTGATGGACAAGGACCCGGTGCGGGCGCGTACGGCGCTGGAGGCGATCGAGCAGAGCGCCCGCACCGCCGTCGACGAGCTGCGGCGCATGCTCAGCCTGCTGCGCCGGGGCACGGGCACCGACGAGGGCCCGGCCACGGTCGGCGTCGAGCGGGCCGAGCGCCTGCTCGACGGGGCCCGGGACGCGGGCCTGACCGCCCGGTTCGGGGTGTTCGGCACGCCGGTGCCGCTGCCGGACTCGCTGTCGCAGGCCGCGTACCGGATCGTGCAGGAGTCGGTGACCAACACCCTCAAGCACGCCGGGGCGAGCACCATCGATGTGCGGATCCGCTACCTGGCGCAAGAACTGGAGGTGGAGGCGACCGACGACGGCCGGGGCGGGCGGATGGCGGACGGCGGCCTCGGCCTGATCGGTATGCGCGAGCGCGTCGCCGCGCACGACGGCACCCTGGAGGTCGGCCCGCGGCCGCAGGGCGGCTTCCGGGTGCGGGCCAGGTTCCCGCTCGCGGCGCAGCCGACGTGCCCGGCTGAGACGGCGGAGGCGGTGGCATGACCGGGGCAGAGCCGGGCGTGATCCGGATCCTGGTGGCCGACGATCACCGGCTGGTGCGTACCGGGTTCCGGGTCATCCTGGAGACGGAGGACGACCTGACGGTGGTCGGCGAGGCCGCCGACGGGGAGCAGGCCGTCGCGCTGGCCGCCTCGACCGCGCCCGACGTGGTGCTGATGGACGTGGAGATGCCCGGGGTCGACGGGCTGGAGGCGACCCGCCGCATCACCGGGGCGGGCGACGGGCCGGCGGTGCTGATCCTGACCACGTTCGACCGCGACGACTACCTGTTCGCCGCGTTGCAGGCCGGGGCCAGCGGGTTCCTGCTGAAGAACGGCTCGCCGGAGGCGCTGATCGAGGCGGTGCGGGTGCTGGCGCGCGGCGACGCGCTGCTCGCCCCGGAGATCACCCGGCGGGTCATCGCGAAGTTCGCCCGGCCCGTCGCCGCCCCGCCCGCGGGTTCGGCGCAGGAGCTGAAGGAGCTGACCCCGCGCGAGTACGAGGTGCTGGTCCTGCTCGCCGGCGGCGCGACCAACGCGGAGATCGCCACCCGGCTGTTCCTCGGCGAGGCCACCGTGAAGACGCACGTCAGCCGGGTGCTGGCGAAGCTGCGGCTGCGCGACCGCACCCAGGCGGTGGTGTTCGCGTACGAGCACGGCGTGGTCACCCCGGGCGGCTGATCCGGATCCTCCTCGCGGCGGAGGGAAGATCGATCCCCGGGCGGACGGCAGCCCGCCCCGGCACACCTAGCCTCTGCGGGTATGACGAAAGTGCTACGCCTCGACGCGGTGAGCCGCAGGTTCGGCGACCGGCAGGTGCTCGACGGGGTGTCCTTCGACGTCACCGCCGGGCGCATGACCGGGTTCGTCGGCGCGAACGGCGCGGGCAAGACCACCTCGATGCGCATCATCATGGGCGTGCTCGCCCCCGACGCGGGCGAGGTGACCTGGGACGGCTCCCGGCTGACCCGCCAGGTTCGCCGCCGGATCGGCTACATGCCCGAGGAGCGCGGCCTCTACCCGAAGATGACCGTCCGTGACCAGCTGGTCTACCTGGGCCGCCTGCACGGCCTCGGCGCCGAAGCGGTGCGCCGCAACGCCGAGGACCTGATCGAGTGGCTGCGCCTGGGCGAGCGCGCGGGCGACCCGCTGGAGAAGCTGTCGCTGGGCAACCAGCAGCGCGCCCAGATCGCCGCGGCGCTGATCCACGACCCGGACATCCTGGTGCTCGACGAGCCGTTCTCGGGCCTCGACCCGCTGGCCGTCGACACCGTCGTGGAGGTGCTGCGCGACCGGACGAAGCGGGGCGTGCCGGTGCTGTTCTCCAGCCACCAGCTCGACGTGGTCGAGCGGCTGTGCGACGACCTGGTCATCATCGCCGGCGGCCGGATCCGCGCCGCCGGCCCGCGCGGGCGGCTGCGCAGCGAGCACGCCCTGCCCCGGTACACGCTGACCGTCGACGGCGACGCGGGCTGGCTGCGCGACCAGCCCGGCGTACGGCTGCTCGACCTCGACGGCGCGCACGCGGTCTTCGAACTCGACCCGTCCGCCGACGACCAGCAGGTGCTCCAGGCGGCGCTGAGCCGTGGCCCGGTGCGCGCGTTCGGCCCCGTCACCCCGTCCCTCGCAGAGATCTTCCGGGAGGTCGCCCAGTGAACACCTTCGAAGCCGTGCGCATCGTGGCCGCCCGCGAGGTGCGGGTGAAGCTGCGCGACAAGGCGTTCCTGTTCAGCACGGCGTTCTTCCTGCTGTTCGCGATCGGGGCGACGGTGGTGCCGGCGATGTTCGCCGACGGGGCGTCCACGGTCGCGGTGAGCGGAACCGCTCCTGCCGCCCTCGACGCCGCCGGGCTCGACGTGCGCTCCGTCGCCGACGACGAGGCCGCGCGAACCCTGGTCCGCGACGGCGAGGTCGAGGGGGCGCTGCTCGCCGACGGCACCGTGATCGCCCTGACCGACGCCCCCAATGACCTGGTCAACGCCCTGAGCACCCGGCCGGCCGTCGAGCTGCTCGACCCGAGCGCCGTCGACGACACGCTGGCGATCCTGGTGCCGATGGTCTTCGCCATGATCTTCTTCTTCGTGTCGCTGACGTTCGGCCTGCAGATCGCGCAGAGCGTCACCGAGGAGAAGCAGACCCGGGTGGTGGAGATCCTGGTCGCCTCGGTGCCGGTGCGGGTGCTGCTGGCGGGCAAGGTGCTGGCGGGCGCGGCGCTGGCCCTCGGCCAGATCGCGCTGATCGCCGTGGTCGCGCTCGCCGGGATGCGGTTCTCCGAATCCGGCGGCGCGCTGCTGACCCTGCTCGGGCCCGCGATCGGCTGGTTCCTGCCGTTCTTCCTCGTCGGCTTCGTCATGCTGGCGGCGCTGTGGGCCGCGGTCGGCGCGCTGGCCAACCGGCAGGAGGACCTCAACGGCGCGTCGATGCCGCTGCAGATCCTGGTCCTGCTGCCGTTCTTCGGCGTGGTGATGTTCAACGGCGACCCGGTCGTGATGAGGGTCCTGTCGTACGTCCCCTTCTCGGCCCCGGCGGCGATGCCGGTGCGGCTGTTCCAGGGCGACGCGGCGGCTTGGGAGCCGGTGCTGGCGCTGGTCGTGCTCGCCGTCAGCGCGGTGGCCGTGCTGTCCGTCGGCGCCCGCCTCTACGAGGGCTCCCTGCTGCGCAGCAACGGCCGCACCTCGCTGGCCACCGCCTGGCGCGACCGCGAGGCCCGCCGCCTCGCCGACCTCGAAGCCGAATCCGCCTGACCCACCCCACCCCCACCCGGGTGATCATGAACTTATGGCACGGTTCGACGGCGTGTCGACGGCACAACTTCATGATCACCCCGGGTGTGGGTCCGACCGGGCGGCGCAGTTTCTGCGGGGATAGCGCACGGGGAAAGCCGTCTGGCGATGGGAATGTGCGGTTTTGACACGTTCGCTCGTTACTTGATCGTGCGGGAACGTGAGGGCGTGTCGATCAGGCTCGTGATCAGGAGCGAGGGCAGGACGTACGTGCGTGTGACCTGGCTACGCAACCGGCATGCGGCGCTGTCCACGTCCCGGGCGGGCCGGGCGTACCTCGCCGCGGTGCGCGACCTGCAGGTTGCCGTGGGAAGGCTGCGCGCCGCGGGGGCCTATCCGGGCGGGACCGACCAGGTCACGGCGTACCGTCAGGTCCGCTCGGCCTGGCTCGCGGTCATCCTGTCCCGGCACCGCCTGCAGCGCTGACACACGATTCGAGGAGACCGCACCGTGCCCGTGCACCCGCTGGCCGACCCGCTCGCCGAACTCGACGGGCAGCAGGCGCAGTTCGACTGGGACGCCCACGACGTGATGCGCCTGGACGAGCGCTACCGGGCCCGGCACCTGCCCCTGCTGGACGAAGCGCCCCGCCCCGCGCCGCACCCCGGTGAGCTGCGTGAGGCGGAGTACTGGCCGCCGATCCGGTCGGTGGTCCTGCCCGTCGACGACGCCGCCCTGCGCGCCGACGCGGTGTTCGCCGCCTTCCTCGACGAGCTGCGGGACGCGCTCGGGCCGCAGGTGTGGTGGCCGGGGCTCGCGCTGCGCGCCGACCGGGTGCACACGACCCTGGCTCCGGAACTCGACCCGGCCACGACGCTGCCCGGCGCGCCGCTGCCCCCGATCAACCTGATCGTGCGGGGCCCCTGGGTCGGCCGCCACAACACCGGCCGCGTCTACCTGCCCGTGCAGGCCGCCGACGGCACCTCGGTCCGGCGGCTGGAGGCGGTCCGTGCGCTGGTGGGAGCCGAGCGCCGGCCGATGCTCGCCGGCTACCTGCAACTGACCGGCGACCTGACCGGCGAGCCGTACGCGGCCATGCGCCGGCTGGTCCGGCACTACCAGACCCGGGTGCGGGTTCCGATCACGCCGTCCGAGCTGTGGCTGATGGACACGATGGACGACCTCGTGCTGCGCTCCCGCATCGTGCAACGCGTCCCCTGCGGCGCATGACCGCCCCGGTCCCTCAGCCCAGCTCGTCCAGCAGGTGCGGGGTACGCAGGTTCGGCGCGACCTGCGCGCGGCGCTCGACATAGGTCACCAGCACGGTCGGGAACAGCAGCATGGCGACCGGCAGCTCCAGGGCGGCCGACGCCGCCACCGCCGCGAACGCGAACCCCGCTCGTTCGCCGATCGTGCCGCCGAACCCGGACATTGCGGCCGCCCCGTCGATCACCTGGTTGTAGCGGTACGCGAGGAACAGCACGACCCCGGGCACCGCCAGGCGCACGACAGCGGGCCAGAACGCGCTGTTCACGGTGTCGAAGGCCCGCACCAGCGGCCTGCGGTGTTCGAACAGGACCGCCGGGCCGACCATTCCCGCGATCATCACCAGGTAGCCGAGCACGATCACCGCGGGCACCAGACCGGCGAACGAGAAGGCGGAGGCGAAGCACAGCACGACCAGGAACACGACGACGAAGGCCAGCACGTAGGCGACCAGGCTCCAGGCGAACATCGCCGGCACCCGGCGTAGGCCGAACCACAGGGCGCGCGAGAGCTGCACGGGCAGTCCCGCCGCCTGGCGCACCGCCGACCAGGTCGCCGCGGCGTACCCGAGCAGCCGGAACGGCAGCGCCACGACCAGCATGAGGCAGACCACCATCAGGACGCGGACGGTGAGCTTCTCGGCCAGCACGTCGTCCACGGCCGCGGCCCGCGCGAGGTCGCTGTCCCAGAGCGCGAGCAGGCCCCCGACCGCGAGCGCGTACAGCACGAAACCCGGCAGCGCGTGCGTGATCGCGAAGATGGCGAGCTGCTGCTGCCAGCCGCGCCGCAGCACGCCGGCGACCTTGCGCGCCCAGCCGGTCAGGCCCTCGCCGGGCAGGTTGACCAGCACTTCGGGACCGCTGGCCCGCTCGACCGGGAACGCGTCGTCGGGAGGCAGGAAACCGCTGCTCGGAACGGCGCCCGGGAGCGGCTGGGGGTCGTTGATGGACAACGCGTACTCCATGATCGCGGGGTGGTGGCGGCCAGTGTGTCACGTGTCCATCACGGCCGTCGTCCGCACGGCCGGACCGGCGGACGCGCGCCTTCGGCATGGCACACGCCAAGTGCGGCTCGTCGCGACGGCCGCGCGATAAGGTCACCCCAGCAAGATCCGGTTGGGGGGCCGATGGACGTGCTGGACGTGGAGTCCGCTGAGCAGGCGACGCAGCCCGACGGCGGCCGGGCGCGTCACCGGCGGCCGCGCGGACGACACCGCAGGCTGCGCGCCGGTCTGGCGTTGGTCGTGACCGTCCTGCTGTCGCTCTGGTACGCGCTGTCGCGTGAGCACACGCCGCACGACCCGCGCGCGTACCCCGGCAGCCAGTCGCAGGACCTGCCCGGCACGCTGCACCGCTACCATCTGGGCCTGCCGGACTGCGCCGCGCGCGGCGTGCGCTTCTACCGGTACGCCGAGTGGGAGGCGGACTCGTTCTACCTGCACTTCACCGGCGACCGGCACTGCATGAACCAGTTCCTGGTGCTCAACGGCATGTTCCTGACCGGCGGGCGGACGGAGACGGCGGGCCTGCCGTTCGACGCGAAGACGACCGCGGGCTTCGGCTGGCCGCAGGACCCCGAGCGGCGCTACCGCTCGGTCCGGCACCGGCCGCTGCTCGGCGGGGTGCTCGTGGACGTGGCGGTCGCGCTGTACGAGTCCGGTGACGCCGCCGAGGTGTACCTGCACGCCGGCATCGTCTGACCCCGGCGCGCAGGCAGGGCCCGGCTACGGCTGCAGCCAACGGGAATCAGTCACGTGCGGCCGGTGCTCGGGGGCGCGGGTCGGCCTGGCCGCAGACCGGTAGAAAGACTGTGGGGCCTTTGGGAGGGCTTGGCGTAGACGACCAAAGCCATACCTGAAGGCCCCACCCTCGTCACCTCGACACACCGAAACGGGCTCAGGCTCTGCCACATCTCAACCGGCGGCCAGCCCTCTGACCTCACCATTTAACGGGCGCTAAGACTCACTCCGACGCTGCTGCAACTCTTCTGGCGGCACCGGCTGCGGATTGAGCAGCACCTCCGGCGGATCGGTTGCCGCCGCGACAAAGTACTCGGAGTACAGCAGCGGCGGACCAGCGAAGAGCCCGCTCGCTGCACTGATCGTAGCTGGCATGACATACGCCGGCTGAAGATAGCTCTGCGATTCCCGTCATTCACCGCAGAAGCCGCCCTTGTTCGATTGAAAGGCCGCTATCTCGGTAATCACCAGACCGCCCGTGACGCAGATTCAAGACAGATGATCGCCCCACAGGATATCCCGTGTGATATCGCCATCAGGTGTATCGACGGAATTCGGTACATGACAACCGACTGCCCAGACGGCTCGGGCGACACGGTCGCAATAGGCTCGTGCGACAACACTCGCCTGATTCAACTACTTGGTCGTGGTCGTAGGTTGAGACGTATCAACCTCAGCCGATAATACGAATGCGGCCTTAGGCTTTGCTTCTGCTTAGACGGGGTCTCGTTGGCAGACACATGTGGCACCGCTTGTTGCTGGTAAGGTGTGAATACCGTCGACAAGTGGTGCCACAAGCGTTTCCAGCTCTCATCCCCGAACACCGAATCGCCACCAGGCCGCGGTTACCGGCGGCTGCACGCTGTACTCGCCGCGATTCTCCGTGTGGTATGAGCCGATCCTGATGGGCCCCGCCCCCTCGTTCGGCCTCGGCAGCTCCGCCATCACCCACCGCCGTTTCGCCAAATCGACTGACTCCCCAGGCATCACCCCTGCACCTTGACGTGCTCGACTGCTCAGGTTGGCCGGGCAGATCGAATCACCCCGCGCCGCCGTCGGCTCGATGAGCGTCCGCCGAGCGCCAATAGCGGACCTGATCGGCCCGTCCCCGGCCGGGTTGGACAACCGGGAGGACGCCGCGGAACACGGGTATAGGACGCTGCACGTGGGGGGCCTCCTTGCCTCGGGGTGGTCGACTTGTCGCTCCGGCGCTTCGAGGGCTAAGCCATCGCCGATCACTTGCCGGTCACGCGATCGCGCGCCTGTCCCTCCTGGCTGACTTCGCAATGCGCGCCCTGTTGGCCGATCCCCGCCACGTCCCCCGCCGCCCGCAACGAGCAGAACTGCAATTGAATGCGCTAGGTCGCCTGCACATTGGAGAATGCGTGTTGCCGTTTGCGGCATGTCGCCGAGACAACCGAGGTAGCGTCAAAATTGCCATAGTGGCTCGCTCGGCAGCTACGGCGGCTCAGCATCTGCCTAAACGAGAACGAGAGCAGAGTCATTTCGATGGAACCATTCGAGCTGGTTCGTCTGACGCAGTTGATGAGCATGACCCGCGGTCGCCGCGACGTGGTGGTCGGTGTGCTCGACGGCCCCGTTGACAGCGATGTGCTCGGCACGGCCCACGCCGGCTCGGTGCTGACGCCGGCCACGGCGGTCGCTGACGGGCGTGGGTTCGTTCCGGGCCCAGCTTGTCGACATGGCACCCTCATCGCCAGCATGCTGGTGGCCCCCAGTACGAGCCGCATGGCACCGATCTGCCCAGACGTCACTCTGCTTATCAAGCCGGTATTCCGTGAGCGCAGCATGGACGACCCGCGACTCGCCTACGCAACGCCGGACGACGTAGCTGCGGCGATCGTCGAAGCCGCCGACGCCGGCGCCACGATCATCAACCTCAGCGCTGCCATTGACCGCCCTGGCGTCGGACAGGAGCGCGAACTACAGCTGTCGCTGGCACATGCGGCCTCACGAGGAACGATCGTCGTGGTCGCCGCCGGCAACCAAGCCTCGGTAGGGGGTACCGCGTTGACCGGCCATCCGTGGGTCATACCGGTGATCGGTTACACCCGCGACGGCCGGCCGGCCGGGTACTCCAACCTCGGTGCTTGCATCGGCCGTCGCGGGCTCGGTGCCGCCAGCGAACGGATCTGCGGGCTCGGACCCGGCGGGCGTCCAGTGACGGCATCGGGCACCAGTCTCGCCACGGTGTTCGTGACCGGGGCGATCGCCCTGCTGCGCTCGCTGTTCCCAGATGCCAGCGTCGCGGAAGTCAAGCACGCGACCATCAGCGGGTCGCCCCGCCGTACGGGCGTCACCCCACCGCTGCTTGACGGCTGGCGCTCATATCAGCTGCTCGCGGCTATGCGAGCCGGACTCCGGAAGGTGACCCGATGACTCAGGAGAAACGGCGCCCGCGGAGCATCCGGCTGCCGGGCTTTATCAAGGACGAGGATGTCGGCCTCGGTGATGTGATCAAGCGTGCTACATCGCTGGCTGGTGTCAAACCGTGTGGCGGCTGTGCCAGGCGAGCCAGGCTGCTTAACAGTTGGGTCGTGTTCACCCGGCGGCGTTGAACCAGAGAGGAAGGACGGACATGGACCTGATCGACGAGGAAGCCGAGACACCGGCGCTGCCAATTCCGACATCACCTGGGATGCCTGCCGTATCGCCGGCCCCACCCGTGATGCCGGAGCTGGCTGCGCTTGCGTCGACGACGTTCGTCTACGCCATCGGGCAGATCGAGGCGAGATTTCCCAGTCTGGCTGTGGAAAAGGAGTTCGCGCAGGCCCTCGCCCAAAGTGAGACCGACGGCCAGACCGACGGGCAAGCACTGCGATCGGTGCTGTCCGACCGCAGCTTCCGTTACCTCGCCCGCCAGATGTGCTGGGTTTTGTTGATTGAAGGCCTGGAGACATACCTGCTCGTGCCGCAGGACTCGACCGACCTCGAGCTGCTGACTGACGCGTTACGTTCGGGGCCCCGGACCACGGACGTCGATGTCGTCATCGGGGTCCGGATGGGCATCGCAACGCCCGAGATGTGCAGCGGGCTGGCGCTGCCCATCGTAGCGTTCGATCAAATCTATTCCTTCGATCGCGACGACTTCGTCCAGTCCATCCCATGCCCTGACGGGCGCTCTGGCGACGAGAAGTTCCGCGACGTCGCGGAGGAACTGTTCGACCGGATCGGGCAACTAGCCGACAACGCTGGCGCGACCGATGAACATCGCGCGCTGAACTACCTGGCCGTACGTTACCCGGCCGTCTACGAACGCGCAGCCCAGGCCTACGGCAGCGGAGCCACCTTGTCGGGGGTCGAGGTGAGACGTTCCCGACTGAGCGGGAGCCGGTCCATCGTCGACGTTATTTTCTCGTACACCGATAGGCGTACCGACGTGACCGAGCGACATTTCACCCGCGTTGACGTAACTGAGGAGTTCCCCTTCCTGGTCACGAAGATGTCGCCCTTCTACGATCGCTGAAAGGCCATTCGCGGTGGACAGGCGGGCAGTGCCTCCGTACGCGGTCTAGATGGGACGGCACGCGGCCCAGAGGTCCGACATCACTTCACCCGTCGCCGCGCAGTCGGGTTGTATGCACTGCCAGCGTTGGCAGTGGCAGTCCGGCCCTCGCCGGTCGGCGGTGCGCGCTGCCGATAGCGGCGTCACGATCAGGCCTAGCAACTACGTGGGCGGCGATCGAAACGAACACCAAAGTTCGAGTGCGGGCACAAATCGATCTGGCACGCAATGATGTTCCGACCAAGAGGATCGAGAGTGAGCCGAATGATCTCAGCCCGCCGGCACGTCAGCTTTGCGGCAATTGGCACCTTACTGATCACCGCTTTCGGGTTGCCATCCACAGCGGCCAAGGCTTCGGCTGCCGGCCTTGCTACGCCGTGCCCGTCAAGACGATTTTGCCGACGCGGTTGCCGTCGTATTCCATGAACCAGAGATTGCCGTCCGGCCCAGCAGTGATACCGAACGGTCCGCACCCAGCTGTCAGACCAGTCGAGTACTCGGTGATCACTCCAAGCGGCGTTATCCGCCCGACCCGGTTGCCGTTGAACTCGGTGAACCACAGGTTGCCGTCCGAACCGACCGCGATTCCCGCCGGAGAGCTGTTCGGCGTGAGTCCGGTGGAGTACTCCGTGATGGCTCCCGTCGATGGCGCGATCTTCCCAATTCGGTTGCCGTCATACTCGGTAAACCACATGTTGCCATCGGGGCCCGCCGTGATGCTGGTCGGCCCGGAGTCGGGTGACAGACCATCACAGGCCGAGAACTCGGTGATCGCCCCGGTCGAGGGAACGATCCTGCCGATCCGGTTGCCTTTGTACTCGGTAAACCATAGTGTGCCCGCCGGTCCGGCGGCGATATAGGCCGGACCACCCCCCGGCGTAAGCCCGCTGAAGTACTCGGTGATGGCACCGGTCGACGGCATGATCCTGCCAATCCGGTCGCCCTGCCCCTGCGTGAACCACAGATTCCCGTCAGGCCCGGCGGTGATGCCGAGCGGGTATCCGTTTGGCGTGAGACCGGTCGCATACTCCGTGATGGCACCGGTGGCGGGGACGATTCTGCCGATCCGGTCGCCGAAAGCCTCGGTGAACCACATATTGCCGTCCGGTCCGGCGGTGATCGCACCAGGGATGCCACCCAGGCTCAGACCCGCCGAGTACTCGGTGATGCCACCGGTCGCCGGCACGACCTTGCCGATGCGGCCGTACTCGGTGAACCACAGGTTCCCATCTGGTCCCCCGGCGATGATCTCTGGAAAGCTGCCCGGTGTCATGCCAACGCCGTATTCGGTGACGACACCAGGCAAGCTGCCGCCGCAGGCACCCGATGATCTGGTCTCTGCCCTTAGCGCCGGTGAGACGGTCATAAACGGAGCGCGGTCGACATCGGTAGCCGCTCCTCGAGCCTTCATAGTTTCACTGACCGACATTTCAGGCACACCCCCCACGTGTTCGGCTGTGACGCGCCAATACCGGTTACCGGGGACCTCGTCCTGCAAAGCTTTAAATCCGAACGCGCCGGTGGTCCGGCATCGCGCATCGGATCGCACGCGCGATCATGACAACGATAGTGCTCGCGGCGAGCTTGCGGTGGCAAGTTACCCACTTCGGACCACGTGCAACATGCGTAGTGCAATTGCGCGTCGGCTCATCCGGCAGTTCCATGCGGCGGTCCAAGGGTCATCGGGCCGCTGTCAAGTCCGGGTTGTCGGCGACGGCGATGACACTGCTGTGGCGCAGAGGCGCACGGCACACACAGTGACCCCCGACGTGTGCTCGGACACGCGGCCGCTTTCCCACATGAGTCGTGGCGACAGTGGAAATGATCATCGGCAACATGTAGGCACCCGCGGGTTTCAAGAGAACGAGATCTATCTGCGTAAACGGTTGCCCGCCGCCCGGGACACTCTGGATGGGAGCGTGCCCATTGATCTACGCTCATCGCTGCGCCCTGCCCGGGGTGCGCCCCCCGCGAACCGAACCGAGGTAACCGGTATGACCGAAAACCCGTCCGCCCCCGATCCCATGTCGACTCCCGAAGGCGTACCCACACAGGCCTCCGCCTGGCGCAACGGGCTGACCGCCGTCACCGCGCTGCTCGCCGCCGCGCTCATCGTCCGGGGACCAGGCGACCTGGCCGACCTGCACGTGGCGGTGCAGGTGCTCGTCGCGGCGCTGCTGGTGGCGGGTTTCGCGCTGCTGGTGCGCGCGATCCTGGTGGCCGCCGCCGCGGCGACGGCCGGATCCGTGGCCGGTGAGGTGGCGGGCGCCCGGCGGTTTGCCGTGGCAGGGGTGGCCCTGGTCGGGTTCGCCGTGCTCGGGGGATGGCTGGCCCCCGCCGCGCCCGCCTCCGCCGAGCTCATCCAGCTCACCTACGACCACGGGATCATCTGCGGTCTGGTCTCGCTGGAACCCGACGGTTATGTCACCGTGCTGCCCGACCCGGGTCAGCCGGAGAACCGGATCACCGCGAAGGCCCGCACGCTGGTGCCGATCTCCTCTATCCACGGCATGACCGAGGTCGGCGTGTGCGAGCCGCCCGCGACCCTGCCCACGCCCGCTCCCTGACGCCCGTCGGCGACCGTCCCGGCGCGACCTCGCGCCGCCCGTGCCCGGCGACGGCCGGCACGGGCGGCAGCGGTCGGGCGAAACGTTTCGGAATTCGTTGACTCCCGGGTACGCGCACGTTAAGAAGTGACGGCAGTGAATGTGATCGCTCACATCCCGCCGTCCCTGGAGGAGCACATGCAGCATCGAGCACGGCCCATCCTGCTCGCCGTCGTCCTCACCGCCGGGCTGGCCACCGTGCCGGCCGCGCCCGCCGCGGCCGCGCCGACCGCATGGCTGACCGTCGACGCCGGCCACACCACGGCCGCCGTCAACAGCACCCAGTTCGGGCACATCGTCGAGGACATCAACCACTCCGTCGAGGGCGGGCTCAACGCCAACGTGGTCCGCAACGCCACCATGAAGGAGAACGGCATCTCCTCCTGGTCCCTGCTCACCGCGGGCGGCGGCAGCGGCTCGGTCGCCCTGGACACCGCGGGCGGCCTGAACGCGGCGAACCCGAACTCGCTGCGGCTGAGCATCGGCGCGAACGCGGCAGGCCAGCGCGTCGGGGCCGCCAACGCCGGGTTCTACGGCGTCGGCGTGCGCCCGTCGGCGACGTACCAGGTCTCCTTCTTCGCCCGAGCCGATCAGGCCTTCGGGCCGGTCACGGTCAGCCTGGAGAGCAACACCGGCACCGTGTACGCCAGCGCCTCGGTCGGCACGGTCGGCACCGGCTGGGCCCGGTACACCGCCACGCTGACCGCCCCGGCGTCCGCGCCGGTGTCGACCGCCAACCGGTTCGTCGTGTCCGCCAACGGCGCCGGCGCGGGCCGCACCCTGTGGCTGAGCGTGGTGCAGTGCAACGCGCCGACCTTCGCGCCCACCGGCAACATCCGCGCCGACCTGCAGCAGAAGCTCGCCGACACCAAACCGGGCTTCATCCGGGTGCCCGGCGGCAACTACCTCGAAGGCAACGTGATCGCCAACCGGTTCGCCTGGAAGAACACCATCGGCGCGGTCGAGCAGCGCGCCGGCCACCAGAACGACGCCTGGGGCTACTGGTCCACCGACCACTTCGGCCTGCTCAACTACCTGCTCATGGCCGAGCAGGCCGGGGCCGAACCGCTGCTGGGCGTGTTCGCCGGATACACCCTCAACGGCAGCGTGACCCCGCAGAACCAGCTCGCGCCGTACATCCAGGAGGCGCTGGACGAGATCGAGTACATCACCGGCAGCACCAGCACCACCTGGGGCGCGCGGCGCGCCGCCGACGGGCATCCGGCCCCGTTCCCGCTGCGCTACGTCGAGATCGGCAACGAGGACTGGTTCGACGGCAGCGGCAGCTACGACGGCTACCGTTACCCGATGTTCTACGACGCGATCAAGGCGGCGTACCCGCAGCTGCAGATCGTCGCGTCGATGCCGGTGACCTCGCGGCCCATGGACGTCATCGACGACCACTACTACAGCGGCAACCCGGCCGGGATCGCCGCGCTGGCCACCCGCTACGACAGCGCCGACCGCAACGGCCCGAAGGTGCTCGTCGGCGAGTACGGCGTCACCAACGGCAGCTCCACCAACCCGACCGGCACCCTGTCCGGCGCGATCGCCGAGGCCGCGTTCATGACCGGCCTGGTCCGCAACGCCGACCTGGTCATGGGAGCCGCGTACGCCCCGGCGCTGACCTCCGTCGACAACTGGCAGTGGTCGTCGAACCTGATCGGCTTCAACGCGGTGTCGTCGTACGGGTCGCCGTCCTACCACGTGCAGCAGATGTTCGGCACGCTGCTCGGCGACCACGTGGTGCCGGTGCAGCTGACCGGCGCGTCCCCGGACGTGCGCGCCGTGGCCACCCGCACCGTCTCCGGAACGGTCTACCTCACCGTGGTCAACCCGACGGCGAGCGCCGTCGAGACGCAGCTGACGATCAGCGGTGCGAGCAGCGTCGGCGGCACCGCGACGGTCACCACGCTGACCGGTGACCCCAACGCCCGCAACAGCATCTCCGCCCCGAACACCATCGCGCCGACCACCACGACCACCGCGGCCGGGCCGAGCTTCGTGCGCACCTTCCCCGCGAACTCGGTCGTCGTGCTCACCCTGTCGACCACCGGCTCGGCGACCCCGCTGCTGGCCGTCGGCAAGGGCGCGTCGCTGCGGGCCACCACGCCCGGCTACACCGACCGGTCCGTACGCCACTCCGGCGGCGTCGCCGTCACCTCGGTCATCACCGCCGCGAGCACCGCGACCGACAAGAAGAACGGATCCTTCCTGGTACGGGCCGGGCTGGCCGGCAGCGGCTGCTACTCGCTGGAATCGCGGGACAACCCGGGCAGTTTCCTGCGGCACTACAACTACCAGGTGCGGCTGGCCGCCGACGACGGCAGCGCCCAGTTCGCCGCCGACGCGACGTTCTGCGCCGCCGACGGCAACAGCGGGCAGGGCGTCTCGCTGCGGTCCTACAACTTCCCGACCCGCTTCCTGCGCCACCACGCCAACCAGGTGTGGATCGCGAGCAACGGCGGCACCCTGCCCAGCGACTCGGCCGTCAACTGGGCGCAGGACACCACGTGGCGGCTCACGTCGGCCTGGTGGCGCAGCGACGCGAACGTGACCGCCGGGTCGTACCAGTCGCTGCAGGCGACCACGCCCGGCTTCACCGACCGGTACGTGCGCCACCAGGGCTACCTCGGCTACACCGCGCAGGTCACCGGCGGGTCGAGCGGCACCGTCAAGCAGGACGCGACGTTCCGGATCGTCGCGGGGCTGGCCGACAACTCCTGCTACTCGTTCGAGTCGCGCAACTTCCCCGGCTACTACCTGCGGCACTCCGACTACCGGATCCGGCTCGACGCGTACGCCGCCACGCCGCTCTACGCGGCCGACGCGACGTTCTGCGCGCAGCCGGGCAACAGCGGCACCGGGCTGTCCTGGCAGTCGTACAACTTCGCCAACCGCTACCTGCGGCACTACAGCAGCGAGGTGTGGGTGAGCGGCAACGGCGGCACGCTGGCCGCCGACGCCCCGGCGAACTTCGCCGCCGACACCAGCTGGCTGACGGCCGCGCCATGGGCCCCGTGACACCCCGCTGAACAGGCAGGCGCCGCCCGCGTCGCGGCGCCTGCCTCAGCTGACCGTCGGCCGGCCGCCTCGGGTCTGGCGCGGATCGCCTACCGTCCGCGTCATGGAATGGTTTCTGGTTTTCGCGGGTGCGGCGGCACTGCTGATCGTGACCATGGTGGTCGTCGGGGCGAGGCGCAGCAGGCGTCGCAGCCACCTCGACCCCTCCCGGGACGGGTACTTCGGCGATCGTGAGGCCCGCCCGCCGCACGGCCCGTTCGACTCGAACACCGACAGCTCGTTCTGAGCCGAGCGTGGATCTTGGTGTCGGCGAGGTCACGCCTGGATAACACTGTCGCCACCATGCCCTGCGGTGCCGGGCGAGCGCGGTGATAATCACGATCCGCGCCATCGGGGGACCCCCGCCACGATCCAGGAGCCGCACACGATGCCAGCACAGACGCCCGCACCGGCCGGACGCGGGATCACCGTTCCGGACCTGGTGTCCCATGCCCGCATCCTCGGCCTCGGCGGCTACCGGCCGCGCCGGGTCATCACCAACGAGGAGATCTGCACCTGGATCGACTCGACCGACGAATGGATCCGGACCCGGTCCGGGATCACCGAACGGCGCTGGGCGGGGTCCGACGAGACGCTGGCGTTCATGTCCGTGCAGGCGGCGTCCGCCGCGCTCGCCGACGCCGGAGTCGACGCGGCCGACATCGGCTGCGTGATCCTGGCGACGGTGTCGCACCTCGAACAGACCCCGGCGCTCGCCCCGCAGATCGCCCATCAGCTCGGCGCGGTGAACGCGGCGGCTTTCGACCTCTCCGCCGGGTGCGCCGGGTTCTGCCATGGAGTGGCGCTGGGCCGGGACATGATCCACAGCGGCAGCGCCCGGTATGTCCTGGTGATCGGCGCGGAACGGCTCACCGACCTCATCGACAAGAACGACCGGGCGACCGCGTTCATCCCCGGCGACGGCGCGGGGGCCGTGGTGATCGGCCCGTCGGAACAGCCGGGCATCGGGCCGGTCGTCTGGGGCGCGGACGGCAGCCAGGCGGGTGTGATCAGCCAGACCCGCGACTGGAAGTCCTTCGCCGACGACCCGAGCGGGCCGCGGCCCATCTGGCAGATGTCCGGCCAGCAGGTGTTCCGGTGGGCCTCGTACGAGATGGTGCCCGTCGCGCAGCGGGCGCTGCAGGCGGCCGGGATCACCGTCGACGACCTCGACGCGTTCATCCCGCACCAGGCCAACCTGCGCATCATCGACGCGATGGTCCGGGCCCTCAAGCTCCCGGCGGACGTGCCGGTGGCCCGCGACATCGCCGAGGCGGGCAACACCTCGGCGGCATCGGTCCCGCTGGCCATGGAGCGGATGCGACGCGACGGCCAGGCCCCCAGCGGGGGCACGGCGCTGCTCATCGGCTTCGGCGCCGGGCTCTCGTACGCCGCACAGGTCGTGACCCTGCCCTGATGGCAGGGAAGCGCATGCCCCGTACCGCCGTTACGTCCTGGGCCCGCGCGACAGCGACCGCCGGTACCTCAAACTGCTCGGCGGCGGCAGTTTCGTCGACAACCTGCCCGCCGAGCAGGCCATGGAGCTGATGCGCGGGCTGTGGGCGGACGCCCGGCGCGTCGGCGACGACGAACTCGCCGCGATGCTGCGGTTGCCCGACTGGCGTCCACGCCTGACGGCCGCGTGGCTGATCGGCCTGGACCGGCGCACCCGGTTCCGGGCCGAACTGGCTGAACTGCTGCTCGCGAGCCAAGTCGCCTACGCCGGCAAGGGCTACGCGTTCGCGCTCGCGCGGTTCGGCGAACCGTCCGACGCCGAGGTCCTCGTCGCGTACCTGGAGCGTTACCTGCCGTCGGGGCTGCCCTACGACCAGGGCTACGTGCTGGACTCACTGGTGTATCTCGACGACCGGCTGGGCACCGGCCATGCGGCGCGGGTCGTTGATCCCACCGGGCCGTGGTGGCAGCCCTGGTTCGGCGTCGACGACCCGGGTGGGTTCGGTGCTCGGATCGCCAAGGTCTCCGCGTACGCCGACGCGACCATGCCCCCGGCCGGGGATTGAGGCCGTCGCGCAGGCTCCATGTGCGTCAGGCGAGGATGACCGGCAGGTGGGTGTGGCCGCGCAGCGTCAGCTGGGCGCGGTACGCGGGCTCGCCGGAGAGCGCCAGCCGGGGGAAGCGGGCCAGCAGGCGGGGGAACGCGATCTGCGCCTCGGTGACGGTGAGCAGGGCCCCGGGGCAGAAATGCAGGCCCGCGCTGAAGGTCAGGTGCGCGTTGTCGGCGCGCTCGGGCTGGAACGTGTCCGGGTCGGCGAACCGGGCCGGGTCGCGGTTGGCCGCGCCGAGCAGCACCAGCACCGAGGAACCGGCCGGCACGGGGACGCCGTCGACCTCGGCGTCCACCGCGGTCCACCGCGTCGTCAGCTGGGCCGGCGCTTCCAGGCGCAGGAACTCCTCGACGTAGCCGGGCGCGAGTTCCGGCTGCTCCCGTAGCCGCTGTGCCGCGTCCGGGTGGCGCAGCAGCACTTCGAGGCCGTTGCCGAGCAGGTGGGTGGTGGTCTCGAACCCGGCGTTGAACACCAGCACCAGCGCCGACAGCAGCTCCTCGTGGGTCAGCGGGTCGTCGTCCTCGCCCGCGGCGGACAGCACGGTCACCAGGTCGTCGCGGGGGTCCTGCCGCCGCTGCCGGACCAGGTCGGTGAAGTACGCGCTGAGTTCGGTAGCGGCCTTGTCCGCCACGGCGAACTTGTCGGCGCCGCCCGCGTCGAGCACCGCGCCGATCGCCGACACGTGCGGCTGGAACCACGGGCGGTCCTCGGCGGGCACGCCGAGCAGTTCGCCGATGACGTTGGAGGGCAGCGGGAAGGCGAACTCCTTGATGAAGTCGACCTCGCCGTCCTGCTCGGCGAGGCGATCGAGCAGGTGGTCGACCTGCCGGGTGACGGTCTCGGCCAGGGCGGCGACCCGGCGGGCGGTGAACTCGCGCGTGATCAGGCGGCGCAGGCGGGCGTGCTGGTCGCCGTTGATGAACATCATCGAGTTCATCAGTACGGTCAGCGACGGGTGTTCGTGCCAGGTGGGCAGCTGTCGGGCGAGCTGTTCGGCGTCCAGGACCCGGAAGGCCGGGTCGCGCAGCACGCGGCTGACCGCGTCGTAGCCGTGCACGACCGCCGCGTAGTGGCCGGTCAGTGGGGCGACCGGGCCGACGGCGTGCAGGGCTGCGTAGTGCGGGTACGGGTTGCGGCGGCCCTCTTCGGTGTGCAGGGCCTGGAGCGTGGCAGCGGCGGACACCCGTCACATCATATTGATGAATGTGGATGTAGTGCGCCAGTGTCGGATGTGCGACTCACGTTGAGTAGCCGAACTGCTGCACGATGTCGCCGTACCGCGCGGTGATCGCCTTCAGGTGCACCTCGCTCAGGTGGTTGCGCCAGTCCCCGGCCACCCCGCGCCGGTAGTGGCTGTGCACGTCCTCCTGGCCCGGCCGGCGCCCCTGCGACAGCCGCTCGAAGGAGAACCGGGCCAGGGCTCCCGCGACGTGCGCCTGCGGCAGGCGGCGCAGCGGCACCGGCGGCAGGAAACGGCGGGCCCGGGCCAGCGAGCGCGGCGTCTCGCGCCGGTCGGCCAGGTTCCAGGTGGACGCGGCGTGCCGGAGCCGCTCGAACCCGCCCGGTGCGACCAGGTCGAGGTGGGTCAGCGCACGGGTCCAGGTCGCGTACGGGTCGGCGACCATGTCCTCCATGCGCAGCTCCAGCACGCCCGGGTTGGCGTAGTTCCACTCGCACATCGGGTCCAGGAACACTCCGCTGAACTCGATCTCGGCGAGCAGCCCGGCCTCGACGTCGACCTCGGACAGCACGCGCCGGTGCGCGACGAGTTCGTGCCACACGATGCCCATCAGCTGCTCGGGGTGGCTGTTCCGGTGGCTGAAGTAGCCCGAGACGATGATGTCGCGCGGGTCGCGGATGACGTTGAGGCCCCGCAGCGGCGGCAGCGTCTCGAACTGGGCCTGGGTCACGTTCGTCATCACCAGCAGGTCGGGCTGCTCGGCCCGGACGTAGTCGCCGACGCTGGCGTGCCCGGCCCACTGGTCGGGCACGTGCACGGTGAGCACCTTCAGGCCCAGCGCGTGGGCCGCGTCGTGCAGGATGCTGCGCGCCCAGGTCGAGGCGGTCTTGTGGCGTCCGAAGAAGGCGCGCAACATTGAGTGCTCCACGTGTCGACGCAAAGTTACAGTCGCACGTGTCTATCTGTATCCGCGCCGCCGTGTCAAGGCTGAGATCACTCGACTTGCCCGGCACCTGCGCGTATCTTGCGGCGTCATACGCTCAGGTGCCTGGCAAGTCGGATGATCGACGGCGGTCAGGCCGGTTCGTCGAGGGGGAGCTTGCCCGGGTTGAGCAGGCCGTCGGGGTCGTTGGCGGACGCGGCGGCACGGATGCCGGGCAGGGCAGGGCCGCCCAGCAACCAGGTGTGCGGGTCGACGACGTGCACGCCCAGCTCGCGCAGCCGCTGGACGCCGGCGTACAGCGTCGCCGCGTCGTGGAACGGAGCGAGCAGCAGGCCGCCGAAGCCCCGTCCGTACGTCGGGTCGGCCAGGTTGGGGAACGGGCGCATGCCGTCCAGGTGCAGCATCCCGCCCGGTAGCGCCGCGCGGACCGCGTCCGGGTCGGTGATCAGCGGTGTGCCGCCGACCTGCAGATGGCACAGCTCGGGCCGGGCTCTCTTGGCCCGCAGCGTGACATGGTTGAACGACAGGGTCGACACATAGCCGACCGCGCGGGCATCGACCTTGTCGATCCGCCCGCCGTGCGCGGTGACGAGCGCCGCGACGGCGTCCACGAGCGAGACGTCCACCACCGCCCGCAGGCTGTGCCGGCCCTCGGGCAGCGCCGGGTCGGCGGGGTAGGTGGCGATCAGCGCGGGCTCGTCCAGCGACACCATCCGTGGCGCCGGGTCGAGGCGCAGCAGGCCGAGCCCCGCCTGGGTGGCGTCCGCGCCGTCGGGGAACGAGGCGAGCACCGCGGTCCAGTCCCGGGCCGGGGCGAGCTTGACGGTGGCGGTGGCGATGATCCCGGTGACGCCGTACGCGTGCAGGTACGGCAGGCACTGCGCGCCGTACACCCGGCGGGGCTGGTCCTGCGGTGGGCAGCCGACCACCTCCAGCGCCCGCACGAAACCCTCCCAGAGCCAGCCGTGCTCGATCGAGCCGAGCCCGCCCGCGCCGCCGCCGAGGAAACCTCCGATGGTGCTGCCGACGGTGGTCGGCATCATCGCAATCTCCTGGCCGGTGCGCCGCGCCGCGGCCTCCAGGGCGACGAACGTCGCGCCCGCCTGGGCATGGATCCAGCCGGTGCCCACTTCGAGGACGCGGTCGGCTTCGCTGAGGTCCACGACCAGCCCGCCCGCGAGCGGCACTGCCTGGCCGTAGTTGCCGGTGCCCCGGCCGCGGGGCACGACCGGGACGCCGTGGGCGTGCGCGAGCCGCACCGCGGTCTGCAGCTGCTCGGTGGAGCGCGGCAGCACCACGACGTCGGCGAGGCGTTCGGGCAGCACGGCCGACAGCAGCGGCGACAGGTAGGCCCCGTCGCGGGAGGCGGCCAGACGCGCCGACTCTCTCGTGGTGACCCGGTCGGCCGGCAGGGCAGCGGCGAGCGCGTCGAGGAAAGCGGCGAGAGCCGCCGGGCTGGGGGCCCGGCGGCTCGCCCGCTGCGCGACGTGCGCCAGCGGTGGTGGTTCGACGGTGCTCACGAGGTCAGCTCAGCCCGATCGCCGGGTCGATGAACTCGTTGGTCACCAGGTCCTGTGCGGTCAGGCCCGCCTTGACCTCCTTGCGCTGGCCCGAGTAGATCGGGCCGACGATGCCGATGACCTGCTTGACCCGGTCGACGTCGAAGTCGCCCAGGGTGGCGTTGCCGCCGTTGCCGACGATCTTCAGTTTGAGCTGCTGCTCGACGCTGAACGCCGCCTGCTCCTTGCTGTACGGGAAGCCCTTGTACGCGTCGTTCAGCTTGATGATCAGCTCGTTGGTCGCCGCGAAGTTCTTCACGTACTCCACCTGCGAGCGCTGGATGATCGGCACCAGGCGCTTGAGGCACGCGGCGTGCTCGGCCTTCTTGTCCGCGCGCACCACCACGGCCTCAGGGTAGATCGGGTAGCCGGTGTCGTGGATGAGCTGGAACTTGACCGGCTTCTTCCACTGCGGCAGAGCCTTCTCGTAGATGAACGGCTCGTTGGTGGCGAAGCCCTGCTGGGCGATCTTGCCCTTCTCGGCCAGGAAGCGGGTCGGGCTGCCGTCGTACGCGCCGTCGACCTGTCCCCGGCGCAGGGTGCCGCTGCCCGTCAGGTAGTCCATGTAGGTCGCGCCGTTGAAGAACAGCACCTTGGTGTCGGTCTTGCCGATGTCGACGATCGAGTTGAAGCCCGGGTTCGCGGCCGGGTCCCACATGATCATGTAGGGCGCGATGTCGAACGGGGCGACGACCGCGACGACGGGCTGCTTGGCAGACAGGCCGATGGCGTCGTCGGTGGCCACCTGGCCGAGCATGATCGACGGGTCGGCGTACATCTGCGCGCCGGCGTTCTGGAAGCCGATCGCCGGGCCGCCCGCGCGGATCTCGATGTTCACGCCGGTGCTCTGCCCGCCGGCCATCAGCGGGCCGGTGACCTTCTTCGCCGCGGCGTCGACGGTCGGGGTCGGCCCGAGCAGGTGGTAGAGCGCGCCGTGCTCGGCCTCGGGCGTCCACGCCGCCTGGACCACCACGGTCGCGGGGCACACGGCGGCGAGGTCGGTGGAGCCGCTGCCCGCGCTGGGCGCCGGCGGCGTGGCGGGGTCGGCGGACTGGCAGCCCCCGGCGAGCAGCATCGCGACCAGCGCGGTCGCCGCGCCGGCGCGCTGCAGCGGCCTTCGCGAGGCGGGAAGGGTGTTCATGTATCTCCTTCGTGGAGTTGTGGGGGTGAGTGAGAGGGTCAGTGGGCCGCGCCGCCGGTGTCGGTCCGGCGGTGCTGCTGCGAGGAGTGCCAGGCGGTGGCCCGCCGGGCCAGCACACCGAAGAGCCAGAAGACGGCGACGCCGAACGCCGAGGCCAGGAACACGGCGGCGAAGAGCATCTCGGACTGCAGCCGCCTCGGGTACACGTAGATGAGCTGGCCGAGGCCGGGTTCGCCCTGCTGGAAGAAGAAGTCGCCGACGATCGCGCCGATCACCGCGGCCCCGGCGGAGATGCGCAGCCCGGTGAGGATCGCGGGCAGCGCCGCGGGCAGCTGCAGCTTGACCAGCCGGGTCAGCCGCCCGGCGCGGTGCAGGGTGAACAGGTCGTGCAGCGCCGGGTCGACCGAGCGCAGGCCGAACAGCGAGTTAGCCACGATCGGGAACAGCGCGATCAGCACGCAGGTCAGGACCCGGCTGGGGAAGCCGAAGCCGAACCAGAACCCGAACAGCGGCACCAGGGCCAGGATCGGCACGGTCTGCAGCGCCACCGCGTACGGGTACAGCGAGCGCTCCACCCAGCGGGCCTGGCTCATCAGGATCGCCAGCGCCAGGCCGAGCACCGCGGCGCAGATCAGCCCGGTCACCGCGACCTCGGCCGACAGCCGCAGCCCGGCCAGCAGCTCGGCGAGGTTGACCGGGTCCAGGAAGCCGACCTTGACGACCTCGTGCGGCGCGGGCAGCAGGAAGCGCCGGTCGGCGTCGATCAGCACGTAGCTGCCGAAGTACCAGGCGGCCAGCACGATCGCGGCCACCGCCGTGGGCGGGGCGAGCCGCCGGGACTGCCGGGCCAGCCGGGTCGGGACGGGTGTCATGCGGCGACCTCGATCCGGTCGGCGGCGCCGCCCTGCAGCAGGGCGGTCACCTGCGAGGTCAGCTCGGTGAAGGCGGGGGAGAAGCGCACCTCGGGCAGGCGGGGGTACGGCAGCGGCACCGCGACCTCGCCGACCAGCCGCCCGGGACGGTCGGCCATCACCAGCACCCGCTGCGACAGGTAGACGGCCTCGGCGACGGAGTGGGTGACCAGCAGGCCCGCGAACGCGTCCGCGGCGAAGAGCTCCTGCAGGTCGTCGCCGAGCCGGGCGCGGGTGATCTCGTCGACGGAGCCGAACGGCTCGTCGAACAGCATCAGGTCGGGCCGGCCGGTCAGGGTGCGGGCCAGTGACACCCGCATCCGCATGCCGCCGGACAGGGCGCCAGGCAGCTTGTCGGCGGCGTGCGACAGGCCGACGCGGCGCAGCGCGTCCTCGGCCCGTTCGCGGCGCTCGCGCGGGGGGACCCCGGTCAGCTCGCCGGCCAGCTCGACGTTGCGCCGTACGCTGCGCCAGGGCAGCAGGGTCGGGTCCTGGAACACGAAGCCGAGCCGGTCCGAGGCACGCGTGACCGTGCCGGTGGTCGGTTTGAGCAGCCCGGCGGCCAGCCGCAGCAGGGTGCTCTTGCCGCAGCCGGAGGGCCCGACCACGGCGGTGAACTCGCCGGCGGCCAGGTGCAGGGTCACCCCGTCGAGGGCGAGGGTGCCGCCGGGATATCGCACCCCGACCGCCTCCAGCGTCAGGGCGGGGATGCCGTCGTCGGTCACGCGGTACGTCCTATCTGTGCAGAGTCCGGCTGTGCGGGATGGTCGTCCGGGCCGTGCCGGGTGACCGTGGTGCGGGCGACGATCCGCCCGCCGTGGACCACCAGCCGGTGCGCGGTGGCGGTGGCCAGCGCCTCGCGCAGCGAACCCGCGCGCACGGCCAGCAGCTCGGCGGGCGATCCCGGCGCGACGGCCACGGGCGGCAGGCCGGCGGCGCGCCGGGCCTGCGCGCTGACCGCGTCGTACGCCGTCTCGGGGGTGTCGTGGCCGGCCAGCACCAGCAGCGCGGCCGTCTCCAGGGGGTCGCCGCGGCCCAGGATCTGGAACGGGTCCTGCAGGTTGTCGCCGCCCGCGGCGACCGTGACGCCCGCGGCGCGCAGCGTGCGCAGCGCGGTCAGCCCGCGCGGGACGGCCCGGTCATGGTCACGTCCCTGCAGGTACAGGTTGGTCTGCGGCAGGCACGCCACGGCGATCCCGGCGCGGGCCACCTTGTCGGCCAGCCGCCCGGCCCGGTCGGGGTCCATCATGCCGAGGCTGACGCAGTGTCCCGCGAGCACGCCGTGCGGGAACCCGGTCGCGACGACCGCGTCGGCCAGCAGCTCCAGCGAGCACGGCTCGGGTTGCAGCCACTCGTCGACGTGCAGGTCCAGCGGGACACCGTGGCGTGCGGCCAGGTCGAGGCAGATCTCGACACACCCGGCGGGGTCGGGGTCGAGCCCCGGGCACGCCCCGACCGCGTCCGCGCCCGCCGCCAGCGCGTCGGCCAGCAGCGCGCGGTTGCCGGCCCCGGCCGCGCCGGTCAGCGGCACCGCCGCGAACGCGGTGACCTGCACCGCGCAGCGCCCGGCGGCCGCGTCGCGCACCGCGAGCACCGCCTGCAGCGCCCGCAGGCCGATCCCCTCGCCGAGGTCGGCGTGGGTGCGCACGGCTGTCGCGCCATGGTCGAGGTAGCCGTCCAGGGCCGTGCGGGACGAGCTCTCGACCTGCTCGCGGGTCAGCGACGGCCGGTACGCCAGCCAGGCGGTGACCGCGCCGAACAGGTCCCCGGCCGGGTTGGGCACGGCGTCGGCGCTCAGCGCCTTGTCCAGGTGGGCGTGGATCTCCATCGGGGCGGGCAGCAACAGCTGACCGGCCAGGTCGACGACCCGCGCGCCGGTCGCGTCCACGGTGCCGGCCGGTTCCACCCGCTCGATCGTCGCGCCGTGCACCCGCACGTCGACGCGGCGTCCGTCGGCCAGCAGCGCGTTCCGCAGCAGCAGCGGCAGGCCGGTCACGGCTTCGGCTCCGGGCTGCTCCAGCGGGCCCGCGTCGACGCCAGCTCGATCGGGTACACCAGCCGGTAGCCGCGGTCCTGCCACTGCTCGACGACGGCGGCGGCGAACTGGTTCTGCCCGTCGTCGCCGAAGCGCACCCCGTCCCACGGCATGATCAGCTGTACCGCGGACAGCGACGTGCGGCGCAGCGCGGTGCGGATCGCCGCCGGGTCGGCCGAACCGGCCGTGTCGACGGCCGCGGCCAGCGCCATCGTCGCGGTGAACGCGTCAGCGGCGACCGCGCTCATGGGTTTGCCGTTGCGCCGCTCGTACAGCTCCGCGACGAGCCGGGCGGTCGGGTCGCGCTGGGCGAGGTCGGCCGACCACGGCACCGCGCGCAGCAGCGCGGCTCCGCTGTCGGGCCGCTCCAGCGACCGGAAGCCCTGGCCGAGACCGACCAGCGTCGGCCGCCCGGTGGTCTCGCCGACGGCGTCGGCGACGGCCCGCGCCCCAGCCGCCGTCTGCGCCCACGCCACGACCGTGTTCTCGGGTTTCTCGGCGAGCTGGTCGTGCAGCCGCTTCGCGTCGGTGGCGCCGGCGGCCATCGTCAGCGACAGGGTCACCGGCACACCCGCGCGGCGCGCCAGGTCGCGCAGGCTCGTCACGGCCGCCGAGGATCCGCCCCGCCCGGACTCGGTGATCAGGGTGATCCCGCCCGACCCGGCCCCGCGGCGGGCCAGCAGCGCGAACGCCGCCTCGGTGAGCCGGCTGTCGCTCGGCCCGATCCGGAAATACCAGTCGATGCCGAGTTCGGTGAGGTAGTCGTCGCTGCTGCGCGCGTCGAGCAGCGGCACCCGCAGGCGCTGCGCCTGGCTGGCGGCGGACTCGGCGATATCGGCGGACTCCGCCAGCACCAGGCCTGCCACGTGCTCCTGCTCGGCGAGCGCGGTCAGCGCGGCCGACGCGGTCTCGACCTGCCCGGCGGTGTCCCGGGCGGCCAGGCTCAGCCGTGCGCCGCGCCGGCCCGGCAGGCCGGTGCCCGCCGCCAGCGGCAGCGGCAGGTCGGGGTGGGCGTCGTTGACGATGTCGACGGCCAGCCGCGCCCCGTTCACGGCGTCGACGCCCCAGCTCGCGTCGGGGCCGCTGAGCGGCGCCAGCACGCCGACCGCCAGTGGCTGCGGGTTGTCCGGGGTGGACGTGCACCCGGCGATCAGCAGGGCGACCGAGGCCAGGCAGCACGCCAGGCGCAGCGGATTCATGGATGCACGCTCCGATGTGGAAACCAGCCGGTGCCGATGATCGTGGACCGGGGTATCTTTTCGTGCGCGCCTGAGAGTTTCAAGCCCCGGCGTCGGATGTGTTCCGTTAAATAAGTTCATCCCGGATGCTCTTGCTGCGGCGACACAGCCGACGGTTAGATGTACGCAGCAAGACCTAGATCACTCTGATGTGGACTGAGCAAAGTGTACGGAGGTCGTCCGGTGACGGATCAGGAGCGTCACAGTCGGCGGGCGACCGGCGCGCACCGCCGCTCATCGCCGCTGCGTACGCGGCTCTGGCGGGTGCCGACGAAGCTCGCCGCGGTGCTCACCGTGCCGCTGCTGGGCTTCCTGGTGGTCGCCGGCGTGCAGATCTCCGACTCCGTGCGCACCGCCGCCGACCTCGACGCCTTCTCCCGGCAGGTCTCCCTCGGCGACGAGATCACCACCCTGGTCCACGAGCTGCAGAACGAGCGCGACCGCACCGTCGGCATGCTGGTCTCGCTGTCGTCGGGCGGCTCCCCGGCCCGGGACGTCGCCGGGCTGGCCCCCGAGCGCACCGCGGTCGACCGCGCCGCCGCCCGCTGGCGTTCGGCCGCCGCGGAACTGGCCGCCGAAGCCGCGCTGGCCGTGCCCTACCGGACCGCCCAGGACCGGCTCGACGAGGTGGCCCGGCTGCGCGCCGGGGTCGCCGGCGGCTGGCTGCGCGCCCAGGCCGCGTTCGACGCGTACTCCGGCGTCATCGCCGCGCTGCACGCGCTGCTGCCCACCCCGGCCGACGTCGGCGGCGACGCCGCCCTGGGCCGCCAGGTGCGCGGCTTCACCAACCTGGCCCGCGCCAAGGAGCTCACCGCCCAGATCCGCGGCCGGCTGTACATGCTCTGCTACGGGGCCGCCTTCGAGTCCGCGCCCGGCGCCCGCATCGCGCAGGCCCGCGCCCAGCGGCAGGCCGCGCTGGCCGGCTTCCGCGCCGACGCCGCCCCCGCGCAGGTCGCCCGCTTCGAAGACGTCGTCGCCGGCCAGGCCGTACGCAACGCCAACCGCCTCGCCGAGACGATCGTCGCCGCCGACCCCGCCGCCGGGGTCGACCCGCAGCAGTGGTGGTCGGCCAGCACCACCGAACTCGAACAGCTGCGCACCGTCGAGCAGGACCTGCTGGCCGGCGCGTCCGAAGCCGTCGCCGCGGCCAGCGGCAGCCAGTGGCTGACCACCCTGTTCGGCTCGCTGGTCACCATCGTGCTGCTGCTCGCGGCACTGCTCATGTCCATCGTGATCGGCCGCAACATGGCCTCGACACTGCGCTCGCTACGCGCCCAGGCCCTGATCGTCGCCGAGGTCGCGCTGCCCAGCGTCATCGAGCAGCTGCGGCTGGCCCCGACCGCCGCGCCGCCGGTGCACGTCGAGCCGATCGTGGTCGGCTCGCAGGACGAGGTCGCCGAGGTCGCCGAGGCGTTCACCGCCGTACACCTGAGCGCGGTGCGCCTGGCCGCCGAACAGGCCAGCATGCGCCGCAACGTCAACGAGATCTTCGTCAAGCTGTCCCGGCGCAGCCAGACCCTGGTCGAACGCCAGCTCCAACTGCTCGACACCATGGAGTCCGCCGAGGTCGACCCGGACAAGCTCGGCAACCTGTTCCGGCTCGACCACCTCGCCGCCCGCCTGCGCCGCAACGACGAGAACCTGCTCGTGCTCGCCGGCGGCGACACCGCCCGGCACTGGAACCGGCCCAAGGACCTCAACACCATCGTGCTCGCCGCCACCGCAGAGGTCGAGCACTACCAGCGGATCCACCACGACACCCCCGACGGCGTGTTCGTCGTCGGCCACGCCGTCGCCGACGTCGTCAACCTGCTCGCCGAGCTGCTGGAGAACGGCACCGCGTTCTCCCCGCCCGACACCACCGTGCAGGTGCGCGGCAACGCGCTCGACGACGGCTCGGCCGAGCTGGTCGTCATCGACGACGGCATCGGCATGTCCGCGCAGCTGCTCGCCGAGGCCAACAGCCAGGTGTCGGAGCCGGTCAGCATCGACACCTCCGCGGCCGAGCGGATGGGCCTGGTCGTCGTCGGGCACCTGGCCCGTCGGCACGGCATCGACGTGCGGCTGACCTCCGGCATCCGCGGGGTCACCGTGCGGGTGCTACTGCCCGAGGCGCTCATCGCGCCCGCACCCACCGACGAGCCGGGCCTCACCCCGCCGGAGGCCGACTCCGGCGACGCCGCGCTGTCCAGCCTGCGCCGCCGCGTGCCGACCAGGTCGGAGGACGTGCTCGCGCCCGAACGCCGAGCACCGAGCATCTGGTGGAGCCGCGACGCCGACGAGCAGACCGGGCCCGCGCCCGCAGCCGAGCCCGCACCGCAGCCACCGGCGCTGACCAAGGCCGGGTTGCCCGCCCGCACCCGCCGGTCCGTGCCGGAGGCGGCGCAGGCGGTGACGACGCGGTACGAGGCCGACCCGGACGCGCTCGGCGACACGCTGACCAGGCTCTACGCGGGCGTGCGGCGCGCCGAGGCGGAAGACGCCGCCGGCCAGGCCTCGGCCCCGCCGGTGGTGCCCGTACAGCGGACCTCACCGGAGTCCGCCGCGGTGCCCGAATCACCGGCCTCCACCGAGCCACCGGCATCGGAAGAGGTGCCGGCTGCAGAAGTGCCGCCGGCCCTGACCGGGCCCGAGCCGGAACAAGACGACGCCGAGGGGCGGACCGAGGCGGAGCGGCAGCTGACCCAGCCGGCCGGCAAGTGACAGGGAGAGTGGACCGAAATGGCGATCAGCGCAGCGGCGCGTGACTTCAACTGGCTCATCAACGGATTCGCCGAACGCGTGGCCGGTGTCGTGCACACCGTGGTCGTCTCGTCGGATGGCCTGCTCGTGGCCGCGTCGGACCGGTTGCCCCGCGACAGTGCCGACCAGTTCGCGGCGGTCACGTCGAGCCTGGTCAGCGTGACCAAGAGCGCGGCGGGCCTGTTCGACGGCGACTCGGTGCGCCAGACCGTCGTCGAGATGGGCCGGGGTTTCCTGCTGGTGATGCCGATCCGCGACGGTTCGATCCTGGCCTCGCTGACCGCGGCCGGGGCCGACGTGGGCGTGGCCGGGTACGAGATGGCCAAGCTGTGCAAGCAGGCCGGCGAGGTCCTCACCCCGGCGATCCGCGCCGAGTTGCAGCAGTCGCTGCCGCAGATCCAGCAGGTCGGCTAGGTCTCAGCACCGGCGAGTACCCGCCGTAGTTCCGCCATCGCGCGATCGGTGCCCCAGCGCGCGAGTTCCGGCCAGGTGTACGCCTGGCGCAGCTCTTCGACCGCGTGGACTCCGATCAGGTAGCCGATCCGGTCGGGCAGGTGGTGCCCGCCGTTGAGGTTCAGGTAGCGCCGCTGGACGCCGAGGTCCGTTGCGTCCAGGCAGGCCAGGATCTCCGCGCGGGCCTCGGGCAACCGCCGCTCGCACTCGGCCATCCAGCCGTCGTATCCAGGGCCGAACCACAGGTGCTCGGCGATTCCGTACTCCGGCAGCAGTTCGACGGTCAGCCGGGTGGCGAATCCTTCGGCGAAGATTCCGTGCCCCAGCGGGCCGTCCTGCGGCCACGGCGTGGCGGGCATCGGCAGTTGGATGGCGTGCGCCATCTCGTGCGTGGCGAGGATCCTTGCCGCGTCGGCGTCCGGGATCTGCTCGACCGCCAGGAACAGCGTGTGCCGGCCGTCGACTTCGCTGACCCAGCCGTTCGACCTGGCCATCCCGACCATGCTGATGCACGGCACGGTCAGGTCCTGGGCTTGCAGCACCGGAGCCACCAGCCGGGCGGCCTCCTCGATCCAGGCCGTGGCGAGGGGCGCGTTGGCCTTGATCCGATCGACGAGTTCCCGGTAGCGGGCGAGCGCGAGTGTGGGGTCCGGCTCACCACCGCCGCGCGTGACGTCGTGCACGACCTCCGGATGGCGGGCGACGTAGTCCCGCCACAGGGCGAGCCGCCGCTCGGCGGAGGCGTTCGCGGCCTGCTGCCAGAAGTCGAGGAACGCAGGTACCAGATCGCGTACGGCGGCGGGCATGGCGCGATGGTATCTGCGTGCGGCTACATCTTTTCTGATGTGACCACATCAGAAAAGATGTAGCCGTTGGACCAGCGTCCTAGATATCGGCGCTCGCGGTTTGCCTCTGCCGTTTGATCTCCGACGGACCCGTGCGACGATGATCGTTCGTTCGCTCGTCAACGGGTTGGAGTGGTCATGCGCTGGGTGTGGCTGGTGCTCGGAGTGCTGCTGGTGCTGTCCGGGATCGTGTGGACCCTGCAGGGTCTGGATCTGCTCGGCCAGTCCGGCGGCATGAACGGGCAGAAGATCTGGGTGGTCATCGGCCCGATCACCGCGGTCGTCGGTCTGCTGCTGGTTCGGCTCGGGCTGCGGCGACCGGCCGGCCAGTAGTTCGGTGAGGTAGTTGGGCGGTCTTGGCCGTTCCTACCGACACTTCTCCCAGCACGCGGAGATGGTCGCGAAGGACGCGCTGGTGACGTGTGCGCCAGGTGTCCAGGAACGGATCACCGGCCCGTGGCGAGGTCCTCGGCGGGGGCAGCGGTGCCGGCCGCGTCGGCGTCGGTGGTCCGGCCGGTGCGCAGCGCGAGCCGGTCCAGCACCAGGACCTGTACCGCGCCGATCGCGGCCGCGACGAGCAGGCAGACCGGCAGCGGATACAGCCAGCCGGTCGGGATGCCGCCGTCGCCACCCGTGTAGCGGAAGCTTGTGATCGCCTGCATCACGACGACCTGCATCGGGGCGCTGTCGGGCTGGAAGCCCGCGATGAGCGGCCACAGCGTGTCCTGGGCCTGGACGACCCACGTCAGCAGGCCCGCCAGCCCGACGACCGGCAGCGCGAGGGTCCACCGGACGCCCCGGAACAGCAGCGCCGACCCGAACAGCACCGGGATGGTCAGCGACGCGGGCGGGATCAGGAACAGGAACTCGCTGCCGTCCTCGGCCCGGTGCATCCAGGCGTCCGGGGCGAGCCCGGCGAGCCCCACGAACAGCCACGGCGCGAACGGCAGCAGCAGCAGTTCGCTGCGGTCGCCGAGCGGCCGCAGCGCGCCGATGCCGTATCCGGCCAGCGCCGCGCCGAGCACCCCGACGACCGTGGAGATCAGTGGCGGCAACCAGGTGTAGGACAGGTGCGTCAGCACGTTGCCGCCGACGGCCTCGGTGTCGAAGCTCATCGAGCTGAGCAGCCACGGGGTGAGCCCGGCCAGGCCGAGCAGCAGCAGGCCGCCGGTGACGACGGAGGCGGCCACCCGCCACCCGGCGTTGCCGGCCGGAGCCGTCTCGCTCGTGGGCTGGTCGGCCGTGACCACTCGGGCCCGGGCCAGGATCAGCCAGAGCGCGACGCCGATGCCGAGCACGCCGAGCACCAGCCACAGCAGGACCGCGTCGGCCGAGGCCACACCCACCCGGAAGGTCCGGTACGCGTTGTCGAAGATGAGCACCGACGGCGACGCGTAGCGCGGCCCGTCGGGCAGCCGGCCCAGCAGGTACGGGAAGCCGAACGACTGCAGGCCGATCGCCAGCGACGAGGCCGCGACGACGCCGGTGACCAGCAGCACGCCGGGCACGGCGTCGCGGGGGCGGGTCGAGCGCCGGAACACCAGCAGGTATGCGGTCGCGCCGAGTCCGATGACGAGCCCGAAGAAGGTCAGGTACTGGGCGAGCAGCGGGTTCAGCCCGCCGGGCTCGTCGAACGCGATCACCCAGGCGAGGGCCGTGCCGGAACCGGCGAGGGCGGCCATCGGCAGCGCGAACGCGATCCGGGCCGTCCACCGGCCGGCCCGGCCGGCGCGTGCGGCGAGGTAGGCCAGCGTGCCACCGGCGCCGACCGCGGTGAGCGTCACCAGCGCGGCGAAGACCAGCGGCCAGACCAGCGAGCCCGCGAAGTCGGAGAACGTGGCCGAGTAGTTGTCGAGCCCGACCGGATCCGCGTCCTCGCGCAGCATGTCCACGTCGGTGAAGCTCGCCAGCACGGTCCGCACGGTCGGCACGACGTATCCGCTGATCAGCAGCACGAGCGCCGGTATGACGGCCAGCAGGCCGAACAATACGCTCGCCGGGCGGGTGGAGGTCTTCGGCGCAGAGTCGGTCACAGCAGCCGATCCTAGTGCTCGCCTGCGACATCGTCATCCGCGTGAGACCGAAGTGGACAGACGGCCGCCGTCGCCTCGGGTCGCCGTGCCTCGGGCGTACGGGGGACAGGCAGGCAGCCCCCGAAGTGCTTGAATTCCTCATGCCGTTCTCCTCCACCCTCGCGGCGATCGACGGCTGGCTGGCCGAACACGCGCCGCTGACCGTGCGCGACCTGCCGCCGCCGGCGACCCGCGAGCAGCTCGCGGCGGTGCGCGCGCACCTGGGCGTCGACGTGATCAAAGAGGTGGAGGAACTGCTGAGCTGGCACGACGGCGCGGGCGTGGCCACTCCGCCGTTCTGCCTCGCGCCGGGGTTCGTCTTCCTCGGCGCCGCCGACATGATCGCCGTGTCGCGGCGGCGTATCGCGGCGGACGCCGACCGGCACTGGCACACCTGGCACCGGCAGTGGCTGCCGGTCGCGTCCGGCAGGCGCGGCACGTGCCTGGCCGTGGACCACAGCGACCGCGACACCCACGGCCACGTCACGATCGTGTCCGAGCAGGAGTCTCGCGACGCCCCGAAGACCTGGCCGGACCTGGGCGCGCTGCTGTCGCGCTCGTACGAGGCGATGCGTTACGGCAGCCCGTTCCTGAAGTCCCGGCGCTCGGTGCACGACGGCCGCCTCGACTGGGAGGAGGCCTGACGACCACGTTCGTGGACCGGCGGCGAGGTCGGCTGCCGGTCACCGCAGCCTCTCGTGCACCGACCGTTGCGTGTGGTGATCGGTGCCGGTCAGGAGCAGGTACGGCTCGACGCCGCCGTAGCGTTCGTCGAGGTGGGCCAGCGTGTTCAGCATCGGCTGGGGCGAGCATCCTTCGGTGCGGGCGTAGTCGTCGGCGATCAGGACGTCGTCGACCCCGGCGAGCCGGAGCAGCAGGGCCACCAACACACCGGTGCGGTCCCGGCCCGCGTGGCAGTGCACGACGACAGGCCCCGGCGGAGCCTGCGCCACCGAACGGACCGCCGCGCCGATACGCTCCAGGTTGTGGTCGAGCATCGGCGCGTACGAGTCCGGCGGCGGCATGTAGTCAAGTACGTCGTTGAGCATCGGCACGTGGCGGTAGACGGGGTGGCCCGCGAACGGGCTCGGCTTGCCCTCGATCTCCCATGACCACCGCAGATCGACGACGCGGCTGACCGCCGCGCCGACCGCCTGGACCGTTCCGGCCGCAAGCCGGTGGTGGCTGCCGGTCCGCCACAGCGCGCCCGCGCGGATCTGCCCGCCGTCAGCCGTAGGCAGCCCGCCGAGCTCGCGAGCGTTGCGGCATCCCGTCCAGTCCAGGCCCATGCGGCGATGGTAGTGCTCGGCGCCGATCCGTGGATCATGGTATTCCGGGCGGCGCGGCTTCCCACGGTGATGCGATCTTGCGCAAGATCGCCGTTTCCGGTCATCGAGTGAGGTCTGCTCAGGTGGTGACCGGAAACGGCGATCAAGCATGTGTCGGGCGGGACGGGGCCGCCGCGATCAGCGCTGGATGGACTTGGTTTCCAGGTATTCCTCCAGTCCGAAGTGGCCGAACTCGCGGCCGTTGCCCGACTGGCGGTAGCCGCCGAACGGGGCCAGCGCGTTCCACGGCGCGCCGTTGATGTCGACCTGCCCGGCCCGCAGCCGCCTGGCCACCGCCAGCGCGTGCTCGGGCTCGCCGAATACGCCACTGGTCAGGCCGTACATGGTGCTGTTGGCGACGGCGACCGCGTGGTCGTCGTCGGTGTACGGGATGATCGTGAGCACCGGCCCGAAGATCTCCTCCTGGGCGATGGCCGAGTCCGGGTCCACGTTCGCGAAGATCGTCGGCCGGACGTACGCGCCGTCGAGTCCCTCCGGTCGTCCGGGCCCGCCGAACACCAGCTTCGCGCCGTCGGCGATGCCGCGTTCGATGTACCCGTCGACCTTGCGCCGGTGCTCCTCGGAGACCACCGGCCCGAGCCGGGTCGCCTCGTCGGTCGGCACACCGACGGTGTACTGCGCCGCCGCCGCGACCGCCAGCTCGACGATTTCGTCGTGGCGGGCCGCGGGGACCAGCATGCGCGGCCACGCGCCGCAGACCTGGCCGCTGTTGGTGAACACCATCATCAGGCCCTTGTCGACGGCCTTGGCCAGGTCGGCGTCGTCGAGGATCACGTTCGCGCCCTTGCCGCCGAGTTCGAGCGCGACCCGCTTGACGGTCTGCGCGGCGACGGCCGAGATCCGCCGCCCGGCCCGGGTGGAGCCGGTGAACGAGATCATGTCGATGTCGGGGTGCGCCGAGATCGCCTCGCCGACGACCTCGCCGGTGCCGTACACGACGTTGAACACGCCCGCCGGCAGGCCCGCCTCGGCGGTGACCTCGGCGAGGATCCGCGCCGTCAGCGGCGCGACCTCCGACGGCTTGAAGACCATCGTGTCGCCGGCCACCAGGGCCGGAGCGAGCTTCGACACGATCTGCTGCAGCGGGAAGTTCCACGGTGTGATCGCGCCGACGACACCGATCGGCTCGCGCACGATCAGCGAGTTGCCGACCTGCTCGGTCCACGCGAAGTCGGCGGCGAGCGCCGCGAAGGAGCTCGTCACCGCGACCGGGAAGCCGATCTGGGCGGTACGGGACATGGTGATCGGGGAGCCCATCTCGGCGGTGATCGTGACGGCGATCTCCTCGGCGCGGGCCTGCAGTCCTTCGCCGATGCGCCGTACGGCGGCGGCCCGCTCGGCCGGGTCGGTGGCGGCCCAGCCGGGGAAGGCGGCACGGGCGGCGGCGACGGCCTGGTCGACGTGCGCGGAGGTGCCGGCGGGCGCTTCGGCGACGAGCTCGCCGGTCGCCGGGTTCGTCACGGGGATGGTGTCGCCGGAGCCGGCGACTACGCGGCCGCCGATCCAGTGGCCGATCGGGGTGTGTGCTGGGTTGTTCATGGGTTCGACTGTGCTGCCGCCACGAGGCCGTAACCAGGCACAACCTGTCCGTGGCTGAGCGCGGCGGGCCCGTACAGGATCGGGTTGCCCGGGTGTGAGACCCGTCGCGGTGGAAACAGGTCTGACCTGGGCGTTGTTGGCAAGATCAGAGGAACGGAGCCGCGTCATGCAACGGGAACGACTCGCCGAATTCCTCCGGACCAGGCGCGAGGCGCTGCAGCCGGAGGACGTCGGGCTGCCGCGCGGGCAGCGGCGGCGCACCGGCGGGCTGCGCCGCGAGGAGGTCGCGGCGCTCAGCGGCATGTCGACCGACTACTACAGCCGGATCGAGCAGCAGCGCGGGCCGCACCCGTCGGAGCAGATGCTCGCCGCGATCGCCCGCGGCCTGCGGCTGTCCCTGGAGGAGCGGGACCACCTGTTCCGCCTCGGCGGCCACGCCGTGCCGCGCAGGGTGCTGCGCGCCGACCACATCAACCCCGGCATGATGCGGGTCCTCGACGGGCTCGACGGCGCCGCGGCCCAGGTGGTCAGCCACCTCGGCGAGACGCTGAAGCAGACCGGTCTGGCGGTGGCGCTGCTCGGGGACGAGACGGCCTACACCGGGCTCGCCCGCAGCCTGCACTACCGGTGGTTCACCGACCCGGCGACGCGGGAGCTGTACGAGCCGGAGGACCACCCGGTGCACAGCCGCCAGCTCGCCGCGGACCTGCATCGCGCGTACACCCGTGACGGCCGCCGGTCGCGCGCGGACGCGATCGTCGGCGCGCTGCTCACGGCCAGCCCGGAGTTCGCCGACCTGTGGCGCGGGCATCCCGTGCCGGGGCCGTACTGCGTGGCCAAGCGCCTCCGGCACCCGCAGGTCGGTCCGATCGAATTGCAGTGCCAGATCCTGCTCGACCCCGACCAGTCCCAGTCGCTGCTGGTCTACACCGCGACGCCGGGCAGTGAAAGCCACGAGAAGCTGCGGCTGCTGTCGGTGACCGCGGGCGTGCCCGTGTGAGCCGGCCCGCGGCCGGAGTGCGGCCGCAGGGCCGCTGGTCAGCACCCGTGCAGTGTTGGGAAGGGCACCTTCTACATCGCAAAGCGATGTGAAGGTGCCCTTCCTTACTTCAAGGCGCGGAGCCAGGGGAGGAGGTGTTCGGAGAGCTCGTGGGGGTGTTCGAGTTGGGGGACGTGGCCGGAGTCGAGTTCGACGTAGGTCCAGTGGGGTAGGCGGGCGGCGACCGCGCGGGCGGAGCCGATGGGCACATGCCGGTCGTGTACGCCGTGGGCGAGCAGGACCGGCATCCGCAGGGACTCCATGGCGCGCCAGTAGCCGTCGGGGCGGGCCAGCAGGCGCAGCAGGGACCGGCTCGCGCCGAGGTACGCGGCGTCGCGGCGCGGGTTGGCGGCGGTCATCTCCTCGTCGAGCGCGACCGCGTCGGCGATGATCTGCTCGGGCACCCGCGATGAGTCGACGCAGGTCAGGGCCAGCGTCTCCGCGATGCGCCGCCGGGCGGGCACGGTGGCCAGGCGGCGGCGCATGGCCCAGCCGGCGACCCCTGGGACGAGGTTGACCAGGAACAGCCGCCGGATCTCCGGATCGATCTTGACTTTCGGGGCGAGCGGCACGCTCGGGTCGACCAGGGCCAGGCCGCGCACCGCGTCCGGGGCCGCCGCGGCGGTCAGCGTGGAGATCATGCCGCCCATCGAGTTGCCGACCAGCACCGCGGGCTCGCCGACGACCTCGGTCAGGTAGCGCCGCAGCAGCTCGGCGTTGGCGGTGACCGTGGTCGGTCCGGCCGCCGCGCCCGTGCGGCCGAACCCCGCCAGATCAAGAGCCATCACCCGGGCGTACGGCGTCAGCAGCGGGGCGAGCCGCGTCCAGTTCAGGTGTGAACCGCCCAGCCCGTGCACCAGGACGACGGGCGGCGCGCCGGGACGCCCGCCGAAGTCGACGTGGTGCACTGGCCCGCCGAGGTCGGCGTACGCGCTCTGCAAGGTCAGCTCCGCTCCGCGCCGTACTTGCGCAGTTCCCGCTTGGCCAGCGAGGCCTTGTGCACCTCGTCGGGGCCGTCGGCCAGGCGCAGCGTACGCGCGCCGGCCCACATGTGCGCGAGCGGGAAGTCCTGGCTGACGCCGCCGCCGCCGTGCACCTGGATCGCCTTGTCGATCACCCAGCCGGCCATCTCCGGCACCACGATCTTGATGGCCTGGATCTCGGTGTGCGCGCCCTTGTTGCCGACGGTGTCCATCAGCCACGCGGTCTTGAGCACCAGCAGGCGGGCCTGCTCGATACGCACCCGGGCCTCGGCGATCCACTCGCCGACGACACCCTGCGCCGACAGCGGCTTGCCGAACGCGACCCGCTCGGTGGCCCGCCGGCACATCAGCTCCAGGGCCCGCTCGGCCATGCCGATCAGCCGCATGCAGTGGTGGATGCGCCCCGGGCCGAGCCGGGCCTGCGCGATCGCGAAGCCCTCGCCCTCGCCCGCGATCAGGTTCGAGGCGGGCACCCGTACGTCGGTGAAGGTGATCTCGGCGTGGCCGCCGTGCCAGCCGTCGTCGTAGCCGAACACGTGCATGCCGCGCTTGATCTCGATGCCGGGGGTGTCCCGGGGCACCAGGATCTGGCTCTGCTGGCGGTGCCGGTCGGCCGCCGGGTCGGTCTTGCCCATCACGATGAAGATCTCGCAGCGCGGGTTCATCGCGCCTGACGACCACCACTTGCGCCCGTTGATGACGTACGAGTCGCCGTCGCGCTCGATGCGGGTGGTGATGTTGGTGGCGTCGGAGGAGGCGACCTCGGGCTCGGTCATGCAGAACGCCGACCGGATCTCCCCGGCGAGCAGCGGCTTGAGCCAGCGGTCCTGCTGCTCGGCGGTGCCGAACATGGTCAGCACCTCCATGTTGCCGGTGTCCGGGGCGTTGCAGTTGATCGACTCCGGGGCCAGGTGCGGGCTGCGCCCGGTGATCTCCGCCAGGGGCGCGTACTGCAGATTGGACAGCCCTGCGCCGAGCGGGTGGTGCGGCAGGAACAGGTTCCACAGGCCGCGCTTGCGGGCCTCGGTCTTCAGCTCCTCCATGACCGGCGGCGTGGTCCACGGCGCGATCTCGCCGAGCTGGTGCTCGGCGACGGCCTCGGCCGGGTAGACGTGCTGCTCCATGAAGTCGAGCAGCTCCGCGCGCAGCTGCTCGGTGCGCTCGTCGTACGAGAATTCCATGGTCTTACGCCTCCTGCAGCGTACGGTGACCGAGCTTGATCAGATGCGGGACCATCGCGCCGACCCGGTCGAAGCCTTCGCCGACCGTCTGCCCGGCGAGGTACCGGTAGTGGATGCCCTCGAGGATCCCGACGAGCTTGTAGTGCGCGAACGCGACGTACCAGGGAAGGTCGGACAGGTCCGCGCCGCGCCGGGCGGCGTAGCGCTGCGCCATCTGCGCCGCCGGCGGGAAGACGCCCGCCGGGGGAGCGTCGCCGAACAGGCCTTCCATCACCGGCTCGGTCCACATGCGCCAGTAGCACAGGAACAGGCCCAGGTCGGCGAGCGGATCGCCGATGGTCGCCATCTCCCAGTCGAGCACCGCGACGATCTGGTCGCCCGGCCCGACGATGCAGTTGTCGAGCCGGTAGTCGCCGTGCAGGATCGACACCTGCGCGGCCTGCGCGGGCATCCGCGCGACCAGGTCGTCGTGCAGCTCGGCCAGGCCGGGCAGCTCGCGGTTGTGCGAGTGCTGCAGCTGGGTGCTCCAGCGGCGCAGCTGCCGGGCCAGGTATCCCTCCGGCTTGCCGAAGTCGCCGAGGCCGACCGCGGCCGGGTCGACCGCGTGCAGGTCGGCGAGCACGTCCATCAGCGCCAGCGACAGCGAAGCGACCCGCTCGGCGCCCAGCGTCGCGGTCTGCCCCGCGGTACGCCACACCGTCCCGTCCACGTGCTCCATCACGTAGAACGGCGCCCCGATCACCTCGGGGTCCTCGCACAGCGCGACCGTGCCCGGCACCGGCACCCGCGTCCCGCCCAGCGCCGAGATCACCCGGTACTCCCGGGACATGTCGTGGGCGGTGGACAGCACGTGCCCGAGCGGCGGGCGGCGTACCACCCAGCGCCGCGCGCCGTCGGCGACCCGGTAGGTCAGATTGGACTTGCCGCCGGGGATCAGCTCGCCGGTCAGGTCTCCGTCGACCAGCCCCGGCCGGGCACGGTCCAGGAAGGACCGCAGCGCGGAAAGGTCCAGCCCCTTCGGATCGG
>NZ_BONI01000032.1 GCF_016862635.1 Catellatospora coxensis | reverse complement strand
CCGCAAGTCTTCAAGAGTTGTCGCAGGAGGTGGGGCGGGTCAGTGGCTGTAGACCTCGAATTCCCAGAGGGAGTAGCCGTAGGTGGTGGCGCGTTGGATGCCCTGCATGCGGATGTAGCGGGCGTTGACGGGGGTGAAGGTGTTGTTGTCGACGGAGCCGTTGCCGGTGGTGGTGGACCAGGCGGTGGTCCAGGTGCTGCCGTCGGTGGAGACGTCGATGCGGTACGAGCGCCCGTACGCCGCCTCCCAGCGCAGGATCGTCCGGCCGACGCTGCGTACGCTGCCCAGGTCGACGGTGATCTGCCGGCTGTCGGCGTAGCTGCTGCTCCAGCGCGTGGTCGGGTTGCCGTCGACGGCGTTGCCGACGGGGTAGAACAGCTGGCTGCCGTTGGCCGAGACCGGGCGGCCCTGGGCCAGGTTGGTGATGTCCTGACCCCGCTTGGCCGGGAACGACACCACCTGCTGGTACGTGGGCCGGTTCTGCCAGGCGGTCAGCGGCGCGGTGATGCCGCCGAGCGCCGACTGCAGGATCGCGTCGGCGCACCACTGGTCCCCGGCCGCGCAGTGCTCGTCACCGGGGTAGACCGCGCTCGCGGCCTGCCCGTTCGCGGTGCCGAGCGTCGACAGCAGCACGGTGCGGCAGGCGCTGAGCACCCCGTTGCCGCAGTACGTGCGGCCGAGCCCGCCCGCGACCGGGTCGCCGAGCACGGTCCGGACGTCCTTCTCGACGTACCCCCACCAGCCGTGCTGGAAGGAGGAGCCCTTGTGGGCCTGGGCCGAGTTGAGCGAGCCGGGCAGGCTGGAGCCGGGACCGTTCTGGCCGCCGGACGGCGACTCGTTGATCGACATGGCGTCGACCAGTGCCTGGTAGAGGCCGTTGCCGAGCGCGCCCTGGAACTGGCCGCTCACCAGCAGCGGCCACCAGGCGTCGAAGATGCGGATCGCGTCGGCGTGGGCGTACACCTTGGAGCCGGGGGTGGTCTCCACGCGCCGGGCGCCGGCCTGCTGCCAGGCCTTGAGCTTGGCGACGGCGGCGGCCAGCGTGGCATCGCTGACGGCCTGGCTCTCGATGACCCGGAGCAGGTCGTCGAGCACCTTCCAGCCGCGCAGGTCGGTGACCCCGGCGTTCTCGACGAGGCTGGTCAGCGAGGCGCGGGTGAACCTGTGCCCGCTCGCCAGCGCCGCCTTGACCGGGGCGTCGAGCAGGTCGCCGCGGTGCACCGAGCCGAAGCTGAAGTCGCCGTCGGCCGCGCCGAAGTCCTTGGCCTGCCGGTTGTTCCAGCTGACGTAGTAGTCCTGGTTCACCGACTGCGGGTGGGTGGCGTTGGCCGCCCAGGTCGCGTTGTTGGTGTCGGGCTGGTAACCCAGCCATTCGTACGCCGCGTCGCCGCGTACCGGAAGGTTGGGGTTGTGCCCCGCGGCGCGCTGCGGGTTGCTGCCGGACATGAAGTAGGCGGTGTCGGTCGAGTTCACGTAGAACCAGTTGAACGAGTAGCCGACGTTGCCCGCCGCGGTCTTGAAGTCGGCGGGGGTGCCCATCGCGGCGGGGTCGTTGAACATCTGGAAGCCGATCGCGGAGTCGGCCTCGTGGCGGTAGGTCGAGCGCAGCCGGGTGAACGCGTGCGGCGCGCCGCCGACGGTGCCGCGCCAGGCGACCAGGCCGAACTTGGTGCGGTACGTGACCAGCTTGTACGACCCGGCGGCGGTGCCGTCGGCGGTCGTCGGCGTCCACGCGTTGGTGTGCGACAGCTCCTCCATCGCGGTGCAGACACCCCGGTACAGGTACTTGTTGCTGCTCAGCGTCGGGGTGCTGCCGTCGGTGGTGCACAGCGGCAGGGAGTACGTGTCGGTGATGTCGTGGGCCGCCGAGGTGGCGCTCCACGCGTAGTCCTGCCCGCGGCCGAGCAGCACATACAGGTTGAGCCCGGCGAACGCCGCGCCGCGCGCGCTGATGCCGGGGCCCTGCAGCTCCTGCACCATGAGCAGCTGCGGGGAGAAGTAGCCGGTCTGCGGCCCGAACACGGCGATCGGGTGGCCGGTCGCCGAATGCGCGGCCGAGATCACCGCGGCGTTGGACATGCCCTTGCTCTTGTTGCCGATCCGGAGGCTGCCCAGGGCCGCGGCGATGTCGGACTGCGCGGTGACGGAGCTGTTCGCCGAGCCGGTGGGGTTGGTGACGACCGGTTCGGCCACGGCCGAACCCGCGTCCGGCAGCACGACTCCGGCGGCGTTGTCGTCGGCCGCGCCGTACGGGAAGCTCGTGCCGTCGTGCACGGTCAGCACGGCCTCGGGGTCGGTGCGGCTGCGGAACGCGTTCCACACCGCGTCGCCCTCGACCGCGCCGTAGCGGGCCCGCGCGGCCACCCGGACCAGCGCGGACTCCATCTCGCCGCCGCCCCCGCCGCCGAACAGGCCGCCGACCACGCCCGCGATGGCGATCAGGTCGGTCATCGTGAACTGCACCGGGCCGCCCGCGTTCGTGATCGCGTCGAGGTGGCCGGTGAGCACGTACTCGCCGGGGCAGTTGCGGTCGGCCATGCACTTGGCGATGTACGCGTTCACGCCCGCGATGTAGTTCTGCACGTCGGTGTAGAGCTGCGCGCCCCGGGCGCCGAGGTTCTGCAGGGCGTTGACCTGCGCTTGGAGGTCGGCCTCGGTGTACGGGGCGTTGCGCCACACGCTCTGCTCCAGCGAGCGGTTGCCCGCCGCGCCGCCCGCGAACGGGGTGAGCGTGCCGCGGCCGACGTGGCGCAGCAGGTCCATGGTGAACAGCCGGTCCTCGGCCCCGGCGTAACCGGCCCCGAACATGGTCCCGGCCCGGGTGGTGCCGGTGACGTGCGGCGTGCCGGTGGCCTTGTCGCGCACCACGGTCACGTCGGAGCGGGGGGAGTAGCTGCGCTCGACCTGCCCGGCGGGCACGCCGAAGGAGGCGTCGTTGAAGTACGACGGGATCTGCTCGTCGGTGAGCCCGGCGTAGTTGTAGACGAGGTTGGCGTACCGGTCGAGCTGGTCGGCCGAGTGCGCGGGCCGGGTGCCGAACGCCTGGTGGCCGAGGATGTCGACGAGGGTGGCGTTGCCGTTCTGGCCGGGCGGCAGGATGTCGGAGCACTCCGCGAGGCAGTAGTCGTTCGGGGCGAGCACGGCCGCGGCGGCGGGCGCCGCGGCGGGCACGAACGTCGCGAACGCACCGGCCGTGACCAGTGCGAAGGTGGCGGCGAGGGGGCGTTTGACCCGGGCATGGGGGACGGTGGCGCGTCGGGACATGGGGTGGATCCCTTCGGCAGGACGGGGACGGGGCCGCTGATCCGCATCGGACAGCAGGCCCACGCGCAGCCTGACGCGACATGTCCGCCGCCGACGCACTTACGTGAAGCAATTTCGTGTACCGGATGGTAACGAAGTATTCACCACTATGAAAGAGTCGCGCACGATCGTGCGACCGCCCGGCGCGGCCGGATGATCGTTCGACTTGCCAGGCAGGTGGGCGAAAGCGCGCCCAAGACACGCACAGGTGCCCGGCAAGTCGAGCGATCTTGACGGGCGGCCCGGCGGTCGGGGTGGGGTCAGGAGAGGGCGGGCTGGTCGGCCGGGGTGGTCTGGCGGGGCACGCGCGGTGCGGCCGCGGGACGGTGGTCGACCTGCTCGCCGAGCAGCACCCGGCGCACCACGCGCTCGGCGGCCCGGCCGTCCTCCAGGGCGCAGAAGCGCTCCCGGAACGCCGCCCGCCGCCGCCGCGCGTCCTCGCCGTCGACCGCGTCGGAGGCGAACAGGTCGAACAGCTGCTCCTGGGTCGTGGCGAAGACGCCCGGGTGCTCCTCGGCGATGTCGAAGTACGCGCCGCGCGAGCGCTTGTAGTACGACCAGTCCGACGCGTAGACGGCGATCGGCCGGTCCAGCACCGCGAAGTCGAACATGGTCGACGAGTAGTCCGTGATCAGCACGTCGGCGGCCAGGTACAGGTCCTCGACCCGGGGGTGGCTGGTCACGTCGATGACCCGGGCCGCCCCGGCCGCGGCCGAGGGCCGGTCCTCGTAGAAGTAGTGCGAGCGGGTCAGCACCACGGCGTCCGGGCCCAGCGACTCGGCCAGCGCGGCGACGTCGAGGTAGACCGAGGCCTTGCCGGCGTTGCCGCCGCGGTGCGTAGGCGCGTAGAGCACGGCCCGCTGGCCGGGGGCGATGCCCAGCTCGGCCCGCACCCGCTCGCCGTGCTCCGGCTTCGCGTTCACCAGGATGTCGTTGCGCGGGTAGCCGTACTCCAGCGACTCGTAGCGTCCCGGGAAGGCGGTGTTCCAGGCCTGCGTGGAGAAGGGGTTGGCCGCGATGCTGTAGTCCCACTTGGCCACGACCTTGCGCAGCTCGGCGCTGCCCGTGCCGTCGCGCCCGGCGAAGGTGAGCCCGTCCAGGCCCATGAGCTTGAGCGGGGTGCCGTGATGGGTCAGCACGACCACCGAGCCCGGCCGCTTGACGACGTACTCGGGGAAGTTCGCGTTGCTGATGAAGTACTTGGCGCGGGCCATCGCCCGGAAGTACGCCGGGGACTCCTCGACCACGTAGTCGACGCCGGCCGGGATGTTCCGCACCCGGTCGGCCTTGACGACCCATACGCCGCGGATGTGCGGGGCGAGCTCGCGGGCCTTCTCGTAGATCGCGGCCGGGTTGCAGCTGTAGGCCGCGTTCCAGTACGCGGAGTACACGGCGAGCTGCTCGTCCAGCGGCAGGCGCAGCTGCGCGCGGTAGAGCGCGTACTTGAGGGCGCGGCTCGGCTGGCGGGTCACGCGGCGGGCCTTGGCGCTGATCGACCGCATCCGGCGCAGCATCGGCACAGGCTCCCCCTCGTGTGCGTTCACCTGGGGCGATGGGCCTTCGGGCCGCCCGCTCCGGGACGCGCGGGCCAGAGGCGGCCCGCGGCCATGGTGGGCCAGAAGATAACAGGGCGGGACGGGTCAAGTAAACAGCCACTGAACGGCCCGTGACCTGTGCGCGTGTGGTCCGGGGGAGCGCCGCGATGTGACCGGCGGGTAGCGACTGGCTGAGCGATCGTTCAGGCAATCGGGCTACGCTGTGCTCGAAATCCTGTGATCCAGGTAGCAGACCCCGGGAGGAAACGTGGACGCGAACGAGATCGCCGCCGGTCGCGAGCGCTGGCAGCAGCGGTACGACAAGGCGCACAAGCGCCACGCGGACTTCACCACGCTCAGCGGGGTCGAGGTCGAGCCGCTGTACGGCCCCGCCGAGGGCGTCGACTACCCGGGCTTCGAGCGTATCGGCTGGCCCGGCGAGTTCCCGTTCACCCGCGGCCTGTACCCGACCGGCTACCGGGGCCGCACCTGGACCATCCGCCAGTTCGCCGGCTTCGGCAACGCGGTGCAGACCAACGAGCGCTACAAGCTGATCCTCGGCGCGGGCGGCGGCGGCCTGTCGGTCGCCTTCGACATGCCGACCCTGATGGGCCGCGACTCCGACGACGGCCGCTCGCTGGGCGAGGTCGGCCACTGCGGCGTGGCCATCGACTCGGCCGCCGACATGGACGTGCTGTTCGGCGGCATCGACCTGCAGAAGGTCACCACCTCGATGACCATCTCGGGCCCGGCCGTGCCGGTGTTCTGCATGTACCTGGTCGCCGCCGAGCGCCAGGGCGCCGACCTGAGCAAGCTCGACGGCACCCTGCAGACCGACATCTTCAAGGAGTACATCGCGCAGAAGGAGTGGCTGTTCGACCCCGAGCCGCACCTGCGCCTCATCGGCGACCTGATGGAGTACTGCGCGCACGAGATCCCGAAGTACAAGCCGCTGTCGGTGTCGGGCTACCACATCCGCGAGGCGGGCGCGACGGCCGCGCAGGAGCTGGCGTACACCCTGGCCGACGGCTTCGGCTACGTCGAGCTGGGCCTGTCCCGCGGCCTGGACGTCAACGTCTTCGCCCCCGGCCTGAGCTTCTTCTTCGACGCGCACGTCGACTTCTTCGAGGAGATCGCGAAGTTCCGCGCCGCCCGCCGCATCTGGGCCCGCTGGATGCGTGACGTGTACGGCGCGACGAGCGAGAAGGCGCAGTGGCTGCGCTTCCACACGCAGACCGCCGGCGTCTCGCTGACCGCCCAGCAGCCCGTCAACAACGTGGTCCGCACCGCCGTCGAAGCCCTGTCGGCCGTGCTCGGCGGCACCAACTCCCTGCACACCAACGCCCTGGACGAGACCCTCGCCCTGCCCACCGACGAGTCCGCCGAGATCGCCCTGCGGACCCAGCAGGTCCTCATGGAGGAGACCGGCATCGTCAACGTCGCCGACCCGCTCGGTGGCTCCTGGTACGTCGAGGCCCTCACCGACAAGATCGAGGCCGAGGCCGAGGCCATCTTCCAGCGCATCAAGGACCGCGGCACCGACGGCACCATCACCAGCGGCATCCTCAGGGGCATCGAGGACGGCTGGTTCACCTCCGAGATCGCCGACTCCGCCTACATCTACCAGCGCGCCCTCGAGGAGGGCCACAAGCGCATCGTCGGCGTCAACTGCCACACCGGCACCATCGCCAAGGACCTCGAGATCATGCGCGTCTCCCACGAGGTGGAACGCGAGCAGGTCAAACTCCTCCAGGCCCGCCGCACCGACCGCGACCAGGCCACCGTCGACGCAGCCCTCAAAAAGATGATCGACGTCTCCCGCACAAGCGCCAACATGGTCCCCGCCATGCTCGACGCCTGCCGCGCCGAAGCCACCCTCGGCGAAATCTGCGACGCCTTGCGCGCCGAATGGGGCGTCTACCGCGAGCCCGCCCGCTTCTGACCCCATCGCGGCGACGATCTTGCGTGAACTGTGGGTACGACACGGGCGTACCGGGCAAAAAGGCAACAGTTCACGCAAGATCGTCGTGATCTATGGGTGGGGCGGGACCTTTGCGGGGGGATTGTTACGGGCGTGGGAGACTGGGTAACCATGAGCGATCTCCGACCCGGACAGTCGATCTTCACGCGTGGCGCGGTGGATCTCGGCGCGCTGGCTGCGCGCAGTCAGCAGGCCGCAGCGACCCCGGCCGCGCCCGCGGCGAGCCAGGCCGGTCCTGGTGACGGCGGTAACGGCGGCGGCGGCTTTCCCGGGGCGCCCGCGGGGGGCGGTCACGTGGTGGACGTGACCGAGGCCAACGTGCAGGACGAGGTGCTGCAGCGGTCGATGGCCACACCCGTGGTGGTGGCGTTCCTGGCCCCGGGATATCCCGAGGTGGAGCAGCTGGCCGACGCGCTGGCGCAGTTCAACGCGGCCGACGGCGGCAGCTGGGTGCTCGCGCGGGTGAACGCGCAGGCCGATCCGCGGCTGGCGGCCATGTTCCGGGTGCAGAGCGTGCCGACGGTGTACGCCGTCGTGGGCGGGCAGCCGATCGACGCGTTCGCCGGTCCGGTGCCGCCCGCGCAGCTGCGGCAGTGGCTGGACGCGGTGCTGCGGGCGGGCGGGGTCGAGGTGGCCGTGCCCGACGACCCGCGCCTGGAGGCGGCCGACGACGCCCTGATGATGGGTGACCTCGACGAGGCCGAGAAGGCGTACCGCAAGATCTTGTCGGACTCGCCGAAGGACGCCGCGGCCGAGGCCGGGCTGGCCCAGGTCGTGCTGGCCAAGCGGGTCGCCGGGGTGGACCCGCAGGCAGCCGTGGCCGCCGCCGACGCCGCGCCCGACGATCTGGCCGCGCAGCTGAAAGCGGCCGATGTCGAGGTGCTGGGCGGTCAGGCAGAGCAGGCGTATCAGCGGCTGGTCAATCTGGTGCGCCGCGTCTACGGTGACGATCGGGAGACGGTGCGCCAGCACCTCGTGTCGCTGTTCGCCGTCGCCGGCCCGGACGACCCCGCGGTGGCGGCCGCGCGGCGTGCCCTGGCCAGCGCTTTGTTCTAGAACCGCTAGTGGCCCGTCCCGGACGGCCCCCCGCACGGTGGGCCGCCGGGAACTTCCCCACCAGCGTGCATGAGGCCAGGGGGGAGAGGTATGCGCCGCATCGCGGTTCTCGACGCGCCGTCGAACCTGGGCCTGCGCCCGCCGACCGAGACCTCCGTGCCCGGCTGTGCCAAGGCGCCGGGCGCGCTACGGGACAAGAAGCTGCTGACCCGGCTCGACGCGCGCGACGCCGGCTGCCTCACCCCGCCCCGGTACGACCCCGGCGACTGGCGGCCCGGCGACGGGGTGGCGCACGCGCTGCAGATCCACTCGTACAGCGTGCGGCTCGCGGAGCGGATCGGGGCGATCGTCGACGGCGGGGAGTTCCCGCTGGTGCTCGGCGGGGACTGCTCGATCCTGCTCGGCTCGGCGCTGGCCATGCGGCGGCTCGGCGAGGAGGTCGGCGGCCGGATCGGGCTGGTCTTCGTGGACGGGCACTCCGACTTCCGGCACCCCGGCAACGCGCCGTACGTCGGCGCGGCCGCGGGCGAGGACCTCGCCCTGGTCACCGGCCGGGGCCAGACCGAGCTGGCCGGGATCGAGGGCCGCCGGCCGTACTTCCGCGACACGGACGTGGTCGTGCTCGGCATCCGCGAGCACGACGAGTACCGCCTGGACCTGCAGGCGGCCGGGTTCGCCACCCGCCCGTCGACCGCGCTGCGCGCCGAGGGCGCCCGCCGTACGGCGCAGTGGGCCCGCGAGCGGCTGGCCGACTGCGCCGGCTACTGGCTGCACATCGACGTGGACGTGCTCGACCCCGCGGTCATGCCCGCCGTCGACGCCCCCGAACCCGGCGGCATCGCCCTCACCGAGCTGGAGTTGCTGCTGACCGGCCTGGTCAACACCCCCGACTGCCTCGGCATGGAGCTGACCGTCTTCGACCCCGACCACGACCCCGACGGCCGCCACGCCGCCGAACTCGTCTCCACCCTGGTCACCGGCCTGGCCCCGCTCCTCCCGCCCAAACGCCCCACCCGCACCCCCCGCGTCCCCACCCCCCGCACCCCCCGCACCTCAACCCCCACCCCCACCGAAAAACGCCCCGCCGCCTGACGTTTCCGCGTTGATCATGAACTTATGGCACGGCTCGACGGCGTGTCCTGGCCATAACTTCATGATCACTGCGGGAGTGGTGTGCCGACGGGACCGTGGTGTGGGCTACGCCGGGTGGAGGCGCGCGCGGTGGGGGCGGCCTCGGCGGATACTGTGGCGCGCATGCCCGCTGTGCTCTCCACCGCGACGACCGTCGTCGCCCTGCTGCTCGCCGCCGTCGCGCTGCTGGCAGCCGCGCTCAACCGCGCCCCGGACCGCGTGCAGCTGATCGGCACCGTCGTGGTCAGCATCGCCGCGGTGCTGCTGGTCGGTGCGGCGGTGGCGAGCTGGATCGGTGGTCACTCGCCGCGGGAGACCACGACCTTCCTCGGGTACGCCCTGACGATGCTCCTGCTGCCCGCGGGCGCCTGGATCGTCGGCAGGATGGAGCCCACCCGCTTCGGCAGCGTGATCATCGGCGTGGCCGCGCTCATCGTGCCCGTGCTGGTGCTGCGCATCGGCCAGGTGTTCGGTGCCTAGGCCCGTCAACACCGGCCTGGGCCGCGTCCTCGTCTTCGTGTACGGCCTGTTCGCCGTCGCCGCGACCTGCCGCGCGGGCGTGCAGATCATCATGAAGTTCGGCGAGGCCCCGGTCTCGTACCTGCTCAGCGCGCTGGCCGCGGTGCTCTACATCGTCGCCACGGTCGGCCTGGTGCGCGGCGACGCGGGCGGCCGCCGCCTGGCGCAGGCCTGCTTCACCGTCGAGCTGATCGGCGTGCTCGCCGTCGGCACGCTCAGCGTGCTCCAGCCGCAGGACTTCCCCGACGCCACCGTGTGGTCCGGCTTCGGCGAGGGGTACGGCTACCTGCCGCTCGTGCTGCCCGTGCTCGGCCTGATCTGGCTGCGCCGGCCGTCGCCCGCGCCCGTCGCGGTCCCGGAGCGGCCCGCCGCCCCGGAGCAGCCCGCCGCCCGCTGAACCGGCCCGCCCGTGCTGGTCGCCTGACGCCGACCGCTGCCGCCGGGTCACGCCGGACCGCTTGACGCGGTTCGGTGGACCCGGCGCGGCGAGCGGGCCGATCGGGTCAGCCTTTGGCGAGGTGGTAACGGGTGTAGTCGCGCAGCTTCAGGAAGGACCGCCCGGCCTTGCCGTGGTAGTACCACGGGTCGCGAGTGACGAGGTCGTCCCCGATCAGGGCGAAGCACCGCTCGGCCTCGGCGTGGTGATCGCCCAGGCAGAACGCCATGGCGAACGCGTTCCACACGTGCGGGGTGTACGGGGTGCGGCGGTAGGCGGGGTGCCAGATCGAGTTCTCGGCGGCGGCCACCAGTTCGTCGCGGACCTCGCGCTGCTCCAGGTACTCGTCCTCCCTCTTCCGGGAGAGCCACTCCTCGATGTGCGCCTCCGCGATCAGGCCGCCCAGGTTCGTGCCGGGGTGGGCGGCGGCCCGCTCGCGGGCGAACCGGAACATCATCTCGGAGCTGCCGTACCACTTGCCGCACACCGCCTGCAGCATCCTCCCGTGGGCGCGCTCGTCGGCCGGCTCGACCGCGATCACCGCGTCGAAACACCGCTGGATCTCGGCCAGGCCTTTGGAGCGGGCCTTGGCGAGGGTGATCAGGCCGGCCAGGGCTCTGACGTTGCGCGGATCCCGGCTGAGGACCTCGTCCAGGCAGTTCTCGGAGACCACGAGCCGCTGCCGGAACAGCTTCCAGCCCTCCTCCGTGACGGTGGAAGCGGTGCCGCTGCCCCGGGCGTCCCAGGCCCAGTTGATCGCCCCGAGGCCCTTGACGAGCAGCGGCAGGGTCGGGTCGGGGTCGGCGCTGACGGCGTCGTCGATCCACTCCATCAGCCCGGACTTCGACGAGGCGATGCCGACGTAGTACCCCTGCAGCGCCGGATCGGGATTCATGATGATGCTGCGGGCGGCCGGCCAGTCACGGTTGCCCAGGTGCATGCTCAGTCGCCGGGCATCAGGATCACCGAGGAACGGGTCGATCGTGATCTCCGGCGGGGGCTCCTCGGGCGCCACCCTGCTCTTCTTGCGAAACGGCCACATGCCCCGCGACCCTAACCGCGACCCGCGTATCCCGCTGACCCCCGAAGATCCCGACGATCTTGCACGAACGGTTGGTGTTTCGCCCGGTACGAGTGTGTCGTACCCACCGTTCGCGCAAGATCGTCGCGATCTTGGTCAGCGGAGGTTGCGGAGGAAGGATTCGGTGACGGGGACGGCGGTTTCGCTGGGTTTGATGCCGTTCTCGATGAAGACGGCGAAGGCTATGTCGCCCTGCCAGCCGATGAACCAGGCGTGGGTGTGCGCGGGGTTGTTGTCGTACTCGGCGGTGCCGGTCTTGCCGTAGACGGCGCCGCCGGGGGTGTCCTTGAGGGCGGTGGCGGTGCCTGCCGTGATCACCTCGCGCATCATGGCGCGGAGCGGGTCGAGGGTGGTGGGCTTGAGGGCGGGGCCGTCGGGGGCGGGTTTGGCGGCGGCCGGGTCGAGCAGCAGGACGGGCTGCTTCCACTGGCCGCGGGCGATGGCGGCGGCGGCGCCGGCCATGGCGACGGGGCTGACGATGGTCTGGCCCTGGCCGAAGGTGGCGGCGGCCAGCTCGGTGGCGTTGCCGCCGGCGGAGACGCGACCGGTGAACGCGGGCACGCCCAGGTCCCAGGTCTGGCCGAGGCCGAGCGCGGTGCCGGCGTTGAGCAGGCCGTCGGGGCCGAGCTGCGGGGCCAGCGAGGCGAACGCGGTGTTGCAGGACTTGGCGAAGTCGGTGTGGAACGCGACGTTGCCCAGCTCCAGGAAGTTCGAGTTCTTGAACTGGCGGCCCTCGACGGTGAAGAACTTCGGGCACGGCACGATCTGGTTCGCGGTCACCTTGCCCGCGTCGAGCAGGCCGTACGCGGACACGGCCTTGAAGGTCGAGCCCGGCGGCACCTGCGCGGTGAGGGCGAGGTTGTCCGGGCCGCTGTTGGCCACCGCGACGAGCTGCCCGTCGCTGATCCGGATCGCCACCATCGCGCTGCGCTGCTTGACCGTGGCGAGCGCCTTCTCCGCCGCGATCTGGGTCTTCGTGTCGATGGCGAGCTGGAGCTTCTGGCCGTCCTTCTTCTCCACCTGGTAGAGCGGGGTGTCCTGGACGGTGCCGTCGGAGGCCTTGCGGCTGGAGACCACGCTCAGGCCCGCGACGCCGCGCAGCCGGTCGTCGTAGGTGCGCTGGATGCCGCCGAGGCCGGCCTGGTCGCCCACCTGGTAGGCGCCGGGCTTGCTGTCCATGATCTCCTTGGTCACCGGCCCGACCGTGCCGAGCAGCGCCCGCGCGAAGGTGCGGGTCGGCGAGAGCAGCCGGTCCTCCTCGCGGAACGCGACACCCTTGTCCATGAGCGCCCGCAGGCGGTCGCGGATCGGCTCGTAGACCTCCCGGCGCAGTGTCACGATCTCGACCAGGGCGTCGGGCTTGGCGTCCTTCACCCGGGCGGGCAGTTTGGCCAGGTCATCTGCGCTGACGTCGTACGCCCCCGCGGTGAAGATCGGGGTCAGGTCCTTGACCAGCGCGTCGATGTCGGTGATCTTCTGCGGCTCGACGCCGATGACGACGACCGGCCGCGGCTTGACGATCTCTTCACCCTTGCCGTCGAAGACCCCGGCCCGGGCCGGGGCGAGCCGGCGCACGGCCAGCTCGTCACCCTTGGTCAGCTTCTCGTGCACGATCGCCGGCTCCCAGACGACCTGCCAGGTGTCCTTGGCCTTGGTCATCCGGACCGTGGTGGTGTACTCCCAGGTGGTCTTGTCCGGCAGCGGCTGGGCGACCTTGATCTGGGTGGTCGCCAGGCCCTGGTTCACCGCGGGGGCCTGCTTGGTCAGCGTCGGGGGAGTGTCGCGGAAGACGCCCTCCAGGGCCCGCAACTCGGTCTTGACCGTGTCGGCGGCGACGCCCTGGCCGGTCGGGCTGACGAAGGTGACCTTGTCGAAGGTCCCCGAGCGCCAGCCGGCGAGGAACGCGTCGAGCATGGGCTCGGGGCCGTCGTCCTTCGAGCAGGCGGCAAGTGCGGGGAACAGCAGCGACATCGCCACCAGGGAGAGCACAATCTTGGGACGGCGTACCTTCGAGCGCAGGGCCATGCGGGCATTCTGCCGTAAGGACCCGGGTCGTGTGTCACCACCGCTGTCCGGGACCGGACTCGTGGACGCGGATGTCGGCGGCCCCCGAACGCGTGCCTGGCCGGGGGTGCTGACTAGGCTGGGGTTGACGACGGGACGGCCCCTGCAACGGCCCGTCCCACCAACGACCCACAGCGTGGTGGGCGAAGGGGAGTGCTTTTCATGGAGTCTGGCGGCCGAATCGGCGGCGGCAGCGCTTCTGCCGAGGTCGAAGCCGGTGCGAGCGGTGACACCATCCGGAACGAGGGGATGCCGCAGGCGCATCCGGACGACCTGGATGACGGCGACCTCGACGAGCCCCTGCCCAACGGCGAGCGCCTGATCGCGGCCGCGGTCGCGCTGGCCGCCGGGGGCAGCCCGGACACTCCGAGCCTGGCCGACGACCGGCTGGCCGAGGCCCAGCTGGTCCAGCGGTACTGGCGCTTCGCCCCCGACGAGGAACTCGTCGACCTGACTCCCGCCCGCCTGCTCGAAGCCGCCCGGGCCCACCGCGAGCTGGCCGCCGCACGCATGCCGGGCGAGTTGAAGCTGCGCCTGTCCCTGTCGGGTGAACCTCGCCACACCGTCGTGGAGATCGTCACCGACGACATGCCGTTCCTGGTCGACTCGGTCACCGCGGCGCTGTCCGCGCGCAAGGACGTGCAGCTGCTGGTGCATCCGGTGATGGTGGTGCGCCGCGACGAGCAGGGCGACCTGACCGAGGTCTGCGCCGACGTCGAGCCGGACGACGCCATCGCCGGCGACCTGGTCGAGAGCTGGATGCGGATCGAGGTCGGCGCCATCCGCGACGAGGCGGAGCTGGCGCACCTGCGGGCCGACCTGGAGCGGGTGCTGGGCGACGTCCGCCGGGCGGTCGAGGACTGGCCGCGGATGCGGGCCCAGGCGCTGGCGCTGGCCGACGAGATCTCCGGGGCCGAGCTGCCGGTGCCCGACCGCGACATCACCGACTCGGTGGAGCTGCTGCGCTGGCTCGCCGACCACCACTTCACCTTCCTCGGCTACCGCGAGTACGAGCTGGTCCACGTGGCCGGCGCGGCCGGCAACGAGACGGACCTGATGCGCGCCGTGCCCGGCACGGGCCTGGGCATCCTGCGCGACGAGACGTCCTCCACGGCCCGCACGCTCGAGTCGATGACGCCGGAGGCGCAGCGCAAGGCGCTGGAGAAGCGCCTGCTGGTGATCACCAAGGCCAACTCGCGGTCCACCGTGCACCGCTCGGCCTACCTGGACTACATCGGCTTCAAGATGTTCGACGCGGACGGCAACGTGTGCGGCGAGCGCCGCTTCCTCGGCCTGTTCTCGTCGGCGGCGTACCGCACCAGCGTGCGCGACCTGCCGGTGATCCGCCGCAAGGTGGACAACGTGCTGGACCGCTCCGGCCTGTCCGCCCGCAGCCACTCCGGCAAGGACCTGCTGGAGATCCTGGAGACGTACCCGCGCGACGAGCTGTTCCAGATCAGCACCGACGACCTGTACCAGGCCGTGACCGGGGTGCTGCGCATGGCCGGGCGCCGCCAGCTGCGGCTGTTCCTGCGCCGCGACGGCTACGGCCGGTTCATCTCGTGCCTGATCTACCTGCCCCGCGACCGGTTCACCACCGCGCACCGGCTGGCCATGCAGGACATCCTGCTGCGCGAGCTGAACGGCGTCGGCGTCGACTACACGACCCGGGTCAGTGAGTCCAACCTGGCCCGCATCCACTTCATCGTGCGCACCGACCCGAACGACCCGCCCGGCGACGTGGACGTCGACGCGCTCGCCGAGATGCTCGGCGACGCCACCCGCAACTGGGACGACGACTTCCGCCTCGTGCTGGAGCGCAAGGTCGGCGACGAGCAGGCCAAGCTGCTGGCCGCACGGTACGTCGACGCGCTGCCGGAGACGTACAAGGACGGGCACCTGCCCTACGAGGGCGCGCAGGACCTGGCCAAGCTGGAACTGCTGGACGAGCCCGGCCAGCTGGAGATGCACCTGTTCCGGCGGCGCTACACGGCCGGCTCGGGCAGCATGGTCGAGGCCACCACGCCCGGCAACGACGTGCGGTTCAAGGTCTACCGGCACGGCGAGCCGATGCTGCTGTCGGCCGTGCTGCCGGTGCTGCACTCGCTGGGCGTGCGGGTCACCGACGAGCGGCCGTACGAGGTGCGCCGCGACGACGCGACCGTGTTCGTGTACGACTTCGGCCTGCAGCTGCCCTCCGGGGCGCGCGATCTGGCCGAGGTGCGCGCGCACGTCGAGAACGCCTTCGCCGCCGCGTGGCGGGGCGAGGCCGAGGTCGACGGCTTCAACGAGCTGGTGCTGCGCGCGGGCCTGACCTGGCGGCAGGCCGTGGTGCTGCGGGCGTACGCCAAGTACCTGCGCCAGGCCGGCACGGTCTTCGCGCAGGAGTCGATGGAGGCGACCTTCACGGCGTACCCGCAGATCGCGGCGATGCTGGTGGCGCTGTTCGAGACCCGGTTCAACCCGAACCTGCAGCTGAGCGACACCGAGCGCGGCAGCCAGGCCAAGGAGCTGATCTCGGCGATCGGCCGCCAGCTGGAGTCGGTGGCGAGCCTGGATCAGGACCGCATCCTGCGCAACTTCCTCACGCTGATGCAGGCCACCCTGCGCACCTCCTTCTTCCAGAAGGCGGCCGACGGGCGGCCCAAGTCCTACATCGCGTTCAAGCTCGACCCGCAGGCGATCCCGGACCTGCCCGCGCCGCGGCCCAAGTTCGAGATCTTCGTGTACTCGCCCCGCTTCGAGGGCGTGCACCTGCGCTTCGGCGCGGTGGCCCGGGGCGGCCTGCGCTGGTCGGACCGCCGCGACGACTTCCGCACCGAGGTGCTGGGCCTGGTCAAGGCGCAGATGGTCAAGAACGCGGTGATCGTGCCGGTCGGGGCCAAGGGCGGCTTCGTGCTCAAGCAGGCCCCCGTCGGCGGTGACCGCGACGCCCTGCAGGCCGAGGGCGTGGCCTGTTACAAGCGCTTCATCTCGGCGCTGCTCGACATCACCGACAACCTCGACGCCGGCAAGATCGTGCCGCCGGCCGACGTGGTGCGCCACGACGGCGACGACCCCTACCTGGTCGTGGCCGCGGACAAGGGCACCGCGACGTTCTCCGACATCGCCAACGAGATCTCCGCCTCGTACGGGTTCTGGCTCGGCGACGCGTTCGCCTCGGGCGGCTCGGCCGGCTACGACCACAAGGGCATGGGCATCACCGCCCGGGGCGCGTGGGAGTCGGTCAAGCGGCACTTCCGCGACCTGGGACAGGACACCCAGACCGAGGACTTCACCGTGGTCGGCGTGGGCGACATGTCCGGCGACGTGTTCGGCAACGGCATGCTGCTGTCCGAGCACATCCGCCTGGTCGCCGCGTTCGACCACCGGCACATCTTCCTCGACCCGAACCCGGACGCGGCCGCCTCGTTCGCCGAGCGGGCCCGTTTGTTCGCGCTGCCGCGCAGCTCTTGGGCCGACTACGACCCGGCGCTGATCTCCGAGGGCGGCGGGGTGCACCCGCGCACCGCCAAGTCCATCGCGATCACGCCGCAGGTGCGGGCCGCGCTCGGGCTGGCCGACACGGTCACCGCGATGAGCCCCGCCGAGCTGATGAAGGCGATCCTGCTGGCCCCGGTGGACCTGCTCTGGAACGGCGGCATCGGCACCTACGTCAAGGCCACCACCGAGTCGCACGCCGAGGTCGGTGACAAGGCCAACGACGCGATCCGGGTCAACGGCGGGCACTTGCGCTGCCGGGTCGTCGGCGAGGGCGGCAACCTGGGCCTGACCCAGGCCGGGCGCATCGAGTACGCCCGCAGGGGCGCGCAGGGCGCGGGCGGCCGGATCTTCACCGACTTCATCGACAACACGGCCGGCGTGGACTGCTCCGACCACGAGGTCAACATCAAGATCCTGCTGGGCGCGGACACCGAGCTGAGCCGCGACGCCCGCAACGAGCTGCTGGCCTCCATGACCGACGAGGTCGCCGCGCTGGTGCTGAGGGACAACTACGGCCAGGCCACGGCACTGGGCAACGCCCGTGCGCAGACCCTGTCGCTGCTGCCCGTGCACCGCCGCCTCATCACCGAGCTGGAGCGCTCCGGCCGGCTGGACCGGGCACTGGAGGGCCTGCCCACCGACGAGGAGCTGGTGGCCCGCTCGGAGAACGGCGAGGGCCTGTCCACGCCCGAGTTCGCCGTGCTCATGGCGTACGTGAAGATCGCGCTGGAGGAGGAGATCGTGCACTCCGATCTCCCCGACGACGCGTGGACCGCGCAGACCATGGCCGACTACTTCCCGACGCCGCTGCACGGCATGACCCAGCAGATGGCCGAGCACCGGCTGCGCCGCGAGATCGTCACCACGGTCCTGGTCAACGAGACCGTCAACCGGGGCGGCATCACGTTCGTGCACCGTACGGTCGAGGAGACCGGCGCGTCCGCCGCGGACGTGCTGCGCGCCTTCGAGATCGTCTGGGAGGTCTTCGAACTGCCCGCGCTGTGGGCGGCCGTCGAAGCCACCGACAACCGCGTCCCGACCGCCGCGCAGACCGCCGTCTACCTCAAGGCCCGCCGCCTCATGGACCGCGCGGTCCGCTGGCTCATCCAGAACCGGCGCGCGCCGCTCGACGTGCCCGGCGAGATCGCCAAACTCAAGCCCGGCGTCTCCGCCCTGGCCCCGCGCATGAAGGAGATGTTCCTCGGCGCGGAGCGGGAAGGCATCGCCGAGCACGAGGCCGAACTCGTCGCCCTGGGCGCCCCGCAGGAGCTGGCCGAATGGGGCGCCCGCACCCTGTACAGCTTCGCCCTGCTCGACGTCGTGGAGGTCGCGTCCGCGACCGGCCGCGACCTCGACGAGGTGGCCGGCGTCTACTTCGTCCTCTCCGAGCGCTTCCGCGTCGACGACCTGCTCACCAAGATCTCCCAGCTCCCCCGGGACGACCGCTGGCAGACCCTGGCCCGCATGGCCCTGCGCTACGACCTCTACGCAGCCCTGGCGGCGCTCACCGGCGAGGTCCTCGCGGCCTCCCCGACCGGCGTCCCCCAGGACCGCGTCACCCAGTGGGAGCAGCGCAACGCCGCGACCATCGCCCAGGCCCGCAAATCCATCAGCGAGCTGGAAGGCATCAAAGCCGACCTCGCCCCGCTGTCGGTCCTGCTCCGCCAGATCCGCACCCTGGTCCGCACCGCCGCGGCCTGACCGCGTCACGACGGTCCCGCGCGACCCGAGCCGCCCGCATCGGCGTGCTCGGTCGTGCGGGACCGCCCTTTTCGTAGACGTTGGCCTATCTCATCGAATCTGGGTCACAGATTTTCGATGAGATAGGCCAACGTTTATGCAATTCGGGGCGCCGCCCGGTGGTGGGCCGCTTGTGGTTCGTGCGGTGGTGTGGCGGGTCGGCGTTGTGCTCGGGGGAGACGGCGGTTACGAGGCGAGGCCCAGGATCTCGGCGGCCGCGCGGCCGTTGGCGTGGCTCGCGCCGTACGTGGTGACGAAGGCCTTCACACCGTTGGGACGCCAGCCGGCGGGCCAGCCCATCTCGACCACGGCCAGCGGGTGCACCGCGGCCAGCTGCTCGGCCAGGGACCGGGCGGCGGGGTTGCGGTGGGTGTGCCGGCCGACGAGCACGATGGGGCGTCCGGCGGCGGCGTCGATGAGCGCGCCGGCGCTGGTCTCGTCGGCGGCCACGGCCAGCTGCGGGGTGCCGTCGAGGTGCGGGGACAGGCCCCACGGCACGGCGCCCTCGGCGATGGTGTGCCCGGCCCGCAGCTGTACGACGAACGGCTGCTCGAACCCGGTCAGGCTGCCCTCGACGCTGACCGCGCGCCGCGCCGCGTCGTAGCCCAGCCGGGGGCTGAGCTCGATCTCCTCGATCCCGTGCGTCCACGCCGCGAGGGCCTGGTTGCGGGCGACGGCCTGCTCGACCCGCGCGACGGGCAGCGTGCCGTCGGCGATCGCGCCGGCGATGGCCGACGCGACGTGCTCGGTGATCTCCAGGTCGATGTCCGCGCCGAGGCAGAGCAGGTCGGCCCCGGCCCGCAGGGCCCGTACCGCGGCCGGGCCGATGCCGCCCGCCGCGCGGGCCGCGCCCTGCATCTCCAGCGCGTCGGTGACCACGCAACCGGTGAAGCCGTACTCCCGGCGCAGCACGTCGACCAGCAGCGTCTCGCTGAACGTGGCCGGGTCGTCGCCGGTGATCGCGGGCACCCGGATGTGCGCCGTCATGATCGCCTTGGTGCCCGCCGCGATGACGGCCGCGAACGGGGGCAGCTCGCGGTCGCGCAGCAGCTGCGGCGTCACGTCGACGGTCGGCAGCTCCAGGTGGGAGTCGGCGATGGTCGCGCCGTGCCCGGGGAAGTGCTTGGCGCAGGCGGCCACGCCGGCCTGCTGGAGACCGACCACGGCCGCGGCGGCGTGCGCGGCGACCCGGACCGGGTCCGCGCCGAACGACCGGGTGCCGATGACCGGGTTGTCGGTGGCGGTGTTGACGTCGACGGTCGGCGCCAGGTTCAGGTTGATGCCGACGTCGGCCAGCTCGCGCCCGATGGAGTGGTAGACGCGGCGGGTCAGGTCGAGGTCGCCGATCGCGCCCAGCGCCGCGTTGCCCGGGTACGGGCTGCCGGTGCGGTGGGCCAGGCGGGTGACGTCGCCGCCCTCCTCGTCGATGGCGATGAGGGTGTCGCGGCGCGCGGCCCGCAGCTGGCCGGTCAGCGTGGCGAGCTGCACCGGCTCGGCCACGTTGAACCCGAACAGCGTGTAGCCGGCCAGGCCCTCGCCGAGCAGGCCGGTGGCCCACTCGGGTGCGGTGTGGCCCTGGAACGCGGCCAGCATGGTGCGCAGTGCCAGCCGGCGCAGACCTGGATCAGTGGTCACGGTGTCCTCCGCTTCGACCCGACGTGGTGGTGGGCCCTTCGGCCAGAGTGTCGGGTCTTGCCATCCATAGTGGTTTTGTGCTCGTAGGCCGTAGGCTACGGCCGTACCGGTTAAGGTAACCCAATCTAATAAGAAACTTTACTAAAAGCCAGCGCGCGCCGACATCCGGCGCTGCCGCACAGCCGAACTCTAGGATGACGCACCATGGCCGCAGTTTCCCAGCCCGGCACCCCCCGGCTGCTCCGCGCGCTCAACGACCGGGCCGCCCTCGAGCTGCTGCTGGCGCGAGGCCCGCTGACCCGATCCCAGCTCGGCGAGCTGACCGGCCTGTCCAAGGTCACCGCCTCCCAGCTGGTCGAGCGGCTGGAGGAGCGCGGCCTGGTGCGCCGGGTCGGCGAGCAGGCGGGTGGCCGCGGCCCCAACGCGCAGCTCTACAACGTCGCGCCGAACAGCGCGTACGTGGTGGGCGTCGAGGTGGGCGACGAGCACGTGGTGGCCGCCTGTGCCGACATCACCGGCGCGGTGGTGGGCCGGGTCGAGGTCTCCACCAAGCCCGACGCCAACGGCGGCGGCGAAGACCCGGTGCGGCTGGTGCACAACGCCGTCGTGCAGGCGGCCGAGCAGGCGGGCGCCTCCCTCGGCGACGTGCGCCGCATCGTGCTGGGCACCCCGGGCCTGGTCGACCCGAACACCGGTGACATCGTCTTCGCCTTCAACCTGCCCCGCTGGCAGCGCGGCCTCGCCGCGGCCCTGCGCGACGACCTGCACACCACCATCGTGTTCGAGAACGACGTGAACCTCGCCGCCGTCGCCGAGTCGCACGCCGGCGCGGCCCGCGAGGTCGGCGACTTCCTGCTCGTCTGGATCGGCCAGGGCGTCGGCCTGGCCGTCATGCTCGGCGGCCGGCTGCACCGCGGCACCGCCGGCGCGGCCGGTGAGATCGGCTACCTGCCGGTGCCCGGCGCGGACATCCCGCGCGAGGTCAGCCGGCGCGGCAAGGGCGCGTTCCAGCAGGTCGCCGGGGCGGACGCGGTCCGCCAGGTGGCCCGCGAGCACGGCTTCCGGTCCGGCACCGCGGCCGAGGCGGTCAAGGCCGCGATCGCGGCGGGCACCAAGGGCGGCCCGGTGCTCGACGAGGTCGCCCGGCGGCTCGCGCTGGGCGTGGCGGCCTCCTGCATCGTGCTCGACCCGCCGCTGGTGGTGCTGGCCGGCGAGGTCGGCGCGGCGGGCGGCACCCCGCTGGCCGAGCGCGTGCAGCACGAGGTCGCCGCGATCAGCCCGGTGGCCCCGCGGGTCGTGGTGACCGGCGTCGCCGACGAGCCCGTGCTGCAGGGTGCGCTGCTCACCGCCCTCGACGCGGTCCGCGACGAGGTCTTCGGCTCCACCGTCGACTGATCAGGCCAGGTCTCGGCGGCGGAAGTTGGCGAACGCGGCGGTGATCAGGACGGCGGTGAGGCCCGCCACCACCATGCCGCCGCTGAGCCGGGTGATCACCAGGTCGCCCGTGCCGTCGAGGCCGTGCCAGTAGGTCAGGTCGCCGGAGACGAACGCGGACAGATAGCTGGACAGGAAGTACGGGTCGTACGGCAGCATGCCGCCGATCTCGAAGACGATGCGCGCGCCCGCCTCCCAGATCAGGAAGTAGCCGACCGCGATACCCAGCGCGGCCGCCGTGTGGCGGGCCAGCGTGGCCAGCGCGAACGCGCTCGCGGCGGCGGCGGTCGAGAGCGCGACGGCACGCCCGCCCAGCGCGGCGAGGTCGGCCCAGAAGGCCACACCGGGTTGGCCGGTCCAGCCCGAGGTGTAGGCGATCAGATAGAACGTGCCGATGTAGAGCGCCGTGAACAGGGCGGAGAACACCGCGACGCAGCCGGTCAGCGCGGTGAGCTTGGCCCCGAGGATCGCGGAGCGCTGCGGCCGCCACAGCAGCAGGTTGGTGATCCCGCCGCTGCTCATCTCGGCCCCGATGAACGACGCGGCGATCACGAAGGCGAAGAAGCTGAGATAGATCGCCAGGAAGACGGTGAGGCCTCCGATCTCCTGCTCGAACACGAAGGCGTCCTCGAGGTAGCGCGAGGACTCGACGTCGGCCGGGTTGCCCGCGGCGTCGCAGCCGCCGGGGAACGCCGCCTCCGCGGCCTCCTTGTCGACGAGGAACTTCTCCTGGCAGTTCAGCTTGAACCGGACGAGGCTCTCGCGCCGCTCCTCGGCGGTCTTCTGGGCGGCGGCCCAGACCCCGGCGTCGGGTCGCGTGGAGTTGGCCAGCGTGGTCGCCGCGGTGACACCGAAGACGGCGAGCAGGCCGAGCACCATGATGTGGGTGAACCGCCGCGACAGCAGCCGGCTCACCTCGGCACGTACCAGATTCATGCCCTCTCCTCGCTTCGCTCGTCGACGGCATGTTGCCTGAGCCTGCTGATTCGCTCGCTGCGCTCGCTCATGCCCTCTCCTCGCTTCTCACGTCGAGGTTGATCAAGTTGTCGGCGGGTGGGCGGCGGCGGGTCGGCACCGCGATCTGCGGGGGCGCGTCGGCGGCGGGCCGGGTGCCGGTGAGATCCAGGAAGACGCTCTCCAGGTCGGGGGTGAGCGGCGTCAGCTCGGTCACCCAGAGGCCGGCCCGGCCGAGCGTCTCGCTGATCGCGGCCGGGCCGCTGACGCCGCCGACGAACAGCACGCCGTCGGCGGAGCGCACCGTCGCGCCCGCGGTCCGCAGCACCTGCGCGGCCTGCTCGGGGTCGGCGACCCGGACCAGGTGCTCGCCGGTGTCGTGCCCGGCCAGCACCACGGACACGGGCCCGTGGGCGACCCGGCGACCCCGGTCGATGATGGTCACCGAATCGCAGACCTGCTCGATCTCGGACAGCAGGTGGCTGGAGAGCAGCACGGTCACGCCCTGCTCGGCCAGCTCGCTCATCAGGGTGCGCATGGCGTGGATGCCGGACGGGTCCAGCCCGTTCGCGGGCTCGTCGAGGATGAGCAGCTCGGGCCGCTTGAGCAGGGCGGAGGCGACGGCGAGCCGCTGGCGCATGCCCAGCGAGTACACCTTGACCGGCTCGTCGGCGCGGTCGCGCAGCCCGACCGTGGTCAGCACCTCGTCGACCCGCCCGCGGGGCAGCCCGCCCGCGGTGGCCAGCAGCTGGAGCGTCTTGCGGCCGGTGAACGGGGTGAAGAACGCCGGGCTCTCCACGATCGCGCCGACCCGGTGCGCCACGCTGCCGAAGTCGGCGCTGGGCGTGTCGAGGATGCGCATCACGCCTTCGTCGGGCCGCAGCAGGCCGAGCAGCGTACGCAGCGTGGTGGTCTTGCCCGAGCCGTTGGGCCCGAGGAAGCCGTGCACCTGGCCCTTCTCGACGTACATGTCGAAGCCGTCGAGCGCGGTCTTCTCCTCGCGCCACAGGCTGTGGAACGTCTTGCACAGCCCGCTGATCTCGATCACGGCGGTCACAGCGCCTCCCCAATCGGTCTGTGTGCCGCCTCACCGTATGTGATCCGGCGGCGCTCGTGGGGTCCCGGTGTCGGCCGGACTGTGATCTGGCTGGCAGGTCTGCACCCCGGCGGGCGCGGCCGTGATTGGATATCGGCTGTGTCAGGACTGCACCGCGTCGCTCAGACCGTCCACGAGGTGAACCGGGCGGTCGCCCCGGACGACCCCGATCTCGTGATCGCCGCCGAAGGCGTCGACGTCGTCCGCGAGGGCAAGCACCTGCTGCGGGACATCTCGTGGCGAGTGGAGCTCGACGAGCGCTGGGTGGTGCTCGGCCCGAACGGCGCGGGCAAGACCACGCTGCTGCACCTGGCCGCCGGCCGCGCGCACCCGACCAAGGGCACGGTGTACGTGCTCGGCGAGCGCATCGGCCGCGTCGACATGCACGAGCTGCGCACCCGGATCGGCCTGTCCACGGCGGCGCTGGCCGAGCGGGTGCCGCCGGGCGAGCTGGTCCGCGACGTGGTGGTCACCGCGTCCTGGTCGGTGGTGGGCCGCTTCCGGGAGTCGTACGACCCGATGGACGAGGCCCGCGCCGGCGCGCTGCTCGACGAGTGGGGCATGGCCGGGCTGGCGCAGCGCCAGTACGGCACGCTGTCCGAGGGCGAGCGCAAGCGCACCCAGATCGCCCGTGCCCTGATGACCGACCCGGAGTTGCTGCTGCTCGACGAGCCCGCGGCCGGGCTGGACCTGGGCGGCCGCGAGGACCTGGTAGCCCGGCTGTCCGAGCTGGCCGCCGACCCGGACGCCCCGGCGCTGGTGCTGGTGACGCATCACGTGGAGGAGATCCCGCCGAGCTTCACCCACGCGCTGCTGCTGCGCGAGGGCGGCATCGTCGCGGCCGGGCCGATCCCGGAGACGATCACCTCGGACAACCTGTCGGCGACCTTCGGCCTGCCGCTGGAGGTCACCTCGGTCGAGGGCCGGTTCACCGCCCGCGCCCGCTGACCGGCGCGTAGGCGGAATCGGCACCGGGCTTGCCCGGACCGGTCACGATCGTAGGTATGCGCACGCTCCTGAACATCCTGTGGTTCATCTTCGGCAGCGGCTTCCTGCTGGCCATCGCGTACGGGCTGGCCGGCATCATCTGCTTCGTACTGATCGTGACCATCCCGTTCGGGGTGGCCTCGTTCCGGATCGCCCGGTACGCGCTGTGGCCGTTCGGGTACACCATCGTGGAGAAGCCCAGCGCCGGGCTGGCGTCCACGCTGGCGAACGTCGTCTGGCTGATCGTGGCGGGCTGGTGGCTGGCGCTGACGCACATCGTCACCGGCATCGCGCTGTGCATCACGCTGATCGGCATCCCGTTCGGCATCGCCAACTTCAAGCTGGTCCCGGCCGCCCTGTGGCCGCTCGGCCGGGAGATCGTCGAACGTCCCTGAGCGCCTAGCGGTGCTGTTCCAGGGCGCGCTGGATGGAGCGGTAGATGCGGCCGAAGCGCGACTCGTCGGCCACGCGCAGCAGGAGCAGCTCGCGGCCACGCCATACCGCCCAGATCTCGTGCATGGCGATGCCCTGGTCGTAGCTGTGGTCGAGGCGGTGCAGCGTCCACTCCAGCGCGGGGCCGGCGAGGCCGACCAGCAGCACGACGATCGCCAGCGGCACCAGCACCCGCCCCGCCGCCCCGGGCTCGCCGACCGTGGCGGCGACCAGGTAGATGAGCCCGAGCAGGGCCAGCACCGCGCCGACCACGACGCCGGCGTTCAGCGCGCCGCGCCCGGCCAGCCGGCGCATGGCCCGCGGATCAGCGGTGATCTCGCGGTGCCAGACGTACTCCAGATCCTCGAGCCGGAAGACGCGGTCGTGGATGTGGATCGCGGTGGAGGTGATTTCCACCGCGGGATCGCGGTAATAGACGACCATCGCAGCCTCCGGCCCTCACGGTAGGCGATGCTCGCAAACCGCCTAAGCTCGTCCTATCGGCACTCGATGAGGAGGCAGCGGTGGGCGAGTTCGTGAACGTGGAAGTCGACGCAGGCATCGGCACCATCCGGCTGGAACGCCCGCCGATGAACGCGCTGAACGTCCAGGTCCAGGAGGAGCTGCGGGCCGCCGCTCAGGCCGTGACGACCGACAGCCGCATCGCCGCCGTGGTCGTCTACGGCGGGCCGAAGGTCTTCGCGGCCGGCGCCGACATCAAGGAGATGGCGGACATGTCGTACGTGGACATGTCGGCGCGCGCCGGTGCGCTGAGCAGCGCCTTCGACGCCGTCGCCCGCATCCCGAAGCCGGTCGTCGCGGCGATCACCGGGTACGCCCTCGGTGGCGGCTGCGAGCTGGCGCTGGCCTGCGACTGGCGGGTCGTGGCCGACGACGCCAAGCTCGGCCAGCCCGAGATCAAGCTGGGCATCATCCCCGGCGCGGGCGGCACCCAGCGGCTGGCGCGCCTGGTCGGCCCGGCCAAGGCCAAGGACATCATCTTCTCCGGCCGTATGGTCGACGCCGAGGAGGCGCTGGAGATCGGGCTCGCCGACCGGGTGTGCGCCGCCGACATGGTGTACGACCAGGCCAAGGCGCTCGTCGCCGGTTACGTGAACGGCCCCGCACAGGCGCTGAAGGCGGCCAAGCTGGCCATCGACGGCGGCCTGGACCGCGACCTCGCGGCCGGTCTGGCCTGGGAGTCCCAGCTGTTCGCGGCGCTGTTCGCCACCGAGGACCGGCGCGAGGGCATGACCGCGTTCGTGGAGCGCCGCCAGCCGAAGTTCATCGGCCGCTGACACCGCCGCGACCGGGCTCCCTACCCGGTGTCGGCCTGCATCGGCGCGCCGCCGGGTCCACGTGCGGCGCGCCGGACACGCATACGCGAGAGTTTGTGAGTCCTCTTCATATTTTCTCGCGTGCTGGATAGGCTCCCGGCACACGAAGGGACACGGTCATGGCTGAGACCTCTGACATCGCTATTTCGGGCCACGGCGGGCAGCTGGCGCTCGCCGCGCTGCAGGCCGCGGGCGTACGCGAGATGTTCACCCTGTCCGGGGGGCACGTCTTCCCGGTGTACGACGCGGCGCACCAGGCGGGCTTCCCGTTGTACGACGTACGGCACGAGCAGACCGCCGTCTTCGCCGCCGAGGCGGTCGCCAAGCTGCAGCGCCGGCCGGGCGTCGCGGTGCTCACCGCCGGTCCCGGTGTCACCAACGGCGTCTCCGGTCTGACCAGCGCCTTCTTCAACGCCGCGCCGGTGCTGGTGCTCGGCGGTCGCGCCCCGCAGTTCCGCTGGGGTTCCGGCTCGCTGCAGGAGATCGACCACCTGCCGATCGTCGCGCCGGTCACCAAACACGCCGCCACCGTCACGTCCACCGACGACATCACCGCGGCCGTGACCACCGCGCTGGAGCACGCGCTCACCCCGCACCGCGGGCCGTCGTTCCTGGACCTGCCGCTCGAAGTCGTCTTCAGCACCGGCGACGGCAAGGCGGTCGCGCCGCGGATCGACGTGCTGGAGCCGGACCCGGACCTGGTCGAGCAGGCCGCCCGCCTCATCGCCGCCGCACAGCGGCCCGTGATCATCGCCGGATCCGACGTGTACGGCGGGGACGCGACCGAGGCGCTGCGGGCCGCCGCCGAGGCGCTGACCGTGCCCGTCTTCGCCAACGGCATGGGCCGCGGCTCGCTGCCCCCGAGCCACCCGCTGGCCTTCGCCAAGTCCCGCCGCAAGGCCCTGGACGGGGCCGACGTGGTCGTGGTCGTGGGCACCCCGCTGGACTTCCGGCTCGGCTTCGGCGACTTCGGCGCGGCGCAGGTCGTGCACGTCGTCGACGCGCCGAGCCAGCGCGCCCAGCACGTCTCCGTCGCCGTGTCGCCCGCCGGCGACCTGCGCGCCGTCCTCACCGGCCTCGCGGAGTACGCGGGGGAACGGGTGGACCACGGGGACTGGGTGGCCACGCTGCGGGCCGCCGAGCAGGCCCAGGCCGCCAAGCACGAGCTGGAGATGCAGGCCGACACCGACCTGATCAAACCGGCCCGGGTGTACGGAGAACTGCGCAAGGTGCTGGCCGCGGACGCGGTCACCATCGGCGACGGCGGCGACTTCGTCTCGTACGCCGGGCGCTACCTGGAGCCCTCGGTCCCCGGCAGTTGGCTCGACCCCGGCCCGTACGGCTGCCTCGGCACCGGCATGGGCTACGCCATGGGCGCCCGCGTCACCTACCCCGACCGCCAGATCTGCGTCCTGATGGGCGACGGCGCGGCCGGCTTCTCCCTGATGGACGTCGAGTCACTGGTGCGCCAGCAGCTCTCCGTCGTCATGGTCGTCGGCAACAACGGCATCTGGGGCCTGGAGAAGCACCCCATGCGCGCCATGTACGGCTACGACGTCGCCGCCGACCTGCAGCCCGGCCTGCGCTACGACGAGGTCGTCAAGGCCCTCGGCGGCGGCGGCGAAACCGTCGCCAAGGCCGCCGACCTGCCCGCCGCCCTCGACCGCGCCTTCTCCGCCGGCGTCCCCTACCTCGTCAACGTCATCACCGACCCCGACGACGCCTACCCCCGCTCCGCCAACCTCGCCTAGAGCAGAAGGAAGGGCACCTTCACATCGCTCCGCGATGTAGAAGGTGCCCTTCTTAACACCCACCCGGCTGGCGCGCAGGCCACGCGTGGTGCGTCACTTGCGGAAGACGAGCCAGTCGACGTTGACGAAGTCGGCGGGCTGGCCGCTGGCGAAGGTCAGGAACACGGTGTGCTTGCCGGTCACGGCGCTGACGTTGCCGGGCACCTCCCGGAAGCTGCTCCACCCGCCCGTGTTGGCCAGCGAGAAGCTGCCGATCGGGGCGCCGGCGAGGCTGTCGATCCGGACCTCCACCGTGCCGCTGACCCCGCTCGCGGCCCCGGAGGACACCCGGGCGAGGAAGTCCTTCGGCGACGTGCCGCCGAAGTCGACGTTGTCGTAGCGGGCCCAGTCGCCGCCCGCGATGTAGCCGATCTGGTCACTGCCGGGCACGATCCCGGATTGGGCGTTGTACGACTCCGCCTGGATCGTGCTGTACGCGCTCCGGGTCCCGCTGCCCGACGTCGGTGCCGGCGAGCTCGGGCCCGCCGTCGGGGTGGAGCCGCCGCCCTTGGTGTACACGGCGACGTAGTCCACCAGCATCGGCACCCCGGACCTGGTGCCGCTCGTCGGCGTGGAGTATCCGGCCACGCCGTTCGGGAACGCGCCGCCCATCGCGACGTTGAGCAGGATGAAGTAGCCCTCGTGGCTGGTCATGTTCGACCAGTACGAGCCGACCTGGTTCTGCGTCACGGTGAAGAACTGCACGCCGTCGACGTACCAGCGCAGCACCTGCGGGCTCACACTCGTGTCCCACTCGATCGCGTACGTGTGGAAGTTGCCCTGGCAGTTTGATCGTGGTGGCGGCGGCGAGGCCGGCGAGGGCCGCGTGGCGGCGGCGCTGAGCGGGATTCGGCGCGTGGGCGGGCGCCGGTCGAGCGGGGGTCACGGGAACCTCCATCGAGGAATGATGTCCGCGGCCGCCGGGCGGCAGTCGCGAGAGAGCGCTCTCGCGCTTTGTAGACGGTCGCCTCCGCACCTGTCAATGGCCAGGATTCAGGTGATGTTACCGATCACCTTGTTAACAAATCTGACCATGGGGTATGCGTTGAGGCTTGAACTAGAGAGCGCTCTCTGGCATGAGGCGATCCGGTGGTCACCGGGCTGTCGTCACGGAATAGTCGCTTAGCGTAGCTAACTAGTCACTTTGCGTACGTCTTGCGCGTTGATGAATCGGGTTTTGACCCGTTTCAACCAGACAGGGGACACCGTGTCACGTAGACACCTACTTTCCACCAGTGCGGTGCTGGCCATGACCGGCGCACTGGCGATCGGCGCCACGCCGGGTTCGGCATCGGCGACTCCCGGAGGGTCGGGCCGGCTCGAAGCGGCCTCCTCCGCCGGGACCGCGCCCGGCCGGGCTGCCGGCACTGCCCAGAACTCGGCACTGGTGGTGACCGACCTGCGCATCACCAAGGAGGACACTCCCGACCCCGTGTACGCCGGGCAGGAGCTGACCTACACGATCTTCGTCACCAACGCGGGTCTGGCGACGGCGACCGGCGTGACGGTGACCGACACACTGCCTGCCGGTGTGCAGCTGCTGTCCTCGACCCCGCCGTGCACCGGGACGAACGTGCTCACCTGCTCGGTGGGTGACCTGCTGCCGGCGCAGACCGTCCCGGTGGTGATCCAGGTCGGCCTGCCGGCCGACTTCCAGCCCAGGTCGCTCACCAACGAGGCCACCGTGACGGCGACCGACCTGCGGGATCCGCTTCCGGGAAACAACACCGCGACCACGATCACCGTGGTCAAGCGGGCAGCTGATCTCGCCGTCACCAAGGTGTGCAAGCCCGACGTACCTGCCCCGGCGGGCACCCAGGGGTTCTGTGACATCTACGTCGACAACCTCGGGCCGTCCGATGCGGTGGGGGTGGAGTTGACCGACGTACTCACCTCGGCCGCACCGTTCCAGCTGGTGGGCGTACGCCTGCTCGCGCCGGACACCTGCCAGCCGACGAGCTCGGGTCCGGTCACCAGGCTCGTGATCGAATGCGACCTGAGCACGATCCCAGCCGGCGGCCGGAAGGTCGTCCGGGTCACCGCGTCGGCCGATGACGTCACCCAGATCAACGACGTGGCCACGGTGCAGAGCACGACCAAGGACCCGGACACCTCCAACAACAAGGCGACCGGGCGGCTCGACTTCGTCGGATCGGCCGATCTGACCCTGGACAAGAGCGGTCCGGCCACGGTCGTGGCAGGCACGCAGCTGAAATACGAGATCAAGGTGACGAACGGCGGTCCGTCCACCGCGAACGACGTGACCGTGCGCGACACGCTGCCCGCCGGGGTCAGCTTCGTTTCGGTGACCTCGCCGTCGGGGACCTGCACCAACGGCCAGCCGATCGCCCGGGACCTGGTGTGCGGCCTGGGCAACCTGCCCAACGGCGCGACCGCGACGATCACCGTCGTCGGGCTGGTGGCGCCGGACGTGGTGCCGGGCACTCGCCTGTTCAACGAAGCGGTGGTGTCCAGCGCGACCGCCGACCGGGACAACAACGACGTCCGTGAAAGCGTCCCGACCGTCGTCAGCGCGTCGGCTGATCTGTCCGTGACCAAGACGGACTCCCCGGCGTCGGTTCTGGCGGGCAACAAGCTGACCTACACCCTGACCGCCGCGAACGCCGGGCCTTCGGACGCGCAGGTGACCGTCCTGACCGACACCCTGCCGGCGGGCACCGCCTACGTGAGCGGTGTCGACGGCAACGACACCACGGTGTGCACCCTCGTGCAGCCGAACCAGGTGGTCTGTGCGCTGGGTGTGCTCCAGGCGGGCCAGACCAAGAAGGTCTACCTGACGGTGCTGGTGGCACCGTCGGTCGCCACGGGCACCACGCTGACGAACACGGTGAAGATCTCGTCGGCCACGCCCGATCCGACTCCGGGCAACGACACCGCCACGAAGACGACGCCGGTGACGACCTCGGCCGAGCTGTGGATCGACAAGACCGGCGAGGTGACCTCGAAGGACAAGCGGACGGCGACCTTTGTCCTGACCGTGCACAACGACAAGGGCTGCGAGACCAGCACGGTGGCGACGCCGCAACCGAACTGCGGCGAGGGCGGCCCGTCGGATGCGCAGAACATCGTGGTGCTGGACAAGCTGCCGCTGAAGTCGAAGGACGTCGAGGTCGAGTACGTCTCCCCGCAGTGCGCCTACGCGAAGGAGACCCACACGGTGACCTGCACCGCGGCGAGCCTGCCGGCCGGCGCGACGGTCGCGTTCGAGATCCGGTTGAAGTTCAAGGACGACTGCAAGATCGAGAACACGGCGACGGTGAAGAGTTCGACGCCCGACCCCGTGCTCGCCAACAACACGAACACGATTGCGCTCGCCGTGAAGAAGTAGTCCCGACGGCACGACCCACCCGACGGCGTCGGGACGGGTGAGCCGGCGGCGAGCAGAAGATCCAGGTGAGTGGTGGCCGTTTCCGCGGCCACCACTCACCTGGATTCGTTGCGGCGGCCGTCAGGCCGTGACGGGCGCCGGCTCGGCCGCCGGGATGGCGGATGCCGCTGCGGGGGTGCGCCCGGCGACGATGACCGCGCCGAGGGCCCACGGGATCCAGACGAACTCGGTCAGCACCCGCAGCAGGGCAGGGGAGACCGGCAGCCACGGGATCATGATCAGCCCGTGGTCGATCGCGCCGAGCAGTGCGAAGGCGGCCACGATCAGCGTGGTCGTGCCCAGCTTGCGGGCGTGGGTACGGCGCAGGGCCAGGCCGAGCAGGGCGAAGCCGGCGCCGTACAGGGCGAGGCCGATCGGGTGCAGGACGCTGCCCATCTCGACGGTGCCGAAGACACCGACGGTCAGGCCGCCGACCGCGAGCAGCAGCCCGGCCAGCGCCCGCTTCGAGGAGCGCAGGCGGCGGTAGTAGAGGCCGATCGCCAGCAGGCCGAGCACGACCGCGCCGCCGAACGCCCACTTCACCTCGATGCGCTCCAGCCCGGAGGCGGCGTACTCGCCGTACCAGTCGCAGTCCGACGGCAGGTGCTGCCGTCCGCCGTCGTAGCCGGCGCAGGCGTACATCTTGAGCGTCCCGGCGGGCTCGCCGAGGTAGCGGTGCGAGCCGATGGCAGGCAGGTCGTCGTCGCCGCAGCCGGGCACGGTACGGATGTTCGTGGCGGACATGTCCGTCCAGCAGCTGCCGACACCCTGCCCGTCCCACCAGAAGTTCAGCCCGTTCGGCTTGGCCTCGCCCTGCTCGCTGACCCCCATGACGTTGTCGAGGTAGCGGTTGTGGTGCGAGGTGTCGAACTGCTGCGCGAACTCGGTGTCGTTGCGTACGAAGCCCGGCACGAAGCTGGTCACGAAGCCCGAGTACTTGTTCCCGTAGATGTGGTTGCCGCGCCAGATGTTGTAGTTGCCGCCCGGGTTGACCACGCCCGCGCCGACCGGCAGGCCGACCGCCGGGCACACCACGCCCTGCTCGTAACCGCGCTCGGCGAAGGGCTTCTTGCAGGTGCCGTCGACGATGTGCCGGTAGTAGTCGGTGTTGTTGTTCGCGATGACGTTGTTCTCGAACTTCGAGTGGTTCTGCGGCATGCCCGGGTGGTCGGGGAAGGCGCTGTCGGTGGCGATGCCCGCGGTGTTCTCGGTGAACACGCTGTCGTGCACCCAGACCGAGTCGCCGGCGGTGCCGGAGTAGCCCAGCGTGTTGTGGTGGCCGTAGCAGCGCTGGATCTCGACGGCGTAGCGGGGCACGTCGTGGCCCCGGTCCTTGTTGATGTTCGAGGCGGCGCCCGGGTAGAAGGCGGAGTCGCCGTTGCCGTAGCCCTCGCAGTCGGTGTAGAGGCCGTGGTCGACGGCGAAGGTGAGGAAGGCGTACTCGTCGTTCCAGCGGCCCATGGTCCGGTCGACGACGAAGCCGTCGGTCTCCATGATGTAGAAGGCGTTGAACTGCGCCCGCTGCGCGGACATGTTGCGGAAGTACACGCCGTCGGCGTTGTCGGCCCGGATCGCGTTGAGCTTCTTGTACTGCGCGTCGACGAGCACGTCCTCCGGCTTCGCGCCGGTGCCTTCGAGCTGGAGGTTCTTCTTGCCGAGGATGGCGACGAGGTTGGCCAGGTGCGGGCAGGCGAGCTGCTGGTCCCAGGTGAGGACCGGGTAGCCGTAGATGCGGCCGCGCACCGCGCCGTTCTCCATGGCGGCGCACTCGGGGCTGGCCGGGGCGGTGCTCGGCTCCTCCAGGTACACCCCGGGCAGGATCTTGATGTTCGTGCCGGGCAGGTGGGCGGCGTCCACGGCCTGCTGGATGTGCCGGTACCCCTCCTGCTGGCACTGCGTCCACAGCTGCTCGTTCGCGGTCTTCAGCTCGGCCGGGTAGCCGGCGATGCGGGTGGCGAAGTCGGCCGGGTCGGTCTTGCAGACCAGCAGCGTGGGCCCGGTGGTGCGATAGGTGGGCACGCTGCCGGTGCCGTCCAGCTCGCGGGTGGCCCGCTCCTCGTGCGCGGAGGCCGCGGTGCCCGGACCGAGTATGGCGATCGCCGCCACGGCGACGATGCCGAGCAGACGTGTGTATGCCTTCATGGCGGCGGAGCCTAGAGAAGGTTTCACGTTCTGGCCAGACCCCGCGCCGCGACGCGCTGCTGTTCATCTGTCCGGGTGGGGTGCCTGGTGCAAACATGAAAAGTTCTCTAAACTCCGCCGCGACGGGAATCACACTTGGCCTCGAGGACCCCCCATGACCGAGCCGGCCACGCTTACCACGGCTGACCCCGCAACGCCCCCGCCTGCTCCGTTCGCCGAGCCGGAACGGCCGGTCACCGGTCGCTGGATCAGCCTGTTCGCGCTGGCCTGGCTGGGCATCTGGATGGCCCAGCTGACCCCGGTGCAGCTGCTGCTGCCGATTCAGGTCGAGGCGCAGCTCAAGTCCACGGACTGGGTCGACAACGTGGTGGCCTTCGGCGTGGTGTCGGGCATCGCGGGCGCGTTCGCGCTGATCGCGTACCCGCTGACGGGCGCCCTGTCCGACCGCACGGTGTCGCGCTTCGGCCGCCGCCGCCCCTGGATCGCCTTCGGCGCGCTGCTGTTCGCGGCCTCGCTGGTGGTGCTCGGGCTGCAGAACGGCATCGTCGGCATCGGCGTCTGGTGGACGCTGACCCTGGTCGGCTTCTGCGTGCTGACCGCGGCGCTCACCGCCACCATCTCCGACCAGGTCCCGGTGGGCCAGCGCGGCTACATCTCCGGGTGGATCTCCGCCCCGCAGGCGATCGGCACCATCCTCGGCATCGTGCTGGTCACGGCGCTGGCACTGAGCCAGTTCATCGGCTACTCGCTGATGGCCGGGCTGCTGGTGCTGCTGGTGCTGCCGTTCGTGCTCGGCGCGCCCGACCAGGTGCTGCCGCGCGCGGCCCGGCCGCCGTTCAGCTTCCGTGAGCTGGCCGCCGGGTTCTGGATCAGCCCGCGGCGCTACCCCGACTTCGGCTGGACGCTGCTCAGCCGCATCCTGGTCAACGTCGGCAACGCGCTGGGCACGACCCTGCTGCTCTACTTCCTGATGTACCACGTGAAGGTGGCGAAGGCCGAGGACGAGCTGCTCGTCCTGACGCTGATCTACATGCTGTTCGTGGTGCTGGCCGCGCTGTTCCTGGGCCGGCTGTCGGACCGTTTCGGGCGGCGCAAGGTCTTCGTTCTCGTCTCGTCGGGTCTGCAGGGCGTCGCGGCGGTGCTGCTGGCGTTCTTCCCGAACCTGACCGTGGCCACCGTCGGGGCGGGCCTGCTGGGCCTGGGCTACGGCTGCTTCCTGTCGGTGGACCAGGCGCTGGCCACCCAGGTGCTGCCGGACCCGGCGGCGCGCGGCAAGGACCTCGGCATCATGAACATCGCCACCGCGGTGCCGCAGGCGGTGGCCCCGCTGCTCGGCGCGTTCGTGGTGGCGCAGTGGGGCGGTTTCGGGACGCTGTACCTGGCGTCCGGGGTGATCTCGGTGCTCGGCGCGCTCGCCGTGCTGCCGGTGAAGGGAGTGCGCTGATGACTCTGGCGCTGCAGGTGTCGGCCCCGTCTTCGGCCCGGCCGTGGGAGGACGCCGACGCGTACTGGTCGGCCATGAACGCGGCGACCGCGGCGCTGGATCCGGTGTTCGGCGCGGTGAACCTGGCCGCGCTGTCGTACAACGCGCACGACCTGGCCCGCCGCGCGAACGGCGTGCCGATCCGCGTCGCCAGCAAGTCGGTGCGCTGCCGTGGTGTGCTCGACGCGGTGCTGGCGCTGCCGGGTTACCACGGCGTGCTGGCGTACACGCTGGCCGAGGCGCTGTGGCTGGCCGAGACGATCGACGACGTGGTGGTCGGCTACCCGACCGCGGACCGGTCGGCGATCGCGGCGCTGGCCGCTTCGCCTGAGCCGGCGAGCCGGGTCACCATCATGATCGATTCGGTGGACCACCTGGACCTGGTGGACGCCGTCGTCGCGCCGGGCAAGCGGCCGGACATCCGGGTCGCCATCGAGCTGGACTCCTCCTTCAAGTCGCGGCTGCTCGGGCACGTCGGGGTGTGGCGCTCGCCGGTGCACCGGGCCGAGCAGGCCCGCGCGCTGGCCGAGGCCGTCGTCGCCCGGCGCGGCTTCCGGCTGGTCGGCATGATGGGGTACGAAGCCCAGATCGCGGGGCTGGGCAACGCCCCCAAGGGCAGCCCGCTGCGCGGCGCGATGGTGCGCGCGTTGCAGCGCTCCTCCATGGCCGAGCTGCTGGAACGCCGCGCGGCGGCCGTCGCGGCGGTGTCCGGGCTGGCCCCGCTGGAGTTCGTCAACGGCGGCGGCACCGGCAGCCTGGAGGCCACCGGCGCGGACGGCTCGGTGACCGAGGTCGCCGCCGGGTCGGGGCTGTTCGGCCCGCACCTGTTCGACAACTACGCCCACTTCACCCCGGCTCCTGCGGCCGCGTTCGCGCTGCCGGTGGTACGCCGCCCCGCCCCGGACCGGGTCACCCTGCTCGGCGGCGGCTGGATCGCCTCCGGGCCACCCGGCCTGGACCGGCTCCCGCAGGTCGTGTGGCCGGCGGGGCTGAAGATGGTGCCTCGCGAGATGGCCGGGGAGGTGCAGACCCCGGTGGTGGGCGAGCCCGCGACCCGGCTGCGCCTGGGCGACCGGGTGTGGCTGCGGCACACCAAGGCGGGCGAGCTGTCCGAGCATGTCAACGAGCTTCACCTGATCGACGGAGACACGGTGGCCGGGGCCCTGCCCACGTACCGTGGCGAAGGAAAGGCCTTCCTATGAGCAGCACCGTGTGGCGTAACTGGAGCCGGATCGAGAGCGTGACCCCGGCGCGGGTGGCGTACCCCGGCAGCCCCGACGAGGTCGTGCGGGCGATCGCCGCCGCGCGCGCCGACGGGCTGCGGGTCAAGCCGATCGGCGCGGGCCACAGCTTCACCGGCATCGCCGTCGCCCCGGGTGTGCAGCTCGACCTGCGCAACCTGCAGGGTGTGCTGGCCGTGGACGAGCAGCGCCACCGGGTGAAGCTCGCCGCGGGCACGCACCTGTACCGGCTGCCGGAGCTGCTGAAGCCGTACGGCCTGGCGCTGCAGAACATGGGCGACATCGACGCGCAGACCATCGCCGGCGCGACCTCGACCGGCACGCACGGCACCGGGCACGCGTTCGGCGGCCTGGCCACGCAGATCGTCGCGGTCACCCTGGCCACCGCCGACGGGCGCGTCCTGGAGATCTCCGAGAACAGCAACGCCGAGCTGCTCGACGCGGCCCGCCTCGGGCTGGGCGCGCTCGGGGTGCTGCTGGACATCACCGTGCAGTGCGTGCCCGCGTTCCAGCTGCAGGCGATCGAGAAGCCGGAGCCGCTGGCCGAGGTGCTGGCCCAGTGGGAGCAGCGGGGGACGAGCGCGGACCACTTCGAGTTCTACTGGTTCCCGCACACGCAGACCGCGCTGACCAAGACCAACACCCGGCTGCCGATGGACGCCCCGCGCAAGCCGCTCGGCGGCTTCCAGCGCTGGCTGGACGACGACCTGATGTCCAACACCGTCTTCAACTGGGTCTGCCACCTGGGCAAGGTCGCGCCCGCGCTGACCCCGCCGATCAACCGGCTGGCGCAGCGGCTGACCAACAACCGGGAGTTCACCGACGTGTCCACGTCGGTCTTCACCACCAAGCGCGAGGTGCGCTTCCGGGAGATGGAGTACGCCCTGCCGCGCGAGGAGGTGCCGGACGTGCTGCGCGCGCTGGACCGCCTGATCAATCAGAACGGCTGGCGCATCTCGTTCCCGGTCGAGGTGCGGGTCGCCGCGCCGGACGACATCTGGCTGTCCACCGCGCACGGCCGCGAGACCGGGTACATCGCGATCCACCGGTTCTTCAAGGAGGACCCGCACACCTACTTCCGCCTCGCCGAGCAGATCTTCCGGGCGCACGGCGGGCGGCCGCACTGGGGCAAGATGCACTACCAGGACGCGAGCACGCTCGCGCCGACGTACCCCCGCTTCGGCGACTTCCTCGCCGTGCGCGACAAGCTCGACCCCGAGCGCGTCTTCGCCAACGACTACCTGGACCGGGTGCTCGGGGCATGATCGATCCGTCGATCCCCAGGGACTTCCAGCTCGGTGTGGCTACGGCGGCGTACCAGATCGAGGGTGCGGTGGGCGAGGGCGGGCGCGGGGTGTCGGTATGGGACACCTTCTGCGCCCAGCCAGGCCGGGTGCTCGACGGCGACACCGGGGCGGTCGCGTGCGACCACTACCACCGTTACGAGCAAGACCTTGATCTGGTACGCGACCTCGGCGCCGACGCGTACCGCTTCTCCGTCGCGTGGCCGCGCATCCAGCCCGGCGGCACCGGACCGGCCAACCCGGAGGGTCTGGCGTTCTACGACCGGCTCGTGGACGTGATGCTGGCCCGCGGCATCGAGCCGGTGGCCACCCTGTTCCACTGGGACACCCCGCAGGCCCTGGAGGACGCGGGCGGCTGGCTGTCCCGCGACACCGCCGAGCGTTTCGGCGAGTACGCCGCCATCGTGGGCGCGCGCCTCGGCGACCGGGTCGGCAAGTGGATCACCGTCAACGAGCCGCACTCGGTGACCCTGGCCGGCTACGCCACCGGCGCGCACGCCCCGGGCCACGCGCTGCTGTTCGACGCCCTGCCCGCGGCGCACCACCAGCTGCTCGGCCACGGCCTCGCGGTCCAGGCGCTGCGTGCCGCGAACGTCGCCGGGCAGATCGGCATCACCAACGTGCACACGCCCGTGGTGCCCGCCTCGGACCGCCCCGAGGACCAGCTCGCCGCCGCCCTGTACGACCTGATCGCCAACCGGGTCTTCGAGGACCCGGTGCTGCTCGGCCGCTACCCGCAGGCCCCGGAGCCGTTCGCGGAGCTGTTCGGCGCGTTCGGCGCGGCGCCCGCCGAGGACCTCGCGGTGATCAGCTCACCGCTGGACTTCTACGGCGTCAACTACTACTACCCGTCCCGGGTCGGCATGGCCGACCCGGACGCGGCCACCGACCACACGCCCGAGGGCGACTTCGCCCGGGTCGGCGAGCTGCCGTTCGCGTTCGCCGAGATCGAGGGCGTGCCGCGGACGGGCTTCGGCTGGCCGGTCAGCTCCGCCGGGCTCGGCGACACCCTCGACGAACTGCGCGACCGCTACGGTGACCGGCTGCCCCCGGTGTACATCACCGAGGGCGGGGCCAGCTTCCCCGACGAGGTCGCCCCGGACGGCTCGGTGCCCGACCCGCGACGCGTCGACTACCTGCGCGAGCACCTCGCGGTGGCGCTGCGCAAGCGGGCGGACGGGCTCGACCTGCGCGGCTACTTCGTGTGGAGCCTGCTCGACAACTTCGAGTGGGCAGCCGGCTACAGCCAGCGCTTCGGGCTGGTGCACGTCGACTACCCGACGCAGCGGCGTACGCCCAAGGAGTCCTTCCACTGGCTCGCGCGCAGGCTGCGCGAACGCGGCTAGTCGTCCTTGCGGTCCTGCTGCCGCAGCTCCTCTTCGCGGCGGCGCAGGTCCATCTCCCACTTGCTGAGCAGCTCACGGTCGGCGGCCGCGGTCTCGCGCTGCTCCTTGGCGAGCTTGCGCAGGAACTCCGGGTCGTCGTCGGGGGCCAGGGCCCGGCCGGGCCGCTGGTACTCCGGGAAGCCGCTGCCCTGCCGCCACACCTTCGGGTTCGGTGTGCGCTCCTTGCCGACCACGAACCAGGCGATCGCCCCGATCGGGGAGAACAGCAGGATGATGAGCACCCAGCCCCAGCGCGGCAGCGCGTTCAGGCGGTGCTCCTCAGCGGACAGGCAGCTGATCAGCGCGGCTACCGTCAGCACGATCTCGGCGAGGAAGATGAACATCCACAGGCGTCCCACGGCGTAGAGCGTAGACCTCACCAGAGGATGAGCAGTACCCCCAACAGACCCAGCAGTACACAGCAGAGCGTGACCGCCGCGACCGCCCGCGCCAGCCCGACCGGCTCCGGCCGGACCATCGCCCGGATCCGCCGCTGCGCCACCAGCAGCAACGCCAGCCAGCACAGCAGCCCCAGCGCCAGCCCCAGCGCGCCGGCGTCGTCGAGCCCGCGCTCGAAGGCCAGCCGGAACAGCAGCAGCGCGCACACGGTGCCCGAGAGCACGGTGCGCCGCCAGGCCAGCCGGGTGCGCTCCGGCGACGCGCCGTGGTCGGCCGGGGTGCTCACCGGCGGTAGAAGTCGATGAAGACTTCGACCAGCAGCGCCAGTGACCCGAGCGCGACCACGATCGCGAGCACCGCGGGGAACCGCGACGGCGGCAGCGGGCGGTTGTTGCGCATCGCGATCTCGCAGCGGATCCAGTGGTCGACGGCGCGCAGCGCGCAGCCCACGCCGAGCAGGATCAGCGCCACGCCGAGGACCTTCGTCATGTGCGGCACGGCCATCGGCGGCAGGAACTGGGCCACCACCAGCCCGCCGCCGATCATGGCCAGGCCGGTGCGGATCCAGGCGAGGAAGGTGCGCTCGTTGGCCAGCGAGAAGCGGTAGTCGGGAGTCTGCCCTGTTTCGTGAACTTCGCGCGGATCAAACCAGTTGCGCACCCTAGCCAGCACCTTCCTAGTATCAAGGCGATGACTTCTGAACTTGACACCGACGCCCTGCTGCGGGCGTACGACGAGCAGCTGCGCACCGAGATCCCCGACCCCCTGCCCGCCGGCATGGTCGTCGAATGGGACGGCCCGGTGGTCCGGATGAGCGGCCTCGACCGCGGCGGCTTCGTCACCTATCGCGACGTCTCCCAGCTGAACGGCCCCGAACTCGACGCGCTCATCGCGCGCCAGCGCGACCATTTCGCCGCCCGCGGCGAGGAGGTCGAGTGGAAGCTGCGCGGGCACGACCTGCCCGCCGACCTGCCGGAGCGGCTGGTGGTGGCCGGGTTCCAGCCCGACGAGCTGGAGACGGTGATCATCGGGCTGGCCGAGCCGCTGGCCCGTACACCGGTCCTGCCGGAGGGGGTGACGCTGCGCGAGGTGACCTCGCGGCGTGACCTGGAGCGGATCGGGGCGATGGAGGAGGCGGTCTGGAAGGAGGACCGCAGCCACCTGGTCCTCGGGCTGGAGAAGGAGCTGGCCGCCGACCCGCGGGTGCTGACAGTCGTGGTCGCCGAGGCGGGTGGCGAGGTGGTCTGCGCCGGGTGGATCCGGTACGAGAAGGGCACCGAGTTCGCCGGGTTGTGGGGCGGGTCGACGCTGGAGCAGTGGCGGGGGCGGGGCATCTACAAGGCGATGGTCGCGCACCGGGCGATCCGGGCAGTTGAGCGCGGGTTCAAGTACTTGCAGGTGGACGCGTCGGCGGACAGCCGGCCGATCCTGGAGCGGCTGGGCATGGTCGCGGTGACGACGACCACGCCGTACATCTGGCGGCCGTCCGTCGGATAGCGGCGACCGCCGCGCGCCTTTCATTGACGTTGGCCTATCACATCGACTTTCCGGCGATCGGAGTCGATGTGATAGGCCAACGTCTATGGCAAAACGGGCCCGCGACGGAGTCGGGCCCGCAGGGCGTGGTGGTCAGGTGTGGGCGGGGTGCCAGAGGTGGCGGATCGTGTCGCGGACGCAGTCGTCGCGTAGGCGGCCACAGGTGCACAGGTGCTCGTCGGGCTCAGGCTGCCGGTGGTGCTCCGCCTCGGGCGGCAGGCCCGGATCCGTGGTGGGGCGGCCCGGCAGGGGTGCGGTTTGCGTGGTCATGTCATGACACCTCCTGCTAGGCGTGACTCTACGGGATGGGCATCATGGCGGGGTGACCTCTGTCACTATTGGCGGCCGTCCTGGCGGGTAGAGGAGCAGGGGTCATAAATTACTCGTCAGTAACCTGCTTCGCGAATGGCTCGTCCTGGCGATCCGCCTGAAACGGCGGACCGCCGAGGACTCCCCACTCGCGCCGGGCCGGCAAAAGTGGCAACGTCCACAGCCGGTCTAGCTTGACCCGTGACGTGTCAGGAGACAGGCTCGCGGCGAGGGCATGAACGTCCGTTCAACTCAGGAGGGTCGTCAGAGCGCGATGAAGATCGTCGTACTTGTCAAGCAGGTGCCGGACTCCGGCGCCGAGCGCAACCTGCGCGCGGACGACAACACCGTCGACCGTGCCTCGGCCAACAACGTCATCAACGAGATGGACGAGTACGCCATCGAGGAGGCGCTGCGGCTGCAGGAGGCGCACGGCGGTGAGGTGACCGTGCTGACCATGGGGCCGGACCGGGCCACCGAGTCGATCCGCAAGGCGCTGTCCATGGGCCCCGACGCGGCCGTGCACGTCCTCGACGACGCCCTCGCCGGCACCGACGCGCTGGGCACCAGCAAGGTGCTCGCCGCCGCGATCAGCGAGCTGGCCCCCGACCTGGTCATCTCCGGCGCGGAGTCGACCGACGCCCGCGGCCAGGTCATGCCGCACATGCTGGCCGAGCGGCTGGGCTACGCGGCGCTGACCGGCGCGCGCAAGCTCACCGTCGAGGGCTCGCAGCTGACCGTCGAGCGCCAGACCGAGGAGGGGTACGAGGTCGTCACGGCCGCCACCCCCGCGATCGTGAGCGTGTGGGACACCATCAACGAGCCGCGCTACCCGTCCTTCAAGGGCATCATGGCCGCCAAGAAGAAGCCGGTGGCGACCAAGTCACTGGCCGACCTCGGTGTCGCCGCCGACCAGGTGGGCTGGGCGGGCGCCGCCACCACCGTGCTGTCGCACAGCAAGCGCCCGGCGCGCAGCGCCGGCCAGAAGGTCGCCGACTCCGGTGACGGCGGCGTCGCGCTGGTCGATTTCCTGTCCTCCGAGAAGTTCGTCTGAGAGGCCCGACAATGGCTGAGGTTCTGGTAGTCGTCGAGTCCTCCGGCGGCACGGTCAAGAAGGTCACGCTGGAGATGCTGACCCTGGCGCGCTCGCTCGGCGAGCCCGCCGCGGTGGTGCTGGGCCCGCCCGGCACGGCCGCCCCGCTCGTCGACAAGCTCGGCGAGTACGGCGCGACGAAGGTCTACGCGGCCGAGAGCGCCGAGATCGACGAGCACCTGGTCGCCCCCAAGGCCACCGCGCTCGCCCAGCTGGTCAAGTCGGTCTCCCCGGCGGCCGTGCTGATCGGCTCCACCCAGGAGGGCAAGGAGATCGCGGGCCGGCTCGCGGTCAAGCTGGACAACGGCGTGCTCACCGACGTGGTCGAGCTGGCCGCCGACGGCACCGCCACCCAGGTCGCCTTCGCGGGCTCGACCATCGTGAAGTCCAAGGTCACCAAGGGCCTGCCGCTGGTCACCGTACGGCCGAACTCGCTCACGCCCAGCCCCGCCGCGGCCGCGCCGTCGGTGGAGCAGGTCGAGGTGGCGCTGGCCGACTCCGACAAGCTGGCCGTGGTCACCAAGCGCGTCGCCGAGGCCAAGGGCGCCCGCCCGGAGCTGACCGAGGCGTCGATCGTCGTCTCCGGCGGCCGCGGTGTCGCGTCGGCGGAGAACTTCAAGATCATTGAGGAGCTGGCCGACCTGCTCGGCGCGGCCGTCGGCGCGTCGCGCGCGGCGACCGACTCCGGCTTCTACCCGCACGCGTTCCAGGTCGGGCAGACCGGCAAGACGGTGTCGCCGCAGCTGTACATCGCGGTCGGCATCTCGGGCGCGATCCAGCACCGGGCCGGCATGCAGACCTCGAAGACCATCGTCGCGGTGAACAAGGACACCGAGGCGCCGATCTTCGAGCTGGCCGACTTCGGCGTCGTGGGCGACCTCAACCAGGTCGTGCCGCAGGCCTCCGAGGAGATCCGCAAGCGCCGCTGACGGCGTACGCAGACATCGAAGGGCCCCGCGGTCACCGGCCGCCGGGGCCCTTCACCATGTCAGGGCTGGTGGGAAGGTCGAAGGGCCTTCACCGCGACGGATCGCGGGCACCCGGCCGGCCCCGGGCGGCACACTCCTGGGGTACGGGTAAGCACCGTTACGGCTAGGCTTGGCGGCGAGATGGCCTACCTTGATCATGCGGCGACCACGCCGATGCTGCCTGAGGCGCTGGACGCCTACGTCGCGACCGCGCGTGAGGTCGGCAACGCCTCGTCGTTGCACGGCCCGGGCCGCGCTGCCCGCCGCCTGGTGGAGGAGTCGCGGGAGCGCATCGCCGCGGTGCTGGGCGCCCGTCCGTCCGAAGTGATCTTCACGGGCGGCGGCACCGAGAGCGACAACCTCGCCGTCAAGGGCGTCTACTGGGCCCGCCGCCCGGCGGGCCGCACCAAGGTCCTGGTCGGCGCCGTCGAGCACCACGCGGTGCTGGACGCGGTGCACTGGCTGGGCGAGCACGAAGGCGCCGAGGTGGTCTCGCTGCCGGTCGACCACGAGGGCCGGGTGCGGCCGGAGGTGCTGGCCGAAGCGCTGGACGACAAGGCCGCGCTGGTCACCGTCATGTGGGCCAACAACGAGGTCGGCACCGTACAGCCGATCGCCGAGCTGGCCGCGCTCGCGGCCGCGCGCGGGGTGCCGCTGCACACCGACGCGGTGCAGGCCGTCGGCCAGGTGCCGGTGGACTACGCCGCCAGCGGCGTCGCCGCGCTCACCCTCACCGGGCACAAGCTGGGCGGCCCGCTCGGCGTCGGCGCGCTGGTGCTCGGCCGCGATGTCGCCTGCACCCCGCAGCTGCACGGCGGCGGCCAGGAGCGCGACGTACGCTCCGGCACGCTGGACGTGCCCGGGATCGTCTCCTTCGCCTGCGCCGTCGAGCACGCCGTCAAGCACCAGGAGCAGCACGCTCAGCGGCTCGCGGCGCTGCGCGACGAGCTGATCGAGTGGGTGCGCGCCGTGGTCCCCGACGCGATCCTCAACGGCGCACCGGCCGACGAGCCCGGTTCCCGGCTGCCCGGCAACGCGCACTTCAGCTTCCCCGGCTGCGAGGGCGACGCCCTCCTGCTGCTGCTCGACGCCCAGGACATCGCCGTCTCCACCGGCTCGGCCTGCTCGGCCGGCGTCGCCCAGCCCTCGCACGTACTCCTCCAGATGGGCGCCGACCCCCTGTCCGCCCGCTCCTCGCTGCGCTTCACCCTCGGCCACACCAGCACCCGCGCCGACCTCGACGCCCTCATCACGGCCCTGCCCCCCGCCGTCGACCGCGCCCGCCGCGCCGGCATGTCCCGCTGACCCCGCCCGCCGCACCGGCCGAGGAGGGTGGCGGGGCGGGTAGGCTGTCGGGGTGCGTGTGCTGGCGGCTATGTCTGGTGGGGTGGACTCGGCGGTGGCGGCTGCCCGGGCCGTGGCGGCCGGGCACGATGTCACCGGGGTGCATCTGGCGCTGTCGAAGAACGCCGCCACGCATCGGACCGGGGCGCGCGGGTGCTGCACCAAGGAGGACGCGCATGACGCGCGGCGGGCGGCTGACGTGCTCGGGATCCCCTTCTACGTGTGGGACATGGCTGAGCGCTTCCACGAGGACGTGATCGAGGACTTCGTCGCGGAGTACGCGGCGGGGCGCACGCCGAACCCGTGCCTGCGCTGCAACGAGAAGATCAAGTTTGCGGCGGTGCTGGACCGGGCGCTGGCCCTGGGCTTCGACGCGGTGGTCACCGGCCACCACGCGCGGCTGGGCGCCGACGGCCTGCTGCGCCGCAGCGTCGACCTCGCCAAGGACCAGTCGTACGTGCTGGCGGTGCTCAACTCCGAGCAGCTCGGCCACTCGATGTTCCCGCTCGGCGACTCGACCAAGGAGCAGGTGCGCGCCGAGGCGCACGCCCGCGGCCTGGCCGTCGCCGACAAGCCCGACTCGCACGACATCTGCTTCATCGCCGACGGCGACACCCAGGGCTTCCTGCGCAAGCACCTGGGCAGCGAGCCGGGCGACATCGTCGACGCCGGCACCGGCGAGGTGCTGGGCAAGCACGACGGCGCGTTCGCGTACACGGTGGGCCAGCGCAAGGGGCTGGCGCTGGGCCGGCCCGCGCCGGACGGCCGCCCGCGCTACGTGCTGTCGATCACGCCGGTCACCAACACGGTCACCGTAGGCCCCGCCGAGGCGCTGGAGGTCTCGCAGGTGGACGGCGAGCGCACGGTCTGGATCGCGGGACAGCCGCCGACCGGACCCGTCGAGTGCGAGGTGCAGCTGCGGGCGCACGGCCGCCCCGCCCCGGCCGTGGCCGAGCTCGACGGCTCCGTGCTGAGCGTGCGTCTGCGCCGCCCCGAGCGCGGCATCGCCGCAGGCCAGGCCGTCGTGGTCTACCGCCCCGACCCGGCCGGTGACATCGTGCTGGGCAGCGCGACCATCACCACCGCGTCATGAGCGGACGCGGTCACCGCGCGCTTCGCCCTGCTCCTTCCCGCACGGCGGCGGTGATCTTGCGTGAACTGTGGGGGCGACACGCCCGTAACGGGCAAACTCCCCACACTTCGCGCAAGATCGTCGCGATCTAGGTTTCCATGGCGAGCAGAACGAGGCCCCGGCATGAGCACGCCTGACGAGATCACCGACAAGCCCGCCGCGCCGCTGTGGCCGGCCGGGTCTGCGACGGGCATCGGGTCGGTGCCGGGCACCGACATCGCCGAGGCGGTCAAGTTCACCCTCGGCGAGCTGCCGGATCTGCCGTACCTGCCGGAGCTGCCCGCGCGCGGCCCCGGCGCGGACATGATCGGGCGGAGCGCCGGGCTGCTGGTCGAGCTGCCGGTGGAGATCTACACGGGCCGGTGGCGGGTCGCGGCGAGTCCGGGCCGGGAGCTCCGCCGGGCGTACGACCTGCGTGAGCGCGACCTCGACCAGCTCACCGAGCAGGCCGACGGGTTCACCGGGACGTTGAAGGTGCAGTCGGCCGGCCCGTGGACGCTGGCCGCCAACATCGAGCTGGCCCTGGGCGAGGCCCTGGTCTCCGACCACGGCGCGGCCCGTGACCTGGCGGAATCGCTTGCCGAAGGGCTCAAGGCGCACGTCGCGGACGTGCAGCGGCGGGTGCCGGGTGCGCAGGTGCTGCTCCAGCTCGACGAGCCGTCGCTGCCCGCGGTGCTGGCCGGGCGGGTGCGCACCGCCAGCACGCTGCACACGTACCGCTCGGTGGCCCCGTCGACCGTCCGGGACACGCTCGCCTCGGTGATCGGAGCGGCCGGGGTGCCGGTGATCGTGCACTGCTGCGCGCCCGACACACCGCTGGCGCTGCTGCGGGAGGCCGGGGCGGCCGCGCTCGCGCTGGATCTGGACCTGGTCGGCGCCGGTGCGGAGAAGCTCGACGCGATCGGCGAGATGATCGACGCCGGGCTCGGCCTGCTCGCGGGCGTGGCGCGTACGACGCCACCGGGCAATGGCACGCGCCCGAACGGCGCGGCGCTGGCCGAGCGGGTCAAGCGGCTGTGGCGGGACCTGGGGTTCGCCGACGAGCTGCTGGCGCAGCGGGTGGTGGTGACGCCGTCGTGCGGCCTGGCCAGGGCGACGCCCGCCTACGCCCAGGCGGTGCTGAAGGCGTGCCGCGAAGCCGGCCGGCGGCTGGTCGAGCAGTGACGGCGCCCAGCTGCGGTCGGCGGTAGCCGCGTCCTTGGCTAGGCCGGGGTGCGGTGGCGCAGGAGGCCGAACGCGCGGGTGAGTGCGGCGGGGTCGCCGGTGGTGGTGAGCGCGCCGGACGCGGCGGCCTCGGTCGGGTCGAGCGTGCCGCGGGTCAGCGCGTCGAAGGTGGCCAGGTCGCAGGTCACCACGAGGTCGGCCGGGATCGGGGCGGGGCCGGATCTGGCGTGCACGCCGCCGTCGGCGCGGATGTGGAAGACCTCGTCGCCCACGTGGAACTGGTAGGTCGCGGGCGGTCCGGCGGCGTCCTCGGGCGGGCAGTGCTCGGCGAGGTAGAGCGCGATCAGCTCGGCCCGTGCGGTGCCGGGGTCGATCTCGTCGTCGAGCGGCAGTTCCGAACCCCAGGTGGCGAGTTCGATCAGCAGCGGGCGCAGCCGCTCGCCGTACGCGGTCAGTTCGTAGGCGCGCACGTCCGGGGCGGCCGGCAGCGCGCGCCGGACGACGACGCCGCTGCGTTCCAGCAGCTGGAGCCGTTCGGCCAGGCGGTTGGTGCCCATCGCGGGCAGCACGGTCAGCAGTTCCTTGAACCGCCGCGGCCCGAGCAGCAGCTCGCGCACGATGAGAAGGGTCCACCGCTCGCCGAGCACGTCGAGCGAGCGCGCGATCGGGCACACCTGGCCGTACATCCGCTTGGACATGGTTCGAGCATACCTTTCGCATGGCTGTCGCTATATGATTCGTATCTCAAGGCAATAGCTATATGTTTCGTATAGTGTCGCTGGTGAAGCCATACCCACCAGGAGGCGAACATGAAGATCAATGGTTCCGTGGCCCTCGTGACCGGCGCCAACCGCGGCCTCGGCAAGGCGTTCACCGAGATGCTGCTCGCCCGCGGCGCGTCGAAGGTGTACGCCACCGCCCGCGACGCGGCGTCGATCACCGACCCGCGGGTCGTCCCGCTCCAGCTCGACGTCACCGACCCCGACTCGGTGGCGGCGGCCGCCAAGCAGGCCGGCGACGTACAGCTCCTGATCAACAACGCTGGCATCGCGACCGGGTCGGGCATCCTCGACGGCGAGGACGCGCTGCGCCGCGAGATGGAGACCAACTTCTACGGCCCGGTCCGCGTGTCCCGCGAGTTCGCGCCGATCCTGGCCGCCAACGGCGGCGGCGCGGTCGTCAACGTGCTCTCCGCGCTGTCCTGGTTCTCGCTGCCCACGACCGGGGGCTACTCGGCGTCGAAGTCCGCCGCCTGGGCCGCGACCAACGCGCTGCGGCTGGCGCTGCACGAGCAGGGAACCCTGGTGACCGGGGTGCACATCGGCTACATCGACACCGACATGGCCGCGCACGTCGACGGCCCGAAGGTCGCGCCGGAGGACGTGGTGGCGCAGGTTCTCGACGCGGTGGAGCAGGGACTGCCCGAGGTGCTCGCCGACGACGTGAGCCGGCAGCTCAAGTCCGGCCTGTCGGGCGACCTGCGGCAGCTGTACCCGGCCGTGGCCTGAGTCGTCGCCGAGCGGGCGGCCGGCGGGTCCGGCCGCCCGGGACTCCGTGCGGCCGCGGGTGGCGCGGGAGTGGCAGGATGCCGCGGGTGACGGTGATCGACGCGGCCAGCGGGTCGCTCTTCGGGTTGGCGTACGGCGACGCGCTGGGCAAGCCGACCGAGTTCCGCAAGTACGCCCAGATCGTGGCGGAGCACGGGCCGGGCGGTCCGCGGGAGCTGCCCGAACCCGCGCTCGTCACGGACGACACGCAGATGGCGCTCGCGGTGGCCTGGGCGCTGCGCGACGCCGCCGAGCCGACCGCCGCCGTGCTCGAACCGCTGCTGCGCGAACGTTTCCTGACCTGGGCGAAGAGCCCGGAGAACAACCGCGCCCCGGGTATGACCTGCCTGAACGCCTGCGCGAACCTGGCCGGCGGCTTGCGCTGGCAGGAGGCGACGGTGGCCGGGTCGAAGGGCTGCGGGGCGAACATGCGGGTCACCCCGGTCGGCCTGGTCGCCGCGTACGACCTGGACACCCTTGCCGGGGTGGCGCAGCTGCAGGCGGGGCTGACCCACGGGCACCCGACCGGGCTGGCCGCGGCGGAGCTGACCGCGCTGGCGGTGCGCCTGCTGCGCGACGGCCTCGACCTGGCCGACGTGCCCGGCGCGCTGCGGGACCGCTGCGCCGACCAGCGCACCGTGTACCGGGAGGACTGGCTCGGCGACCTGTGGCAGCGGCCGGGGGTGCTGGCGCCGGAGGAGTTCATGGCGCGTGGCTGGGACGAGTGCGCCGACGCGCTGGACCTGCTGCTCTCGGCGCTGGCCAGGCCGGACTCCGGTGGCGACGTGTGCCGCGAGACCGGCGAGGGCTGGATCGCGGAGGAGGCGCTGGCCACGGCGCTGCTGGCGGCCCTGCGCCACGCCGACGACCCGGTCGCCGCGCTCGGCCGGGCCGCTGCGACCGGCGGCGACTCGGACTCGATCGCCTGCCTGGCGGGCGCGTTCCACGGTGCGGCGGCGGGCATGGCGGCCTGGCCGGCCGCCTGGGCCGAGCGCATCGAGTACGCCGACCAGCTCGCCGCGCTCGGCACGGCCTGGGACTGACCCGAGATCCGTTTTCGTGGACGCCCGCCGCTGCTGGGGCGGCATCCAGCGTCCACGAAAACAGATCTTGGCCGGTCCGCAGGGCGGGGTCCGCGGTGTCGGGGGCGGCGGTTACCGTGCACGGGTGACCAGTGAGGTAACCGACAAGGTCCGGACACGGTACGCCGAGCTCGTGTCCAAGATCAATGACGCGCAGCACCGCTACTACGTCGACGACGCGCCGACGCTGTCGGACGCGGCCTACGACGAGCTGATGCACGAGCTCGAAGCGCTGGAGCTGGAGCGCCCCGAGCTGGTCTCGCAGGACTCGCCGACGCAGCGCGTCGGGGCGGGGGAGTGGCTCGGCTTCGCCAGCGTCGACCACGCCGAGCGCATGCTCAGCCTCGACAACGCGTTCAACGACGACCAGCTCGCCGCCTGGGCGGCCCGCGTCGAGAAGGACGCGGGCGCGCCGGTGCGCTACCTGTGCGAGCTGAAGATCGACGGCCTCGCGGTCAACCTCACCTACGAGAAGGGCCGGCTGACCCGGGGCGCGACCCGCGGCGACGGGCGCACCGGCGAGGACGTCACCGCCAACGTGCGCCGCATCGCGGGCATCCCGCACAAGCTGGCCGGCGACAACCCGCCCGACCTGGTCGAGGTCCGCGGTGAGATCTACTTCCCGGCGCAGGCCTTCGCCGATCTCAACGCGGCCCAGCTCGCGGCGGGCGAGCGCACCTACGTGAACCCGCGCAACGCCGCCTCCGGCTCGCTGCGCCAGAAGGACCCGGCGATCACCGCCAAGCGCGCCCTGCACCTGATCGTGCACGGCATCGGCGCCCGCACTGGCTTCGAGCCGACCAGCCAGTCCGACGCGTACGCACAGCTCAAGGCGTGGGGCCTGCCGACCAGCGAGCGCTGGCGGGTGGTGGATTCGCTGGACGAGGTGAAGGCGTACATCGCGAACTACGCCGCCCACCGGCACGACCTGGAACACGACATCGACGGTGTGGTGGTCAAGGTCGACGACGTCGCCGAGCAGGCCAAGCTCGGGGCGACCAGCCGCGCGCCGCGCTGGGCGATCGCGTTCAAGTACCCGCCGGAGGAGGTCAACACCAAGCTGCTCGGCATCGAGGTGAACGTCGGCCGCACCGGCCGGGTCACGCCGTACGCGGTGCTGGAGCCGGTGTTCGTCGGCGGCGTGACCGTCGCCAGCGCGACCCTGCACAACCAGCAGGAGGTGGCGCGCAAGGGCGTGCTGATCGGCGACACCGTGGTGATCCGCCGCGCGGGCGACGTGATCCCGGAGGTGCTCGGCCCGGTCGAGGCGCTGCGCGACGGCAGCGAGCACGCCTGGACCATGCCGGCGACCTGCCCGTCCTGCGGCACCAAGCTGGCCCCGGCCAAGGAGGCCGATGTCGACCTGCGCTGCCCGAACACCCGCTACTGCAAGGCGCAGCTGTCCGAGCGCATCATCTACATCGGCGGCCGGGACGGCTTCGACATCGAGGGCATGGGCGAGAAGGCAGCCCTGGCGCTGGTCAACGACGGCGTGCTGGCCGACGAGGGCGACCTGTTCAGCCTCGACGAGGCGCGGCTGGCGAAGTCGCCGTTCTTCCTGAAGAAGGACGGCACGCTGTCCACGAACGCGGGCAAGCTGCTGGCCAACCTGGAACTGGCCAAGACCAAGGAACTGTTCCGGGTGCTGACCTCGCTGTCCATCCGGCACACCGGTCCGACGGCGGCCCGCGCGCTGGCCAACCACTTCAACGCGCTGGATGCGATCGCGTCCGCCTCGCTGGAGCAGATGTCGGTGGTCGAGGACGTCGGCGGCACCATCGCCGAGGCGGTCCGCGAGTGGTTCGCCGAGGACTGGCACCGCGAGGTGGTCGAGAAGTGGCGCGCCGCGGGCGTGCTCATGGAGCAGGAGCCGGTCGCCGACACCGGGCCCAAGCCGCTGGACGGCCTGACCGTGGTGGTCACCGGAACGCTGGAGAACCACACCCGCGACGGGGCCGCCGACGCGCTGACCGCGCTCGGCGCGAAGGTGGCCGGTTCGGTGTCGAAGAAGACCAGCTTCGTGGTGGTCGGCGAGAACGCCGGGTCCAAGCTGGACAAGGCCCGCTCGCTGGGCGTGCCGACCCTCGACGAGGCGGGCTTCGCGGTGCTGCTGGGGCAGGGCCCGGAGGCGGCGAAGGCGTACGCGGACGCGAACCGCGAAAACGGGTAGACAGCCGGTCTAGCCTCGGCAGCGATGACTACTGAGAACGATCTCGAAATCCGCTCGCTGCGGGTGGGTGAGGAGCAGTTGTTCCTCGCCTACCCGCACCAGCCCGTGCCCGGTGTGGGCGTGGAGTCCCGCCGATCCTGGCCGGAGCTGCTCGCGACCGGGCAGTACCGTCCCGAGTGGAGCTGGGTGGCGCGCCGCGCCGGGCGCACCGTCGCCCGCTGCGCCTTCTGGGGCTTCCCGGAGGCGGCCGTGCCGTTCAGCCTCGACTGGCTGGAGCCGGGCGCCGAACCCGACCGCCGGGAGATCGGCGCGCTGCTGCTGGCGACGGCGCTGCGGGAGATGCGCACGGCGGAGGGCGCGCGGCCCGAGTACCACCTGTTCCTGCCACCGGGCTGGCGGGACGGCGACGTCGTGCGGGAGGCCGCCGAGGACCGGCTGGCCGCCGCGGCCGCCGCCGGCTATGAGCCGTTCGTCGAGCGGTTCAACTACCAGTGGACTCCCGCGGACGGGCTGCCGGCGCGGTCGATCCGGCTGGTCTTCCGCGAGGTCGGCGACGAGCAGGTGCTGGCGATCTGCCGGGCCTCGATCGAGGGCACCCTCGACGGGTACAGCGCCCGGGACGCCGCCCGGCACGGGCCGGACGAGGCCGCCCGCATCATGGTCGCCGACCTGGCCGGGCTGCCCGCGCCGCGCGAGTGGTGGCGGGCCGCGTACACCCCCGAAGGTGAGCTGGTCGGCCTGGTCGTGCCGTCCCGCAACCACACCCGCGCGGTGATCGGGTTCGTCGCCGTCGTGCCGGCGCAGCGCGGGCACGGCTACGCCGACGATCTGCTGGCCGAGGCGACGGCCCTGCTGGCCGAGCAGGGCGCGGAGGAGATCGGGGCGGACACCGATCTGGGCAACCGGCCGATGGCCGCGGCGTTCGCCCGAGCGGGTTACCGCAACACCGCCATCCGGGTGGTGCTGCAGTAGCGGCGCAGGGAGATATACGCAAGGTTGCATGAGTCTTACGTGGAGTGACGGAGGAAAGGGTCAAACAATCACATCTTCGTCACACGCGAACGCGCAGAGTGGTCTGGGGCGTTTTCGGGCTTAGAGTGAAATGACCAGCCGCGATCGGCGGGCGGCGCCGTCGTGCGTCAATCGGCCTCGGGAAGGTGTCCATGGCGGCCACACCCCAAGCACTGCAGGCACATCGCAATCGCGTGCCCGCGGAGCGACGGCGGAATTTCGGTGTGTACGTCATCGCCGTAACCGTGGCCGCAGCTGCCATCACTCTGCGTGACCTTGCCGAGCTGCCGAGTGTGCTCGAACATGTCAGCCTCGGCTTCTGGCTGCTGGCCGGGCTCGCCGTCGCGGGCGACGCGCTGCCGGTCACGCTGCCCGGCCGGTGGAACACGTCGGCCATCTATCCGTCGATCTGCTTCACGTTCGCCATAATGATCGACTCCGGGCTCGCCGCCGCGGTGGTGGTGCAGGGGCTGGCCGTGGCGGTGGCCTCGCTGCGGCTGCGGCACGCGCTGTGGCGGGCCGTGTTCAACCTCGGCCAGTACGCGCTGGCCTTCGGGTTCGCGTACGCGGTGCTGCACCTGTTCAGCGGCGACGCCCCGCCGGGGCTGCTCGCGCTGGCGGCCTCGGCGACCACCTGGTTCGCGGTGAAGTACCTGACCACGGCCACCGCGATCTGGCTGCGCGACGGCGGCGCGCTGCTGCCGATCATCATGGGCCCGCTGGCCAACGAGGCGCTGAGCACCGGCGCCCTGCTCATGCTGGGCCCGGTCATCGCCGCGCAGACCGAGGTCGCCCCCGAACTCGTGCTGGCGCTGATCCTGCCGCTGCTGGCGGTGCGGCGGCTGTCCATCATCACCGCCGAGCAGCGGCACCTGGCCAACATCGACACCTTGACCGGGCTCGCCAACCGCAAGGCGCTGATCGGCGAGGTGTCCGCCACCGTGGCCGGCCACGCGCAGCGCGCCGTGCAGGGCGACCCGCGCAGCCGCTTCGGCCTGCTGCTGCTCGACCTGGACCGGTTCAAGCACGTCAACGACTCGCTCGGGCACGAGGTGGGGGACCGGCTGCTGATCGCGGTCGGCGACCGGCTGGACCGGCTGGTGCGCGCCGGCGATCTGGTCGCGCGGCTGGGCGGCGACGAGTTCGCCGTCGTGGCCAAGCGCCTCGACAGCCCGGAGCAGGCACGCGAGCTGGCCGAGCAGATCGAGCAGGCGCTGTCGGCCCCGGTCGTGCTGGACGGGCTGCCGCTGGACGTCGGCGCCTCCATCGGCATCGCCGTCTACCCCGACCACGGCACCAACTTCGCCACCCTGCTGCGCCACGCCGACGTCGCCATGTACACCGCCAAGCACGACGGTGACGCCGTCGCCGTCTACAACCCCGACGCCGACCAGAACTCCCCGCAGCGGCTCAGCCTGCTCGCCGACCTGCGCACCATGCTCGGCCAGCCGGACCGGGGCGGGCTGCGGCTGTTCTACCAGCCCCAGGTCGAGATCACGACCGGCGAGGTGGTCGCCGTCGAGGCGCTGCTGCGCTGGCAGCACCCGACCCGCGGCCCGGTCAGCCCCGACGAGCTGATCCGGGTCGCCGAGCCGAGCTCGGTGATGCGGCTGCTGACGCGGTGGGTGCTCGAGGAGGCGGTGACCCAGCTCGCCAAGTGGTCCGCGGCGGGCCTGCAGGTGCGCATGGCGGTCAACGTCAGCGTGCGCGACCTGCACACCGGCGCGATCGTCGAGCAGATCGAGGAGCTGCTCCAGCGGTACGGCGTGGAGCCGTACCGGCTGCAGCTGGAGATCACCGAGAGCGCGCTGATGGCCGACCCGCACCGGGTGCTGGCCACGCTGACCCGGCTCCAGCTGCTCGGCGTCGGCATCGCCCTGGACGACTTCGGCACCGGCTACTCCTCGCTGCAGCACCTGCGCCGGCTGCCGCTGTCCGAGGTGAAGATCGACCGCTCGTTCGTGATGGCCATGGCCGACGACCCGGACGACCTGGTGATCGTGCGCTCCATCATCGAGCTGGCCGGGGCGCTCGGGCTGCGGGTGGTCGCCGAGGGCGTCGAGGACGAGCGCGCCTGGCGGCTGCTCCAGTCCGCCGGCTGCGAGGTCGCCCAGGGCTGGTTCTACGCCCGCCCGCTGCCCCCCGACGAACTCGCCGACTGGCTCGCCCGCACCACCCTGCCCGCCCGCAGCGCCTGAGCACCGCGTCGCGACCGCCGCGCCGTGCCGCCGCGCTGTGCCTTCCGCCGGCGCTGCACGCTGAAGGTGCACGCTGACCCGGCGTGACCGGTGTCGGCAGGTGGTCCGCGGGCCGTGGCTACATCTTTTTTGATGTGGCCACATCAAAAAAGATGTAGCCACGTGGCGAGGGACCGTCTCCCGGAGCCCTCCCGACCCGCTTGCGCGGTTCGCTGGGACAGGGGCGCTGCGAAACGCGCCACCGGTGACAAATAGACTCGCTACGGGCGCGGAGCGTGTGCCACCCTTCGCGCTGTCCGAGTTCGCCGCTACGTCTAGGGGGCAGTCATGGCCGCCATCTCCCGCGAAGAGGTCGCGCATCTCGCGCGCCTGTCGCGGCTCGCCGTCACCGAACAGGAGCTGGACCGCTTCGCCGGTCAGCTGGACGTGATCCTGCAGTCGGTGGCGCGGGTCGGTGAGGTCGCCGCGGACGACATCCCGCCGACGTCGCACTCGGTGCCGCTGGTCAACGTGCTGCGCGAGGACGTCGTCGTGCCCGGCCTGACCCGTGAAGAGGCGCTGTCGGGCGCGCCGGACTCCGCCGAGGACCGGTTCCGTGTGCCCCAGATCCTTGCGGATGAGGAGTGACCCCGATGAGTGATCTGATCAAGCTGACCGCGGCCGACCTGGCCGCGAAGATCGCCGCCGGGGACGTGTCCGCGGAGGAGGCCACCCGCGCCCACCTGGACCGCATCGCCGAGGTCGACGGCCGCGTGCACGCGTTCCTGCACGTCGACGACGCGGGTGCGGTCGAGGCCGCGCGGGCCGTCGACGCCAGGCGCGCCGCGGGCGAGAAGCTCGGGCCGCTGGCCGGCGTGCCGATCGCGATCAAGGACGTCATCGCGACCAAGGGCATCCCCACCACCGCCGCCTCGAAGATTCTCGAAGGCTGGCGGCCGCCGTACGACGCGACGGTGATGACCCGCATCCGCGAGGCGGGCATGGTCATGCTGGGCAAGACCAACATGGACGAGTTCGCGATGGGCTCGTCCACCGAGTACTCGGCCTACGGCCCGACGTACAACCCGTGGGACCTGACCCGTATCCCGGGCGGCTCCGGCGGCGGCTCGGCGGCGGCGGTCGCCGGGTACGAGGCCCCGCTGGCCATCGGCACCGACACCGGCGGCTCGATCCGCCAGCCCGGCGCGGTCACCGGCACCGTCGGCGCGAAGCCGACCTACGGCGGCACCTCGCGCTACGGCCTGATCGCGTTCTCGTCGTCGCTGGACACGCCCGGCCCGGTCGCGCGCACCGTGCTGGACACCGCGCTGCTGCACGAGGTGATCGCCGGGCACGACCCGCGCGACTCGACCTCGATCCCGCTGCCCGTGCCGGACGTCGTCGCCGCCGCCCGCCAGGGCGCGACCGGTGACCTGACCGGGGTGCGCGTCGGCCTGGTCAAGGAGTTCTCCGGCGAGGGCGCGGAGCCCGGCGTGATGGCCGTCTACCGCGACACCGTGGAGGCGCTGACCAAGCTGGGCGCCGAGGTCGTCGAGGTGTCCTGCCCGCACTTCCAGTACGCGCTGCCGGCGTACTACCTGATCGCGCCCAGCGAGTGCTCGTCGAACCTGGCCCGCTTCGACGCGGTGCGCTTCGGCCTGCGCGTCGGCGACGACGGCCGCAACTCGCTGGAGGACGTCATGTCGCTGACCCGCGAGGCGGGCTTCGGCGACGAGGTCAAGCGCCGCATCATCATCGGCACGTACGCGCTGTCGTCGGGTTACTACGACGCCTACTACGGCCAGGCACAGAAGGTGCGCACGCTGATCACGCGCGACTTCACCTCCGCGTTCGAGCAGGTCGACGTGCTGGTCTCGCCGACCACCCCGTTCACCGCGTTCGAGCTGGGCGCGCGCACCGCCGACCCGTACCAGATGTACCTGGCCGACCTGTACACCATTCCGACGAACCTGTACGGCGGCCCGGCCATCTCGGTGCCCGCCGGCCTGTCCGACGGGCTGCCGGTGGGTCTGCAGATCATGGCTCCGACCATGGCCGACGACCGGATGTACCGGATCGCCGCCGCGGTCGAGTCGACGGTGGGCACCTTCACCCCGCCCGCGCTCTGAGTTCCGACGAGAAAGCGGCGTTCCCGGGCGGGGACGCCGCTTTCTCGTTGCCTGAGGAGGTCAGCAGCAGGCGGGGGTCAGGAGGCGGCCCCCTTCAACCGGGGGTAGAGCAGGCCCGCGAGCACCGCGCCGAGCGCGCCGGAGACCGCGAACACCCAGATGTCGGACCAGTCCGACGCGCCGCCGGCCAGGGTCAGCGCGAGTTCCGGGCCGAAGGTGCGGGCGAGGTTGAGCGAGGCGCTGGTGACCGCCGCGATGGCGAGGGTGCCACCGGCGTACGCCAGGCCGAGGCTGATGCCGGAGCGCTCGCCGTCGCCGACCGCGAACATCACGCAGGCGATGACGAACACGGCCAGCGCCTCGGCGACGATCGCCGCGATCAGGCCCTTGCCGGAGCTCGCGGCCTCGGACAGGCGGTTCGCGCCGAGCCCGGCGGCGACGCCGTTCTCGCCGTAGCAGAGCCACATGAGCAGGCCGCCGACGAAGCCGCCGACCAGCTGCGCGGCGATGATCAGCGCGCCGCCGACCCAGTCCACGCTGCCGCGGACCGCGGCGGCGAGGGTGAGCCAGGGGTTGAAGTGGCCGCCGAAGATCCACGCGGCGGCGGCCGCGGCGATCATCAGGCCGACCGCGCCCGCGAGCAGCGGACCGCCGCCGACGAGCAGCGCACCCACGCCGAAGAAGACCAGTACTGCGGTGCCGAGCGCCTCGGCGGTGAGGCGGGACAGCGTTGCGGAACCCATCATGCACCTCCCTGTGCATCGATGAGGGGAAGAACGCGACGCGCTCACCGCCAGGCCCGGAAGATCTGCGTGTCCCGTTCTCAGGGTGCATTCAGGATCGGGGCGGCGGTGATCAGCGCACAGCGACGAATGAATGAATAAGGCCTCCACCGATCAGCTCATGTTGTGACGTACGCCACTCCTCTTGTCATGATCGATGGGTGGAGGGGCGGATAACCCGGTGTGAGCGGGGCCGGGCGGGCTACTAGGCTGGTGGTTGTTTTGTCCGGCGGCGTCTAGCACGCCCACGCCAAGCCTGGAGCGAGCAGATGAGCACCACCGTGCTGCCCACCTACGACGACGTCGTCTCCCGCTACGAGCCGGTCATCGGCCTGGAGACCCACGTCGAGCTGGGCACCGTCACCAAGATGTTCTGCGGCTGCCCGACCGACTTCGGCGGCGAGCCGAACACCCAGGTGTGCCCCGTCTGCCTGGGCCTGCCCGGCAGCCTCCCGGTGGCCAACCGCGCCGCGATCGAGGCGACCATCCGCATCGGGCTCGCCCTGAACTGCTCCATCGCGGCCTGGTGCCGTTTCGCCCGCAAGAACTACTTCTACCCGGACATGCCGAAGAACTTCCAGATCAGCCAGTACGACGAGCCGCTGTGCACCGACGGCTACCTCGACGTGGAGGTCGACGGCGAGCTGGTGCGCATCGGCATCGAGCGGGTGCACCTGGAGGAGGACACCGGCAAGACGCTGCACGTCGGCGGCGCGACCGGGCGCATTCACGGCGCGACCGAGTCGCTGGTCGACTACAACCGGGCCGGCATCCCGCTCGTCGAGATCGTCACCAAGCCGGTGCCGGGACTGGGCGCGCGGGCCCCCGAGATCGCCAAGGCGTACGTCGCCGAGCTGCGCGACATGATCCGCACCCTGGGCGTCTCCGACGTGCGGATGGAGCAGGGCTCGATGCGCTGCGACGTGAACACCTCGCTGAACCTGCCCGGCGCCGAGTGGGGCACCCGCACCGAGACCAAGAACGTCAACTCGCTGCGCAGCGTCGAGCGCGCGGTGCGCTCGGAGATGCTGCGCCAGGCCATGGTCCTCGACTCCGGCGGCACCATCACGCAGGAGACCCGGCACTTCCACGAGGACACCGGCGACACCACCTCGGGCCGGTCCAAGGAGACCGCGACCGACTACCGCTACTTCCCCGAGCCCGACCTGGTGCCGCTCGCGCCCGAGCAGGCCTGGGTGGAGCAGCTCAAGGCCGCCCTGCCGGAGCTGCCCCGCCAGCACCGGGCCCGCCTGAAGACCGAGTGGAACCTGTCCGACCTGGACATGCAGTCCATCCTCAACGCGGGCGCGGTCGAGCTGATCGAGCGCACCGTGGCCGCGGGCGCGTCGCCGGAGGCCGCCCGCAAGTGGTGGCTGGGCGAGCTGTCGCGCCGCGCCAACGCCGAGGGCGTCGAGCTGGAGGCCGTCGGCGCGACCCCCGCGCAGGTCGCCCAGCTGCAGACGCTGGTCGCGTCGGGCAAGCTCACCGACAAGCTGGCCCGCCAGGTGCTGGAAGGCGTGCTGGCCGGCGAGGGCGACCCGGAGCAGATCATGGCCGCCCGGGGCCTGGAGGTCGTCTCCGACACCGGCGCGCTGACCGCCGCCATCGACGAGGCCATCGCCGCCAACCCCGACGTCGCCGAGAAGATCCGCGGCGGCAACCAGGCCGCCGCGGGCGTCCTCATCGGCGCCGTCATGAAGACCACCAAGGGCCAGGCCGACGCCAAGACCGTCCGCGAACTGGTCCTCGCCCGCCTCGCCAGCTGAGGTAGTCCTCGGGGCGGCTGACCGTCGCACCCCGCTTTTGATAGACGTTGGCCTATCTCATTGAATTCGAGCCACGGATATTCGACGAGATAGGCCAACGTCTGTGCGAGGCGCGAGGCGCGAGGTGCGAGGCGGTGGTGCGGACCAGGGCGGGTTCGTGCGGGTCAGCGGGTGCGGGACGGGGTGGGGCGGGGCGGGGTGCCGGGGGCGGCTGCCTGGCCCGGGGGAGTGTCGTCGACGACGTGGCGGGACAGGGCCACCTCGGCCAGGCCGGTTCCGCCGACGGTGATGTCGTCGTACGCCATCAGCGCCCGGTTGTCGTCGAAGTAGAGCACCGACATCGCCAGCGGCGTGGGCGTCTCGCCCTCCAGCCCGCGCAGCCCGGCCCCGCCGCTGGAGCCCTGCACCATCAGCATGGTCTGGTCGTCGCCGAGCTTGCTGATCTCGCGGTGGTGCCGGTGCCCGGCCAGCACCAGCGGGGTGTACCCGGCCAGCGGCCCCGCCGACAGCGGATCGTGCACCAGTGCCAGGTCCACGACCTCGTCCCGCTGCTTGGCGATGGTGTCGGCGAGCCTGTCCCCGGCGTCCAGCACCCGTTCGACGGTCTGCTTCGAGTCGCCGGAGCCCGCCGGTTCCATGCCCTTGTCCGGGGTGAAGCGCGGGTCGCCGATGCCGGCGATGCTCAGCCCGGCCACCTTCACGACCTTGTTGTCCAGCACGATCGCGTTGGGCTGGGCGGCCACCGCGGCCTGGGTCACGGCCGAGTCGTGGTTGCCGCGCACGAAGACGTACGGCACCTTCAGCAGCGAGATCGACGCCACGAACGCCTTCTCCGGCTCGCTGCCCCAGTCGGTGATGTCGCCGGTGTCGACGACGACGTCGATGTGGAAGTTGTCCACCACGGTCCGGATCACGCCCCACGCGGCCGGGTTCAGGTGCAGGTCGGACACGTGCAGCACGCGCAGCGTGTTGTCCTCGGGGGAGTACACCGGCAGGTTCTGCACCGTGGCGTACAGGCTGCCGACGTTCTGCACCAGCTTCTGCAGCTGCGCGGCGTACTCGTCGTACCGGTCGGCGATGCGCTGCGCGTTGCCCAGCACCGACGGGGCGTTGGCCAGCAGGCCCTCGTACCGCGGCTCGCGCAGCGCGCCCGGGTTGAAGGTGCCGAACGCCGATCCGAACGCGGCCGCCATGATGGTCAGCGCGAGCCCGCCCGCCCACGCGACCCGGCGCATCTTCCGGTACACCAGCGCGGACAGCAGCATCGCGCCGAGCACCGCGACCGCCGTGGCGCGCAGCACCAGCCGGGTGACCCCGGCGCGCACGTCGTCGACGGCGGTGCGGCTGGCCGCGGTGATGCCCGCCGGGTCGGTGATCAGGGCCTCGGTGCGGGCGCGGTCGAGCGCGTCCAGCCGCACCATCAGCCGGGCGGGACCGTCGTGGCTGTCCAGTTGCAGGGAACCCAACGGCGGCAGGACCACCTCGGTGTCGCCGTACCACGACGGGGTGACCGCCATGGTGGAGCGGAACGGGCCCACGTCGACGCTGGTGCCCGCGGCCAGGTAGAGGCCGAGCGCGAGCCCGGTCAGCGACACGGCCAGCAGCCCGAGCCCGGAGCCGAGCCGCCGCCACGGCACCCGGCCGAACGCGTCCTTCACCCGCGCGGCACGCCCGCGCGGGGGCTCGCCGCCGGACCGGTCCACCCCGCTGCGGCTCAGCGGCCGTGCCCACCGCGGCAACCGAGTCATCGCCCCATCATGCCCCGGCTGTCACGCGCGAGCGAGCGTGACGGCAAGAATTCGATCATCGGATTCGACGGGTTCACCGCGGCCGTCGTGGTTGCTGGTGAGCACCCACACCGAGCCGTCGGGGGCGGTGTGCGCGTCGCGCAGGCGGCCGTACTCGCCGACCAGCGCCGCCGCCGGAGCCGCCCGCAGAGTGCCGTCGGCGCGTACCGGCACCAGCCACAGGCGCTCGCCGCGCAGGCACGCCGCGACCAGCACGTCTCCGGCCATCGCCGCGCCCGAGCAGGACGCCTCGTCGGTCGGCCACGCCACCACCGGATCGACGTACTGCCCCTCGCCTGCCGCGCCCTCGACCTCGGGCCAGCCGTAGTTCTTGCCCGGCTCGATGCGGTTGATCTCGTCCCAGGTGTTCTGGCCGAACTCGGTTGCCCACAGGTGGCCGCCCGAGTCCCAGGCGATGCCCTGCACGTTGCGGTGCCCGTACGACCAGACCAGCGTGCCGTACGGGTTGCCCGGCGCGGGTCTGCCGTCGGGCGTCATCCGCAGGATCTTCCCGCCGAGGCTCTTCAGGTCCTGCGAGTTGCCCCTGGTCGCGGCGTCGCCGGTGGTCGCGTAGAGGTAACCGTCCGGCCCGAACGCCAGCCGCCCGCCGTTGTGGATGCCCGAGATGGGGATGCCGGTGACGATCGGCTCCGGCCGCCCGCCGAGCTTCCAGCGCGCGACCCGGTTGTCGTCGGCTGCCGTGTAGTACAGGAAGACGGTCTTGTCCTGCGCGTACTGCGGCGACACCGCGATGCCGAGCAGGCCGCCCTCGCCACCGGAGTCGGCCTCGCGGATCATCCCTACCTCGGTGACGGTGAGCCGCCCGCCGGAGGAGCCCGGGCCCACCTGCACGACGCGCCGGGTGTCGCGCTCGGTCACCAGCGCGCCGCCGTCGGGCAGGAACGCCACGCCCCAGGGCGCGCGCAGGCCGGTGACCAGGGTCTTGACCTCGGCGGTACGCGGGCTGAAGGTCGCCGCCGCCGTCGACCCGGCCGACGGGACCGGTGGGGCCTGCGAGGCGATCGTGTCGGGCTGCTCGCTGCACCCGGCGGTGAAGGCGAACGCGGCCGCCGCCGCGATGATCCCGTTCCGTGCCCGGCGCGAAGACATGCGATCGAGCCTAGCTCCGTGGTCCGTGCTCAACTACTGCCTCGTTTCTCTCAACCTGCGCCCGCACATCCGCGTCGGGAAGGGCGACGGAAGGAGGAGCCGTATGGCGGAGGAGGGGTTCCGCGAGTTCGTGCAGCTGCGCTACGGCGAGCTGCTGCGCACCGCGTTCCTGCTCACCGGCTCGACCCACGCCGCCGAGGATCTCGTGCAGTCGGCGCTGCTCAAGGCGTACCGGCGCTGGGAGACGGTGGACGAGCCCATGGCGTACCTGCGCCGGGCGCTGGTGAACCAGCGCACCAGCGTGTGGCGCAGGATCGGCTCCCGGGAACTGCTCACCGGCGTGCTGCCGGAACGGGGGCGGGCAGACGGGAGCGCCGCGCAGGCGGAACGGGACGAGCTGCTGGCGGCACTGGCGACACTGCCGGTGCGCATGCGTGCCGTGCTGGTGCTGCGGTACTGGGAGGACATGTCCGAAGCGGACACCGCGCTGGTGGCCCCGGAGGCGGGCGGCATCTGGCGCGTCGAGGTGGAAACCGACCAGGGCGGCTTCGGCTTCCATAGTGACGCGGACCTGGGCGGGGCCGATGCGATGATCGCGCTGGAATCGTGGTGGCTCAACTGGCCGAGCACGACGCCGGGCGCGACACCCGATACGGGGCCCACCTCGACGCGAATCCTGGTGCTCGCACCCCGGCAAGCCGTGGCGGTGCGGTTGCTGGATGCGGGCGACCGGGCCGTCGCCACGGTCGTGCTCGTCGACGGGGTCGGCGTCTTCCCCTATGACGGCAAGGCCGAGTGGCGGCTGCAGGCAGTCGACGCCACCGGTGCCGTCGTGGCCACCGGGAAGGCCCCGTTCCGGTCGTTCGACTCGGCGTTGGAGAAGGAGTCGATCAGCTGGTACTGACACGGGGCCGTGGTGAAGAGCGCTTTCCGGCGTGCCGGTGGGCGCTCTTCGCCCGTCCGGGTGAGGCCGATAGCGTGGTGCTCGTGCGGATGTGGATCGCCCATGAGGCCGGACGTGAACTGATGGGCCCGCTGCCGGCGGGCGTCGAGGTGGCGGTGCTGCCCCGACCGGACGCGCCCCTGCCGGGCGACCCGGCCGAGGTCGAGTTCTGGGTGCCGCCCTTCCTGAGCAGCGGTGACGTGGTCGGCCTGGCCGAGCGGATGAGCAACCTCAAGGTCGTGCAGCTGATCACGGCCGGGGCCGACGCCTGGGTCGGGCGGCTGCGCGAGGGCGTGACGCTGTGCGACGCGCGCGGCGTGCACGACTCGCACACCGCCGAGTGGGTGGTCACGGCGATCCTGGCCTCGCTGCGCCGTTTCGACCACTTCGCGCGGGCGCAGGCCGCGCACCGCTGGGCGTACGCCGAGGTCACGCCGACCGACGAGCTGGGCGGCAAGCGGGTGCTGATCGTCGGCGCGGGCTCCATCGGCGCGGCGGTCGCGGCCCGGCTGGCCCCGTTCGAGGTCGACCTGGCGTACGTCGCCCGCACCGCCCGCGACGGCGTGCACGGCGTCGACGAGCTGCCCCGGCTGCTGCCGGAGGCCGACGTGGTGGTGCTGCTGGTGCCGCTGACCCCGCAGACCCGGGGCCTGGTCGACGCGGCGTTCCTGTCCGCGATGGCCGACGGGGCGCTGCTGGTCAACGCGGCCCGCGGCCCGGTCGCCGACACCGCGGCGCTGACCAAGGAACTGGCCTCCGGCCGGATCAGCGCGGCGCTCGACGTCACCGACCCCGAGCCGCTGCCCGCCGGCCACCCCCTGTGGGACCTGCCGAACGTCCTGATCACGCCGCACGTGGCCGGCTCGGTCCGCGGCCTCCTGCCCCGCGCATACCGCCTGGTCGGCCGGCAACTACGCCGCTACACCGCCGGCGACCCCCTCGACAACCAGGTCCACGACGGCTACTGACCCCGACGTCAGGCGGTGGTGAGGGGCTGGCCCGCGGCGGCGACGAGTTTGGGGAGGTCGGTGGGGCGGACCGCGGTCAGGGTGAGGGCGCTGCCGTCGGTGAGGACCGCGACGACCCGCTTGGGGCCCTGCGCGCGCAGCTCCGCGACCTGCGGCCAGAGCACGATGCGGGTGCCCAGCAGCGCCCGGACGCGCAGGCCGCGCTCGTTGACGTCGGTGCCGGCCTGCCAGGCCCAGATCATGACCGCGACGGGCACGAGCAGCAGCAGCCACCAGAATCCGCCCTGTGCGGCGATGGGGAAGCCGCCGAGCACGGTGATCAGGGCGGCGACGCTGATGGCGGCGGGGAGGCGGAAGCGGGTCACGCCACGATTGTTCCACGTAGTGTGTTGTGTCGGACGTCACGGGCATCCTGACCGAAGGGGCCGCGCCCGTGATGCGCCGTCGTGGCCGAGACGTGAACCTCGGCGGCGGTGAAGCTGAGAGGAGAGGTCGACGATGACCGTTCTGCTGCTCATAGGCACAGCGAAAGGCCTGTTCCTGGCCCGTCGGGACCGGGTCGGGGACGCCTGGCAGATGTCCGTGCCGCAGTTTCCGATGACCGGGGTGTACGCCGTCGGCGTCGACACCCGCCGCGCCACGCCCCGCCTGCTGGCGGCCGTCGACAGCTCGCACTTCGGCCCGAGCGTGGCGACCAGCGACGACCTGGGCGTCTGCTGGCGCGAGCCGGACCACGCCCCGCTGGCGTTCCCGCAGGACACCGACACGGCGCTGGGCCGGGTGTGGGCGCTGCAGCCGGGTCCGGCCGCCGAGCCGGACGTGGTCTGGGCGGGCACGCAGCCGTCGGCGCTGTTCCGCTCGACCAACGGCGGCCTGACGTACGACCTGGTCCGCAGCCTGTGGGAGCACCCGCACCGCACCGAGTGGGGCGAGGGCTTCGGCGGCCAGGCCATCCACACGATCCTGCCGCACCCGGCCGACCCGCGGCGGGTGCTGGTCGCGATGTCGACCGGCGGCGTGTACCGCACCACCGACGGCGGCGAGACCTGGCACGCGTCCAACAGCGGCATCAAGGTGACCTTCATGCCCGACCCGTTCCCGGAGTTCGGCCAGTGCGTGCACAAGGTCGCCCGCGACGGCGAGGACCCCGAGCGGCTCTACCTGCAGAACCACCATGGGGTGTACCGCTCCGACGACGACGGCCAGACCTGGTCCTCGATCGCCGACAGCCTGCCCAGCGACTTCGGCTTCGCGATGGTCGCGCACCCGCGCCGCGGCGGCACCGCCTGGAACTTCCCGATCACCGCCGACGCGCTGCGCTTCCCGGTCGAGAACAAGTGCCGCGTCTTCCGCACCACCGACGCGGGCAAGACCTGGACCCCTCAGTCGTACGGGCTGCCCACCGCCCCGTTCTACCCGTCCGTGCTGCGCGACGCGATGTGCGCCGACGACGGCGACCCGGTCGGCGTCTACTTCGGCAGCCGCACCGGCGAGGTGTTCGCCAGCGCCGACGAGGGCGACAGCTGGGCGCTGGTCGCGGCGCACCTGCCCGACGTGCTGTGCGTGCGGGCGGTCCGGATCTGATGGTCACGGTGCTGGTGCCGGGCGCGCTGCGGACCGAGGTCGGCGGCGAGTCCAGACTCGAGGTGCGGGCCGGCGGTACGCTGCGCGCGGTGCTGGACGAGGTCGAGCAGCGCTGGCCCCGGCTGGGCCGGCGCATCCGCGACGAGCGGGGCGAGCTGCGCCGCTACGTCAACGTGTACGTGGACGGGGAGGACTGCCGGGTGCTGTCGGGTCAGGAGACGCCGGTCGCCGGCGACGGCGAGGTGCAGGTGCTGCCCAGCGTCGCGGGCGGCAGTGTGGAGCAGGAGGCTCCCGCGCTCGACGGGGACCGCATCCTCGCGGACAACTTCGCCCCGTGGGTGCGGGAGCTGGGCCTGACCGTGCAGGAGACCGGCCCCGACTGGGCCACCCTGCGGCTGCCCTGGTCGGACCGGCTGGCCCGGGAGGGCGGGGCGCTGAGCGGCCAGGCGCTGATGGCGGCCGCGGACACGGCGACGGTGATCGCGGTGAGCGCGGCCCGGGGCGGCTTCGTGCCGATGACCACGGTGCAGCTGTCGACCACGTTCCAGCGGCCGGTGCTCGGCAGCGACGTGCTGGTCACGGCCCGGCTGACGAAGCTGGGCCGGACCATGGCGTTCGCCGACATCACGATGACCGCCAAGGGCGCGATCGTCGCCCACGCGACCACGGTGTACGCCCTGCTCTGACCCGCCGGGTCAGGTGAGGTCGGACCAGAAGGGGATGTGCTTCGGCGTGGTGGCGGCGAAGGGCCGGCCGCCGGCCGGCAGGTCGAACTCGTGGTGCAGGTAGGCGGGCAGCGTGTCGCCGTACACGATGACGTCGCTCTGCATGACGGAGAAGACCGGCAGGTCGGCCTCGGGCAGCGCCGGGGTGTAGCGGTGCCCGTAGACGGGCACGAGCCGCGGGGTCTGTTCGAGCGCCCGGCGGGCGACCGACAGCGCGAACGCGGTCCGGGACGGCCGCTCGCCCCAGCCGGGCAGCCAGAAGCCGTTCTCCTGCACGTCGAACAGCACCCCGTCGATCGGGGCGGCGAGCCGTTCGGCCAGCTGGTCGGGGTCGCCGTCGCGCCAGTCGGGCCAGCGCCCGCCGACCGGCAGGCCGGCCGAGAGCAAGGCCCGGTGGTCGGGGTTGAAGACGAACCCGAAGCGGCCCTCCAGCCCGGCGAACTCGGCCGCGGTCAGCGGGTCGGCGACCTGAGCCGGCAGCGTCGCCAGCAGCTCGCGGGCGTACGCCGCGGACAGGGTCATGGGGCGAGTCTAGGCCGCGCCCGGCTCGCGGAGCGGTGCTTCCGGGCGGCCTGCGCGGCGGCGGGGCGTCCGGCTCAGCCGGCCGGCGGAGCGGTGCTTCCCCGGGGCACGAGCTGCGGTGTCGTGTCCTGGAAGCCGCGGATCTCGGCCCCGTCGAGGATCTTCAGCAGCTGGTCGGCGGCGTGCGCGCCGTACGCCGCTATGTCCCGGCTGACCGCGGACAGCTGCGGGTGCAGCAGCTGGCACAGCGGCGAGTCGTCCCAGGCCACGATGGACAGCTGGTGCGGCACGGCGATCCCCATCTCGTGCGCGACGCCCAGCCCGGCCACGGCCATGGTGTCGTTGTCGTAGACGATCGCGGTCGGGGAGGGCCGGCGCGACAGCAGCGCCCGGGTGGCGCGGGCGCCCTCCTCACCGGTGTAGTCGGTGTACACCGTGGTCACGTCGGTGAGGCCGACCCGGTCGGCGGAATCGGCGACGGCCTGGCCGCGCACCGAGGTGTGCCACAGGTCGGCGAGCCCGGCGACCCGGGCGATCCGCCGGTGGCCCAGCGCGGCCAGGTACTCGACCACCGAGGTGGTCACCGCGACCTCGTCGCTCCACACCCCGGGCAGCGTGCCGAGGCCGTGCGGGCCGCCGATGACCACGCACGGCATGTTCAGCTCCTCCAGCAGCGGGACACGCGGGTCGTCGCGGCGCAGGTCCACGATGATCACGCCGTCCACCCGGCGCTGCGCCCACCAGCGGCGGTACGTCGCCATCTCGCGCTCGCGGTCCTCGGTGACCTGCATCAGCAGGCTGACGTCACGGGCCGACAGGGTCGCCTCGATGCCCGAGATGAGCTGCATGAAGAAGGACTCGATGCCCAGCGTGCGGGCCGGGCGGTCGACGATCATGCCGAGCACGCCGGTGCGGCCGTCGGACAGCGCGCGGGCGGCGCTGCTGGGGTGCCAGCCGAACTGCTCGGCGACGGCGAGGATGCGGCGGCGGGTCTCCTCGGAGACGCCGGGCCGGCCGTTGAGCGCGTACGACACCGCGCCTTTGGACACTCCCGCCGCGCGGGCGATGTCGGCGATGGTTACCCGCTTCATATGAGCTCCAGCTGCCTTGTGAATGATCGAAGCCCCTCTCGTGCTGAACAGTTCAGCACGAAAGGAGCTCCGATCACAGTCTCAGTCGGTGTACCCCGGCATCGGGAAGCCCTGCAGCAGGTCGCGCACCTCGCCGGCGATGCGCTCGCCGGTGGCCGGGTCGTCCTTGACCGCGGCGGTGACGGCGTCGTCCATCCACGCCGCGACCTGCGGCATGTGCTGCTCGGTGAGGCCGCGCGTGGTGAGCGCGGCGGTGCCCAGGCGGATGCCGGACGGGCTCCACGGCTTGCGCGGGTCGTACGGCACCGTGTTGAAGTTCAGCTCGATGCCGGCCGCGTCCAGCGCCTTCGCGGCGGGCTTGCCCTCGATGCCCTTGCCGGTCAGGTCGATCAGCAGCAGGTGGTTGTCGGTGCCGCCGGAGACCAGGTCGAAGCCCCGGTCGTTGAGCGCGGTCGCGAGCGCCTTGGCGTTCGCGACGACCTGGTGGGCGTACGCGGTGAAGGTCGGTTGCGCCGCCTCGTGCAGCGCGACGGCGATACCGGCGGTGGTGTGGTTGTGCGGGCCGCCCTGCAGGCCGGGGAAGACGGCCTTGTCGATGGCGGTGGCGTGCTCGGCGCTCGCCATGATCATCGCGCCGCGGGGTCCGCGCAGGGTCTTGTGCGTGGTCGTGGTGATCACGTCGGCGTGGCCGACCGGCGACGGGTGCGCCCCGCCCGCGATCAGGCCCGCGATGTGCGCGATGTCGGCGACCAGGACCGCGCCGACCTCGCGGGCGATCGCGGCGAAGGCGGGGAAGTCGATGGTGCGGGGGATCGCCGTGCCGCCGCAGAAGATCATCTTGGGGCGCTCGGCCAGCGCCATGTCCCGGACCAGGTTCATGTCGATGCGGCCGCTGTCGCGCCCGACGGTGTAGTGCACCGGCCGGAACCACTTGCCGGTCGCCGACACGGGTGAGCCGTGCGTCAGGTGCCCGCCCTGGGCCAGTTCCAGTGACAGGAAGGTGTCGCCCGGCGTCATGAAGGCCAGGTAGACGGCGAGGTTGGCGGGCGAGCCGGAGTACGTCTGCACGTTGGCGTGCTCGGTGCCGAACAGCGCCTTGGCCCGCTCGATCGCCAGCGTCTCGATCTGGTCGCAGAACTGCTGACCCTCGTAGTAGCGCTTGCCCGGGTAGCCCTCGGAGTACTTGTTGTTCAGCACCGTCCCGCAGGCTTCCAGCACCGCGGTCGACACGTAGTTCTCCGACGCGATCATCCGCAGCTTGTCGTGCTGCCGCTTCGCCTCGCCCTCGATCAGCGCCGCCAGCGCCGGGTCGGCGGCGGCCAGGTGCGGCAGTTTGGGCTCGTGCATCGCATGACTCCTCGCATTCGGTACCACCCGCATCCTATGCCGCCCATGATCACCCACCCCTCGGGGTGCGTTGATCATGAAGAAGTGCGGGCACGCTGGTTGGCCATGAACCTAGGTTCATGGCCAACCAGCGTGAGGGAGTCCTCCCGCGGGGGCGAGCCTGCGGGGGAAGAGGGTGTTACGGGACGCGGCGGTACGCGCCGTCGCTGGCACTCGTGGCCATCGAGGCGTACGCCCGCAGAGCTGCGCTCACCGGGCGCTGCCGGTCGACCGGCGTGTACGGTTTTTCCCGCTTGTCCTGAACGATACGCCTCTCGGCCAGCACCTGCTCAGGGACCTCCAGGACCATCGATCGCGCGGGGATGTCGATGGCGATGGTGTCGCCGTTCTCGACCAGCGCGATCAGGCCGCCGCCGGCCGCCTCGGGCGAGATGTGCCCGATGGACAGGCCGCTGGTGCCGCCGGAGAAGCGCCCGTCGGTGATCAGCGCGCACGCTTTGCCCAGGCCCCGGCCCTTGAGGAACGAGGTCGGGTAGAGCATCTCCTGCATGCCGGGACCGCCGCGCGGGCCCTCGTACCGGATGACGACCACGTCGCCGGCGACGATCTCGCCGCCGAGGATGGCGGTGACCGCGTCGTCCTGCGACTCGAACACCTTCGCCGGTCCGGTGAAGCGCAGGCTCTCCTCGGACACGCCCGCCGTCTTCACGACCGCGCCGTCCGGGGCCAGGTTGCCGAACAGGATGGCCAGGCCGCCGTCGGCGGAGTACGCGTGCGCCACGTCGCGGATGCAGCCGTTGGCCGCGTCGGTGTCCAGGGTGGACCACACGTTCTCGGTGCTGAACGGCTGCGTGGTGCGCACCCCCCCGGGGGCGGCGTGGAACAGCCGCTCCGCCTCGGGCAGCGCTGCACCGCTGCGGATGTCCCAATCGGACAGCCATCCGGCCAGGTCCGGCGAGTGCACCGCGTGCACGCCGGTGTGCAGCATGCCGCCCCGGTTCAGCTCGCCGAGCAGGGCCGGGATGCCGCCGGCCCGGTGCACGTCCTCCATGTGGTACTGCTGGCTGTTCGGCGCGACCTTGGCCAGGCACGGCACCCGCCGCGACACGGCGTCGATGTCGGCCACGCCGAAGTCGAGCTCGGCCTCGCGGGCCGCGGCCAGCAGGTGCAGCACCGTGTTGGTGGAGCCGCCCATGGCGACGTCGAGCGCCACCGCGTTCTCGAACGCCTCGCGGGTGGCGATGGCGCGGGGGAGCACGGAGGCGTCGTCGCCGTCGTAGTAGCGCTTGCACAGGTCCACGATCAGCGAGCCGGCCTGCTCGAACAGCGCCTTGCGGGCGGCGTGGGTGGCCAGCGTGGAGCCGTTGCCGGGCAGCGCCAGGCCGATCGCCTCGGTCAGGCAGTTCATCGAGTTCGCGGTGAACATGCCGGAGCAGGAGCCGCAGGTCGGGCAGGCGGACCGCTCGATCTGGCCGAGCTGCTCGTCGCTGACCGCGTCGTTGGAGGCGGCGATCATCGCGTCGATGAGGTCGAGTTTGGTGTGCACGACGCCCTCGACGGCGACCGTCTTGCCGGCCTCCATCGGGCCGCCGGAGACGAACACAGTGGGGATGTTCAAGCGCAGCGCGGCCAGCAGCATGCCAGGCGTGATCTTGTCGCAATTGGAGATGCACACCAGGGCGTCGGCGCAGTGCGCGTTCACCATGTACTCGACCGCGTCGGCGATCAGCTCGCGGCTGGGCAGCGAGTAGAGCATGCCGCCGTGGCCCATGGCGATGCCGTCGTCGACGGCGATGGTGTTGAACTCGCGGCCGACGCCGCCGGCCTCGGCGATCGCGTCGGAGACCAGGCCGCCGAGGTCCTTGAGGTGTACGTGCCCCGGCACGAACTGGGTGTAGCTGTTGGCGACGGCGACGATCGGCTTGCCGAAGTCGCTGTCGGTCATACCGGTGGCACGCCACAGCGCGCGGGCGCCGGCCATGGTGCGACCGTGAGTGGAGGTGCGGGAACGCAGCTCGGGCATGTCGTAAGTGTGTCACTCGTCCGAGCACGCGCCCAGCTCAGCGCCGCTGTGTCCACACCGCGGGACGGTGGTGATGCGGGAATGTCGCACAACGTGTCTCGCTTTGTGCTCATAGCTGCGGCAGAGTGGTGACGTGGACCTCCCCCCGGGGCTCGCGATAGCCGTACTGGCGAGCGTGTTGACCGCTGTGCCTGTGGTCTGGGCACTGGCGACGAATCGGCTGGTCGACCAGCACGGCCTGGTCGTCCGCGCGAACCGGCTCAGCGCCGGTGCGCTGATGGTGTACGCCCTCGCCGCCCCGATCGCGTGGGTGCACACGGCCGGCTGGCCGGACGGCTGGACGGACCTGCTGAGCAGCCGGATGGTGCTGGGCGGCCTGCTCGGCCTGCCCGCGTCGATCGCCGCGCTGCTGCTGGTCGCCGCGCTCCTGGAGATCACCGATCAGGTGGTGGGCGACGGCGCGCGCCTGCGGCTGATGCTCGAATCGCTGATGGTGGCGTCGGGCCTGTTCATCATCGCGTGGACCTTCCTGCTCGCGCCGGACAAGCCCGGCGGGCACCACGCCCTGCCGGGAGCGTGTGTGCCGGTGCTGGTGGCGACGATCCTGTGCTCGGTGGTGCTGGGGTTGAGCGCGGTGCTGCTGGTGCGTGCCCAGCTCCGGCAGGGGCCGCTGCTGCGGCACTGCATCGGCGCGGGGCTGATGGCCGTCGGCATGACCACGATCGCCGGGGGCGCTTGCTACGGCGCGCCGCTGGTGGTGGTCGTCGCCGCGGCGGCCGTGCCGATCGGCGCGGCGCTGTGGTTCATCGGGCCGCCCCCGCCGCCGCGGGCCAGCGACGCCGAGTCGGTGTCGCCGAGTTCGGGCCTGGCCGCGGGCCTCGCGCCGGTGATCACGATCTCCTTCGTGGTGGTGCTCGGCTACAGCCGTGGGATGGGCATCGAGCCGGTCACCGCGCTGGTCGGCATCGTCAACGGCCTGTTCATGGTCGGCCGGCAGTACCTGGCCGTGGTGGACGTGCGCAAGGCCAACAACCGGCTGGCCGACAGCGAGTCGCACTTCCGCGAGCTGGCCCACACCGACCCGCTGACCGGCCTGGCCAACCGGCGCGGGCTGCTGCGGACCATGTATCTCGACGCGGCGGGCGGCCCGCCCTGCGTGCTGCTCACGCTGGACCTGGACGGGTTCAAGAACGTCAACGACATGCGCGGCCACGACGCGGGCGACGCGGTGCTGATCGAGGTCGGCCAGCGGCTGCGGCTCAACCTGCGGCCCGGCGACCTGCCGGCGCGGCTGGGCGGCGACGAGTTCGCGGTGCTGATGTGGAGCCGGCCCGGCGAGGCGGCGAAGGTCGCCCAGCGCCTGCTGGCCGTGCTGTCCCGGCCGTACCAGCACGGCGCCGCCGACATCTTCCTGTCGGCCAGCATCGGCCTGGCGGGCTGCGGCGCCGCCGACGACATCCCGACCCTGCTGCGCAACGCCGACCTGGCCCTGCGGGCCGCCAAGCAGCGCGGCAAGAACCGGGTCGAGCTCTACGACGAGGTGTACGACAAGCAGCTGCGCCGCCGCACCGCGATCGAGCACGAGCTGCGGGGCGCGATCGACCGCCAGGAGCTGTCGCTGGCGTACCAGCCGGTGGTGGCCCTGCCGTCGACCCGCCCGGTCGGCGCGGAGGCGCTGATCCGCTGGAACCATCCGGAGCTGGGCCCGGTCGGCCCGCTGGAGTTCATCCCGATCGCCGAGGAGACCGGCCAGATCGAGGCGCTCGGCGCGTGGGTGCTGGACCAGGCCTGCCGCCAGCTGTCGCGCTGGGTGCAGGAGGGCTACGACGTCTGGGTGTCGGTGAACATCTCGCCCCGCGAGCTGCACTCCACCAAGTACGTCACCGGCGTGAAGGAAGTGCTGCGCAGGCACCGGGTGCCGCCGTCGCGGCTGGTGCTGGAGGTGACCGAGCACGCTGTCGCCACCGACCTGGACGAGTTCCGGCGCACCCTGGCCGCGCTGCGCGCGCTGGGCCTGCGCATCGCGCTGGACGACTTCGGCGCGGGTTACTCCTCGCTGGGGCAGCTGCGGCAGATGCCGGTGGACATCCTCAAGATCGACCGGGATCTGGTCATCGACGCGCCGTCCGACCACGGGCCGGGCGCGCCGATGGTGGACGTGGCGGTCCGCCTCGGGCAACGCCTCGGCCTGCAGGTGATCGCCGAGGGCATCAGTGAGCCGCACCACCGCCGCCTGGTCGAGGCGACCGGCTGCCCGTACGGGCAGGGCCAGCTGTTCGGCATGGGCGTGCCCGCCGAGCACCTGGAGGCTCGCCTGGCGTCCTCCGCCAACGGGGGGCTGAAAGCACTGCCCGCCGCACCGTCCAAGACGCCGCCGAGTGTGCCGTCCGCGAGCGCCGGCCCGGTGCCGACCAAGACGCTGCCGAGCACCGCTGCCGGTTCGGGAAACAGCACGTCACCGGCTAAATCCCTGCCGCTGGCGCAGCCGATCAGCGGGCTGAATCCGGGACGCCACGACACGGTCGTCCCAACATCCGGGAGCAGTTGACTCAGCGGCTGAGATGCGTCAAGCTGAGCCCATGTCGACCTCTCGGCCGTCCGCCCGAGTACTTACCTGAGCGCACTCTCAAACTGACGAGAGTGCGCTGGCCCCCGTGCGAACTTTGCACGAGGGCTTTTTTGTTGGCCGGATGCCCTGAGACCTTCCAGATGCCAAAGGTGATCGGAAATGACTAGACCCAGCCCGGAGTCCCTGGCCCAGCGGGCCGCGGCGCAACGATCAGCGCCCCCCGCCGCCACCAGCGCCCAGTCCGCCCCCGTCGCGGCCACCGGCGCGCAGAGCCTCGTCAAGTCGCTGGAGGCGCTCGGGGTAGAGGTGGTCTTCGGCATTCCCGGCGGCGCCATCCTGCCCGCGTACGACCCGCTGTTCGACTCGAAGCTGCGCCACATCCTGGTCCGCCACGAGCAGGGCGGCGGGCACGCCGCGACCGGGTACGCCCAGGCCACCGGCAAGGTCGGCGTGTGCATGGCGACGTCGGGCCCCGGCGCGACGAACCTGGTCACGCCGATCGCGGACGCGTACATGGACTCGGTGCCGCTGGTGGCGATCACCGGCCAGGTGGCCCGCCCGGCCATCGGCACCGACGCCTTCCAGGAGGCGGACATCCAGGGCATCACCCTGCCGATCACCAAGCACAACTTCCTGGTGCAGTCCGCCGAGGACCTGCCCCGGGTGCTGGCCGAGGCATTCCACCTGGCGGCCACCGGCCGGCCCGGCCCGGTGCTGGTCGACATCCCGAAGGACGTGCTGCAGGCGCAGACCACGTTCAGCTGGCCGCCCACCCTGGACCTGCCGGGTTACCGCCCCACCCTGCACCCGCACGGCAAGCAGATCCGCGAGGCGGCCCGACTGATCATGGCGGCCCGGCGCCCGGTGCTGTACGTCGGCGGCGGCGTGCTCAAGGCGCAGGCCACCGACGCGCTGCGGGAGCTGGCCGAGCTGACCGGCATCCCGGTGGTGACCACGCTGATGGCTCGGGGCGCGTTCCCCGACTCGCACGCCCAGCACGTCGGCATGCCCGGCATGCACGGCACCGTGTCGGCGGTGTACGCGCTGCAGCGCAGCGACCTGCTGATCACCCTGGGCGCGCGCTTCGACGACCGGGTCACCGGCAAGCTGGACAGCTTCGCCCCGGACGCGCAGGTCATCCACGCCGACATCGACCCGGCGGAGATCGGCAAGAACCGCCACGCCGACGTGCCGATCGTGGGCGACGTCAAGCACGTGATCGAGGAGCTGATCACGGCGCTGAAGGCGGAGTCCCACCCGGCCCGCGAGGAGTGGTGGGCGCAGCTCAACGACCTGCGTACCCGCTACCCGCTGGGCTGGGAGGAGCCGGAGGACGGCACGCTCGCCCCGCAGTACGTGATCAAGCGGCTGGGCGAGATCGCCGGTCCGGACGCCGTCTACGTGGCGGGCGTCGGCCAGCACCAGATGTGGGCCAGCCAGTTCATCTCGTACGAGAAGCCGGCCACCTGGCTCAACTCCGGCGGCCTGGGCACCATGGGCTACGCGGTCCCGGCCGCGATGGGCGCGAAGGTGGCCCGGCCCGACGCGGTGGTGTGGGCGATCGACGGAGACGGCTGCTTCCAGATGACCAATCAGGAGCTGGCCACCTGCGCGCTCGAAGGCATCCCGATCAAGGTGGCCGTCATCAACAACGGCAACCTGGGCATGGTCCGGCAGTGGCAGACGCTGTTCTACAACGAGCGCTACTCCAACACCGACCTGGGCACGCACAAGCACCGCATCCCCGACTTCGTGAAGCTCGCCGAGGCGCTGGGCTGCATCGGCATGCGCTGCGAGTCCGCCGAGGACGTCGACAAGACGATCGAGGCCGCGATGGCCATCAACGACGCGCCCGTGGTCATCGACTTCGTGGTCGGCAAGGACGCCATGGTGTGGCCGATGGTCGCCGCCGGCACCAGCAACGACGAGATCATGTTCGCCCGGGGCGTGCGCCCCACGTTCGACGAGGACGACCTCTGATGAGTAAGCACACGCTGTCCGTGCTCGTCGAGAACAAGCCCGGTGTGCTGGCGCGCGTCGCGGGGCTGTTCTCGCGGCGCGGGTTCAACATCGACTCGCTGGCGGTGGGGGAGACCGAGCACCCCGAGGTCTCCCGCATCACGGTCGTCGTCAACGCCGACGAGCAGCCGCTGGAGCAGGTCACCAAGCAGCTCAACAAGCTGGTCAACGTGCTGAAGATCGTGGAGCTGGAGGCCAGCACCGCGGTGCAGCGCGAACTCCTGCTGGTGAAGGTCCGGGCCGACCGCCCGGTCCGCTCGCAGGTGCTGGAGACCGTCGAGCTGTTCCGGGCCAAGGTCGTGGACGTGGCCCCGGACGCGCTCACCATCGAGGCGACGGGCACCGCGGAGAAGCTCGACGCGCTGCTGCGCGACCTGGAGCCGTACGGCATCAAGGAGATGGTGCAGTCGGGCCTGGTCGCCATCGGCCGCGGCTCCCGCAGCATCACCGCCAACCCGGCCCTGCGCCTGGCCGCCTGACCACCCACCCGCCCGGCGGCGGGCCTCCGCGCCCGCCCCTCCTCCCGCGCGACTCTGGAAGAGTCGCGGCATCCCGAACCCTCCGCGGCCGCGAGTCTTTAAGAGTTGCGGCAGGGGTGGGCGGGAGGCGGGCGGGGGAGGGGCCCGGGTGGGACGAGACGATCAACTGGTGGGACGCGGGATGGCCGCGTGCACCGAGCGCCGGGGGGCGGGGCGAAGATGCCCTGGCCCGGCGAGTGACCTTGAGAGGGAACGAGAATGGTTGAGATCTTCTACGACGACGACGCGGACCTGTCGATCATCCAGGGCCGCAAGGTCGCGGTGATCGGGTACGGCAGCCAGGGTCACGCCCACGCGCTGTCCCTGCGCGACTCGGGCGTCGACGTGCGCGTCGGCCTCAAGGAGGGCTCGAAGAGCCGCGCCAAGGCCGAGGAGCAGGGCCTGCGGGTCGTCACGCCGGCCGAGGCGGCGGCCGAGGCCGACGTCATCATGCTGCTCGCGCCGGACACCGCGCAGCGCTTCATCTACGCCGAGTCGATCGCCCCGAACCTGACCTCGGGCAAGGCGCTCTTCTTCGGCCACGGCTTCAACATCCGCTACGGCCTGATCACGCCGCCCGCGGACGTGGACGTCGCCATGGTCGCCCCGAAGGGCCCCGGCCACCTGGTCCGCCGCCAGTACGTCGACGGCAAGGGCGTGCCCTGCCTCATCGCCATCGAGCAGGACCCGACCGGCGGCGCGCAGGCGCTCGCCCTGTCCTACGCCAAGGCGATCGGCGGCAGCCGGGCCGGCGTCATCAAGACCACCTTCAAGGAGGAGACCGAGACCGACCTGTTCGGCGAGCAGGCCGTCCTCTGCGGTGGCGCGTCCGCGCTGGTCCAGGCGGGCTTCGAGGTGCTGACCGAGGCCGGGTACGCGCCGGAGGTGGCGTACTTCGAGTGCCTGCACGAGCTGAAGCTGATCGTGGACTTGATGTACGAGGGCGGCATCGCCCGCATGCGTTACAGCGTCTCCGACACCGCCGAGTACGGCGACGTCACCCGCGGCCCGCGCGTCATCGACGGCCGGGTCAAGGAGGAGATGAAGCGCATCCTCGGCGAGATCCAGAACGGCGAGTTCGCGCGCGAGTGGGTCGCCGAGGACGACAACGGCCGCCCGAACTTCACCAAGCTGCAGGAGCAGGGCGCGGTGCACCCGATCGAGGAGACCGGCGCCAAGCTGCGGGCCATGATGAGCTGGGTCGACCGGCCGATCACCGAGACCGCCTAAGACTTTCCTCTCCCATAGGTGTCCGCCCGCGCAACCTTGCGGGCGGGCTTACCGGGCCGTGCCCAGGCGATCCCTGGGCACGGCCCGGTTTTTCTTGATCATGCCGTTTCGCCCGGTCAGCGCTTTCCGGGGCGCGCAGCGCGTTCTTGACCGGTTCCAGAGACGGCCGGAAACGGACTGAGCAGCACGAACGTGAGTACCGTCACGCGGTGGCTTCGACATGCGAAGCACCCGCGAGCCCGTAGCATCGCGTGGGTAGGGCCCGAAACGCAGTGCGGCGAACCGGGCTGAAGTCATCCAACTCTCTCCGTGAGGCAAGCTGTGACTCCCGTCGTTCTCATTGCCGAAGAACTCGCTCCCGCCGCGCTCGACGTGCTGGCGCACGACTTCGACGTGCGTCACGTCGACGGCACGGACCGGGCGGCACTGCTTGCCGCGCTGGCCGACGCCGACGCCGTGATCGTGCGCAGTGCCACCCAGATCAACGCCGAGGCCATCGCCGCCGCGCCGCGCCTGAAGGTCATCGCCCGCGCGGGCATCGGCCTGGACAACGTCGAGGTGCCCGCCGCCACCGCCCGTGGCGTGATGGTGGTCAACGCGCCGACGTCCAACATCGTCTCGGCCGCCGAGCAGGCCATCGCGCTGCTGCTGGCCGTCGCCCGCAACACCGCCTCGGCGTCCTCGGCGCTGAAGAACGGCGAGTGGAAGCGCTCGAAGTACACCGGTGTCGAGCTGCAGGGCAAGACCGTCGGCGTGGTCGGCCTGGGCCGCATCGGCGTGCTGTTCGCCCAGCGCATCGCGGCGTTCGGCACCCGCCTGATCGCGTACGACCCCTACGTGCAGCCGGCCCGCGCCGCCCAGCTGGGCGTGCGTCTGGTGGGGCTGGAGGAGCTGCTGCGCGAGAGCGACTTCATCTCGATCCACCTGCCGAAGACGCCGGAGACCGTCGGCCTGATCGGCGCCAAGGAGCTTCAGCTGGTCAAGCCCGACGTGCGGATCATCAACGCCGCGCGCGGTGGGCTGATCGACGAGGACGCACTGGCCGAGGCGCTGGCCGAGGGCCGGGTCGCCGGCGTGGGCGTCGACGTGTACCTCAAGGAGCCGTGCACGTCGTCGCCGCTGTTCGCGTTCGACAACGTGGTCGCCACCCCGCACCTGGGCGCGTCGACGCACGAGGCGCAGGACAAGGCCGGCCTGGCCGTGGCCAAGAGCGTCAAGCTGGCCCTGCAGGGCGAGTTCGTGCCGGACGCGGTCAACGTCCAGGCCGGCGGCCTGGTCGCCGAGGAGGTGCGGCCGCTGCTGCCGCTGGCCGAGAAGCTGGGCAAGGTCTTCACGGCCGTGGCCGGCGGCGTCGCGGCCGGGGTCACCGTCGAGGTGCGCGGCGAGATCGTCAACCAGCACGACGTGTCGGTGCTGAAGCTGGCCGCCAGCAAGGGCCTGTTCAGCGCGATCGTCGAGGAGCAGGTCACCTACGTCAACGCGCCGCTGATCGCGGCCGACCGCGGCGTCGAGATCGACCTGACCACCAACCCCGAGGTCAACGAGCACAAGAACCTGGTGACGGTGCGCGGCGCGCTGCCGGACGGGCGTACCGTCTCGGTCGCCGGCGCGGTCGTCACCCACGGCGTGCGCGAGCAGATCAAGCTGACCGAGCTGGACGGCTTCGACCTGGAGCTGGACGCCGAAGGCAACCTGCTGTTCTTCCGCTACGCGGACCGGCCCGGTGTGGTCGGCGCGGTCGGCACCGTGCTCGGCGCGGTCGGCGTGAACATCGCGGCGATGCAGGTGGCCCGGCGCGAGGCCGGCGGCGAGGCGCTGATGACGCTGACCGTCGACTCGCCGGTCGCGGCGGACCTGCTGCAGCGGGCCGCGGAGAACATCGGCGCGGCGTCGGTCAGCGCGGTTGATCTCACCGAGGAGTGAGCAGACGCTTGCGTAGCGTGTTGTCCGCTGGGTAACCTGCACAGGTGTCCACTGCGGACACGCTCGCCATACGTCCGGGACGGGTCTTCGGGTGACCCCTGCCGAGGCGCATGACGGGCAGCCTGACGAGCACCGGTCGGCCCGGTGAGCTGTTGCCGCAGCTCACCGGGCCGAACTGCGTACCCGGGGCAAAACTGCTTGCTCAGGTACCGCATTCTTTCGGCATGCCCTCGCCTGCCTGGCTCCGCCTGCCCAAGACCGTGCGCCGCGAGGTGTGGCGGCTGGCTCAGGCCGGTCTTCCGCATCCCGATCCGGCCGTGCACGAGGCGGTACGCGCGCAGCGCCGCGCGCTGGACTGGGCCTGGCGGTCGGTGGCCCTCTGCTGGCTGGGCACGTGCATCTACCGGGGCCTGGCCACGGACCCGGTGGAAGGCTGGCGGCTCGTGTCATGGGTGGCCGTGGGCTTGATGATGATGGCCGGTGGCGTGGGCGCACGGTTCGCGCAGATCGATGCGGCGCAGTGGCCGGCGGCTGCGGCGCGTGAGGGCGGCGCGGCCCGCCCGGTCCGGCTGCGCCTGCCGGCCCCCTGGTCGCTGCGGACCATCGTCCTGATCGGCTTGGCACCGGCCATCGTGATGTGGTTCGGGCTGTGGACGCGAGGCCGCGAAGCGGACCCCGGTCGGCCCTTGTTCACCGGCTCCGTGCTGGTCGCGCTGCTGCTGGCCGCGATCGGGTTCGCCGTGGTCTGGTGGCGGCGCAAGCGGCTCGTGCTGGAGGTCGACGAGCATGGGGTACGCCTGCCGTCGCGCGGCCTGGACGTGCCCTGGGACCAGGTCGCCGAGATCGCCGCCGTGCCCGCCGACCGGAAGGGGCAGGAGCTGATCGGTGTGGCGGTGCGGCTGCGAGACCCGCGGGCGGTGTGGGCCGCCCGCCGCCCGTCGTTCTGGCGACGCCTGCTGTGGGGCCGTGGCGGCTCGCGCCCCTGGATCTTCGTCACCGAGGCCGGTGTCCGCGAGCCGATGTTCCCCGCGTACGCCGCCGCACTGGCGTACCACGCCGCCCACCTGAAAGCCGAAGAGCGGCAGACGAGCGGCTGATGCTCGACGCCGAGCAGGCCACCGGGCATGCGGGGCTTGGCGCCGGGCAGCAGAATGCCGGTCATGCCGAAATCTGAGCCTGGGACCGCGTGGCGCGACCTGCCGGCGGGCCTGCGTGCCGAAGCCCGGCGGGCGGGTCGGGCGGGTGTGCTGCCCGCCGACCCGGCGGTGCAGGACGCCATGATCGCCCGTCACCACGCGTGGCTGCGTCGCGGCAAGTGGCTGTCGGGGCTGGTCCTGGTGCCGGTGCCGGTGGTGTTGGCGACGACTTCGCTCACCGGTGGCCCCGGGCAGCACTGGACGGACCTGGCGGTGACCCTGGCCTTGCTGGTCTTCGGGGCCGTCGTGATGGGCACGGAGGTCGCCGGTGCCCGGTGGGCGCGGATCGCCGCGCCCGCCCGGGTGGCTGCCGCGCTGCGGGACACCCGTGGCGCGGTGCCGACGTCGGCGCGGCAGGCCGGGATCGGGTCGCCGTTCATCGGCTTGCTCCTGCCGGCCGTGCCGGTCGTGTACCTGTACCTGATGATCGACTCAGTGCTCATGGAGCGTGAGCTGCAAGCGGAGGTGGCTCCGGGCGAGCCGTTCGACTGGGGCGCGGTTCGGGGCTGGGCGGTCGTGTGGGCGGTCACGCTGCTGGTGCCCGCGCTGATCAGCCTGGTGCAGGTGTACCGGCTGCAGCCGTTCGACCGGGGTCCCGCGGCGCGGGTGGACGAGTCGGGCGTCTGGATCCGGCGGTTGCGGGTCACCGTGCCCTGGACCGAGGTGGTCGGGCTGCACGCGGTAGGCCCGGGCCGGCGCGACGGCATGGGCCTGGCGGTGCAGGTACGCGACCCGGACCGGATCGTGGCGTTGAGCACCTATCCGCCTCGCCTGCGCCGGTATCTGCTGTGGGGGCTGCGCGGCGGCAATCCCTGGATCGTCGTGGACGACCGGCTGCTGCGGGAGCCCGCCGACGGGCTGCTCGCCGCTGCGCTGGCCTACCAGGCGACCCACCCGCCGGTGGCGGAGCCGGCCGCGCAGGGCGGCTGGGGCTGGTGGTGAGCCGCCGATGATCCGTTTTTGTGGACGCCCGGTGTCCCTATAGGGGCGTCCAGCGTCCACGAAAACAGATCATCGTGCTGCGACCGCATGGCTCACGTCCGGTTCGCCGCGGTTGTGGCGCGGTGGGGGTGGGTGTCGAGGAAGGCGCCGACCGGGCCGACGATGCGCGGGTCGCCGAGGACCCGGCGGTGGCCGAGGCCGGTGGTGATGTGCAGCTGTGAGCCCGGGTACGCCGCGTGGATCCGGTGGGCGTGGTCCACGCCGACGACGTCGTCGTCGGTGTCGTGCACGACGAGCAGCGGGATCGTCAGCGCCGCGGGCTCGTACACGCTGGAGAAGCGTTCCCACAGGTCGGCGACGCCGATGTCGCGCACCGAGTGCTCCCGCAGGTGCTCGGCGAGCGCGGGGCGCAGGCGCAGTCGCCGGGTGAACTCGGTGACGAGGTGGTCGAACTCGGCCGGGCCGGCGACCGCGACCAGGCAGCCGGCGCGCAGGCCGGTGCGCAGGGCGTGGAAGGCGCAGGGCACGCCGAACGAGTGCGCGACGACCGCCGCGAAGTCGCCGTGCCGTTCCTGCAGCGCGCGCATGATGCGCTCGTACTGCAGCAGGTTGGTCGTGGTGCCGCCGGAGCCGCCGTGGCCGGGCGCGTCGAAGGTGACCGGGCTGTAGCCCCGGCCGAGCAGGTCGGCGATCATGCCGGCGAACCGGGAGCCGCGCGAGCTCCAGCCGTGCACCAGCAGCACCGGCCGGCTGCCGTCGCCCCAGCTGTAGGTGGCGACCGGGACGCCGTCGAGATCGATCCTGCCGACCGTGGCGGCTGCCTGCACGTCCTGCTCGCGGGGGTGGACCGCGGCGCGGCCGGCCGGGCGGAAGAAGAGCTTGTACGCCACGCGCCGGGCGAGCGGCGGGGCGAGCACGGCGGTGGCGTTGAGGAGCCGGCCCGTCATCAGGATCGCTGTCTTCATGGCGGCAGGTTAGCAATCAATAAGAACGATCGGTCGGTTAGTTATCTCACAGCACCGGGGTGCCCACGCGCTGTCCCTGGTCACGGCGGTAATCCGGCCACCGGAGACAGGTTCGTGGCAGCATTCCGGCATGAGTGAGTCGCCCCCGACGGAGATCGTCATCGAGCCGGTCGGCTTCGAGCACCTGCGTCAGGTCCTGGACCTGGGCTACCGGGTCTTCGACACGACGGTGAAGCCGTACACCTCCTGGTCGCTGACCGCGGTCGCGGAGCACCTGGACAGCGGCGACAGCGCCTGCTGGGTGGCGCTGGACGGCACGAAGGTGGTCGGGTTCGTGCTGGGCTCGCAGACGTTCGAGCTGCGCGACGACTGGGGCTACCTGGAGTGGATCGCGGTGGACCCGGCGTACCAGGGCAGGGGCATCGCGGGGCGGCTGGTGAACGCGTGCTGCGAGGCGCTGTTCGCGGGCGGGGCCAGCCGGGTGGTGACCGACGTCGAGTCGTCCAACAGCGCGTCGGCCACGCTCATGGCGCGCAACGGTTTCGCCCCGGCGGTGACGGTGACCCTGTTCGTGCGCAGCAGCCAGGCCGACGAGGAACCCGGCCGCGCGGTACGCGGCGTCTCCAAGCGCCCGCTGATCCGCAGCGGCCGCCTGCTGGGTGACCATCGCAATCCGTGATCGCCGTTTCGGGCCGAAAGCCGCTGCGGAGCCTCGCCTCCTGCCCGGAAACGGCGATCACCGCTGTCGGGCGTTCCACATTATGGAACGGATGTACCGTTGGGTGGGAGCGGGGCTTAACGTTCGGTAGACATGTGGCATGAGCGGTAGGGAGCGGGCTGGCATGCGGATTGCGGTCGTGGCAGGGGACGGGATCGGCGCCGAGGTGGTGGCGGAGGGGCTCAAGGTCCTCGACGCGGTGCTGCCGGGTGTGGAGACCACTCCGTACGACCTGGGCGCGGCGCGTTACCACCGGACCGGTGAGGTGTTCCCGGACTCGGTGCGCGACGAGCTGGCCCAGCACGACGCGATCCTGCTCGGCGCGGTCGGCGACCCCAGCGTGCCGCCGGGCGTGCTGGAGCGCGGCCTGCTGCTGAAGCTGCGCTTCGACTTCGACCAGTACGTCAACCTGCGCCCGTCGCGGCTGTGGCCCGGGACCGCCGGTCCGCTGGCGAACGTCAAGCCGGGCGAGATCGACTTCGTGGTGGTGCGCGAGGGCACCGAGGGCCTGTACGCGGGCGCCGGCGGCGGCCTGCACCGGGGCACCCCGGCGGAGATCGCCACCGAGGAGAGCCTGAACACCCGCCACGGCGTGGAGCGGGTCATCCGCGACGCCTTCGCGCGGGCGGCAGGCCGGACCCGGCGCAAGGTCACCATGGTGCACAAGACCAACGTGCTGACCCACGCGGGCGGCCTGTGGGCGCGCACCTTCGCCGAGGTGGCCAAGGAGTTCCCGGACATCGCGACGGAGTACCAGCACGTCGACGCCGCCGCCATGTTCATGGTGACCAACCCGCAGCGCTACGACGTGATCGTCACCGACAACCTGTTCGGCGACATCCTCACCGACATCGCGGCCGCCGTCACCGGCGGCATCGGCCTGGCTGCCAGCGGCTGCATCAACCCGACCCGGGCGTTCCCGTCGATGTTCGAGCCGGTGCACGGCTCCGCTCCGGACATCGCGGGCCAGGGCAAGGCCGACCCCGTGGCGGCGATCCTGTCGGTGGCGCTGTGCCTGGAGCACCTGGGCCACGCGGACGAGGCCCGCAAGATCGAAGAAGCGGTGGCCACCGAGCTCTCCGGGCGCACCGGTGAGCCGATCCGCACCGCCGAGGTCGGCGACCGGGTATCCGTACTCGTAGCATGACCGCAGGGCTCCGGTCCGTGCGGTGACCGGGGTGGATGCGTACAAACTGCCCAGGTCATCGGCCGGGCTGGGGTTGAACGACCGTTAGAGGTAAGTTTTCCCCCAGATCCCCGAACGATGGAGGGCAGCGCGCATGAGTGGCGGTGGCACGATCGACTTCGAGATCCGTCCGAGTTCGCAGCCGGTATCGGCCACGGAGCGCGAGGCGCTGCTGGCCAACCCCGGTTTCGGGCGGGTCTTCACCGATCACATGGTGACCATCCGGTACGCCGAGGGCAAGGGCTGGTACGACGCGCGCGTCGAAGCGCGGGCGCCGATCCCGATGGACCCGGCCACGGCCGTACTGCACTACGCCCAGGAGATCTTCGAGGGCATGAAGGCGTACCGCCGGGCCGACGGCCAGGTGGGCTTCTTCCGCGCTGACGCCAACGCCCGCCGGTTCGCCCAGTCGGCGCACCGCATGTCGATGGCCCCGCTGCCGGAGGAGCTGTTCGTCAGCTCGGTCCGCGAACTGGTCCGCGCCGACCAGGAGTGGATCCCGACGAGCGCCGAGGGCAGCCTCTACCTGCGCCCGTTCCAGTACGCCAGCGAGGTCTTCCTCGGGGTGCGCCCGGCCCGGGAGTACCTGTACTGCGTGATCGCCTCGCCGGTCGGGCCGTACTTCTCGGGCGGGCTCAAGCCGGTCACCATCTGGGTGTCCGACGAGTACACCCGGGCCTCGCCCGGCGGCACCGGCGCGGCCAAGTGCGGCGGCAACTACGCCGCCTCGCTGCTGGCCCAGGCGCAGGCCGCCGAGCACGGCTGCGACCAGGTCGTCTTCCTCGACGCCGTCGAGCGCAAGTACGTCGACGAGCTGGGCGGCATGAACGTCTTCTTCGTCCGCAAGGACGGCTCGATGTTCACGCCCGAGCTGAACGGGTCGATCCTGCCCGGCATCACCCGCGACTCGGTGATCACGCTCGCCCGCGAGCAGGGCCGCCAGGTCGAGGAGCGCCCGGTCACCATCGACGAGTGGCGTGACGGCGCGCGCAGCGGCGAGATCGTGGAGACCTTCGCCTGCGGCACCGCCGCCGTGCTCACCCCGATCGGCACCGTGCGCGGCGCCGACGGCGAGTTCAAGCTCGGCGACGGCGGCACCGGCCCGGTCACCGCCGCCCTGCGCCAGACCCTCGTCGACATCCAGTACGGCCGCGCCGCCGACCCCCACAACTGGACCACCACCCTCTAGCTGAAGTCAAAGGAAGGGCACCTTCTTAACGCTCCGCGTTGTAGAAGGTGCCCTTCTTAACGCCATAGGCCGCCTGAGCTGTGATGTCGCCGCCGGATCCGGGTGGCGGCGCGTGTTCCGCCGGCGCTGCGGGCGCGGGATACGGCGGCGGCCAAAGTGTCCAGGCGCGCCGGTTCGACGGTGCGGCGCTGAACGTGCCCACCAGGCGCGCATAGCAGATCCACAGCGGCTGCGGTGGTTTTCCACAAGCGGTGGTCCGTCCACAGGCGGGCCAGGTCGCGTGGTTGTTCGACGTCGCGGCGACGGCGACCCTGCCGTACATGACCTCCGACTCGACCGCCGTGCTGGACGAGCTGGCGCACCGCCAGCAGCAGCTGCTCACCCGCGCGCAGGTGCTGGCCGCCGGGCACACCGACATGATGATCTACCGTCGGATCCAGACCGGGCGCTGGCAGCGCGTGCTGGCGGGCGTCTACTGCGTGCACGGCGGCACCCTCACCGACGAGCAGCGCCGGGTCGCGGCTGCCCTCTACGCGGGACCGGATGCGCAGATCACCGGGCCCTGCGCGCTGTCCTGGTACGGCTTCCGCGCCCTGCCGCCCGCGCCCGAGGTGAACCTGCTCGTCCCGCACGCGACCCGCTGCCGCTCCAACGGCTTCGCCGTCGTGAAACGAGCCCTGTCCCTGGACAGCCGAGCCCGGCACGGCGAGCACTACCGGGTGGTCAGCCCGGCTCGCGCGGTCGTCGACACCTGTCGTGAGCTGCGCGAGCTGCGTATCGTCCGGGCGGTCATGGCGGAGGCGGTGCAGCGGTTCCGCGTGCCGTTGAAGGGGCTCGACCTGGAGATCCGGCGAGCGGGCCGCAGCCGCACCGCAGTGGTGCGCAAGGTGCTGGCCGAGATCGCCGGCGGTGCGCGCTCGGCGCCGGAGGCGCAGGCCCGTGCCCTGCTCGCGAACCTGCCGGAACTGGGCACGGTGCTGTGGAATCCCCGGCTGGTGCTGAACGACGGCACGCCGCTGCCCACGCCCGACGGTTACCTGCCGGGCGCGGCGCTGGCGATCGAGGTGGATTCGCGGGAGTTCCATCTGAGCCCCGAGGACTGGGCCCGTTCACTGGAGCGGCACAACCTGCTCGGGCGGTACGGCGTCCAGGTGCTGCACTTCACGCCCTCGTTCGTGGCGGGTCGCCCGGAAGAGGTACGCCGGATCGTCGCCGAGGCCGCGACCCGGAGAAGGGGGTTCCGTACCAGCGTGCGCGTGGTGCGGAGTTAACAAGGTGCCCTTCCTCTACGGATACCGATAAGAAGGTGCCCTTCCTTCGATTGGAGCAGGGCTAGCGGGGTGGGCGGTGGGTGCTGGTGGGGCGGGATCCCGAGGGGCGGGAACCGTGCGGGCGGGTGCCCGCGGGTCGGGTGCCTGCCCAGCGGGCTGCCGACGATCGTATGACCCCAAATTGGGACTCGACGTGCGCCAGGTGCCGTTCTACGTTGTCAGGTGCCATGTCGGACCTCCTCGATACCTCACCTAACGACCGCGCTGACGGGCGGTCGCTGCCCGGTGCGCGTCACCGGGCGGGTTCGAGGGGTGGCGGGGCTGCTGCTCAGACGGCTCGGCGCAGGGTCGGGGTGGGCTTGAGGGCGGCCGGCCGGGGCAGGGCCGGCGGGGCGAGCCGGCGGCGCGCGGTGACGGGCAGGTCCAGGAACGCGGCGTCGAGCGCCACCAGCGCCTGCACCAGGGCGGCCTGGAACTCGTCCGGGTCGGGCAGCTGCCAGCCGATGCTCTGCGGAGACACCTTCCAGCGGATCGGCCCGTCGGGCAGCACCGTGGGCGGGGCGGGGATCCACGAGCCGAGCGAGTGGCGCACCACGTCGACCCGGTGGTCCAGTTCCGGGGCGAGCGTGCCGCCCGAGCGCATCAGGAACATCCAGCTGCCGGCGGCGGTGACCGCGACGGGTCCGCGTACACGGCCGGCGGACGTCGCGCGGCCGGGGCCGGTCGGCGGCCCGCACACGGCCTGCGAGCCGAGCAGGGCGGGCACCTCCAGCACGTCGAAGGTGTGGCCGGTGGGCAGCAGCAGCGCGTGCGGGCGCTCGCTCCACCAATCGTCGAACTGCTCGGACCTGGTGCTCGCCCGGGTCTCCCAGTCGTCGTACAGCGGGTGGCTGCTGGTGGCGAAGCAGTTCGTGCGGTCGCAGGCCATGCGCCGGCCGTTGAAGTATCCGCCCGGCATCACCGCCCAGCCGTGCTCGGCGAAACGCTGCGCCGCCAGGCGTAACCGCCGCCGCAACAAGCCTTTGCCGAACGGCGCCTGTGGCCACCGCATGAGTTCGACCCCCTCTTCCGGGTTAAGCGAGCCGATCCAAAAGATCGACATCCGCGAAAGCCGTCACCGACGCGTCGAGCCGTCGTTACATCGACAACAGTCCAGAGCAAACGTCTGAATGCATTGTCCAACTGCAACTTGCATCTGAAGATACGAGTGTCGGACCGGATGTGGGCGCACAGACTGTGCGACTCGGTCAGACCGACCCGATGAGGGGAGGGCTGGAGGATGGACGAGCTGCCGATAGGGCGCCGGGTGTCGTACTGGCGCAACCGCCGCAAGATGTCGCAGCAGGTCTTCGCCGACCGCCTGGGCAAGTCGAAGAGCTGGGTGGACAAGGTGGAGCGCGGCGTGCGCCGGCTCGACAAGTTCTCGGTCGTGTACGAGATCGCCGACGTGCTCCAGCTCGACGTCCAGCTGCTGCTGGGCAAGGACCCGGAGCGCCGCCCCGACAGCATGAACTGCATCGACCAGATCGAGGTCGCCGAGATCCGCTCCGCGCTGGAGCGCTACGACCAGATCAGCGCGTTCTTCTACGCGGCCCCCGAGCCGCCGCCGATCGCGGAGATGCGCAAGGCCGCCCTGCACGCCTGGCAGACCTGGGAGCACGGCCGCTACGGCGTGCTCGCCCGCGCGCTGCCCAAGCTGCTGCGCGACGCCCAGGCCGCCGACACGGCGTACGCCCACTCCGACGACTCCCGCGAGGCCGCGCACCTGCTCGGCCAGGTGTACCAGCTGGCCTCCTCGGTGCTGCGCAAGCTCGGTGAGCTGGACCTGAGCTGGCTGGCCGCGGACCGCTCCATCGCCGTGTCGCAGCGGGCCGGCGATCAGCTGCTCGCCGGGGTGGCCACCACCCGGGTCGCGAACGCGCTGCGGGCGCTGGGCCGGCACCGGGCCGCTCTCGAAGTCAACGTCAACATCGCCAACCGGCTCTGCCCGACCCCGGGCGAGACCGCCGACGACCAGCTCTCGGTGTACGGCTTCCTGCTGCTGCAGGGCGCGATGGCCGCCTCCTGCATCGGCGACAGCGCGACCATGCGCGACCTGCTGACCGCGGCCCAGGACGCCGCGGCCGGGCTCGGCGGCGACAAGAACCACTACTGGACCAGCTTCGGCCCGACCAACGTGCTGGTGCACCGGGCCGCCGCCGCGGTCGAGCTGGGCGAGGGCGGGCTGGCCATCGCCATCCACGACGGGCTGGACCCGGGCGCGTTCAACGCGATGCTGCCGGAGCGCCGCGCCCACCACTACCTCGACATGGCGCGCGGCTTCGCCCAGGTCGGCGACGTCGAGCGGGCGGGCGAGATGCTGCTGGAGGGCGACCTGCTGGCGCCCGCCGAGATCCGCTGCCGGCCGATCGCGCACGAGGTGCTCAGCGACGTGCTGCGGCGCACCCGCGGTACGCCCACCGCCGCGTTGGCCGAGCTGGCCGAACAGATGGGAGTGGGCGTGTGAGCGGGCCCGCGGTGCACGGCCGTGCCGTGAGCGGCCGGTGCGGGCCGTCGTGCGCCGGCGGTTCGCCGGGCATGGCAAGGTGACGGCATGAGCGACCAGCCGCGGCCGGGCGGCCGCCCGGTGCTGTACGTCATCGCCTGCGGCTCGCCGGTGACCCGTGATGTCGGGCTGCTGGTCGGGCTCGCGCAGGAGCGGGGATACGACGTCTGCGTCGTGGTCACGCCGGACGGGCGCAAGTTCGTCGACGTGCCCGCGCTCGCGGCGGCGACCGGGCACCCGGTGCGCAGCACCTACAAGAACCCCGGTGATCCCGACGTGCTCCCGTCGCCGGACGTGCTGGTCGTGGCCCCGGCGACGGTGAACACCGTGAACAAGTGGGGTGCCGGCATCGCGGACACGCTCGCCCTGGGGCTGATCGTGGAGAGCCAGGGCAAGGGGCTGCCGATCGTGGCGATGCCGTTCACCAACGCGGCGATGGCCCGGCACCCGGCGTTCCAGGAGAACATCGTGCGGCTGCGCGGCTGGGGCATCACCGTGCTGTACGGCGACGACGTGCTGAAACTGCCCGCCCCCGGCGAGGGCGACGCGTACCGCCACGAGTTCCCGTGGGCGCTGGCCCTGGACGCGGCGGAGAAGCTCTGCCCGCCGGGAGCCTGACGCCGCCCGCGCCACGCGGCAGCGCACCCGCTGCGCAGTAGTCTGTCCGGGTGACCTGGACTGTCGCGTCTTTCACCGCACTGCTGGAGACCGAGTTCCCGCCGCGGTGGGCGGAGCCGTGGGACCGCGTCGGCCTGGTCGCGGGGCGTCCCGAGCAGCCGGTGACCCGCGTGCTGGCGGTGGTGGACGTGCTGCCGAGCACGGTCGCCGAGGCGCTCGACACCGGCGCGGACCTGATCATCGCCCACCATCCGCTGCTGCTCGGCGGCGTGTCGTCGGTGGCGGCCACGACCTACCAGGGCCGGATCATCCACGACCTGATCGGCGACGGCGTGGCGCTGTACGTCGCGCACACCAACGCCGACGTGGCGAAGCCCGGTGTCAGCGACGCGCTCGCCGACGCGCTCGGCCTGCTGGACACCCGCCCGCTGCGCCCCACCGAGGAGGGCCGCGGCTTCGGCCGGGTGGGCCGCCTGCCCGCGCCGCTGACCCTGGGCGAGTTCGCGCACCTCGCGGCCGCGGCGCTGCCGGTCGCGAGCTGGGGCGTACGCGTCTCCGGTGACCCGGCCCGGCCGGTCTCCACCGTGGCGGTCTGCGGCGGCTCCGGCGACGAGTTCATCCCCGACGCGGTCGCCGCCGGCGTGGACGTCTACCTGACCGGGGACCTCAAACACCACCGGGTCGCCGACCTGCGGGCCTCGGGCGGCCCGGCGCTGGTCGACGCGGGGCACTACGCCACCGAGCGGCCCTGGCTGACACCCCTGGCCGCCTGGCTGCGTACGGCGACCGGACTTGAGACCATCGTCTCCGACACGACCACCGACCCGTTCGGGTTCCACGCCTGCGCGACACTTGACCCGGTCGCCTGAACGTGGCCTTTGACAACTGGACAACCGCGAGAGAAGGAGTGCCGACGTGAAGGCCGACCCGAAGGACCAGCAGCGGTTGCTCGACCTGCAGGCGATCGACACCACGCTGCAGCAGCTGGCGCACCGGCGCAAGAACCTGCCGGAGTTCGCCGAGCTGGACGTGCTCGGCAAGGCGATCGGCCGGCTGGAGGACGAACGGGCCCGCGCCGAGGTCGACGTCGACGACCTGGACCGCGACATCGCCCGGCTGGAGCGCGAGGTCGACACCGTACGCCAGCGCCGGGCCAAGGACCAGCAGCGCCTCGACGACGGCCGGCTGCCCGCGCGGGAGCTGACCGCGCTGGAGCACGAGATCGGCTCGCTCACCCGGCGGCAGTCGGAGCTGGAGGACGCCGAGCTGGAGCTGATGGAGAAGCGCGAGACGGCGCAGGGCGCGCTCGACGCCGTCGACGAGAAGATCTCCGTCGCCCGGGAGAAGCGCATCGCCGCCGAGACCCGCCGGGACGAGTCCATCGCGGAGCTCACCAAGGAGGCGGAGTGGAAGCAGACCGCCCGCCGCCCGCTGGCCGCCGACCTGCCCGCCGAGCTGGTGCAGCTGTACGACAAGATCCGTGAGTCGTCGGGCGGGCTCGGCGCGGCCCTGGTGCAGCACGGCCGCTGCGGCGGCTGCCGCCTGGAGCTGTTCGGAGCGGACCGCAACCGGGTCAAGACCGCCGCCCCGGACGAGGTCGTGCGCTGCGAGGAGTGCCGCCGCATCATGGTCCGCACCGCGGAGTCCGGCCTGTGAGCATCGGGAAGGTCATCGTCGAGGCCGACGGCGGCGCGCGCGGCAACCCCGGCCCGGCCGGGTACGGCGCGGTCGTGCGCGACCCGGCCAGCGGCGAGGTGCTCGCCGAACGGGCCGCCGCACTCGGCGTGACCACCAACAACGTCGCCGAGTACCGGGGGCTCATCGCCGGGCTGCAGGCCGCCGCCGAGCTGGGCGCGTCGCAGGTCGAGGCGCGCATGGACTCCAAGCTGGTGGTCGAGCAGATGTCCGGCCGCTGGCAGATCAAGCACCCGGGGCTGCGCCCGCTGGCCGCCGAGGTGGCCACGCTGGTGCGCAAGTTCGACCAGGTGACGTACACGTGGATCCCGCGCGAGCGCAACCGTGCCGCCGACGCCCTGGCCAACGCGGCCATGGACGCGGCCAAGGGCGGGGCCGCCACGGGCATCCTGGACGGCGAGACCGCCTTCGGGATCGTCACCGCGTGGGACGCCGACGCCTTCCCGATCGTCGCGGACTCCGCGGAGCCGGCCGCCGGGTCTGCCGCCGGGTCCGGCCGCAAGGCCGAGACCGCCGCGACGGGGCGGCCGCGCGAGGACTGGGCGCCGCGTACGGCCCCGGCGACCCGGCTGGTGCTGGTCCGGCACGGCGAGACCGAGCTGACCGCGCAGAAGCGCTACTCCGGGCGCGGCGACGTGCCGCTGTCGGCGGTGGGGGAGGAGCAGGCGGCGGCCGCCGGACGGCGGGTGGCCGGGCTGCGCCCCGACCGGGTGGTCAGCTCGCCGCTGAGCCGGTGCAAGGCCACGGCGGCGGCGATCGCGTCGGCCGCGGGCGGCATCCCGGTGAGCGTGGAGGCCGACCTCATCGAGTGCGACTTCGGCGTGTGGGAGGGCCTGACCTTCGGCGACGTACGCGAGCAGTACCCGGCCGAGCTGGACGCCTGGCTGGCCTCGACGTCGGTCGCCCCGCCGAAGGGCGAGTCGTTCCAGCAGGTGGCCAAGCGGGTGCGCGGGGTCATGGGCAAGCTGCAGAAGGCGTACGAGGGGCAGACGGTCGTCATCGTGTCGCACGTGTCGCCGATCAAGCTGATCCTGCGCGACGCGCTCGCGGCGGGCGACGCCTTCCTGTACCGGCTGCTGCTGGACCCGGCCGGCGTCTCGATCGTCGACGTGTGGCCCGACGGCGGCGTCTCGGTCCGCTCCGTCAACGACACCGCACACCTGCAGGCCGGCGCCTGACAGCCGTTAAGAAGGGCACCTGCTACAACGCGGAGCGTTGTGCAGGTGCCCTTCCTTTGTTCTAGGCGAGGGTGAAGCGGACCAGACGCTTGGTGGGGTCGGCCTGGGTGAGGCGGACGGTGATCTGGTCGCCGGCGGTGAGCTGGCCGTCGCAGCGGGCGCGGACGGCGGGCTCGGTGAGGGCGACGGTGCCGCCGGGCTTGCCGTGGTTGGTGTCGAGCACCGTCGCCGGGAAGGTCTCGCCGACGCGGCCGGCCAGGATGGTGGCCTCGACCAGGTCGATCGCGCCGCGTTCCGCCGCGGACGAGACGCGGTCGGTGCCGGACATGACGGCGGGCAGCTCGGGCAGGGCCGCGGCGGCCCAGGCGGGCACCTCGCGGCCGTCGTGCAGGGCCAGGCACACCTCGGTGACGTACCGGTCGGCCAGGCGCCGCAGCGGAGCCGTGACGTGGGCGTACGCCGCCGCGACGGCGCTGTGCTCCGGCTGCTCCGGCACCTGCCCGGCGAACGGCGTGTACCCGGCTCCGCGCAGCAGTTCCGCGGCCTCGTCGACGAACGCGGCGTCCTTGGGCCGAGCCGGGTCCAGCCCCGCGAGCACCTGGCCCACGGTCATGTCCGCGGGCCAGTCCACGCCCAGGCCCTTCGCCGCGATCCGCAGCCGGGCCACCGCCTCCGGATCCGGGGCGGGCATGGTGCGCAGCAGGCCGATCCGCCCCGCCAGCATGATGTCCGCGGCCGCGCGGCCGGTCAGCAGCGAGATCTGGGCGTTCCACTCTTCGGCGGGCAGTGGCGCGCGCAGGCGCAGCTGCCAACCCGCGCCGTCCGGCTCGATCTCCTGCTCGGGCATGGGCAGGTTGATCGCGCCCCGCTCCAGGCCGCGCGCGGTCAGCAGCCGGCCCAGCTCCGGCAGCAGCGCGATCGGCTCGGCGAGCACGCCTTTGTCCACATCGGCCTGCACACCCTCGTAGGCGAGTTTGGCCCGGCTGCGCACCCGCGCCCGCTCCAAACGTACGCCGACCGTGTCGCCGTCGGCGGAGACGTCGATCGTCCACACCACCGCGGCCCGGTCCACGCCGGGCAGCAGGCTGACCGCGCCCTCGCTGAGCACCGGCGGGTGCAGCGGCACCTTGCCGTCGGGCAGGTACACCGTCTGCCCGCGCCGCCAGGTCTCGGCCTCCAGCGGGCTGTCCGGGGCGACGTACGACGCGACGTCGGCGATGGCGTAGTGCACCCGGTAGCCGCCGTCGCGGCGGAACAGGCACACGGCCTGGTCGAGGTCGCGCGAGCCGGGCGGGTCGATGGTGACGAAGGGCAGCTCGGTGCGGTCGGCGTCGGGCAGCTTCACCTCGGCGGCCGCCGCCTCGGCCTGCGCCTGCGCGGCGGGCGGGAAGCCGTCGGGCAGGTCCAGCTCGAGACGCAGTGCGGTGAAGTCGATGGCCTCGGCGTGCAGTCGGCGGTATGCCATTGGTCATTCTTACCAGGTGCCCGCGCGCCGCGGCCCCGCCCGTACGGGCGGTACCGGCGACTCGGTGCCATCCGCAGGTCACGCTGTGGATGACACCGATCAGGGCCACGCTGCCCCGCTAACGCACGGCCTTCCTGGCCATCTTCTTCATCGCCGTCTTGCGCATGGTCGTCTTGCGGGCCGGGGCGGTCTTCGCCATGGCCTTGCGGGCCGGTGCGGTCTTGCGGGCGGTGGTCGCCTTCTTCATCGGCGTCACCCTCTTGACGGCCATGGCCTTCTTCGCCGTGGTCCGGCCGGTGGCGGTCCTGCGTACCCCCGCGGTGATCTTCTTCGCTCCGGTCGCCTTGCGGGCGGCCGTCGTCTTCTTCGCCGCCGTCGTGGTCTTCCTGGCGGTGGTCGTCTTCCGGGCCGTGGTCGTCTTCCGCGCCGCGGTGGCGCTCTTGCGCGCCGGCGAGGTCTTCTTCGCGGTCGTGGTCTTGCGGACCGCGGTGGTCTTGCGGGCCGTCGCCTTGCGGGCGGGCGCGGTCTTCTTCGCGACCGTCGTCTTCTTCGCCGCGGTCGTCTTTCTGGCAGGCGACGCCTTCTTGGCGGTCGTCTTGCGCGCCGCGGTGGTCTTCTTCGCGGCGGCCGTCTTCCGCACCGTGGCGGTGATGCTCCGGACGCCGGTGCTGCGGGCCGCCGCGGTGGTCTTCTTGGCGGTCGCCTTCTTCGCGGTGCTCTTGCGCGCGGCGGTGGTCTTCTTGGCGGCCGTCGTCTTCTTGGCGGCGGTGGTCTTCTTCGCCGCCGCGGTGGTCTTCTTGGCGGTGGCCTTCTTGGCCGGGGACGTCTTCTTCGCCGCGGTGGTCTTCTTCGCGGTGGTCGTCTTCCGGGCCGGCGCGGCCTTCTTCATCGGGGTCGTCTTC
>NZ_BONI01000031.1 GCF_016862635.1 Catellatospora coxensis | reverse complement strand
AGGCCCTGGGATCCGATCACCGACGGCGCCGGCGGCGAGGACGGGCAGGGCTCCGGGGTCCGGTTCCTCGGTGCGGGCCTGTGGCGGGGCGACTTCGAGTTCGACGGCACGTACGGCGCGGGTGGGCTTTTCGGGGGGTTGCTGAGGTTCACGGGCTCCTGGACGCGTGGTGACGGGACGGTGGTGGCGGGCTCGTTCAAGGGTTCGGGCTGGGCGGCGGCCGATTTCGTGGGCGGCTGGTCCAGGACGGATCTGCGGGTCGACGAGCGGGGCGTGGTCGTGGGGCACGTGCGCGGCAGCGGCAAGCTGGCCGGGCTGTTCGACGTGTCGGGGACGTTCACGCCGTCGGGTGAGGGTGTCCCGGTCGCGGTGGCCGGTGTTATGGCACAGGTCGAGGCGGGTCCGGTGCGTGGGGGCACCGCCACGTCCGGCACCACCACCTCGGCCGCCAACACCGCCGCCGGCGCGAATGCCGGTGCACTCGTGCGCGCGTCGGTGACGTCGCAGGACAGGACGATCATCGGGCCTGAGGCGCTCGGTCAGCCCGCCGTCGTCGAGACCGTGCCGGGCGACGACGGGCGGGCCGGGAACCCGGTGGTGGCGCAGAACGTGGCGGCGCAGAACACAGCCATACCGGCGGCCGCCGACGTGTCCCAGCCGGTCGATCCGGGAGCCGCCACGGCGCATGACGGCGTCGTGCCGTCGACAGCGCTGTCAAGCGGGGACGGCCGGGACACGCAGACCGACGAAGAGGCGAGCAGCACGGAACCTCAGAGTTTCCGGCCTGGTGACAGCGACACACAGGCCGGAGGCGGCGACACGGCCGGCGTTGCCGGCACGAAGGAAACGCGACCTGTGTGGGCAGGCGCGGACACAGCGCGTGGCGAGGCTGTGCCGATGGGCGGGCGAATCGGGTCGGCGGGCTCGGGCCCGGTCGGCTCTTCGGGTCCTGTGGTGGCCGAACGAGGCGCGGCCGTGCTGGGGCCGAGTGTGGTCGTGCCGATGCTCGGCACGGCGGTCCAGCCGACGGTGGATCTCGCCGCCGGCAAGGCGGGCAGATCGTTCCACGGCGTCAAGGCACCCGGCACTGAGACCGCGGTCGGCGGCCGGCCGGACGCGGCCTCCGCCGCCCCCATCCGGACGGCACCGAACCCTGCGGAGGTCGCCGGATCCGCCGACCTCGGTTCGCGGGTCGCCGCTTGGCGGCGTTCCATGGCCGCGGACCTGCGGACTCTGTCGAGGTTCTTGCGCGGCTGGGTGGGCGTGGGTGCGCCGCAGGTGAGCCCTCCAGCGCGTCGGTTGTCGGAGGAGGATGTCGCGCGAAGGTATCCGTGGTTGGCGGGGGTGAACCCGTGGCGCGGGATCGGTGGTGAGTTCGTCACCAACTGCGTCATGTCGGCGATCGTCGCCGACATGACGTGGCGTGAGCGCGGCACGCGGAGCTTCGCCGGCTATCAGGCGCCGGCATCGGCGCAGTCTGCCGTGCTCGACCTGGTGCGGTATGCCGACGAGGTGTTCGCCGGCGGTCCCGGCTTCATCAAGGTGCGCGGTGGCGTGGACGAGATCGCCGGGGCGACCGCGGCTGCGCCCGGCAGCCGCGGGGTGCTGGGATTCGGCACGCGCGACAGCGGCTGGCATGTGGTCAACGTGTTCAACGACGGCGGCCGGGCGGTGTTCCTGGACGCGCAGGCCGGCGCGTGGGCGCGACTGCCGACCGGCGGAGACTTCTTCTTCCTTCCGCTGACCGAGGGCTTCTCCGCACTGACCGGGCGGGGGCAGGTGATGCGGCGCGAGACGCTTGATCGGCTCGTCGCGGGCAGCGTGCCGGACGGCGTGGCCGAGGTACCGCACGATCATCTGGCAGGCCCATCGGAGGCGCTGCTGCCGCTGCGGATCGAAGTCGAAGACAAGAAGGTCGTCTGGCAGCCGGACCGAAACACGGGGTTGCTCGACAGCACCTATGTGGCCGTACGGGATGTCAGCAGGCCGCTGCCCGACGGTTGGAGCACGGTGTTCCTGTCGAACATCGGCGAACTCGGGCAAGCCGACGAGAACGTGAGCGTCGGATCCGGTCAAGTGCTCGAGGTGGAGTTCGTCGACCAGATCACCCTGGTCGGCCAGATCAAGTCGAAGGCCTGGGGGACCCGGTTCACCGGAACCGAGCAAACCGTCCACCTGCGAGGTACTCGCCAAGGCAGCGATGCCTCCGCGAGCTCCGTGAGCTCCACGCGCACCGCGCCGCCACCGCAGGACACGCCGATGTGGGAGCCCGGACGCGTGCTGTGGAACAGTCGCTTCCGGCACGTCCTGCGGGGCAGCATATTGGCCGAGCAGGAATTCGATCCGATCGGCAGCGCCCCGACGATGGCCTGGGTGTCGGACATGGTCAAGAAGGCGACCGCGGACCGGGCCATGGCCGACCGGACCGCGTTGTTCGGTGAACAGGACCGGCTGGTGCTCGAAGTGTTCGCCCGCTTCGGCACGGACACCGCTCGGGCGTCGCGGGTGGCGGAGCGCCTTGCCGCAGCGCTGCACCGGAGACTGGAAACCGCCCTGACGCGCTGGTCCGAGCGGCAGCCCCGCGGCACGAAAGCCGTCAAGCCGCTGGTCGAGGTGACTGTCGCGAAATCAGACCCAGGCGGCTACCACGGGTACGACTACGACCTGGTTGCCGTCGCCTGGCAACAGGACAACGCCAACAGCCTTTATGCACCACTGCGGCGGCCGGTCTGGGCGCCGGGTCCGCCGGCTCGACCGGTGGGACGGGCCGGAGAGCCTGTCGGCGCGGTGAGCTTCGATCCCGAGAATCAGGTGCCGAGAACTCCGGCAGTGCTGGATCAGGTGGCAAGAGCCGTTCAGGCGCAGGCCATGGCGAGCATGCGCGAGGGCCGACCGCTTCCGCGGCTGACCGCCTGGGTTCCACTTCTGGAAGACACCCCGCAGGCGCGCGAGAAAGCCGGTGAACTCGCCCGCAAGTTCATTTCTGAGGTGGCGAAGAAGGTGGGGAAGTCTGATCCTGCGTCGCCGCTGGTCCGAGCATGGGTCGAGGGCCTGCCCGTCAGGGCGCTCATGGCGTTCAAGCCGAGGCGGGACGATGGAACCATCGACGGCGACCTTGAACTTTACTCGGTCAGGTTTCCCGTGCTGAACGGCGCTCCACCCCTCAAGCCGTCCCAGGACGAGGTCCAGGAGGCCCAGGAGGCCGAGGGGTGGCCCGACGATGATTACGAGCAGCGGCCGGACTACTTGAATCCGTGGCGCGCCGCGGAGGTTCGTCTGTCCGAACCGGGTTGGTGGACCATGCGACAGCCGGTGCGGACCGACGTGATCGAAGACATCGTTCGCACTCTCGACCCGTCGCGACTACACCGCGTGAAGGAGAGCCACTACTCGGCTGCGGAGCGCGTGGGCGTCGGGGACGCGACGATCGGCCCGTACGGCCTCGACATCGGCTATGACGTGGTGCGGATCGTCGTGGCAGGAGCGGCAACCCGGACGGTTCGGGTTTTCCGCGTCAAGATTCAGATGGATTCGGACCCGGACGTCACCCGTACCCACGTCGTGAAGCTGCGAAGAATCGCGTCGATCGCCGTCGCCGAGATGAACGAACGGTTCCGGCTACCCGGCGGTGACCAGTTCCATATGATGGTCGAGTTCACCACCGACCAACCACACCACATCGTCCGAGTGACGACGACGCCGCCGCCCCATGCCATCGCCAGGGCCGACGCCTGGCCCACCACGCTGCTGGACCACTCTCAGCGACACAGGCTGATCCTGCACGAGATCCTGCACCTCATCGGCCTTCAGGACGAGTACGCCGTGTCGCGTCGCCGCGGCCCGGACGCTCGTGCCGTGCCGCTACTCCAGAAGCCCGCCGTCGGTGCGCCACCACGATCGGCCGGGCGGATGCCGAGCCGCATCCACGACATGGGGATCATGAGCCAGGTCGTGGGGGCACCTGCCGAAGCGGACCTCGCCGTCCGTTACCTGTGGCAGATCTGGTGGATACAGGAGCGGTTGGTTGAGGCGCCGCACGTCGAGGTCTCCATCGCTGACGGCGTGCGGGCTCTGGCTCCGGTCGACATGGCGATCGGCGCGCGGGCCGCGGTCGACAACCTGCACCGGCTCAGACTGGAAAGCGTGGCGACACAGCTGGCCCAGGCGGCCCATGCCGCTTCGAACGATCCCGGCCGGCTCAGCCGACTGGTGGTGCGGCTTGGCATGTCCGGCGACGACTCCGTCAGGGGGGAGCAACTGACAGCTTTTGCGGAGATGGTCGATGCTCGTCTGGCGGACTGGGACATTCCAGCCGAAGGCATCGTCGTCACCGCTGACAAGAAGCAGCCGACGTCCCGCCGGATCAGAGTCAGCGCCGTCTTCGCACCACTGGTGAAAGATGGCGAGGCCGGCCTGGTCGAGCGCGTTCAGCGCAGGTATCCGTGGCTTGTCGAACAGCCTGGGCCTGCGGTAACCGATGCCCGCCGCTTTGTGCTGGCGGCGATTCGTGGCGATACCCAGCTTGCGGGCACCCGCGACTGGGCCGCTCCGAAGGCGACCACGGTACGGGGCGTGACGCCGGATCGGGTACTGGGGCTGCTGACGGACTACGCCAGGCAGCGCGTGCCGCATTCGGCGGCGAGCCTGGTACGCATCGGGCTTGGGGATCTGATCGCCGCGTTCGAAGCCGCCCCATCCGGTGCGCGAGGATTCGCGGTGCTTCACGGGTCGGGCCGCTCCGTCGGGGCGGTGCTCAACGTCGTGCGGGTCGAGAACGAGGTGCTCCTGCTCGACGTCGCCCGGGAGGTGCCCGTGCGGCCGGCCGATGAGCCGGTGACCGTGTGGTTCCTCTCGACCGGTAGCCCGGCGGTGAGCGTGGAGACCCGGGCGGGTGCCGACAGCGGTGCTGTCGCCGCGCTCGTGCACACGGATGATGCGGCGTTGAGGCTGGACGCCGCGCTGGCCGAGTGGCTGGCGGCGTCCAGACTGCCGCATGCGCGCCGCTCGTTGGCGCTGCGGGTGATCGATGGGGCGGTCCATGACCTTCGCATGCGGTCGGAGCTGGGCCGGAGTTCCCGCACACGGCTCGCCGGAATGGATGCCGTCCTGCAGGCCGTTCGGACGTGGTTGGCGGACAAGCCGAGCGGGGACGGGACTCAGCTGGTCAGCCGTCGAGCCGCAGCTGTGCAGGCACTGGCCCGACGGGTTCGCGACGCGCGTCGTGAGCTGGTGCGGGACCGACGTGCCGAGCCCGTGGCACAGGTGCCAGGGGAGGATCGCTATTCCGAAGGCCGGCCCATGCCCGTGACTGCCTTCATCGGCCACGACGGTGTCTTCGCCGCCGGTGAGGGTGGCCTGGGCGCAGGCAGCAGCCGATTCAACCTGTGGGCCGAGCACACCTGGCATCGAACCGACTTCGCCCGGATGTTCGGGGAACAAGCCAGCGAGCTGGAAGTCCGCCTGGAGATGATGAAGACGCGGGTCAAGGCGGAGTATCGCGCCTCCAGGACAGTCCTTGGCCCGATCGGCACCGTGAGCGAACCTGTCGTCTTCGGTGTGCTCGCCCTTCCCGAGCGGTTCTTCAAGCGGCCGGGGGAGCCGTTCACGGAGTCCGACCGGGCAGTGTTCCTCGACGAGCTCCTGGAGGTGAGCGCCGGCCATCCGCACCTGCTGATCGTGCCCGGCACGATGGTGTGGGCGGGCGTGGCGCCGGGTGGGGGGCCGACGCTGAACCACACGGCGACCGTCGTGCTCAACGGGCGGATCGTGCACGAGGTGCACCAGCAGTATCCGGGCAACACGTACCTGGGCTATCAGAACGGTGCGGTCTCGGCCGACGAGTGGCGGCGCAGATTCCGGGCCGGAAACGCCGCGCGTGAGGACGTCGAGGGCCGGCCCGGCTCGACCGCGTTCGCGGTGGGCGGGCACCTGATCACCTTGGAGTTCCCCACCGACCACGAACACGACCGGGCAATGCGCGACCTGTTCGATGGGCGTGTGCCGTACATCGGTGGCGTCCGCCGCGACATCGCCGATGTGGTGATCCTGCCGGGTGACGTTCGCCACGGCAAAGTCGCGGCGCCCGCTGCGGGGCCGAGCACGTTCGATCAGCCTGCGGCGCAGTCGGCGCCCATGGCCAGTCTGGCGGCTGCGGCGGGGCCGGCAGGCAACGCCGCCGTCGCCGCGCAGCCAGGACCACCGGATGCGCTGCTGCCGCTGCGCATCGAGGTCGCGAACCGCGACATCGAGTGGCACGGCGGGTACACGGTGCGGCTCTTGAGTGATCTTGTCGCCGAACGGAGTGTGCGCAGGAATCCGCCTGCCGATCGCGGCACGGTGTTCCTGTCGGACGTCGGCGAACCGGGAAAGCCCGGCGAGAGGCACCTCGAAGCAGGTCAACTGCTGGAGGTCGAGTTCGTCGACAACGTCTCCGTGGCCAGCAGAATCGACGAGGGAACGACCGTGGTGGACTTCCCCCTCTTCCACCTGCGAGACGTACGCGAGGGCGGTGACCCGTCCCCCGATGCCGTCTCGCCGCAGGGCCCGCCGTGGGCGCAAGCGCGACGCGTGCTGTGGAACAGCCGATTCCGGCAGATTCTCCAAGGCGATGTGCTGAAAGGGGACGGATTCGACCCGGCCGGCAGCCCCGCGGTCGTGGCCTGGCTGTCGGAGCTGGTCGACAACGCGAGCTCTGACCAGGCCATGGCTGACAGGACCGGGGAGATCGGCGAGCCGGCCGAGTTGGTGCTCGAAGTATTCGCCCGTTTCGGCGCCGGTAGCGCTCCGCTGATAGCGGAGCGCGTGGCTTCGGCGCTCCACCGCAGGCTCGAAGTCGCTCTGACACGATGGCACGAGCGGCAACCTCCCCCAACGCGTGGCACGAAGCCGCTGGTGGCTGTGACTGTCGCCAAGTCGGACCCCGGCGGCTACCGCGGGTACGACGGAGACCTGATCGCCGTCGGCTGGCAGCGTGACCACACGAACAACCTGTGGGAGGCCCCGCTCCGGCGGCCCCGCTGGATGCGAGGGCCGACGCGGCCGATCACCCGGGCGGGCACGGAGATCGGCAAGGTGATCTTCAACCCGGAGAGCTGGCTGCCGAGTGATCCGGCCGTGGTCGAGCAGGCGGCACGCAACCTGTGGGCGCAGGCCGAGACAAGCTTGAGCGAGCACCGAGCGCTTCCCCGGCTGACCGCGTGGGTCCCGCTTCTGAACGACACCGACCAGGCAGGCAAGACCGCCGCTGAAATCGCCCGCGGAATCATCGTCAACGTGGCGGAAAAGGTGCGTGAGATCGGCACTGAGCAGCCGCTGGTCACCGCATGGGCCGAGAATCTGGCCGAGGAGACGGTCATTGCCTACCAGCCTCGGCAGGACGGAGAAACAGCGGATCGATACCTGGAGCTCTACTCGGTCACGTTTCCTGCCATGGATGGACCTGGACCCTACAGGCCGCCAGGGCAGGCCGAGCCGCAGCCCGGCGAAGACCACCACCTGTGGCTGCACTACCTGAATCCCTGGCGCACCGTGAGCTTCCCGGCTTCCGAGCGCGGCTGGTGGACCCTGGAACAACCGGTGCCGACAGGCGAGATCGAAGATGTCGTCCGCAGTCTCGACCCGTCACAGGTGCGCGAGGTGGAGAGCTCTGTCCTGGAAACGGTGGAGCCCGTGGGCACGCCCGCGGAAATGATCGGGACCTACGGCAGCACCATCGGCTATGACGTGGTGCGGATCGCCATGTCCGGCTCGGCGCCCCAGGTGGTGCGGGTCTTCCGGATGCGTCTGAGATTGGCTCCGGACGGGGGTATTCCCCGCGCCCACGTCGTGCGGATGCAAGGACTCGCGGCGGCTGCGGTGGCCGAGATCAATGAACGTTTCCGGCTGCCGGGCGGCGACCAGTTCCACTTGATGGTCGAGTTCACCGACGACGGACCGCATCACGTCATCCGGGTGCCGAAGGAGCCGATACCGCATACCCTTGCGTCGAGCACTACCTGGCCGACGAGCCTGCTGCGCGACTCACGTGCCCGCAACCTGATCCTGCACGAGATCCTGCACAGCCTCGGCCTCTACGACGAGTACGCCATGCCGCGTGGACCCGACTCAGGCTCCTACCGCCCGCTCCTGCGCCTGCGACCCGCTGCCGCCGTGCCGTCGCAGTCGGCCGGCCGGATGCCGGCACGCACCCATGGTGAGTGGATCATGGGGAGGCCCACCGGGAGGCCCATCGCGGAGGACATCGCAGTCCGTCACCTCTGGCAGCTATGGTGGGTGCAGGAGTCGGTGTCCGCGGCCCCGCTGGTCGAGCACAGAGCCGACAGCGGTGTGATCGCCGTGCGACCCGTCAACATGGACATTCACATGCTGTCGGCTTCCGGCCTGCGGCACCTGGGCAGCCTGCGATCACTGGCGGGATCACTGGTCCAGGCGATCCGTGCCGTTGCGGCCGACACAGGCCGGGTCACCCTGCTGGAAGTCCGTGTTCGCTCGGCCGACAGCAGCTCGGCCGGACCGCGACAGCTCGCGGTCGAGCTCGCGGCGATGGTCGAGGCGCGCCTGGCCGAATGGGATCTCCCAGCCGACGGAATCTCCTTCACCAAGGCCGTGGATGAGTCGCTGCCACCGGGCCGGGTCAGTGTCGACGCCGTTTTCGCTCCAGCGGTGAAGGACGACGAACCCCACGTCGCGCTCGTCCGTGATCGTTACCCGTGGTTCGCAGCCAAGTCTGTTCCTGCGGTGGCAGATCCCCGGCTCCGCTACGTGCTGGCAGCGATTCACACCGACCTCCGGCTCGCGGGCAGGGCCGACTCAGCTGCTCCCGAGGAGAACCCGGAGCCAGGCGCCCTGCCGGGACGGGTTATGGCGCTGCTGACCGGCTATGCCCGCGCAACCGGTACGGATGCCGCGGCGAAACCGGTGCGTGTCCGGCTCGCGGATCTGCTCGCCGCGTTCGAAGCGGCCGCGCCCGGTGCGCGCGGATTCGCGGTGCTCCACGGGCCAGGGCGGACTATCGGCGCGGTGCTCAACGTCGTGCGGGTCGAGGAGGGAGTGCTGCTGCTCGACTGGGCCCGCAAGGGGCCGGTGCGGCCGGTCGACGACCAGGCGACGGTGTCGTTCATCTCGGCCGGAGGGCAGGTGGCGAACGTGGCGGTCCGGGCGGCCGCAGAACACGACGCCACCTCTCCCGCGCATGCGCGCGTTGCGGACACGGCGCTGGGCACCGCGCTGGCCGAGTGGTCGGCCACATCGAAATCAACGTTCCGGCGCCGCTCGGCCGAACTGCTCGTGATCGATGGCGCGGTCGCCGACCTTCAAACGCCGGCGGGTCAGGATCTCGGCTCGCTCGAACGACTCCGGCGCTTGGACGCCGCCCTGCAGGCGATCAACGTGTGGTCGGCGGGAAAGCCGAGCGGCAGGGGGGATGATGTGGCCAGCAGCCGAGCCGCGGCCGTCCAGCAGCTGGCGCGGGCAGTGCGCCACGGGCGTCGCCAACTGTTGCGGGAGCGGCGGGCTGAGCGGACCGCGCCGTTGGCCAGGGAGAATCATTACGCCGAGCAACGGCCCGTGTCGCTGTCGGCCTTCATCGGCCACGACGGCGCCTTCACCGCCGGCGGTGAGTCCGACCTGCGGGCCGCGCACGCACGGCATCGACCCGGCCTTGCCCGGATGTTCGGTAGGCAACTCAGCGAGCTGGATGTCCGGTTGGAGATGATGAAGAGTCACATCGATGCCGAGTATCGCAAGGTCGAGGCAGCGCTGCGCGAGCCGGAGCCGGAGCCGGAGTCGGAGTCGGTGGACCGTAATGCCGTCTACGGTGTGCTCACTCTTCCTGAGCGGTTCTTCAAGCGGCCGGGGGAGCCGTTCACGGAGGCCGACCGGGAGGTCTTCCTCGACGAGATCAGCGAGGTGAGCGCCGATCATCCGCACCTGCTGATCCTGCCCGGCACGATGGTGTGGGCAGGCGTGGCGCCGGGTGGGCGGCCGACGCTGAACCACACGGCGACCGTCGTGCTCAACGGACGGATCGTGCACGAGGTGCACAAGCAGTACCCGACCAACGAGTATCAGGGCTACGAGAACGGCGCGGTGTCGGCCGACGAATGGCGGCGCAGGTTCCGGGCCGGAAACGCCGCACGCGAGGACGCCGCGGGCCGGCCCGGCTCGACCGCGTTCGCGGTGGGCGGGAACCTGTTCACCTTGGAGTTCTTCCGCGACCACGAGCTTGACCGAGCAATACACGATCTCGCCGACGGGCGGGTGCCGTATATCGATGGCGTCCGCCGTGACGTCGCCAATACGGACATCGTGATGCGTGGCGACGGCGACTCGACGACGGCGCAGGCCGCGGCGCCCGGTTCGGTCCAGCTGGATCAGCCTGCGGCTGTGCCGCTGTCCCCGGCCAGGTTGTCTGAGCCGCCAGTTCAACCATGATGCGCAGAGCGATCGGCAGACCGGATGGTCCACTGTGCCACGCCCGCTGATCAGCTTCGACGGTGTCACCGGCGGCGTGCGACGACCGGTCCATGCGCAGGCGTCGACGTCCGACGTGCCGGGTCCGGGCACCGGTCGCGATCCGTCGATGCTGTCGCCTGACTGGTCGGCCACCCGCTCGACGGACAGCCGCCGCCGTCGCTGACGTGGTCGGGGTGGTGGAAACCGCGTGTGGACGGGTCGTGACGGCGATCGGCCAGCGCCCGCGGGCGCCGTCGCCGAGCGGAGCACCGGCCGACGCAGTACGGTCGGCTGTGGGACCGCCGCCTCGACACGCTGTGACGGCACCTCGACAAGCAGGAGTGACGACATGAAGGTCATCGACCCCGGCCCGATCTGGCCGGTCGAGTGCCATGCCTCCGGCGGGCGCTGGACCCTGGTGCTGCAGCACGATCTGGCGCACCCGCCCGCGAAGGTGTGGGCGGCGCTGACCGAACCCGACCGGCTCGCCGGGTGGGCCCCCTTCCTGGCCGACCGCGACCTCGGCCGCCCCGGCGCGGCGGTGCTGACGATGGTCGACGGCGAGCACACTGAGGACCTGCCCGCCACCGTGCAGCGGGCCGAACCGCCGCACCTGCTCGTCCACACCTGGGGCGAGGACCTGCTGCGCTGGGAGCTGGCCCCCACCGCCACCGGCACCCGGCTGGTGCTGCGCCACACCATGGCCGACCGGACCTGGCTGCCGAAGGTCGCGGCGGGCTGGCACCTGTGCCTGGTGGTCGCCGGTCGGCTGCTCGACGGGGACCCGGTGCCGCCGATCCGCGGCAGCGAGGCCAAGAACCACGGCTGGGCCGAGCTCGACGAGGCGTACAGCCGCGAGTTGGGCATCGCCGACGACGAGGCAGTCTGACATCTGCTCCCGGCTGTGTGTCGGTGCCATATGTGATGCTGCGCCGATGACACCGCTGACACTGATCGAGACGAGCTCCGGCAAGTACTCGCTGCTGCTGAACGCCGGGGACACCAGCGTGGACGGGCTCATCGAGGAGCTGGGGCACGAGCCGAACGGCTACTTCTGGGAGGGGGTCGCCCAGCTGCTGGTCTTGCACGAGGCGACCGCGCTGGACGGCCGGTTCGACTACGACCCGGAGGGCGGCATGTTCTGCGCGTACGGCACGGACCGCGCAGCGCTGGAGGAGCTGGGCGCAAGGATGGCGGCCGTCGCGAACGACCCGGATCGCATCCGTGCCCTGATGAGCCTGGCGGATGCGACCGGGTTCGAATTCGACGACTGAGCGGTGCCGCTCTGCTCTCGCGGTGACACCTGAGTCGTGTGTGGATGATCGCGAATTGGTGCCTGCGCTGTCAGAGGGCCGCGCGCGGTCCGTAAGATCCGCGCGGTGATCAACAGTAGATGGTTACGAGCCATCCTCATCGGACCAATGGTCGCGTTGTCGGCCGTTCTCCCGACGCCGGCCCACGCCGACGACAACGAGCCCGTCGAGACCGCCGTACCGCCGAGGGTGGAGCTGGTCCTCGACGTCAGCGGCTCGATGCGCGCCGCCGACATCGACGGCCGCACCCGGATCTCCGTCGCGCAGCAGGCGTTCAACGAGGTCGTGGATGCCCTCCCGGACGGGACGGAGCTCGGTATCCGCGTGCTCGGCGCGACGTACAAGGGTAAGGACAAGACCGAGGGCTGCAAGGACACCCAGCAGATCGTGCCGGTGGCTCCGGTGGACCGGGCCGCGGCGAAGAATGCGATCGCGGCGCTGCGGCCCACCGGGTTCACCCCGGTCGGGCTGGCACTGCGCGGTGCGGCCGAGGACCTGGGCACCGGTGAGACGACCCGCCGGATCATCCTGATCACCGACGGTGAGGACACCTGCGCCCCGCCGGACCCGTGCGACGTCGCCCGCGAGCTGGCCGCGAAGGGCACCCATCTGGTGGTGGACACGCTCGGCCTGGCACCGGACGACAAGGTTCGCCGGCAGCTGCTCTGCATCGCCGGGGCCACCGGTGGCACGTACGCCTCGGCGGAGACGCCGGCGGAGCTGACCGGTCGGATCAAGCAGCTCGTCGACCGGGCCAAGGACACCACCACCGTCAAGACGCCCGCACTCGTGGCCGGTGGCAAGGAGTGCGCCGGAGCGCCGCTGCTGGCGCCGGGCGTCTACACCGACCGGGAGAAGATCTCCGAGCACCGCTGGTACCGGGTCCCGGTCCGCGACGACCAGGAACTGCGCGCCTCGGTGAGCATCGCCCTGGACCGCCCGGTCAACCCGGACTACGGCGTACTGCTGCGCGCCACCGCGGCCGACGGCCGTGAGCTCGTCCGCGGCACGGACGCGGGCAGCGGGCGCACCGATGTGCTGTCCACCGGCCTGCGCTGGTCGGCCCTGGAGCCCGACGTCGAGTCGGAACCGTCGACCGACGGCCCCGTCAAGCCGACGGAGGTCTGTCTGGTGATCAGCAATTCGTTCGCCGGCTCGACGGCGAACGACGCACCGGGCATGCCGTTCGAGCTGACCATCGACGTCGTCGCCACCTCGCCCGCGCCGGACGCACCGGGGCTCGGGTCAGGCTGGCTGCTGCTGCTGGTGCTGACCATCGCCGGACTGCTCACCGGCGTGCTCGCCGGCTGGCTGACCCGCTGGTGGGTCGCGACCTGGAGGACCAACTGATGCTCATCCACCACGGGCAAGGGCACGTCCGCCTGCGCAACCGCCTCGCGGCCGCGGCGTTCGCCGCCGCCTGCGCCACCCTGCTGCCGGCCGCCGCCGCCATGGCGGCGCCGACCCCGTCTCCCGGATCGGCCACCGTCAACCGGGCGGGCACCTCGTTCCTCACCGCCACCGCGGTCAGCGTCGGGCAGCCGGTTCAGGTCACCGCCTCCACCGGTGACTACCTGTACTGGTCGTTCAGCGCCACCGCCGGGCAGACCACCCAGGTCGCGCTGACGGTCGCACTGCCGCCCGCCGCGAAGCGGACCGGCGCGTCCACGTGGACCGTGGACGTCTTCGACGGGCTCCGCCGCCGCCAGGCGTGCACGGCCGGCGCGCAGACGCCGATCGCCGCCGCCACGGCCACCGCCGTGGAGCTCGGCTGCACCCTGCGCAGAGTGCGCTCGTGGGCCGAGCCGTGGTCGGGTGATCCGCTGCCGGGCACGTACTACGTCCGGCTGTCGGTCACCGACCTGCCCGAGCCGGATCTCGGCCTGCCCATCCAGGTCGACATGCTGCTCGGCGCCGAGGGCGACGCCGGCGCCGACGACGGTGAGCTCAAGGCTCCCCTCGTGCCGCCGGCCAAGCCCGGCCAGGTCGTGGCCCAGGCCGAACCGGTCGATCCCTCGGCCAGCCCCAGCCCGACCCCCGATGACGGGAGCAGCGCGCTGGACTGGTTGCCGGACCTGTCCGCCCGCTGGATCTGGACCACGGTCGGCGGCGTGCTGGCCGCCGTGGCCGGTGTCTTCGGGTTCTCCCTCACCTGGCGTCGCCGCCGCAGCTGAGACAAGCGCCCCTCCCTCCCCGACGTGCGGAGGGAGGGGCGCACCGTCCGATGAGGATCGCGTCGGACGGCGTTCCCTGTTCTGTCACCGATTCGTGCTGGAAAGATCGACGATGCCCGTGACATTGTCGAACGGCTAGCATCCGACGGCGTCGTCACCGATCTTGTTGATCAAGGGGCAGGTGCGCAGTGACAGTTATCGTCGGCAGGAATGTCGAGTCGGCGCGGCTGCACGACGCCATCGCCAGGTTGGCCGACGGCCGTGGCGGTATCGCCTGGATCGAGGGCGAACCCGGTATCGGCAAGACCGCGCTGGTGGACGCGACGGCCGAAGCCGCGGTCAAGACCGGCTGCCGGGTCCTGCGCGGCGGCGGTGACGAGCTGATGCAGGCCTTCCCGCTGCGAATGATCGCCGACGCCCTCGACGTCTCCGCCAGGGCCGCCGATCCGGCCCGCGTGCTCATCGCCCGGCTGCTGCGTGGTGAAGCGGTGGGGGCCGCCACCTTCGATCCGGTGCTCGCCGCGGGGGAGCGGATGCTCGAGCTCGTCGACCGGTTCAGCGCGTATCGGCCCCTGCTGCTGGCGCTGGAGGACCTGCAGTGGGCGGACGAGGCGAGCCTCGCCCTGTGCCAGCGGATGGCCCGGGCGGTCGACCAGATCCCGCTGCTGCTGCTGGCCACCAGCCGGCCGGTCGCGCCGCGGACCACCGTGTCACGGCTGCGCGCGCTGCTGCGGGACCGGCCCGGCGTCCATCTCGACCTCGGCCCGCTGAGCACGGCGGAGACGCTGACCTTCGCCGCCCGCCTCGTCCAGGGCGAGCCGGGCGCCGGGCTGCGGCGGGAACTCGCCCGGGCCGGCGGTAACCCGCTGTACCTGCGGGAGATGCTCGAAGCCGTGGTGCGGGACCGGGCGTTGCGGGACAGCGGCGGAGTCCGCGAGCTGAGCCCGGGTGCGGCGACGGTGCCGCCGTCGCTGCAGGCGGCCATCGCCCGCAGGCTCGACACGCTCAGCGAGCAGACGGTGGGCGCGTTGCGCTTCGCGGCACTGCTGCGCCGGCGGTTCGACGTGGGCCGCTGGGCGGCGGTCACCGGCCGGTCGATGCCGGAGATCGTGCAGGCCGCCGACGAGGCGGTCACCGCCGGGGTGCTGGTCGGCGCGGGCGACCGCCTGACGTTCCGGCACGACGTCATCCGCCAGGTGCTGTCCGACCAGTTGCCGGAGGCGGTCCGGGCCGGGCTGCACCGGCATGCCGCGCGCGTGGTCGCCGAGACGGGAGCCGGAGTGGACGAGGTGTCGCTGCATCTGGCGGCCACGTCCGGGCCGCTCGACGCCTGGGCGACGACCTGGCTGGCAGACATGCCTGAGGCCATGCTGTATTCGGCTGCCGACGTCGCGGTGGGCTTGCTGACCCGGTCGAGCGCGCAGCCGGTCGACTCGGACGCGGTGCAGGAGGCGCTGCTGGCCCGGTTGGCGTTGACGCTGTTCTGGCTCGGCCGCGACGAGCAGGCCTGCCAGGTCGCCGTCCAGGTGCTGGACCGGACCGCCGACCGGGAGTTCGCCAGCCGGCTGCGCATCCTGGCCGTGCGTGCCGCCGGACGGCTGCGCCGCTTCGATCACGCCCTCGAACTGGCCGCGCCCGCCGAACCGGACCTGCCACTGCACTGCCAGGCCCGGTTACGCGCCTGGCGGGCGCTCATCCTGCTGAACCTGGACAGGTTCGACGAGGCGTCGGCCGAAGCCCACCTGGCCCTGGCGGAGGCGCAGTCGTGCGGGGACTCGCTGGGCATCGGCTTCGCCCACAACACCCTCACCTACCTGGCGGCCGAGCCCGACCAGCTCGGCCACATCGACGCCGCGCTCGCGGCGCTCGGCGACGACGCCGAGTCGACCGACCTGAAACTGCTGCTGACGGGAAACCGGCTGGTCTGCCTGCTGGTCAACGGCCGCCGCGCCGACCTGGACGCGTCGATCGCCGACGCGCTGCGCAGCGCCGAGCAGAAAGGGAGCATGCGCATCGGGGTGGTGTACGCGCAGGCCACCAACGCGTCGTACACCTACGGCCGGTGGGACGAGGCGGTGGCCTACGCCGACCGGCTCAACCACGAGCTGCTGGCCAGCCCCTCGATGTCCTACCTGCACGCGATCGTGGCGCTGATCGCGATACACCGCGACGACCGCGCCACCGCCGAGGCGAGGCTGCAGGCCGGGGGCTTCCTCGACCCGGCCGACCAGGGCCGCTGGGTCGGCGCGTTCGGGCCGGTCGCCGACGCGCTGGCGCTGCTGGCCGAGAGCCGGGGCGACCTGGCCGAGAGTCTGGCACTGCGGGCGGCGTACCTGGACCTGCCGCCGGGGCCGGGCCGCGCCGGCCGGTGCGACGAGGCGGCGTACCTGGTGCGCGCGGCGCTGGCGCAGGGCGAGCCGGCGCTCGCCGAGGCGGCCGCGACGGCGGTCGCCGCCGACCCGGACCCGTCGCCGCACCGGCTGCTGGTCATGCGGTTCTGCCGTGCCCTGGTCGACGCGGACGCGGTCGGGCTGCTCACGGTGGCGTCGGACTTCGGCCAGTGGGCGTGGCTGCACCATCGCGCGCTGACGCTGGAGGAGGCGGCGTACGTGCTGGCCGAGCAGGGAGACCTGGCCGGTGCCCGGACGGCCTTCGGACAGGCGCTGGCGGCCTGGCTGGATCTGGGCGCGACGTGGGACGCGCGTCGCCTGGAAGCGCGGCTGCGGCCGTACGGCGTCCGGCGCGGGCCCCGGGCCGTGCGCCGCCGACCCGCCCTGGGCTGGGAGGCGCTGACGCCCAGCGAGATCCACGTCGCGCAGCTGGTCGCCAAAGGCATGTCCAACCCGGACATCGCCGCCGAGCTGTTCGTCTCCCGCAACACCGTGCAGACCCATGTGTCCCGGGTGCTGACCAAGCTGCGGATGCGTTCGCGGATCGAGCTGATCCAGCAGGCCGACGCGATCGGGCGGGCCGAGGGCTAGGCCTGGAGGTGCGGGCGTGGTGTTTGCCTCAGGAGCGAAAACGGATACGCTGCTGCGCTGCGAGGGCCGTCGAGGGCGGCCGCGATGGCGTTGCATGAGCAGGAGTGTTGAGCGGCGATGGGCGTAGACAACGGTTACCTGAGGGTCATGTCGTGGAACCTGTGGCTGGCCGGGCGGTTCGTCGACGACTCCCGGGCCAAGCAGCTGGCGTTCCTGCGCGAGCAGGCGCCCGACGTGGTCGGCCTGCAGGAGACGCTCGGCGTCGCGGCCCAGGAGCTGGCCGAGGACCTGGGCTGGCACCACCACCAGGGCGGCAGCTGCGGCGTCATCTCGCCGCACCCGATCACCGCCCGCTACGGCGACGAGTCGCTGCGCGGCGTCGGCGCGCGGATCGAGCTGCCCACCGGCCGTGAGCTGGTCGTGTGGAGCGCACACCTGAACTACGAGCCGTACGGGCCGTACGACTTCCACCTGGCCGGGATGACCGTGCCGCAGGTGCTGGCCCGCGAGGAGGAGGCGGGCCGGCCACGCCAGATCGCCGACATCATCGACGCGCTGCGCCCGGCGCTGGCCGAGCGCGACCTCCCGGTGCTGCTGACCGGCGACTTCAACGTGCCCTCGCACCTGGACTGGCCGAACCTGCCGTGGCAGGTCAGCGTGGCGGTGGAGCGGGCCGGCCTGCGCGACTCGTACCGCGTCGTGCACCCGGACGCCGCGGCCAAGCCCGGCCACACCTGGTCTCCGCTGAACCACTGGCACGAGCAGCAGGAGGGGGTGCTCGAACCGCAGGACCGCATCGACTTCGTGCACTACGCGGGACCCCTGCGGCCGGTGGCGTCCGACACCGTGGGGGTGGGCGAGCCGCGCGCGATGCCGCACCATGCCGACAATGAGTGGACCTCGGACCACTGGGCGGTGCTGAGCACGTTCGTCATGGAGGCATGATGCTGTTCGACCTCGGCGCGTTCGACGCGGTCCTGCTGGACATGGACGGCACCCTGGTCGACACCGAGTCGCTGTGGATCGAGGCGGTGCTCGGCGTCGCCGCCGAGCTGGGCGCTGACCCGCTGGACCAGGCGCAGGTCATCGGCGGCACGGTGGCGGGCATCGTCGCGGTGGTCGGCGCGGCCACCGGCGGGCGGTACGCGGCGGCGGACCTGGACCGATGGATCGACCGGGCGGTCAAGCGCAGGGTCGCCGAGGTCGGGGTACGGCTGCGGCCCGGCGCGCGCCGCCTGCTCGACGGACTGAGCGCGGCCGGTGTGCCGTGCGCGCTGGTCACCTCGTCGGGTCGGGCCGACACGGAGTTCATCCTCGACGTGCTCGGCCGGGCGGTGTTCGCGCACACGGTCACCGCAGACGACGTGCCGCGGCACAAACCGGACCCGCTGCCGTACGCGACCGCGGCGGCGCTGCTGGGCGTGGACCCGGCGCGCTGCGTCGCGATCGAGGACAGCCTGGCCGGGCTGGCCGCCGCCGAGGGGGCGGGCTGCACCACGGTCGCCGTACCGCACCTTCAAGACATTCCGGACGCTCCGCGCCGCCACGTATTGACCAGCCTCGAAATGATCACCGTAACGGCGGTTAAGGTAACTCGATGATCCTCACCGTCACACCCAACGCGGCGCTCGACGTGACCTACCAGGTCGACGCGCTGACCCCGTACGCGACGCACCGGGTCGCCACGGTGGCCGAGCGCGCCGGCGGCAAGGGCGTCAACGTGGCCCGGGTGCTGCACGGACTCGGCACGCCGGTGCTGGCCACCGGCCTGGCGGGCGGACCCACCGGGCAGCGGCTGCGCGAGCTGCTCGTCGCCGACGACGTCGCCGAAGCCTTCCTGCCGGTGACCGGGGACGCCCGCCGCACCGTGGTCGTCGCCGACCGCGCCGACGCCACCGGCTTCTGGGAGCCCGGCCCGATCGTGTCGGCCGCCGAGTGGTCGGCGTTCACCGCGCACTTCGCCGCCCTGCTCGGCGGCGTCAAGGTCGTCGTGCTGTCCGGGTCGCTGCCACCGGGCGTGCCCGCGACGGCGTACGCCGAACTGCTGGCCCTGGCCCACGCCGCCGGAGCCGCCACGATCCTCGACGCCGACGGCGACCCGCTGCGCCAGGGCCTGCGGGTCCAGCCCGACCTCGTCAAACCGAACGCCGCCGAACTGCACGCGCTCACCGGCATCCGGGTCGACGGCCCGGACGCGGCCCGTGCCGCCGTCGCCGCGCTGCGGGAGCTGGGCGCGGGCGACGTCGTCGCGTCGCTGGGCGGTGGCGGCCTGGTCGCCGTCAGCGCCGACGGCGTATGGCGCGCCCGGCTCGCCGAGCCGCTCACCGGCAACCCGACCGGCGCGGGCGACGCCTGCGTAGCCGCCCTCGCCCGCGGCCTGCTCGCCGGGCAACCCTGGCCCGAGCGGCTGCGCGACGCCGTCGCGCTGTCGGCCGCCGCGGTGCTGTCCCCGGTCGCCGGAACCGTCGACCCCGCCGTCTACGAGCGCCTGCGCGCCGAGGTCATCGTCGACGCCTGCTGACCCCGCACAGACTCAGCACACTGGTGAACCCGTCAACACCCGCAGACGTAGTAACCGGCGACCACGTGTCTCCGGAGGGTGATATGGGCACAGTATTGCTGGCTGAGCCTCGGGCGTTCTGCGCCGGAGTGTCCCGCGCCGTCGCCACTGTCGAACGGACGCTGGAACTCCACGGTGCGCCGGTGTTCGTCCGGCGCGAGATCGTGCACAACCGACACGTCGTGCAGCGCCTTCGCGATCTTGGCGCTGTCTTCGTCGCCGAAGTCGATGAGGTGCCTGCCGGCGCTCGACTCATCCTGTCGGCACACGGGGTGTCGCCGCAGGTCCGCCAGGCGGCGAACGGTAACCGGCTGCAGGTCGTCGACGCCACCTGTCCGCTGGTCACCAAAGTGCACCGGGAGGCGCGCCGCTACGCCGATGAGGGGTACAGCATCCTGCTGATCGGCCAGGCCGACCACGACGAGGTCATCGGAACCCTGGGCGAGGCCCCGGACCGCATTCAGGTGGTCGACCACTCCACTGACATCGGCGCGCTACACGTCCCAGACCCGGCGAAGGTGGTGTGGCTGGCGCAGACGACCCTCGTCATGAGCGACACGATGCGAATCGTCGCCCGGTTGCGTACCCGCTTTCCGCACCTGATCGATCCGCCGAGTGACGACATCTGCTACGCCGCCCAGAACCGGCAGACCGCGGTGAGCCGGCTCGTCGAGCGGGCAGATCTCGTGCTGGTGGTGGGGTCGGCCAACTCGCACAACAGCCGCGCCCTCGTCGACGTCGCCGCGGCGGCCGGAAAGCCCGCATACCTGATCAACGATGAGAGCGACCTCCGGCCTCAGTGGCTCACCGGGGTGAAGACGCTGGGACTCACCGGAGGCGCCTCGGCCCCCGAATCGGTGATCCAGTCCGTGCTGGCGGCACTCGTGCCGTATGGGTTCGATCACGTGGACCAGGTGACCGCCGCGACGGAGAACCAGCAGTTCGCGTTGCCCCGAGAGCTTGAACCCGACCGCTGAACCGGCCACCGGATTCCGGTTAAACGGGACGCATGCTGACCATTCTTGACAAGATGGTTGAGCAAGCTGCCACCCACGCCGACGGGTCATCACGGGGGCACGGGATGGTGAACAGAAACCGGGTGCCGCTCAGCGGCGATCGGGTCCTGGTCGCTTCCGCCGTCGGCTGCCTCGGCTGGCTGGCCCTGTACGCCGGGCTGACCTACTTGGGCCAGGACCGACCCGACCTGGCCAGGTTCACCGGCGAGGTGCTGTACCTGGTGCCGGTGGCCGTCCTGCTGGGCCTGAGCGTCTACGCGGCCCGCAGCAACACCGGCCGGACCAGAACCGCCTGGCGGCTGCTCGTCGCCTCCAACGTGGCCTGGCTGTTCGGCGACACGGTCTGGGCGTACTACGTCTACACCACCCCCGGCGGCGACCCGCCGGTGCCGACCCTGGCCGACGCCGGCTACGTGCTGCGCTTCGTGCTGACCATCGCCGGCATCACGGTCGCGCTGGGGTTGAGACTGCGCGGGCTGCTCGACGCGCTGCTGGTGGCCGCGGCCGGGGCGGCGATCGGCTGGCAGGTGGTCATCAGCCCGCTGGTGCCGGCCAGCTGGGACCCCGCCGCGTTCGTGACGTTCCTGTACCCGGTGTTCTCCGTGATCATCTTCAGCGTGCTGGTCGGGCTGCTGCTCACCGGAGCGCGGCGGGTGCCCGCCGCCATGGTCCTGTTCGCCGTGGGGTTCGGTGTCGGCGTGATCATGGACGCCGTCTACGCGTACACCAGCGTGCTGCACCAGTACACCAGCTCCACCTGGCTGAACGTGGGCTGGCAGCTCGAACTGCTGCTGCTGTGCCTGGCCGCGCTCGTCGCGGCCCGGCGGCCCGGCGACGAAGGGCAGCGGCTGCCCGCCCACGAGGTGTCCTTCCTGCCCGCCCTGGTCGCCTTGCTCGTCGTCGGCGGGCTCGCCGGGGCCGACCTGATCCTGTCCGGGCGCATCAGCCGGGTCACCCTGACCGTGGCCATGCTGCTGCTGATCAGCCTGCTGGTACGCCAGATCATCGCCGCCCGCGACCGTACCCGGCTCACCGAGCAGTTGCGCACCGCCGCCATCACCGACGCGCTGACCGGCGTCTACAACCGCCGCTTCTTCGAGGAGATGCTCGCCGCCGACGCCGACGCGGCCCGCAACAGCGCCCCGCTCAGCGTCGTCCTGGTCGACCTCGACCACTTCAAATCCATCAACGACACCCACGGCCACCCCGTCGGCGACGCGGTGCTGACCGAGGTCGCCGACCGGCTGCGCCGCTCCCTTCGGGCCAGTGACCTGCTCTGCCGGTATGGCGGGGAGGAGTTCGTGTGCCTGCTGCCCCGCACCGACGGCCGGGCCGCCTGGGAGCTGGCCGAGCGGCTGCGCCAGGACCTGCGCTCGGCCCCGGTCGCGGTGCCCGGGGTCGAGCAGCCGCTCGCGCTGACCGCGTCGTTCGGCGTCGCCTGCGCCGTCCCGGTGGCCTCCGGGCGGCTGCGCGTCGACGAGCTGATCGACACCGCGGACCGCGAGCTGTACCGGGCCAAGGCGCTGGGCCGCGACCGGGTGCTCGGCTGCGGCCCCCGGGAACAGGTCGACACGGCCCCGGCGCTGGACCTGCCGCCGGCGCTGGTCTGGCTGGCCGACGAGCTGGACCGCATCCGCGGCCACGGCCCGCGCAGCGCCGCGGTCAGCGGCTGGGCCTGGCGTACGGCAGCCGAGCTCGGCCTGGACGAGGAGACCCGGCTGCGCACCGCCGCCGCGGCGCGGGTACACGGCATCGGCTGCCTCATCCTCACCTGCGGCCCGCCCCTGCCGGGTGCCGCGGACCCGGCCCGCGCCGGGCCTGACCAGGCCGCCCGGCTGCTCGCCGACCTCGCGGACCGGCCGGACCTGGCGCCGCTGCTCGCCGCCGCGCACGAACGCCACGACGGCGGCGGCCACCCGCACGGGCTCGCCGGCTCGGCCATCCCGATCGGCGCGCGCATCCTCACGCTGTGCGAAGGCTGGGCCGACGCCCGTCACGCGGTGCCGAGCCCGGCCCGCGCCCGCCTGGTGCTGCTCGAAGGGCGCGGCTCCCGGTACGACCCCGCGGTCCTGGACGTCTTCCTCGGCCTGGCCGACGAGGGCGCACTCACCGACCCGAGGTGAGGGGCGGCGCCCTACCGGGCCGCGCCACGGCGTCGTCGCAGCACCGCGAGCCCCACACCGGCGGCGAGCGCGACCAGCACCGCCCCGACGGCGGGCCACCAGGAGCGCGATGTCCCGGCAGGAGCGGGTTCGGCCACGACGGGCGGCGAGACCACGGCGGGATCGGACGCCGGGGGCGCGGACACCGCGGGCGGTGCGGGCACGACGCCGGTGCACAAGCCGGTGGCGCCGTTGTACACGTTCACCCGGTACCGGTCGCCGCGGCGGAACTCGTAGCCGCAGCTGGCCTCGCTGCGGCTCACGCGCAGCCCGAGCGTCTGCCCGATCGCGACGTCGCCCTTCTCGACCGAGTCGACCACGAGCCGGATCGACTCGTCCGTCACCTGCGTGACGGTGCCCAGGACGATGCGCTGGGCATGCCGGTCCTGCTCGTCGCCGGGGGAGTTGGCGCAGGAGCAGGCCCAGGCCGGCTGAGCCGGGGAGACCACCACGACGAGGCCGATCGTGGCCAGGACGAGAAGGAGTGCCGCACGCAGCTTCATGGCAGCTCCGACGGACCCGCCCCGCCGGAGGTTCCGGCCGACGCCACACCGCCGTACCCCACTACGCTGTCGCGATGGCCGTCGCCCACCTCGTCCACTCCTGGCGTGTCGACTCCCCGCCGGACACCGTGTTCGCCCACCTGACCGAGCCGCGGCACTACATCGGGCTGTCGCCGCTGCTCGTCGAGGTGCGCGACGTACGCCGCGGCCTCGACGAGCAGGGCGAGCCGGTGACCGACTACGTCGCCGTCGAACGTTTCCGCTTCCTGAAGGTGCTGCGCTGGGACAACCTGATCCGGGTACGCATGCGGGTGCTCGAACAGGGTGCTGCGCTGCGGCAGAGCGTGGTAAGCCCCGGCGGCGTACGCCTGGAGTGGACCGTGCGGCTCACCCCGCAGGGCGACGGCACGGCGGTCGACGACCAGATGGAGATCACCATGGCCGCGGCGATGCGCGGTTTCGTCACGGGCCAGGCGCGCGGCGTCCAGCTGCACCGTGCCGCTGAACTGACCCGGCGTATGCGCCGCGCCTGACTGCGGGGGTCTTGTCTGCCGCGCGGGTCGCCGGGGCCGGTCAGACCTGGGCCGCGCGGAGCATGTCCGGGCCGAAGACCTCGTAGGCGATGCGCTCGGCGGGCACGCCGCGGCGCAGCAGGCTCTGCCGGACGTGGCTCATGAACGGCACCGGCCCGCACAGGTGGACGTGCGCGTCCGGGTGCAGCGGGATCTGGTCGGGGTCGACCCGCCCGGTGGCGACCTGCGCGGGCAGGCCGGCCGGGTCGGTGTCGGCGGGGTGCTCCTCGTACCACAGCCGCACGGTGAGGTCGTCGAGCTGGGTGTGCAGGCGGGGCAGGCGGTGGCGCATGGCGTGGGAGCGCCGGGACCGGTCGGCGTGCACGAGCACCACCGGCCGGCGCGGGCTGGTGACGGCGACGTGCTCCAGCGCCGACATCGCCGGGGTGAGTCCGATGCCCGCGCTGACCAGCAGCAGCGGGCCGTCGCCGGCGGTCGCGTCGACGTCGCCGGCGGCCACGCTGAGCCGCAGCAGGTCGCCGATGTGCACGTCGTCGTGCAGGAACGTGGAGACCATGCCCTGCGGGGCGGCGCCGGTGGCGCGTACCCGCTTCACGGTGATCTGCCAGTAGCCGGCGCCGGGCGGGCCGGACAGGCTGTACTGGCGGATCTGGCGGCCGCGCCCCTCGCCGAGCTCGACGGCGACCGAGACGTACTGGCCGGGGATGTGGCGGGGGGCCGCCGCGCCGTCGGCGGGGACCAGGGTGAACGAGACGACGTCGTCGGTCTCCGCGGTCCGGTCGACGACGCGCCAGTGCTGCCAGACGTCGGCCGGTTCGGCGGCCCCGGCGGTGTGGTAGAGCCGCGCCTCGCGGGCGATCAGCTCGCACGCCAGCAGCCAGTAGGTCTCGTCCCAGGCGGCGGCGATCTCCGGGGTGACCGCGTCGCCGAGCACCTCGCCGACGGCGGCGAGCAGGTGCTTGCCGACGATCGTGTAGTCGGCGGGCGTGATGCCCAGCGAGACGTGCTTCTGGGCGATGCGCTCGAACACCGGTGCGAAGGGCACGGGCGAGTCGCCGAGCAGGTGCTCGGCGTACGCGACGACGGCGGCGGCCAGTGCCTGGCGCTGCTCGCCGGTGGCCTGGTTGGCCCGGTTGAACAGGTTGAGCAGCTCCGGGCGGGCTTCGAGCATGCGCTGGTAGAAGGTGCCGGTGATGGCCTCGCCGTGGGCGCGGACGACCGGCAGGGTCGCCTTGACGACCTGCGCTGAGGAGGTGGAGAGCATGAAGACTCCTGGTTGACGCGGTGGCTCCGGTAAAACAGGTATGCAAGATACCTCTTTTGGGCCGTCGTGGGCTGTAGCGCCCGCCACAGCGCGCAGCACGCTGGCGACGGCCATCCCGGCTGGTTAAGGTCGATCGGTGAAGCTCAACCGCGCCACCGACATCGCGCTGCGCGTCGCCATGGCGACCGCCGCACGCGACGGCCTGTGGACCGTCGACGAGCTCGCCGACCGGCTCGCGGTCCCGCGCAACCACGTCGCCAAGGTCGTGCAGCGGCTGCAGCACCTGGGTGTGCTCGTCACCACCCGCGGTCGCGCCGGGGGCGTCGCCCTGGCCGCCGACGCCCGCACCGCGTTCACCGTCGGCCAGATCGTGCGCGCGTTCGAGGGCGAGGACGAGGTCGTCTCGTGCGACGAACCGCCCTGCCCGCTGCGGTCGGGCTGCCGGCTCCGCTCGGCGCTGCGCCGCGCGCAGCAGGCGTTCCTGGCCAGCCTGGACGAGGTGCGGCTCGACGACCTCCTCGCCGCTCCCACCGGCCCGCTGCTGCTGAGCCTCGGGTCCTGAGGCCGCCGTCACCCTCCCGTCGTGACGTCGATCCCGTCCAGGTCGGCCGTCCACCCCGACGGATTCGCGAACGTCAGCACGTTCTGCCCGGCCTGCAGCTCGACCACGACGGTCACCGCGCCCGGGGTCTGCCAGCCGCCGGTCGGAGCGAAGGTCACCGCGTGCGTCGCCCCGTCGTTGACCGTCAGACCGGCGCTGCGGGGCGCGGCGTCGCCGTTCAGGAACATGATCCGCACCGTCGCCGGGCCCGCCTGCGCCGCGGTGATGCCGGTGAAGGACACGGTGTTGCCGCCACCCACGTACCGGATCTTCCTACCGCCCGCGCAGAGCGTGCAGCTGACGATCTGGGCCGATGGCGACGCGCCCGTGGTCAGCCTGTTCTGCGGCGACTCGGCGTCGTAGTGCACCGTCACCAGCGGCGCCGGGCTCGGCGGCGTCGGGCTGCCCGGCGTGAGGCCGGGCGACGGCGACGAACTCGCCGGGTGGGCGCTCGGCGAGTTGTCCGTCGCTGTGGCCCGGCTCGGTGACGCGGTCGGCGTGCCGGTGACCGCAGGCCGGGCCGAGGGGGTCACCGGGGCGGGCGGGTCGGACCACATGGCCTCGGGGACGACCTCCGCCGCGGGCGCGTCCAGCGCGGACTGGGGCCGGACCCGGGTGCCGAGCGTCAGGTAAACGATGAGGATCGCGGAGATGCAGCCCGCGCAGACAAGGAAGATCATCATGCCGCGGAAGAAGCGGTCGTCGGGCCACCTGCGGGCCGGCCGCGCCGTACGATCGCCGAACGCCTGCTCGTCCCGGCGGCTGCGCACCTGCGTGGGCGCCGTCTGATCGGGCCACGCCGAGCCGGCCGGATCCTCGTCGTAGCGGTGGCGACCGACCCGCGGCTCGTTGACGCCCACGTCGGCCTGGCCGCAATGCTCGCAGTACGGGCCGGCCACGGGCTCGCCGCACCGTACGCACCTGTGGTCCACTGCCATCGCCACCCCTGCCGTCTGCGAAACGTCACGCCGGGCCCGGTGCCCGACGGCACCGCCCGCGTCGTAATGCCGGGCCCGGTGCCCGACGGCACCGCCCGCGTCGTAATACGGAAGTGGTGGCGGGCGCGTTCAGGCGCGCGGCCGAAGCGGCCGGACGGCCGACCCTCGGTCGTACTCCCGGGCGAGCGTGATGTCCGCGGCCCCGAGATCGTCGGCGAGCGGGCGCGTCCTGCGCGGACAGCCGCGCCTGGTCCGGGGACCGCCGTACATCCTGGCGGTCCCCGGACGTGTCCGGCGCTAGGAGCGCGTGATGCGGACCGTGTTCCTGGGCACGCACGAGTTGAAGATCTGCACACACACCGATCTGATCGCCCATGCGTTGACCTTCACCGACGATCCGTCGGAGAACTCGACGAGCAGGTTGCGATCGCCTGCCAGCACCAGGCTGGTCTGGGGGATGTTGACCGGAATGGACCCCGTCCCCGCGAAACACCAGGAACCGGCAGTGGCATGAATCTGCGACGCCTTCGTCTCGCAGTGGACCACGTAAGTCGCGTGGGCGGGCGCCGGCACGACCGTGGCCGCGACGGCGGCCGCGGCAAGCGCGACGCCGGTCATCCGCAGAGAGCGGTACCACGAGGTTCTACGACCCATGAGGGTTCTCCAATCGTCGGGACGCACTCTGTACGTGCCGACGGCGTTCCCGGTTCACCCGGTTCGGCCGAACCGCACCGGTGAACCGTTCACCTGACCGGCTCGACCTGTTCGAGCATGGCGGCGACGTGCCGATCGCCGGGTTGAGCGGACAGGTCGTGCGCGAAAGCGGCGAGCGCGTGCTCGCCGAGGCCGAGCTGCAGGCGCAGCGCCCGCCAGGCATGCAGGTTGGGGTGCGGCAGTTCGGTGCAGGCCACGGCGGGGGTGAGCAGGGCGATGACCCGGTCGAGGTCGGCGGGGGAGAGCGGGTACGAGGCGGAGCCGCCGCGATGGCCGCAGACGGTCGCCAGCGCGACGGCCGGCAGGAAACCGTCGCCGACCGCCACCCGCGCGAACACGGCCCGTCCGGAGACCAGCCGGGCGATGCCGAACGCGGCCGGCGGCTGCCAGCCGGGGATGGCCGCCTCGAAGCGTTGCCGTGCCGCGTCCAGGTCCGCGATGGTGCGCCACTGCTCGAGCATGTCGCGATGATGGCACGTGCCGGGGTCCGCTGTCGCGGCGGATCCCACGTCAGGGGCGGGCGAGCGGGATGCGGGCCACCGGCGTCCACCGGTATCCGGCCGCCCGGGTGTCCTGCGCGACGTCGAGCAGGTGCACCTCGCGTACCGTCAGCGCGGCGTGGCTCGGGCGCACCTGGCGCAGCGCGGCCTGCACTCGGCCGGAGTCGCCGGACCCGGTGGCGTACGCGAGCGTGAGATGGCCCGGCATCGCCTGGTAGGCGACCGCTTCGCTGCCCAGCACATCGGAGATCGCGGCACGGGTGCGCTTGTGCAGGGTGTGCAGCGGCTCGCCGGGCAGGTCGCCGTCCAGGTCGGCGAGCACGACGCTGACGCTGGCCAGCGCGGACCCGGCGGTGAGAGTGAACGCGGGCACGCCGGACAGCGCCTCGGTGAGCCGGGCGGTGAGCTTGTCGCGCTCGCCGGGTCCGATCTCGGCGGCGGGGATGCCCATCACCGGCTGGACGGTGACGTGCAGCCACGGGTCGGGCACCGGCGACAGGAAGCCGAACGGGGCCATGGCCGCCCGGCAGCCGTGCACGAGCCGCGCCAGGCCCTGATCGTGCGCCAGGTCGGGCAGCAGGTACACATGCAGCCGGGTCCAGCCCGCGGGCCAGACCCGGTCGCCGGTCAGGAACGCCTTCACCGGCCGCGCGGCGGCTGCCACAGCTCGAAGCGGTTGTCCTCGGCGTCGTACGCCCAGGCGAACCGTCCGAACTCCCCGTCCTCGACCTCGTCGGCGACCCTGGCGCCGGCGGCCCGCAGCTGGGCGAGCATCGCGTCCAGATCGTCCACCCGGAAGTTCATCATGTACGGCTGGCCGGGGTCGCCGATGTAGTCGGTGTCCTTCTCCAGGACCGTCCAGCCCGTCGTGCCGCCCGCGTGCCAGCGGAAGGTGTGCCCGCCCCATTCGCTCACATCGATGCCAAGATGGGTGGCGTACCAGGCCCGCAGGACTTCGGCATCGCGGGCGCGGAGGAAGACCCCGCCGATACCTGTTACTCGCTGCATCGGCACATTCTCACATGAAACCACCGCGCCGAGCCGGACCTTGGCGGAGCCCGCAGGCGGGGGCATGATGCTGGGCATGCTTCGTTCGATGATCGACGGCGCGCCGGTCACCGCCGCCGCCCGGATGCTCGACAGCCGCAACCCCGCCGACCTGAACGACGTCGTGGCCCAGGTCGTGCTCGCCGACCCGGCCACGGTCACCGCGGCGGCCCGGTCGGCGCACGCCGCGCAGCGCGCCTGGGCCGACGTGCCCGCGCCGGTGCGCGGGCAGGTCGTGGCGAACATCGGCGCGCTGGTCGAGGCCAACGCCGAGGCGCTGGCCCGGCTGGTCACCCGCGAGATCGGCAAACCGCTGGCCGAGGCGCGCGGCGAGGTGCAGGAGATCGTCGACACCTGCCGCTTCTTCCTCGGCGAGGGCCGCCGCCTGTACGGCCAGACGGTGCCGTCGGAGATGCCGGACAAGCAGCTGTTCACCTTCCGCGAACCGGTCGGCACCGCCATGATCATCACGGCGGGCAACTTTCCGGTCGCCGTGCCGTCCTGGTACCTGGTGCCCGCGCTGCTGTGCGGCAACACCGTGGTGTGGAAGCCCGCCGGGTACGCCGCGGCCGCCGCCGACGCCCTCTACCAGCTGTTCGTCCGGGCCGGGCTGCCCGCCGGGGTGCTCAACCTGGTGCACGCCGACGGCCCGGAGACCTTCACCGGGCTGTCCCAGGCGCTGGACGAGGGCCTGGTGCAGAAGGTCGGCTTCACCGGCTCGACCGAGGTCGGCCGCGCGATCGGCGAGCTGTGCGGCCGCCACCTGCAGAGCCCGTGCCTGGAGCTGGGCGGCAAGAACCCGATGGTGGTCACCGAGGACGCCGACCTCGACCTGGCGGTGGAGGGCGCGCTGTTCGCCGGGTTCGGCACCGCCGGTCAGCGCTGCACGTCGCTCGGCACGGCGATCGTGCACGAGTCGGTGCACGGGGAGTTCCTGCGCCGTTTCACCGCGGCGACGGCGGCCGCCGCGATCGGCGACCCGACCGGGGACGTGCTCTACGGGCCGATGCTGGACGAGCGCTTCGCGACGGCATACGAGAAATATCTGGGCTGGATCTCCGGCGGGCACCGGGTGCACGGCCCGACCGGGCGGATCACCGGGGACAATCCCCGGGCGGGGTTCGTGGGCGACCCGGCGGCCGGCCTGTTCTACCACCCGGTGATCGTGGACGGGGTCCGTCCCGGGGACGACATCTTCGACAACGAGACGTTCGGCCCGCTGGTCGGCGTCACCACCTACGGCTCCCTCGACGAGGCGATCGAGCTGGCCAACGCCCCAGGGTACGGGCTGTCCAGCGCGATCTACACCACCGATCCGAGCAAGGCGTTCGCGTTCCGGCGCGGCATCGGCGCGGGCATGGTCAGCGTGAACAACTCGACCTCCGGCGCGGAGGCGCACCTGCCGTTCGGCGGCAACGGCCGCTCCGGCAACGGCAGCCGCCAGTCCGGCATGTGGGTGCTCGACCAGTTCACCCGCTGGCAGGCGCTGAACTGGGACTACTCCGGGCGGTTGCAGAAGGCGCAGCTGGAGGTCGCGGTCGTGCCGGCCGACCTGGACTTCCGGCTGTAACTCAGCCGACGGGCGCGGGCGCGGTGGCGATCACCTTGCCGTCCGCGCCCGTAGCGGTCACCGTGGCGCCCTCCACGGTCGCGTCCGGTGACCAGATCGCGAAGTAGGTGCCGTCGTGCGTGCCGCGCAGCACCTCGCCGGAGACCAGCCGGGCCTCGATCGCGGTCGCCCCGGCGGGCAGCGCGCCCATCAAGACCTTGGGCTTGGCGACCGCGTCCCAGCCGCCGAAGAAGTGCAGCCCCTGCGTGGGCGGCTCCTCGATGATCGAGCCGAAGCCCTGGTAGTGGCCGTACTGGTTGCCCTCGCAGAGATAGACCCAGCGCCGGCCGTCGGCGACGTACAGGCGCAGCCAGTCGTCACCGGCCTGCACCGCCAGACGTTCGACGAGTGTGCCGTGCGGCTCCGGGTCCTCGCCGGCGGCCAGGCACTCGGCGGCCGCCTGCGCCTGCGGGACCGGCTCCTCGTCGGTGTCCTCCTCGGGCATCGCGATCAGCCACACCGCCCCGGCGAGCATCAGCACACACAGCGCCAGCATGAACCGGGCGGGCCCGGACGTGCTCGTGGCCTGGTCAGGACGGGGTTCGGTCACGGACACACTCCCTGCGGTGGGGACGGACGGTCCACGGTAGGCGACCGGTGCGCGTCGCGCTGACCCGTGACCGGTCACCCGTCCGAAGTCCAGCCGGTCGCGCGGTTGTTCCAAGATCTGTTTTTGTGGACGATGGACGTCGTCATAGGGGCATCCAGCGTCCACAAAAACAGATCTTGCGAGTCGGGTACGGCGGTGGAGCGTGCCCCCACACGTGACGAAGGGGACGAAACCGGCGGCGTACCTTGGCGGATGCGACCCCGCTGCCGGCTGCGATCGTAGGAGCGTGAACGCGTATCCACCCCCGACGCCCGAGACCCTGCACTGGCTGCACCGCGCCGTCGGCGCGCCGATCGCCGCGGTGACCCCGCTGGTCGGCGGCGTCGCCCATGCCATCAGCGCCGTCGACACGGCCGACGGGCGGCGGTACGCGCTACGGCGCTGGTGCCGGCCCGGCTGGCAGGTCGAGGACCCGTGGTTCACTCCGGCGAACGAGGTCGCCGCGCTGGCGGCGCTGTCCGGCACCGGCCTGCCCGTGCCCGAGGTCGTCGCGGTGGACCAGACGGGTGCGCACACCGACTTCCCGGCGCTGCTGATGACATGGTTGCCGGGCACGATGCTGCCCAGCGCCACCCATCGTGAAGACGTCGGACCGCCCCCGGCGACGGGCATGCTGCGCCAGCTCGTCGCCGCCGCACGCGGCGTGCACGCCGCCGACGGCACGGGCGTCGCCCCGTTCGAGCCGTACGTCGTGCTCGCCGACGCGCGGCCGCCGCGGTCCAGCACCCGGCCCGAGCTGTGGGAGCGGGCGATCGCCGCCGGGGCGGCCGTCGCGCCTCCCGTGCGGTGCACCCTGATCCACCGCGACTACCACCCGGGCAACACGCTGTGGCACGACGGGCGGCTCACCGGCATCGTGGACTGGACGAACGCGTCCCGGGGCGCGCCCGGCTACGACTTCGGCTACCTGCGCGTCAACCTGCTCATCACGTACGGCCAGGAAGCCGCCGACGCCCTGCTCCCGCTGCTCGACGAGCACGACCCGGCCGCGGACCTGCTGGCCTTCCTGGACATGGAGTGGGAGGGCCCGCACGCCGCCCCGCTCCCGGTGCTGGAGTCCTACCTGGAACGCCTGCTGTAGTGGGGGTCAGCAGCGGAAACCCGCCGAGCAGAGCTGGTCGACGATGCCTTCCGCCGCCCTGAGATGCCCGCTCATGTCCTCGGTGAGGGTTTCGACGAGCATCACGCCGGCGTGGCCGACGACCACCACGACCGCGTTCGACAGGCGGACCACGACCAGCTGTTCCCGGTAGCCCATTCCCGGGATGTCGGCGTACGGCGGGTCATACACGGTGAAGGTGCCGTAACGCGAGCCCTCGTGGCCCAGCGGCACCCCGGTGAGCGGCAGGCGGCGGGTCACCGGGCAGCCGGGCACCGCCGCGCGGACCTGCTCGATCGCCTGCCGGGCGGTGTCCTCGTCGGGGTAGACCGCGACCTGGCTGGTGAAGCCGCCGTCGCCGGCGCCCCAGGACACCGTGCGCATGGCGGTGCGCCGGGCGTCGGACGGCAGTGCCCGGTCCGGGCATCCGGCGATGGACCACGGGGTGCTCAGCGCGTCGCTGCGATCGGCGAACTCGGGATCGTCCTCCCCGGGCAGGCGCAGGTTGCGGGGCAGGCCCTGGGGCAGCGGGTCCACGGGCGAGGGGAGCGGCCGGGGCCGGTCGAGCCGCCACAGATCCCACCGCCAGCCTTCGAACTCCTCGTCGAAGCGGCGTTTGGCGCTGCCGATCAGCAGGTCGAGTTCGCCTTCGACGACCAGGCGCGGGGTGACGGCGAAGGTGAGCGCCATGGCCTCGGGCGAGCTCTCCAGGGTCGGCCCGGCGTCGATCTCGACCCGGGCGTTGACGACCAGGATGCCGACGGGGTCCTTCGCTTCGAGGCCGACCTTGATGAAGGCCTCCGCGCCGATCCGGGAGACGTGCTCTGGCGGGTCGAAGTTGCCGGTGAAGCCCGGTTCGAAGAACGGCTCGATGCGGGGTTCGGTGTCGGTGCCGACCGTCGCGGTGAAGCCCGCCTCGGGGTTGAGTTCGAATCCGGGGTTCCAGCTGGCGTTGGTCTCCGCGAACGCCTTCGCGCCGACCTTGAACGTGCAGCCGAAGGTGAACGGGCCGACGCGGACCAGCCGGCCGACGATGCCCTGGCAGGCCTTCTGCAGGTCGACCTCGGTCCGGGCGATGCAGCTGACGGCCAGGTCCACTCCGGCCTGGACGGACTGGCGCACCCGCAGGCGGGCGTCGACGGTGGCGGTGACCCGGGGTGGGGTGGCGCTCCAGCTGATCTCACCGGTGATCGGCAGGCTGATCTCGTCGAGCCGGTAGGTGAGGTGGCCGCCGGAGGTGACCGTGGAGGTGGTGTCCCGGGCCCGGCACCGGTCGTTGACGCGGAACTGAAAGCTCAGTTCCACCAGGGGTTCCTTCGCCTTGCCGGTGAAGGAGGCGGGGCGCAGGATCTCCAGCCCCTGCCCGGCGTCGATCTCGATGACGCCGGACGGCAGCGCTTCGTCGAGCCGGGCGCGCTCGGTCGCCAGCGTCACCGAGCCGCCCGTGCGGTTCACCCTGGTCACCTTGCGGACCAGGAGTTTGCCGTCCTTCGTGGCCACCAGGTGGTCGCCCGCACGCAGAGCCGCCGCCTGCGGCGCGTTCGCGCCGAGCGTCACGGATCCGGTGTCGACCCTGGTGATGCCCGTGTTCGCCGGGTCGAGGACTTTGGTCGTCTCGGGCACGGCGACGCGGTAGGCGGCCGTGGCGGTGGCCTTGGCACCCTCCTGCACCGTGACCTGGACGGTGTCGGCCGGCGGGTAGTGGGTGACGGCGTTCTGGGTGACCGGGCCGATCGTCAGGGTGTACTCGCCGGGCTCGACCTCACGCTCGTCGGTGCCGGTGATCTCGTAGGCGGTCGGGCCGGCCACGGTGACCCGGGCGGCGAGCCCCGCCGCCAGCCCGGCGACCTCGATGCGCAGCGTCGTCGGCTGCTGGCGGGTGCAGGCCACCAGGCCGGACGGCAGCGCCAGTGCCACCACGAGGAGTCCTGTGCCGATCCGCGCCATCGCGACCTCCCCAAGTCGACGTGACGGCAGTATCGATCAGCCTCCATGAATGCGCAACCCCTCGACCGGCGGCCCTTGGCGGGTGCGCACGGCCGAAGGCGGCGCGCCGGACTAGAGCGGTGCGCCGGCGTCAAGGGTGGCGCGGGCTTCGGCGGCGGACGGGCCGCCCTCGGCGCAGACCTGCTCCAGCGCGGCCCGGTAGGCGGTCGGCAGGGCCTGGTCGGCGCTCGTCGGGAGGTCCGGGGTCACGCCGACGCTCTCCCAGTTCGTGCCGGAGACCGGGTTGACCGCGCGGGCCACCGAGATGGTCGCCTCCAGGTGGGGGTGCAGGCGGAAGGCCTCGCGCGGGTGGGCGCCGCCGCGGGTCTGCTCGCCGACGACGGCGCCGCGGCCGGTCTGCTGCACGTCGTACGCGAGCGCCTCCCCGCCCGAGAAGGTGCCCTTGCTGGTCAGCACGTACAGGGGCCGGTCGCGGCCGAAGCGGCGGCCGGGCACGTGCGCGTGGGTCCACGACTGCCGCACCTGGTCGGTGGCGCGTTCGTACATACCGGTGAGCTGCACCGGCTCGTGGTCCCACAGGTAGCTCATGAACAGGCCGACCGCGGACGGCTCGCCGCCCAGGCAGCCGCGCAGGTCCACGATCAGCGCCCGGACGGGTGCGAGCAGCGTGAACGCCGCCGCGTACACGTCGCCGACGAGCACCGCGGGGAACAGCACCGGGGTGACCTCCAGCAGGCCGACGTCGCCCGGCAGGCGGCGCGCGTTCGCGATCCCGCCGCAGGTGCGCTCGGCCCACTGTGCCATCACCGCGTACTCGGCCGCGTCGTCGCCGGGGGCCTGCTCGGGCAGCGGTTCGGCGTGGTGGAGCAGGCGCAGGTGCTTGTCGCCGTTGACGGACTGCAGGTCGGCGGTGACCGCTCCGGCGAGCGCGGCCGGGTCGGCGGGGTAGCCGTCCCGGCGGGCGGCCAGCCGGTCGGCGATCTCGGCGGCCGCGTCGGGGAACACGTAGCGCTCCTGCACGAGGGTCCGCAGGCGGTCGACGATGTCGGTCACTTCAGGGGTCTGCATGTCGTACAGGGAAGCACGCCGCTTGACAAAGCGTCAAGAGTTCTTGACGCTTGAGCCATGACGGCACGCGACGACGAAGCAGCGGACCAGCAGCCGGCCGAGGAGGCGGTCATGCAGGTGAGCTCGCCGGAGCACTACAAGGCACTCGCCCATCCGATGCGGCACCGGCTGCTGTTCGCCCTCGAACGTCCCGCCACGGTCAGCCGGCTCGCGGCGGTGCTGCGTACCAACAAGGGCAATGTGGCGCACCACCTGAAGGTGCTGGTGGATGCCGGGTTGGTCCGGCCCGCCGGCACCCGCACCGTGCGTGGCGGCACCGAGCAGTACTACGCCCGCCCGGCCCGTGCGCTGCACTACACCGGCCCGGCGGCGGCGGAGAACACGGTGGTCGCGTTCCAGGCGCTCGGCGCGGAGATCGCCGCGGCCGCCCCGGACCCGTTCCTGGTGCTGCGCCACCTGCGGCTCACCGCCGACCAGGTGCGGGACCTCACCGCCACGCTGACCGCCCTCGCCGAGGACACTCCTGACGCCGGTGCCGACGGCATACGGCACGGCCTGCTGCTCGGTCTCTACCGGCCGCACGATCCGGACGGTCCACAGCATTGATCGACGATCTCTTCATCAGCGTTTTCTCAGCTTGCCGCAGTTGAGGTGGGCAGAACGCGTAAGGAGAGGTGGTCGTCTACATGAGCGCACAATGGCGTGAGCGGTTGCGGACGGACGTGCCCGCGTCCCTGGTGGTGGTGCTGGTGGCGCTGCCCCTGTCGCTGGGCATCGCGGTGGCGTCGGGAGCGCCCGTACTGGCCGGATTGATCAGTGCCGTGATCGGCGGGATCGTGGTGGGAGCCCTGGGCGGCTCCGTGGTGCAGGTGAGCGGCCCCGCGGCCGGCCTGACACTGATCGTGGCGCAGACCGTGGCCACCTTCGGCTGGCGCGGGGCGTGCGCGATCACGGTCGCCGCCGGGGTGCTGCAACTGCTGCTCGGCGCGTCCCGGGTGGCGCGGGCGGCGCTGGCCGTCTCGCCCGCGATCGTGCACGGCATGCTCGCCGGGGTCGGCGTCGTGATCGTCCTGTCCCAGGTGCACGTGCTGCTCGGCGACGCCCCGCAGGCCTCGGCGCTGGCGAACCTGCGCGCCCTGCCGTCCGAGCTGATGCACAACCACACCCCGGCGGTGTTCGTCGGCGTGCTCACCCTGGCCGTGCTGTGGGGCTGGCGGGCCGTGCCGACGCTGGCCGGGATCGTGCCCGCGCCGCTGGCGGCGGTGATCGTCGGCACCGCCGTCGCGGTGGCGACCGGCTGGGACCTGCAGCGGGTCGACATCCCCGACGACATCCTCGCCTTCGACGCCGGTCCGATCTGGCCCGACGCCGCCCCGTCGACGCTGCTCGCGGCCGTCGGCGCGGTGGCGCTGGTGGCCAGCGTCGAGTCGCTGCTGTGCGCGGTCGCCGTCGACCGGATGCACGACGGGCCCCGGGTCAACCTGGACCGCGAGCTGGCCGGGCAGGGCGCGGCCAACGTCGTCGCCGGGGCGCTCGGCGGGTTGCCGGTCGCCGGGGTGATCGTGCGCTCGACGACGAACGTGAAGGCCGGCGGCCGGACCCGGCTGTCCGCGGTGCTGCACGGCGTGTGGATCCTGGTGCTGGTGCTGGTGGCCGCGCCGGTGATCGAGCTGATCCCGCTGCCCGCCCTGGCCGCGCTGCTGGTCTACACGGGCGTGCAGATGGTCAACCTGACCCACGCCCAGCAGGTGCACCAGCACCGGGAGATGCCGGTGTACGTGCTCACGCTGCTGGCTGTGGTGGTGCTGGGCCTGTTCGAAGGCGTGCTGGTCGGCATGGCGTGCGCGCTGCTGCTGTCGGTCTGGCGGCTCACTCACGCCACCGTGCGGGCCTACCAGGACGAGCACGGCTGGCACGTCGCCATCGAGGGGTCGCTGACGTTCCTGGCGGTGCCGCGGCTGAGCCGGACGCTGGCCCAGGTGCCCGCGGGCGTCGCGGTCGGCGTCGAGCTGAACGCCGACTTCATGGACCACGCCGCGGTGACCGCGCTGCACGACTGGCGCACCGGCCACGAGCGCGGCGGCGGCACCGTCGAGGTGCACGAACTGCACCACAACTGGTACGCCGACGCGATAACCGGCCAGCGCGCGCCGGCCCGGAAGATCCACCCGACCGCGTGGCTGCTGCCCCGCATGCACCGCGCCGTGCCGCACGGGGCCCGCGAGCGCCTGACCCGCGGCGCGCGGCTGTTCCACCGGCACGGGGCCCGCCGGGTCGGCCCGCTGCTGGCCGAGCTGGCCCGCACCGGCCAGCAGCCGACCCAGCTGTTCATCACCTGCGCCGACTCCCGCATCGTGCCCAGCATGATCACGTCGACGGGTCCCGGGGACCTGTTCACCGTGCGCAATGTCGGCAACCTGGTGCCCCGGCACGATGACGGCGATCATGACGGCAGCGTGCCGGCGGCGATGGACTTCGCGCTGAACGTGCTGGAGGTGCGCACCATCACGGTGTGCGGGCACTCCGGTTGCGGCGCGCTGGCCGCGCTGCTGCGCCCGGGCACCCTGCCCGCGCCGATGCCGCACCTGCTGCGCTGGCTGCGCCACGCCCAGCCCAGCCTGCACCGGGTGGGTCAGGTCGGCGACGGCGACCACCTGACCCGGCTCTGCCAGCAGAACGTGGTCCAGCAGCTGGAGAACCTGATGTCCTACCCGGCGGTCGCCGAACGCGTCCACGACGGACGACTTGAGCTGGTCGGCATGTACTTCGACATCGCCACCAGCCGCATCCACCTGCTCGACCCGACGCACACCCGGTTCACACCCGTCTCGGCGCACTGAGGCACGGGTGCGCGGCGGGCACTGCCGCCCGCCGCGCACCCGCGAGACGCGCGCCGGTCGTCAGGCGATGTCGCGGCGGCGGTTGAGCACGATGCCGATGGCTCCGGCGACGAGCGACCAGCCGGTCAGCACCAGCACGCCGACCCACCACGCCGCGGCTTCCGGGTACAGCTTCTCCGGCGAGACCATGACCTGCGAGGCGATCGACGGCATCATGACGGCCGAGGTCAGCACCCAGTCCTCGTGGATGAGGTACTCCCGGATGAGGCTGAACACGCCGATCGCACCGACGAAACCCCCGAGATAAATGATCATCGCGGTGACGACCGCGCCGATCTGGCTGTTGATGAGCGTGCCGAGCCCGAACCCGAGCAGCGCCCACAGCAGGTACGCGACCAGGTTGAAGATGAGCGCCCGCTGCACCGGCCACTCGCCCAGCGAGTTGGTCAGCCCGAGGTTGTCGAAGAAGATCAGCCCGGCCGTGAGCGACAGGACCCGCGCCACGAGCCAGAAGACGAACCCGAGCCCGAGCACCGCCAGCAGCTTGCCGAACACCACCTGCGTACGGCGCGGCGTGGTCAGGAACGTGGCCGTCGCCGTCTGGTACTGGAACTCGTTCGTGATCACGAGCGCGCCCAGCAGCATCACCAGCAGCAGACCGAAGAACTGGCCGCTGGTGAAGATGTTGCCCGCCGCGTTGACCGCCTGCAGCGGCAGGTCGTGCAGCTGCGCGAACTCCGCCCTGGCCGCGGCGACCTCGGCCGCGCTCATGCCGCGGCCCGGCTTGAACACCGCGGCGGTGTCGCGGGCCCGCTCGAGGTGCTGGGCCGCCTCGGACATGTTGATGAACAGCGCGAACCCGGTGAAGAACACCGACGCGAGGCCGAACAGCCACCACGCGTTCGTCGTCGTGATCTTGCGGAACTCGCTGCGGACGAGCCGCAGCCCCGGGACGCCGACGTGTGCGATCACCGGGCGGGCCGTGGCCGGGGGCGTCTGGAGGGTCGCGGTCATCGGATGTCTGCCTTTCCGGCCGTCAGCTGCAGGAACACGTTCTCGAGGTCGCGCCGCTCGGCGGTCAGCTCATGGATCTCGGCGCCCACCCGCAGCGCCGCCGCCCCGATCGTCGGCCCGTCCGCGCCCACGATCCGCAGCGCTCCGCCCTCGGCGGGGGTGGCCGTGACCCCGGCGCCCAGCTCGGCGACCAGCGCCTCGGGGCGCGGCGTGCGTACGAGCATCTGCGCGGCACCGGCCGAGGCGAGGATCTCGGCCACCGTGCCCTGCCGGACCAGCTTGCCCGCCGCGATGATCACGACGTCGTCGGCGAGCAGCTCCATCTCGGTCAGCAGATGGCTCGACACCAGGACCGTGCGGCCCTCGTCGGCGAGCGACTTGAGCAGGTCCCGCATCCACCGGATGCCTTCGGGGTCCAGGCCGTTGGCGGGCTCGTCCAGGACGAGCACGTCCGGGTCGCCCAGCAGCGCGGCGGCGATGCCCAGCCGCTGGCGCATGCCCAGCGAGTACCCCTTGAACTTGCGGTTGGCGGCCGGTGTCAGTCCGACGGTGGACAGCACGTCGTCGGCCCGGCTGACCGGGATGCCGGCCGCGTCGCACAGCATGCGCAGGTGGTTGCGGCCGGTGCGGCCGCGGTGCGCGCCCGAGGCCTCCAGCAGCGCGCCGACCTTGCGGATGGGATCGGTGAGATCGGCGTAGCGCCGCCCCCCGATGGTCGCGGTGCCCGCGGTGGGGCGGACCAGGTTCAGCACCATGCGCAGCGTGGTCGTCTTGCCCGCGCCGTTCGGTCCCAGGAAGCCGGTGACCCGGCCCGGGCTGACGGTGAACGACAGGTCGTCGACCGCGCGCACGTTCTTGTAAACCTTGGTCAACCCACTGACGGCGATACCATCGTCGGCCATCGGCCAGCTCCCCTTACGTCAGATACATAGAAGCGTGATGCATAGTAGTTCTAGGTATCTTGGCGCGCAAGGACGGGGTCCGCGGCCGGGCGCACCGGGTGCGCCCAGGCCACGCGGCGTCGGATCAGGCCTCGGCGGCCGGGGCGGGGGCGTACACCAGGTTCAGCACGCCGGTCTTGAACGTCTCCGACGACACCAGGGTCAGCGGGATCGTCTCGCCGTCGTCGAACAGACGCTGGCCGTGGCCGACCACGATCGGGTGGACCAGCAGGTGCAGCTCGTCCAGCAGCCCGGCCCGCAGCAGCGAGCGCACCAGCACGACGCTGCCGGTGATGCCGAGGTCCTTGCCCGGCTCGGCCTTGAGGGCGCGCAGCTCGTCCAGGTCGCGCACGACCGTGGTGTTCTCCCAGGTCGGGTCCTGCAGGGTGCTGGACACGACGACCTTGCGCCGCCCGTTCATGACGGCCGCGAACTCGTCCTCGCTCTTGGGCCAGTACTCGGCGAAGCCGTCGTAGGTGGTGCGGCCCAGCAGCATCACGTCCGAGTCTTCCATCAGCTTGCCGACAGCCGCGCCCATGGCGTCGTCGAAGTACGGGAAGTGCCACGTCTCGGGCGCCTCGACGACGCCGTCCAGCGACACGAACAGCCCAGCGACGATCTTCCTCATGATGACCTCCGGTCGGTGCCGGCGCCGCGCCCGGTTGGCTCGGCTGCCGTCTCACCCACTCCGACGAACGAGCCCCGCGAAACTCATCGGCCCCGGGAAGAAAGTTTTGTCGGCCCCGTGAGCTGCTTAGACATGATCTGCCTCGCCGCGTCGATGAGTTCGGCCGCCGTTGACCGTCCTATCTGACAAGGCGTACAACCGACCGGGCGGCGGGCGGGCGCGCCGCGGAGGAGGCAGCGGTGCGCGAGCACGCGCGGGAGGCGTACACGGTGCTGGTCATCGGCCCTTCACTGGGCGCGGAGGACCTGGCCCCGCTGTGCGCCCGGGTCGACGACGCCCACTCGGCATTGCCGGCAGGCGGCGACCTGGTGGTGCTCTGCGACGTCGGCACCCTGACCAGGCCGGACCTGGCCGGGCTCGACGTGCTCGCCCGGCTGCGCCTGCACACGGCCCGCGCCGGGGGCACGCTGCGGCTGTGGCGGGCCGGTCCGCACCTGCGGCTGCTGCTGGAACTGACCGGGCTGCGCAGCGTGCTGCCGTCGCATCCGGGCTCAGCCGACGAGCTCGGCCTCCTTGCCGCGCACGAGCACGGGCGGCAGGCCGAACAGCGGGAACAGCCGCTCGGTGTCGAGGAAGTTGTTGACCCCGGCGATCCGTCCGGCTGAGATCTCCAGGACGATGAGCGCCCACGGCTCGTGCCGGTCCGGGTCCTCGGTCGGCCGGTACTGCCCGAAGGCGGGCAGGCCGTTCGCGGCGACGGGCACCAGCCGGGAGCCCCGGCAGCCGCAGCCGAGGCCGAGCATCCAGGCGCGGATGTCGTCGACCCCGCGGAACCACAGGTCCAGCGGCGGCATGGACAGCGTCGCGTCCTCGTGCAGCAACGCGGCGAGCGCGTCCAGGTCGTAGCGCTCGAACGCCTCGACGTACCGGGTGAGCAGGGCGGCCTGCTCGGCGTCGGTCGGGGCCAGCACGTCGGCGTCGCTCGCGTGGGCGGCGCTCAGGCTCGCGCGGGCCCGCTGCAGTGCGCTGTTGACCGACGCGACGGTCAGGCCGAGCAGCTCGGCGGTCTCCGCGGCGCTCCACGCGAGCACCTCGCGCAGGATCAGCACCGCGCGCTGCTTGGGGGCCAGGTGCTGCAGCGCGGCGACGAACGCTAGCCGGACCGACTCGCGGGCCACGGCCAGGTCCGCCGGGTCGGCGGTGTCGGGCAGCAGCCGGTCGTCGGGCGCGGGGCCGACCCACACCGACTCGGCCAGCGGCACGGGCGCGCTGGTGACCCGCTCGGGCGCGCCGGCCGAGGCCAGGTCCATCGGGCGGGCCCGGCGCTGGGCGCTGCCGAGCATGTCCAGGCACACGTTGGTGGCGATGCGGTACAGCCACGAGCGCACCGACGAGCGGTTCTCGAACTGCTCGTAGCCCTTCCAGGCGCGGATCATGGTCTCCTGCACCGCGTCCTCGGCCTCGAACGCCGAGCTGAGCATCCGGTAGCAGTAGGCGGTCAGCTCCCGCCGGTGCGCCTCGAACATCTCCTCCACGTTCGCGAACCTACACCCGACGCCCGACAACACCCGTCACCGCGACGGCGTACCGGGACGGTTGCGGGTGGCGGCGAGTCGCGCGACGTATTCTTCGGGCGATGGACAGCCGCGAGATCTGCACGGACCGACGTCTCACCGAGTTCCTGGCCGAATACCTGGGAGGGTGGACCGAGGCGGAAGGCCTGACCGTGGTCGGCAGCCCCGTGCGGACCCGGCCGGGGTGGGACGGCCAGGTCCGCGACGTGGTCGGGGTGTCGACGCCGCGCGGCGGCGTGCTGTCCGTCGCGCCGGATGCCGTCGACTCGGTACGCGACGCGGTGCCGACCTGGGACGACGTTTCCGACCGGCTGCCCGCCGCGATCGGGCGGCCCGACGCGACCGCGTACCGCGGGGTGTTCCGGTGGACGAACGCGCCCGCGGAGTTGCCGGACGCCGGCGAGTGGGTGCCGGCGCTCGACCCGCGGGTGCCGGAGTGGCTGCACCCGTTCGGCGGCCGCGTGCTGATCAGGTTCGACGACGCGGGCCGGTACGCGGCGGGCGTGGGGGTCAAGCGGCACAACGGCGCGGGCATGGAGATCTCCGTCGGCACCGAGGAGGCGCATCGCGGCCGCGGGCTGGCCACGGCGCTCGTCGCGCAGGCAGCGCGCTGGATCGTCGCGCAGGGCGCGGTGCCGATCTACCTGCACGACCCGGCGAACACGGCATCGGACCGCACCGCGCGCAGCGCCGGTTTCCCGGACCTGGGCTGGCACATCATCGGCGTCGGCGGCCGTCCGATCGGCGACCCGCGCTCGGAGCAGCCGACGTCCGAGTAGTGCCGTTCGGCACACGATGCACGGGGAGTCCTGCCGGGCCGGACGGCGCGTGGAATCATTCGAGCGCCGACCCGCAGGAGCAGACCCATGACCTATGTCGTACGCAGGACCGAGCCGGGCGAATGGCAGCAGCTGCGCGCCCTGCGGCTGGAAGCCCTGCGGGACTCACCGACCGCCTTCGGCACGACGTACGCCGACGCCGCCGCGCTCGCCGACGAGGCCTGGCAGCAGCAGGCGGAACAGGGCGCGAGCTCGCCGTCCACGGCGACGTTCATCGCCGCCACCCCCGACGGCCGCTGGGTGGGCATGGCCGGCTCCGCTCCGGTGGAGGTCGTCCCCGAGACTTTCTGCATCCAGGGCGTCTACGTGACGCCTGCACACCGAGGTCGGGCGGCCGGACTGGCGGCCCGGCTGGTCGATGCCGCGATCGCGCGGGCCCGCGACAACACCGACGCGTCGTGGCTCACCCTGGGGGTGCACGAGGACAACGGGCGCGCGCAGGCCTTCTACCGGCGGATCGGGTTCACCGACACCGGCAAGGTCGTGCCCTGTCGCCTCGATCCATCCAGGAAGATCACGATCCTGGGCTACGAGAGATTCCGCCTGACCACGGCCCGCTAGGGTGGCGATCATGGGAGATTGGGCTACCCGACCGGCTTCACCGGCCGATGTCGAGACGGTGGCGGAGTTGCGGGCAGTGGTGCTGCGAGCGGACCTGGAACGGCTCGGGCGCTACGACGAGCACCGGGTGCGGCAGCGGCTGCGGGACAAGTTCGCGCCGGAGCACACCCGGGTGATCGAGGTCGGTGGCGCGTTCGCGGGCTGCGTGACACTGCGCCCGGCCGAGGACGCCCACTGGCTGGAGAACTTCCTCCTCGCGCCGCACCTGCACGGCGGCGGCACCGGCACGGCCGTGCTGTCTGGGCTGCTGGAGCAGTGCGATCGCGACGGCATCGTGGTCCGGCTGCAGGTGCTGCAGGGCAGCGCGGCCCGGCGGCTGTACGAGCGGCACGGTTTCACGGTCGAGTCCGAGGACCCGGTGGACGTGTTCATGAAACGCGAGCCGGCTCCCGCCTCGCCCGCCGAGTGACCATCTGACGTCGGTCCGGAGTCAGCGGATCGGGGCGGCCGATCGACCGGCGTGGTCCAGATGTGTGCGGACGGCCTCCAGGAACGCGTCCGGCGCGTCGCGGTGGATGCAGTGGCCGGCCGGGATGGTCACCAGGCGGCCGTGCGGGAAGCGGGCCGCCATCGCGGCGATGCCGTCCTGGGGCAGGAAGCTGTCCGGGCCGCCGCGCAGCGTCAGCACCGGGCAGGTGATCGCGGCAACCGCGTCCCACCAGGCCGGGTCGGGCGCGTTGAGCTGGCCCACGATGTGGCGGCCGATCTCGTGGTCCGGCACCGTGAAACCCATCGGGAGTGAATCTTGTGCAGTCAGGGCTGTTCCAGCGACACCAACTGCACAAGATCCGTGATGGGGCCTGGCGGCGGCGAGCGGTGCATCGCCTCTCCGACAGGAACGAATCGGCTGCTCACTCCTCATCGGGCATACGCTCTTCTCGGGCCGCCGGTGGGGTTGCGGCTCAAGGGGAGGCTGCTGTGTCCGCACCGTCCGAAACAGTCGCCGAGAGCGCGGCCGCCACCGATTCCGTCCTGCCGAAGATGCGCACCATGTGGTGGGAGGAGGGGGTACGTGCCCGCGCCGACGCCGGGCTGCGCACCCTCGCCCAGGCCCTGCCCCGGCTGGTCGGCACCGCGCTGCGCATCGCCTGGCGCGCCGACCGGGCCCGCACCGCGATCGTGCTGTCCTGCACCGTGCTGGCCGGGGTCATGTCGACCGCCGGGCTGCTCGCCACCCAGCAGGTCCTCGTCGGGCTGTTCTCCGCCGCGCCGACGCCGGACCGGGTGGCGACGGCGCTGCCCGCGCTGGTCGTGCTGGCCGGGGCGGCGGCGCTGCGGGCGGGCATGGGCATCGCCACCGGGTACGCCCTCAACGGGTTGACGCCGCGGGTGGACCGGGCGGTGCAGCGGCAGCTGTTCGAGGCGACGACCGCGGTGCGGCTCGACGCGTTCGACGAGGACGCGTTCGCTGACGACATGGAACGCGCCGCGCGCGGCATGGAGTCGGTGATCGGCCTGGTCAACGCGATGATGGCGCTGGCCGCGGGGGCGATCGGGGTGCTCGCGGTGGCGGTGGCGCTGGTCGTGGTGCACCCGCTGCTGCTGGGCGCGATGCTGCTGGCCACGGTGCCGAACGCGTGGGCGGCGCTGCGGGCCGGGCACCTGGAGTACCAGACGTACCTGGCCGGGTCGGTGCGCAGGCGGCGGATGTGGATCCTGAACCGGCTGATGGCCGACCGGATGACCGCGGCGGAGCTGCGCGCGTACGGGCTGCGCGGGTTCCTGCTCGGCCAGTACGACACGGTCATGGACACCGAGACCCGGATTCAGCTCGACCTGGCGCGCCGGGTCACCACCACCAACGCGCTCGGCGCGATGGCGGGCGGCGTCGCGACCGGGGCCGTGTACGGCCTGCTCGGCTGGCTGCTGCTGGACGGGGCGATCCCGCTGTCGGCGGCGGCCACCGCCGTGATCGCGCTGCAGGCCGCCCGCCATTCGCTGTCCACGGTGACCTACCAGGTGGACTCGCTGTACATGGAGGGCCGGCACTTCGACGACTACACCGGGTTCATGCAGCGGGCGAAGGCGCACGTGCCCGACGCGGACGGCTCGCTGCCCGCGGGCGAGCTGGAGACGCTGCGGGTCGACGCGGTCAGCCTGAGCTATCCGGACCGGGACACCCCGGCCGTCGACGCGGTGTCGATGGTGGTGCGCGCCGGGCAGACCGTGGCGTTCGTGGGGGAGAACGGCTCGGGCAAGACCACCCTCGCCGCGGTGATCGCCGCGCTGCGCGCCCCGTCGGCGGGCACGGTCAGCTGGAACGGTGTGCCGTTCACGCAGCTGGATGCCGACGGGCTGCGGGCCCGGATCGTGGTGGTGTCGCAGGACTACTGGAAGTGGCCGTTCACCGCGGAGGTGAACATCCGCCTCGGCGAGGCGGGCGCGCCGGTGCAGCGCGAGCGCGTCGAGGCGGCGGCGCGGCGCGCGGTCGCCCACGACATGATCATGCAGTTGCCGTACGGGTACGACACGCTGCTGGACCGCACCTTCGCCGACGGGCAGGACCTGTCCGGCGGGCAGTGGCAGCGCATCACCGCCGCGCGCGGCTTCCTGCGCGACGCGGACCTGCTCATCATGGACGAGCCGTCGTCGGCGCTGGACCCGCGCGCCGAGGACGCCCTGTTCCAGGCGATCCGGGACCGGCAGGGCCGGCGGACCACCATCCTGATCACGCACCGGCTGGCCAACGTACGCCACGCCGACGTCATCTACGTGCTGCACGAGGGCCGGCTGATCCAGTCCGGCCGCCACGACGAGCTGATGGCGGCCGGCGGCCGGTACGCGGAGCTGTTCACGCTCCAGGCCCACGGTTACCTGGATGCCGGCTGATCTGCTCATATCATGGCAAGGTGGGCGAGGTGCCGGAAGAGACCGTGCGTGAGCTGTACACGGCGCTGCCCGAGGAGTTCACCTCCGCCCGTGACGCGGCGGCGGCCGCGGTCAAGGCGGCCGGGCACGGCGCGCAGGCCACGGCGATCAAGCGGCTGCGCCGGCCCACCGTCGCCGCGTGGCTGGTGAACCTGCTGGCCCACCGCGCGCCCGAGCGCATCGCCGAGCTGACCGCGCTGGCCGCCGAGCTGCGCGACGCCCAGCGGCAACTGCGCGGCGCGGATCTGCGCGCGCTGACCGTGCGGCGCCGCGAGCTGCTGTCGGCGCTGGCCGAGCAGGCGGCGGGCCTGGCGGTGCGTGCTCAGCCCGCGTTGAGCCCGGCGAAGCTCCCGCTGGCCGAGGTCGAACAGACGCTGGCCGCCGCGCTGGCCGATGACGAGATCGCGGCCCAGGTCCGTGCGGGCACGGTCGTCAAAGCGGTGTCGTACACCGGATTCGGCGCGGCTTCGGCATTCGGCGGCGCTGACACCGAGGACGAGGGCGACGACGCGGACGTGGTGGTGCTGCCCCGTCGGCCGGCCCGTACGGCACGAGCCCGCACCGCGCCCGCGCACGATGGAGCAGCCGCGTCCGCCGGAGGTCGCGCCGGCCGCCGAGCAGCGGCACAGGGCGACCGGTCAGCCGACGATGCCCGGCCGGTGCGGGAAGCTCGCGCGCCCGAGCCGCCCCGGGTGCCGGTCGGGTTGCGGCGGGAACTGGAGTCCGCGCGTGAGGCCGAACAGCGGGCGCGCGGCGAGGTGGACCGGGCGCGAGCGGCCGAGACGGCGGGGGCCGACGAGTTGGCGGAGATCAGGGACGCGCTGGCGGCGCTGGAGGAGCGGCGTTCCCGGGCGCAGCAGGAGGCGAACAGGCGGCGGGCGGCCCGTACGGCGGCGGAGCGGGCGCTGGCCGCGGCGGTGCGCCGCACCGCGAAGGCGCAGGCGGCGATCGACGCCGTGACGGCATGACGGCGGCCCCGGCCGGGGTCGGATCGGCACACAGCAGGAGGAGCAGACGATGTTCGGCAGGACGCGGGCGTTCTCGGGGTTCTCGGTCGACGACACCGAGCGGGCCAGGCGGTTCTACGGCGAGACGCTGGGTCTGGAGGTCACCGACCTCGGCGGCGGAATGCTTCGGCTGGAGCTGGCCGGCGGCGGTCAGGTGCTGATCTACCCGAAGCCCGATCACGAGCCGGCGACGTACACCATCCTGAACTTCCCGGTCACCCACCTGGAGGCCGCGATGGGCGAGCTGCGGGAACGGGGGGTCGAGTTCGAGCGCTACGACACCGACGACCTGACGACCGACGCCACCGGGGTGTCCGACACCGACCCGGGGCCGCGGATCGCCTGGTTCAAGGATCCGGCGGGCAACATCCTGTCCGTGCTGGAAGAAGACTGAACGCCGCGTCCTCTGGCGTGGCCGGCCTCCGGGCCACTACGGTGACGGCCCAGGATGTCCACCGGCGGCCGGGTGCCAGACGGGGAGTGGCGCATGGCCGGGGCGGGACCGGGCGTGGCTCGGCGTGCGATCGTGAGCGGGCTCGCGGTCGCGCTGCTGCTGCCGCTGCTCGCGTGCACCGGCGGTGCTCCGCGCCGCGACGACGGGCGGGTGGCGCTGTCGCCGGAGCAGACCGCTGCCGCGCTGGCGTCGCCGGATCCGGCCGAGCGCCGCCGCGGGGCCTGGTCGGTGCTGGCCAACCTGGGCGTCGCCGTGTACACCCCGGCGGGCGAGCCGGTGCTGGCCGGGGTGAGCCCGGGTCCGGACGGGTTGCACGTGCTCGAATCGCAGGTGGACACCCTCGCCGAGATGGCGGGCACGGCCCAGGAGCCGATGCTGGACTTCGTACGGCGGCTGTCCGCGCTGGGCGTGCGGCGTGCCCCGGCGGAGTTGCTGGAGCTGTACCGGTCGGCGTACTGGCAGGCGCGGGACAGGTGGCTGGTGCGGCTGCTGCAGGCCCGCAAGGTGGACTTCTCCGGCGACGGCGAGCTGGGGCCCTCGGTCGACGCGCTGTCGGAGTGGCTGATGCTGCTGGACGGGTTCGTGGCCCCGGTGGCGGCGAGCCGGGTGCCCGAGCGGGCCGGTGAGCGGCCCGCGCCGGAGGCGGCCGGCTGGGGCGTGGTGTACGCGGCGGGCGGGCGGGAGCTGTCGTTGGGCGGCGCGCCCGCGACGGCGTACGTCCAGGCGGTGTTGCGCTGGCAGGGCGTGCGGATCCGGATGTCGCCGCAGGCCGCGCGCCTGGCCCAGGGCGCCGGTGGTCCTGGTGACGTGCTCGACGTCGTCGCGACCGTGGACACCGCGCAGGCCGCCGCGACGGGCTTCGGGCCCGCGCCGCTGCTGGTGGCGAGCGCCTCCGTGCCGGGCGCGGTCGAGCTGGCGTTCTCGTCGCCCGCGCAGCTGGCCGGGCATGTCGAGCTGGGCGGGGGCGGGCCGCAGCGCGCCGTCACCGACACCGCGGGGCGGGCGACCCTGCGCATGCGGGCCGTCGCGGATCCGGGTGCTCCGTCCGATCCCGAGCGGACCGTGACCGGGCTGGTGCAGGCCACGGCGGTGGACGACCTGCGGCTGTTCCGGGCCGTGTTCGCCGGTGCGCCCGAGGGCCTGGCCGCGTTCCTGGCACCGATGCCGCGGCCGGTGGCGGCGCTGCCGGTGACCGCCACCTGGCACGGCGCGGAGGACTGCGCCACGTTCACCGACGGCGAGTGGTCCGGCACCGCGACGGTGTCGGGCACGGTCCAGGTGGCCGGGGCGACGTTGCGGCCCAACGGCGGGCAGGTCAGGTTCCGGCTGGTCGTGGCGGGTGGCAACGTCGTCGGCGGCGAGGTCGAGCAGGTGGTCGACCTGACCGGCACGGTGGGAGGCCGGCATATCGTCGCGATCCTCGACGGGGTGGGCCCACCGGCCGGTGCGGCCGGCGCGGCGACCTTCGCGTACACCACGAGCACGCTGGAACGAACCGTCGGCGACCAGGAGGTTCCCGCGGTGAAGCTGGCGGCCCAGGGGCGGTTCACGCCGCGTGCCGGGGACTGCTCGACGCTGACCGGTGACCTGTCGCTGACGGTGCGCGGCGCCCGTGCCGCCGACGGGATCACCGGCACTCTCACCGCCCGATTCGAGGCCACCAGCGCCGGCTGACGATTATCGAACATGTGTTCTAAAACACACGCCGTATATTAACCGACTACTGGTTGACACCAAAGTGACGCATCTATATATCCTGATGGTGCGCGGATAACCAGTGGTTTGATGGGCGGCCTTCGGGCAAACCGCTGGTTGTGCCGGTGTGCTCCACCACGTCCGAACCGGGTGCGGGCCCGGACCGGGCGAAAGCCGGCTCCGCGCAGCTCACCACTGCGATGACGGAGGCGGAACGATGTCAGACAGTCCAGGAGCTACCACCACGGCCACCAGCGCATACGACCTCATCGGCGGCGCGCCGTCGGTGCGGGAGGCGGTGGACCGGCTCTACACCTACCTGCTCGCCGACGAGCAGCTCGCCGACTACTTCGACGGCATCGACCTGCCCCGGCTCAAGGGTCACATGGTCATGCTGCTCACCCACGTGCTCGGCGGCCCCACTGCATACCCGGTGGAGAACCTCGGCCCCGCGCACGCCCGGCTGAACATCAGCACGGCCCACTACCAGCGGGTCGCGCAGTACGCCGCCGGAGTGCTGTTCGAACTGCACGTCCCGATGGACATCATCCTCCAGGTCGGACAGGTGCTGGCCAGCGTCCAGCCCCTGATCGTCGCCGAGCCGGCGGCGGTCTGAGGATGGACGCGCAGCGCCTGCAGGCCAGCTTCGCCGCCGTGCAAGCCCACGGCGACCGGGCCGCGCACCACTTCTACGCCTTCCTCTTCGTGGCGTATCCGGAGCTGCGCGACCTGTTCCCGGTGTCCATGGCCGGCCAGCGGGACCGGCTGCTGCAGGCGCTGGGACACGTCGTGTCCCACGTCGACCGGTTCGACCAGGCCGTGCCGTACCTGGAGGGACTGGGCCGCGACCACCGCAGGTTCTCGGTGGTCGCGGCGCACTACGCGCAGGTCGGGCAGGCGCTGCTGGCCACCCTGGAGCACTTCCTGGGCGATCGGTGGACCGCCGACCTGGCCGCACAGTGGTCGGCGGCGTACGACCAGGTGTCGGGCACCATGCTGCGGGCGGCCGAGCACGCCGCCCGCAGCCAGCCCGCCTGGTGGACCGCCGACGTGCTCGAACACGAACACCGCGGCCCCGACCTGGCCGTGTTCACCGTGCGCCCGACCATGCCGCTGACCTACCGGCCCGGCCAGTCGGTGGCCCTGGAATGCCCGCTGCGGCCCCGGGTCTGGCGCTTCCTGTCACCCGCCAACACCCCGCGGGCCGACGGCACCATCGAATTCCACGTCCGCGCGCAGCCCGGCGGCGAACTCAGCCCGGCACTGGTCCACCAGTTGCGCGAAGGCGACCAGGTGCGGCTCGGCGCGCCGATCGGCCGGCGGCTCACCCTCACCCCGGGCGGCGGCCGCGACCTGCTGCTGATCGCCGCGGGCACCGGCCTGGCCCCGATGCGCGCCCTGGTCGAGCAGGTCGAGGTCGAGACCGCCGCCGGGGTGCCCGCCCGGTCCGTGCAGCTGTTCGCGGGCGCCCGCGGCGTCGGCGACCTCTACGACCTGCCGACCCTGCGCGGCCTGGAGGCAGCGCACCGCTGGCTGAGCGTGCTGCCGGTGACCCCGGAGGAGCGCGGCGGCGACGACGTGCTCGGCGCGGCCCTGCGCACCACCCGGCTGCCCGAGCGCGAGGTGTACGTGTGCGGCCCGCCCGCGCTGGCCGGAAACGCGCGCGAGGCGCTCGCCGCCGCGGGCGTGCCCGCCGCGCAGATCCACCTCGAGGACTACGACGGCGCGCGCTACCAGCCGTCCCAGGCACCCGCGGCGAGCACCGCCGCGGTCCGATGAGCACAGGGGGAGCAGTGACCACAGTCAGCGCGTACGAGCAGCCGGACCTGCGCAAGCGGGTGCCGCACACGCCGGAGTCGATCGTCCGCCACCACCTGCCCGACGCCACCGGCCGGCGGCGCGGGTACGACAAGGAGGCCGTCGACCGGCTGCGGCGTACCCTCGCCGAGGACGTCGACGCGCTCAACGCCTACATCGCCGCCCAGCAGGCCGAACTCGACCGGGTCAAGCGGCTCGGCGACCGGCTGCAGCCCGTCGACCCGGCCGTGCGGGCCCGGCAGGTCGCCGCCGAGGCGGTCACCCTCACCGCCCGCGCGCAGGCCCAGGCCGACACCGTGATCGCCGCCGCCCAGCAGCAGAGCCGCCTCATCGTGGAGAGCGCCGAGAAGCAGGCCGCGCACATCCTCGACGCCGCCCGCCGCGACGCCGACCGGGCCGCGGCCAGCTACCGCGCCAGCGCCGGGGGCGCGTACAGCCCCGACCGCGAGCGCGAGGCCCGCGACGTGGCCATGCTGGCGACCTGCCTGCGCTCGCTGGAGGCGGCCCGGTCCAACCTGCCCGCCATCGAGGCGCAGTTCGACGCCGTGATCCTGGCGTTCGCGCACCAGCTGCAGCACCTGAGCCCGTCGCCCGACTGACCACCAGGACCGCCGACGGCGTCGTGTCCTAAATGGAGTGAACATGACCGGCCCGGCCTGCCCGTCAGATGATGTCCAGATGCCATCACGCCCCGTGTTGCCGATGTTCGCTTTGCGTTACAACCGGCTGCTGGACGCGATCCAACCCGGCGGCGTACGCCAGACCGACGAGATGGTCGCCCGCGCCGTCGACGTGTCCGCGCAGTACATCGGCATGCTGCGCACCGGCAAACGCACCAACCCCGGGCATGAGCTCGTCGGGCGGATCGCCGCGCACTTCGGCGTCGACGTGGCGTACTTCCTCGACCCGGAGCGGGCCGCGGCCGTCGACCGGGAACTGGAGCTGCTCGGCGCGCTGCGCGACACCAAGGTGCGCCGCCTCCTGCAGCGCCTGAGCGGCCTGTCCCCGGCCAGCCTCGACCTCGCCGCCGAGGTCGTGGAACGCCTTCGCCTGCTGGAAGGCCTGTACGACGACAAGTAAAGGAACGGTAACCTGCCGGTGGGACACTGCCACGCGGCCAGGCCGGCGGAGCCGGCGCGACGGCAGTGATGAGGCGGACACGTGTCGGATCACACGGTGCACCGGCTCCCCAGACCGCAGGGGCTGACGGCCAGCCTGACGATCGGCGCGCTCGTGCACGTGCTCGCCGCCCTCGTCTACGGCGGGCTGTCGCTGCTGCGGCTGGAGGGCTGCGACAGAGCGGACGGGCTGGCCGCCGGCTGGGCCCTCGCCGTCCTGCTCGACCTGCTGCTGGGCGGCGTGCTCCTGGCGGGCGCGCTGCGCCGCACCAACGGCAACCGATGGGCGGTGCTGGCCGGCTGGGCGCTGACGCTGGTGCCGTTCGGGGTGCTGGTGCGCATCGTCATGCTCTACATCGCGAATCTGCCCAGCGGCTGCGCCTGATGGCGCCGCAGCAGTCCCGTCGCTCGTTCCCACCTGCGCGGCAGTTGCGTCCGGTCTCGGCGCAGGAGGTCCGGCGGCTGGCCCGGCACGCGGGTTACCCGCCGGCGGAGCCGCTGGTCGCGGGAATCTCGCGCAGGAACGCGCCGCCGGTTTACGCGCGCGCGGGCCGCACCCCGGCGGGACGGCCGTTCGGCGAGCACACCCCCGTCTACGCCGCCTCGCTGTCCAAACAGGTCACCGCGGCACTGGTGGCACTGGTCATGCGCCAGGGAGGGCTGGCCGTGGACGAGCCGCTGTCACGGCGGCTGCCCGAACTGCCCGCGTGGGCGGACTCGGTGCGCCTGCGCCACCTGCTGCACCACGTCGGCGGCCTGCCCGCGGACGAGCTGGTCGACCGCGCCCTGACCGGTGACCGCACCACGGCCGGGGTGCTGGCCGCCCTGCGGTCCCTGCCCGAACCCGCACGCCCGCCCGGCACCGCGTACACGTACTCCAATGCCGGCTACGTCTGCCTCGCCGAGGCGGTGCGCCGGGCCGCCGGTGTCGACCTGCCCGCGCTCGCCGACGACCTGCTCCTCAAGCCGCTGGGCCTGGCGGCCACCCGGTTCTGGGACGGCCCCGAGCCCGCTCCGCCCGGCGCGGAGCCGCTGTCGCCGGTCCCTCCCGCGCCGCTGTCACTGGGCGACGGCGGACTCTGGAGCACCGCCGCCGACCTGCTGAGCTGGTCCGACGCGCTGAACGACAGCCGGCTCGGCGTCAGCGGGCTGCTGCAGGCGCCGGGCCGCCTCGACGACGGCACGGTGCTGGACTACGCGTGGGGCATGGGCGTGCGGCAGCGCCACGGCTTGACCGTGTACCGGCACGGCGGCGGCTGGCCCGGCGTGCGCAACGTGCTGGCCCGGGTGCCCGATCGAGGCCTGAGCGTGGTCGTCATCGCCCTGGACGACGACACCGACCGCACGGTGAAACTCACCGACAGCCTGCTCGACCTGCTGCTCAACGAATACCGGGTTTGACTTATATAAGTCATGGCTGTAACTTCGGGCTGTGCACGCCTTCGACGTACTCGGTGACCCGGTCCGGCGGCGGATCCTCGAACTGCTGGCCGGCGGCGAGCGGACCTCCGGCGCGCTGACCGAGGTCGTCCAGGCGGAGTTCGGCATCTCGCAGCCCGCCGTGTCCCAACACCTCAAGGTGCTGCGCGACAACGGCTTCGCGACCGTGCGCGCCGAGGGAACCCGCCGGCTGTACGCGGTTGACGCGGCCCCGCTGCGGGAAGTGGACAGCTGGCTGGACCACTTCCGCGGGTTCTGGAGCCAGCGCCTGGACGCGCTGGGCACCGAACTCGCCCGGGGCCGCCGCGAACGCCGCCTGCGCGAATCAGAAGACAAGGAGAAACCTGATGAAGGACATCACCGAGCAGCTTGAGGCGATCCGGCGCGAGGTCGCCCGGCGCGACGGCGGCGACCTCGGCGACCTGGCCGCCGTGCTGGTCAAGCGCACCTACCAGGCCGACGTCGAGGACGTCTGGGACGCCATCACCAGCAAGGAGCGCCTGCCGCGCTGGTTCGCCCCCGTCACCGGCGACTTCCACGAGGGCGGCAGTTTCCAGGTCGAGAACATGGCCTCCGGCGACATCCTCCAGTGCCGCCCGCCCCAGTTGCTGCGTATGACGTACGGCGGCCCGACCAGCATCGTCGAGGTCCGCCTGACCGCAGCCGGCACCGACGTCACCGACCTCGAAGTCGAACACACCGTCCCCATCGCGATGGCCGGCAGCGGCGCAGGCGCCCTCTACGTCGGCCCCGGCTGGGACCAGGGCCTGCTCATGCTGGCCCGCCACCTCGGCGGCGAGCACATCGCCGACCCGCTGGCCGACCAGAACTCCGTGCCCGGCCAGGAGTTCTCCCGCGGCTCCATCCAGGCCTGGGCCGACGCCGTCCGCACGTCCGGCACCGCCACCGAAGACGAGATCACCGCCTCGGTAACCGCCGCCGCCACCCACTTCGCCCCCGACCTCTGACCCACCCCCCACCCTCGCCGCGGCGATCTTGCGTCAAGTGTGGGTACGACACGCCTATAACCGGCATAAGGGCAACAGTTCGCGCAAGATCGCCGAGGGGGAGGGGTGGGTCAGGCGGGGTGGGCGAGGGTGAGCCAGTGGTCGGTGACGGTGAGCCAGATGGTGCGGTGGGTGCCGTCTTCGTGTCGGGTCCAGGCGTGCGGGTCGTGCAGGGCGCTGATCGCCGCCGGGGTCATCGGGTCGCCGTCGTGCCAGCCCTGGTCGTAGTAGGGCTCGCGGACCTCGACCAGTCCGCGTTCGACCATGTCGGCGACGACCGACGCGAAGCGTGGGATCAACGCGCAGCGCTCCTCGTGGGTCAGCGTGGACGGGTGGTGGCCCGCGCCGGACGGCAGCCGGTTGGCGCGCAGATCCCACTCGCCGATCACGTGGCACAGTTCGGCCTCGTCGATCGTGGTGTGGACGACGGCGAGCTGTTCCACGGTGAGTTCGTCCCAGATCGTCACCACGTCATGCTGACACCTCGGCCAGATCGTCGTGCGCCTGCTCGGCCGGGCCGCCCTCGGCCGGGCCTGGCTGGAGCGGCTTCGAGTCGGCGGACCTCGGTGACCCGCAGGTGGCTCGGCGATGCGGAAACCCGACCCACCGCAGCCACCGCCGAGTTTGCCGGTGTGGACATCGATGTCCGGCCGCTGGTGTACCTTGCCCGCCATGTCGATCACCACGCCTGCCGCCGCGCCGGAACCTGGCGACTGGGCGGCGCTGGAGTCCGCATTGGAGCGCAACTCGCCCGACGACGTGATCGGCTGGCTGGTCGAAGCCACCGAGGCGCAGCGGCTGGCGGCGTTCGGCCACCTCGGCGCATACCTGCGCCGCAACGAGGGGCAGCCGTCGTGGTGGCATCCCCGCAAACCGGCGGTCCTGTCGCTGGCCGGGCTCGGCTGCGCGCCCGACGCGCGTCGTGCCACGGCCGCGGTCTTCGCCCACAAGGCGTGGCGGGACAGTTCGTACATGCTGTCGCCGGAGCACGCCGTCGCGGTCCTGCGCCCGCGCGCGCTGTCCTGGCTGCCCGAACTCGCCGCCGGTGTGGTGGCCGGGCTGGACGTGCGGCCCTGGGGCGAGTGGCGGTTGGCCGACACGCTCGTGCGGGAGGCCGGGCTGCCGACACCGGCCGACCCGTCGTTCGCGATGGGCTGGTGGTGGGACGTGCTGCGCGACAAGGACTGGGAGCAGGCACTGGTGGACGGCCCGCACCGGGCGGTGTTGCTGCCGCTGGTGCTCCAGCACGACGCGTTCGGCGAATCGCTGGCCAGGCCCCGTGGCCGCGACCGGACCGAGAACGCGCTGAGCCGTCTCGCCACCGCCGATCCGGCGGCTGCCGTCGTCGTGCGGTCGGGCTGCCGGACCCGGCTGCTGCTCGGCGGCTCGGCGGGCGCGGTCCGTCCCTTTGTACGCCTGCATGATTCGGTCCCTGCGGAGCCCGGCGATCTCGCCGCCGGGCTCACCGACTACCTCTCGCTGCTGCACTCGCCGCACGGCACCGTCGCGGGCCTGGCCCAGCGCGCCCTGTCCACAGCCGACGAGGCCGGTCTGCTCGACCTGGACACCCTGCGCGAGGTCTCCGCGACCATGCTCGCCCGGGACGAGAAGAAACTGCGACAAGCCCAGCAGGTATGGCTGCGAGCCGCCGCCCGCCGCCGCCCGGCCGACCGCGCCCAACTGCTGGCGCTGCTCGAAGCGCCGGCGACCACCGAGCAGCCGTTACAGCCGCACCCGGCACCCACCCCGCAGGTCGCCGCGCTGCACCGGATCGACACGATCGCCGAACTCGCCGAGGAGACCGCCGCGCTGCTGCACGGCGACCGATCCCCGGCGACCCTGGAACGAGTGCTCGCAGGCCTGGTGACACTGGCGGCCGCGGACCGCTCGGCCGCCGCGGCGGCGCTCAGCCCGGTCGTCGCGCGCCACCGCGACCAGACGCGCTTCGACCCGCCCGTGGAACAGGCCCTGACCTGGTGCGCGCTGGCCATGCTCGCCGGTTCGCCCGACCTCGTCGACGAGGCCCGGCCCGCGGTCGCCGACGTGCAGCGCCGTATGCAGACCGGCGGCCCGCTGGCACCGCTGCACCCGCACGGCGACTTCGACCCGACCTGGCTGCTGCAGCACCGGCTCGCCGAGATCGCCGTACACGGCCCGGCCGCACCGGTGCCCGTCCTGCTGGCCACACCGACCGAGGCCAACGGGCACCTCGACCCGGCCGCGCTGGCCGACCGGCTGGCCCGCTACGAGCAGACGGGTCACGAGCCGTGGCCTGCCGACCTGGCCCAGGCGCTGCTGCGACTGCCCCGCGACATCGACCCGGCCACGATCGCCGCGGCCGAGCGGCTGCGCTCACCGGCCGGGCTCGCCTTCGCGCGGCGCCTGCGCCGCGGCCAACCCGACCCGGTCACCCGCCGCCAGGTGCAGACCGTGAGTGTGTGGGGGACCGGCCCGGCCGCCCGTGCCGTGGTGTCGCTGACCCCGCCGGACGACGCCGGCCCGATCGAACGCAAGCTGTTCACGCTCACCCCGCCCCAGCGTGCGGGCTACCGGTCACCGGGCGACCCGGCCACGTGGGCGGCGATGCTGCCTTCGCATCGTGAGGCGGCCGCCGCCTGGCTGCTGCCGAGCATCGCGGCGAGCGCCGACGGCGGTTCGGGTCGCGGCGGGGCGATGCTGCTGCCGATGCTCGCCGAGACGAGCGGACCGGTCGGACCCGCGGTGACGCTGGCCGTCGCGTACGCGCTGGCGGCCGCACACACGTCCGACCGGGTCGCGGCCGTCGACGCCCTCGTCGGCTTCGACGCGGCTCTGGACCGTGCCGCGGTCGGCGGGGAGTTCGGCTGGCTCGGCTCGAACGGACTGGTGAAGGTCAAACGGGCGGCGGTGACCCTCGACGACGCCGCGCGTGCCGGTGCGGTGGCCGGCGTGTGGGAACTGTGCCGCGCCGCGTTGCCCGCCCTGCTGCGCGCCGAGCCGCAGCAGGGCGTCGCCGACGTGGTCGAGGTCGCCGCCCGCTGCGCGCGTGCCCTGGGCGTACGCGGTCCGATCGCGGAGGTCGACGCGGTCGCGGCTCGCGGCGGTGCTAGCAGGCTGGTCACCGAGGCACGCGGACTCGCGGCGGTACTGGCCGGGTGACTTCGGCGCACACCGTGATACAGCCCGTCTCCCTGGGGGAGACGGGCTGACTACTTGTCCATCAGATCGAGCACGCCGTCGTCCGGAAGGTGACGCCGGGCCTCGTCCCCGTCGTACGTGGCCAGGTAAGCCCCGGTGCGGCGGGCCAGCAGCACGGCGTGGCCCATCCCGTGCCCCAGCCCGGCCGCCTCGACCGCGTCGACGCCGAGCAGCGGAAGCAGGACCACGACGGCATCGGCACGGGTGAGCAGGTCCACCAGCCGCTCGCGCTCGTCCTGGTCGAGCCGCCGGTGCGCCTCCATGAAATGCGCCGCGGGCACCCCCACCAGGCTGGTGGCGGACTCCTCCTCGACCATGGCGAGCAGTTCGCTGACCGCCATGCCGGTCAGTCGCGCGTACGCGGTCAGCGCGGTGACGTCGAGGACCACCCGGATCGACGGCTCCGACAGCTCGTCCGTCACCGCTCGGCCGCCCGCCGGGCGTCCAGCGCGGCGACCCGGTCACGCATTCTCGTCACGCCTTCGGGGGTCACGAGATAGCCGGCCCGGCGCATGGTCTCGTGCAGCTGCTTGCGGCGTTTGGCCATGCGCAGCGCCTCGGCGATCAGCGCGCTGGCGTTCTCGGCGGCCTCGACATCGGGTAGGACGTCACCAGGGATGTAGATGCTCATCTTGCGGCCGGGCGTCGTCATGTTCATATGCTACACCTGCGCCATGTTTTGTCGCCTAAGATCAACAAATGGGCGTGTCGAGCCGGCAAGTGGCGGCGAGCGTGGCCGTACTAGCGTTGCGCGCATGCCGGAACGTCACTCGCACTGCTCCTACTGCGGCACCGCTTACGTGCCCGACCTGGCCTGGCCGCGCCGGTGTGCGGCATGCGAGCAGATCAGTTACGTGAATCCGGTGCCGGTCGCCGTCGCCGTGCTGCCGGTCGGCGACGGGCTGCTCGGCGTGCGGCGCATCATCCCGCCCGGGGCGGGCCGGGTGGCGCTGCCGGGCGGGTTCATCGATCTGGGCGAGTCGTGGCAGGCGGCGGTGGTCCGGGAGCTGTGGGAGGAGACGGGCATCCGTGCCGACGAGGCTGACGTGAGCCTGTACGACACCCTCAGCGCTCCGGACGGCACCCTGCTCGTGTTCGGCCTGCTGCCGCACCGTGACGTCGCCGACCTGCCCGCGCCGGTCGCCAATGCGGAATCGGCGGGCTGGGAACTGGTCACGGCCGCCACCCCGCTGGCTTTCAGCCTGCACACCGCCGTCGCGGCCCGCTTCTTCGCCGCCCGCGACGCCTGAGTGCGAGCGCCGTCAGCGTTCGTCCGGGTCGCCGAACCGCACGGACAGCGCGGCTTCACGGATGACGGCGCACTCCCATTCGACTACTTCTCGGCTGGGACGTTTCCCGGCGGGCTGTTCGCCGTACTCCCGAAGTCGCTGCTCCAGCCCGCCGAGCAGTTCGTCGGCCACCTGCTGCCGCAGGTGGTAGAAGTTGAGATGCGCCATCTTGAGCTCGTCGCCCTCGCGGAACCACCGGGCCAGCCACGATGGTAGGCACTCCCGATGAGCGGTGAACACGGTGCCTCGGCGTCGCTCCCGGCCGACCGGCACAAGAGTGTCCAAGTAGTGGGGTCGGGCGGAATCCACGCCACGGGCGCCGCACGCCAGACACGCCTCGCCCTCGGCTTGGTCGAGGCTGTGGAGTGTCTCCACGACGGCCAGCACCGGCAAGACCCGCACCTCAACCTCGTACGGGGCGACCGGGTGACGGGGCTGCGGTCGGGGCAGCTGCGGACTCATCTCCATGGTGCCTCCTTCGTGGTGGAGAGAGCGTAATGCGGTCGTGCCCGGGATTCGACCTTGGCAGATCAGCCCAGGCCGGCTCCCACTTTTGTCGATCAATATAAAAGTTCGAACATTTCCAGTAGAAGATATGGACACGGTGTGGGGAAGCTCGTAACGTGTGCGACACCCAGCCGAGTCTGACCTGATCAAGGTCGGTCGGCCCGGTGCCCCGTGGCCGTCGGCGCAGCCGCGATGGCGCCTCGATCCTGATGAATCGGAGCCCGTCATGGCAGGCCATTCGCGTCGTACGGTCCTTGCCGGCACGGTCGCCCTCGGGGCGACCGCGCTGCTGGCCGGCTGCTCCGGAGGGGACGGTCCACCGGCGGCGCAGACACTCGTCGGCGACGCCGTCGGCCTGAACGGCGCGCCCGGAAAACGGGTCGTGATCGGCTTCTCCGCGCCGGCGGCCGACCACGGCTGGCTGGCCGCGATCACGAACAACGCCAGGCGGCAGGCCCGGACGTTCTCGGACGTCGAGTTCAAGATGGTCGCCGCGGGCGCGAACGCCGCAGCCCAGCGCGCGGCGCTGTCCACCCTGATCGCCGAGCGGCCGGACGTGATCGTCGTGCTGCCGTACGACGGCAAGGAGCTCAACGGGTTCGGGGTCGAGGCCATGCGCGCCGGCGTGCCGGTGGTCAACCTCGACCGGGCCTTCCCGAACCCCGCGGCGTTCCGGCTGCAGATCAAGGGCGACAACTACGGCATGGGGGTGGCCGCCGCCCGGTACATCATCGCGCGGCTGGCGACGCGGAAGGTGGACCGGCCGGTCATCGGGGAGATCGCCGGGCTGGACTTCCTCGAACTGACGCAGGAGCGGTCCCGCGGGTTCAAGGACACGCTGGCCGCGGCCGGGCTGTCGGTGGCCAACCGGCGTGCGGCCGGGTTCACGGCCGACACCGGCCAGCGCGAGGCCGCCCACCTGCTGCAGGCCCTGCCGCACATCCATGCCCTGTGGAACCACGACGACGATCAGGGTGTCGGCGTGCTGGCCGCCGTCGAGACCGCCAAGCGGGGCGAGTTCTTCATGGTGGGCGGGGCCGGATCGCGGCAGGCGATGCAGACGATCAAGGCCGGTGGCACGGTGCTGGAGGCCACGGTCACCTACAGCCCGTCCATGGCGTCGTCGGCGATCCTGCTGGCCAGGCTGATCGCGCAGGGGCGCGGCCTGGCCGATCTGGCCGAGTTCGAGGTGCCCAAGGAGATCGTGCTGAGTTCGGAGACGGTCACCAGGGCCAACGCCGACGCCTACCTCCACTTCGGATTCTGAGGAGCAGGCAGTGCCCGTCGCTGAACAGCCCGTCGCCCGGCTCTGGACCAAACCGCTGCCCCTGCCGCACCGCAGGCCCCGGCGCAGCCTCCTGCACCGGGAGAGCGTCGCCGGCTACCTCCTGCTCACCCCGTGGCTGACGGGACTTGCCGCGATCATCGTCGCGCCGGTCCTGTACTCCCTGGCCCTGAGCTTCACCGACTACAACGTCATCACCGGCGAGCTCGACTGGATCGGCCTGGCCAACTACGAGCGGATGTTCACCGCCGACCCCCGGTACTGGCGCTCGGTCCAGGTCACGGTCGTGTTCGTCGCCGTATCGGTGCCACTGAAGCTGGTCGTCGCGTTCGCGGTCGCGGCGCTGCTCAACGGCCGCCGCCGTGGCGCGGGCACGCTGCGGGCGCTGGTCTACCTGCCGTCCCTGCTGGGCGTCAGCGTCGCGCTGGCGATCACGTGGCGCACCATGTTCGGCAGCGGCGGCGCGGTCAACCAGGTCCTCGGCATGTTCGGCGTGCCGGACCGGTCCTGGGCCACCGAGCCGGACACGGCGCTGTTCACGCTGATCCTGCTCGCCGCCTGGCAGTTCGGCGGACCCATGGTGATCTACCTGGCCGCGATGCGGCAGGTCCCCGCCGACTACGCCGAGTCGGCCCGTATCGACGGCGCGAGCCGGTGGCGGATCCTGCGCAGCGTCACGCTGCCCACGCTGTCCCCGGTCATCCTGCTCACCGTGGTCATGGAGACGATCGCGGCGTTCCAGGGCTTCACCGCCGCGTTCGTGTTCGGCGACGGCGGCGGCGGTCCCGAGGACGCGACGCTGACGTACACGCTGTACCTGTACCTGCGCGGGTTCGCCGGCCTGGAGATGGGCTACGCCTCGGCGATGGCCTGGGTGTTCCTGGTCGCCGTGGGGGCGCTGACCGGGCTGATCTTCTGGACCAGCCGCTGGTGGGTCCACTACCCGGGAGGCCGGCCGTGACCGCGCCCGCCGTCGCCGCACCGGGCCCCGGCCGTCTCGCCCGCGCCGCCGCCGCCGTCGCCACGGTCGCGGTGGTGCTGGTCCTGCTCTACCCGCTGCTGTGGATCCTGGCGTCGTCATTGCGCTCGGCGGGTGAGGCGGCGACCGGCCTGAGCCTGTGGCCGCGGGAGTTCACCTGGTCGAACTACACCGCCGGCTGGTCCGGGGTGAACGGGGTCGGTTTCGGCGCGTTCTTCCGCAACAGCACCGTGGTCGCGGCCGGGGCGGTGGTCGGCAACGTCGTCACCTGCCTGCTGGCCGCGTTCGCCTTCGCCAGGCTGCGGTTCCCGCTGCGCCGGTTCTGGTACGCCGTCGTCATCGGCACGCTGCTGCTGCCGCAGCACGTCCTGATGGTGCCGCAGTACATGCTGTTCCGGGAGCTCGGCTGGCTGAACACCGCGCTGCCGCTGATCGTGCCGAAGCTGCTCGCCACGGACTCGTTCTTCATCTTCCTCATCGTGCAGTTCCTGCGGTCGCTGCCGGAGAACTACGACGAGTACGCGCGCACCGACGGCGCGAGCCCGCTGCAGCTGTTCCGCCACGTGATCCTGCCGCTGAGCCGCCCCGCGATCACCGCCACCGCGATCCTGACGTTCATCTGGACCTGGAACGACTTCTTCCCGCAGCTGGTCTACCTGCCCATGGTGGAGGATTCGACAGCGCCGTCCGGGCTGCACCAGTACGCGATCGCGGGCGGGCTCAGCGCCCCGGGCCCGATGTTCGCGATGTGCGTGCTGTCCCTGCTGCCCGTGCTGCTGTTCTTCGTCGCCTTCCAGCGCCTGCTCACCAGCACCTCGACCACGTCCGGCCGGATGGCGGCCCACCTGCCACGCCCCCGCGCCCGCCGGTAGGGCCGGTCGGGTTCCGCGCGAGGCGGAACCCGACCGCTGTCAGCTGCTCGCGTCGGCCTGGAACGGGAGGACTGTGCCGGAGGTGCGGGCCTGTTCGGCGGCCCAGACGACGCGGTGGCTGGCCAGGCTCGCGGCCGCGTCGGAGTGCAGGGCCGACGCGTCGCCGCTGGCCACGGCCTTGAGGAAGGCGTCCATGATGCCCTCGTCGCCGCCGCCGTGGCCGTCGCCCGCGCTGGCTCCGTCGAGGGTCCCGGTGTCGACGGTGTGCTGCTCGCCGGTGCGGAAGTCGGTGACGTGCAGCAGGCGGCCGTCGCCGTCGACGTAGCCGTGGGTGCCGAACAGCCGGGTGCGGCGGTGCTCCATCGGGGTGAACGCGGTCATGGTGAAGGTGCAGGTCGTGCCGTCGGGGAACTCCATCGCGACGACCTGGTGGTCGACGACGTTGTTGTCGCTGCCGTAGACGCAGCGCCCGTACGGGCCGGTGCGCAGCGCGGCGTCGATGCCGGCCTCGGTGTGGTCGGTGGTGACCGCCGACAGCGGCCAGAACTCCCGGGCCGGATCGCCCAGACAGGACCGGTAGAGCCGGGGCGCGGAGTAGGGGCAGCTCCGTTCGAGCGGGCAGTCCAGACAGTTGTCGGCGGCTTCGGCCGGGCGCTGCTCAGGGCGGAAGTGGGCGAGCCCGCCGAACGAGCTGACCCGGCTCGGGGCCGTGCCGATCAGGTACAGCAGCCAGTCGATGTCATGGCACGACTTGGTCAGCAGCAGCGGCGCGGATGTCTCGGAGTTGTTCCAGTGCCCGCGCACGAACGAGTGCGCGAAGTGCCACCACCCGATCGGCTCCAGGTGCTGCACGTTGACCAGCTTGCCGATCGCCCCGCTGTCGAGCAGCCCCTTCAGCGCCCGGGTGTAGGGCGTGTAGCGCAGCACGTGGCAGACGGCGAGCATGACCCCGGCCTGCTCGACGGCGGCGGCGATGCGCAGCGCGTCGGGCTCGGTGGTGGCCATCGGCTTTTCCAGGAGTATGTGATATCCCAGCGCGGCGAAGGCCACGGCCGCGTCGGCGTGCATGCGGTCCTGGGTGGCGATCACCGCGGCGTCGCCCAGCGGCCCGGCCGCGGCGAGCTCGGCCCAGTCGGTGAAGACCTGGTCGGCGGGCACCCCGAACTCGGCGGCGAAGGCCGCACGCCGGGCGGGGTCGGGTTCGGCGACGGCCACCACGCGGGCCGCCCCCGTGGCGGCCGCGCGGCGGGCGTATCCGATGCCGCGCAGTCCGGCACCTGCCACGACCAGCCGCACCCCGTCTACAGTCATCTCAGCCATCCCGTGGAGGAGTTACTTTTGAAGGTCTCCATAATTAGTAACATGGCAACGCGGTGCGCAAAAGGGGGCCGGTGGTGACCGAACAGCTCGCAGGTGGGGATCTATCCCGGTTGCGGCAGCTCAACGCCCTTGCGGTGGTGCACGTGTTGCGTGGCCGCCCGGCGCTGACGCTGACCGAGCTGTCGCGCGACACGGGCCTGTCCCGGCCCTCCACCGAGGACGTGGTGCTGCAGTTGCAGAGCCAGGGCTGGCTGGAGGAGGTGCAGCCCGCGCCCGGGGTGATGGGCCGCCCGGCCCGCCGCTACCGGTTCCGCTCCGACGCCGGCCGGGTGCTCGGCGTGGACATCGGCGGGCACACCATCCGGGTGCTCGCCGCCGACCTGGACGGCGAGGTCGGGCACACGGTCCGCGTGCCCGTGGCGATCACCGCGGGCCGGGCCGAGCGCCTGCGCGCTGTCGACGCGGCCATCGCGCAGTGCCTGTCCGTGGCGGGGCTGACCGGCGCGGACATCTGGGCGACCACGGTCGGCACCAGCGGCCTGGTCGACGCCGCGGGCCGGGTCGTGCTCTCGGTGGCGTTCCCGGAGTGGACCGGGGTGCAGCTGGCCCAGCACGTGGGGCGGCTGGTCGGCGGCACGGTGCTGGTCGAGAACGACAGCCGGCTGGCCGCGCTGGCCGAGACCTGGCGCGGGGTCGCCCGGTACGCCCAGCACGTGGTCTACCTGCTGGCGGGCCTGCGTACGGGCACCGGCCTGATCATCGACGGCAAGCTGCACCGGGGCTTCGCGCAGGCCGCGGGCGAGATCGGGGCGCTGCCCGAGCTGGGCTGGATCCGGGCGCAGGAGCATCTGCGCTCGTGGACCGGCGCGCCCGCCGGCACCGACCCCGACGACCTGGCCGGGTACGTGTTCGCCAGCGCCCGCGAGGGCGACCGCAAGGCGGTGGCCGTGGTGCGCCGGTACGCCAAGGAGCTGGCGCTGGGCGCGTCGGCGCTGGTCCTGGCGCTGGACCCGCAGCTGGTGGTGCTCGGCGGCGGCTTCTCCCGCTCGGCCGACGTGCTGCTCGAACCGCTGCGCCGCGAGATCGAGAAGCGCTGCGTGCGCATCCCGGAGATCGTCACCTCGACGCTCGGCGACGAGTCGGTGGCGCTCGGCGCGGTGAAACTCTCGCTGGAACACCTGCAGGAGCACCTGTTCGACGTGCGCACCGGAGTGGCCGCACCCGTCCGACCAGCACGTTGAGGCCTCGGCACAGCGGAGCCCGGGGACGGGTCTTGACAAACTTATTAAGGACTCCATTAATACTGGGCTAGCACATGTGACCCAGATCCCCGATGACTTCCTTGCGAGAAGGGTTCCTCAGATGTGGAAAGCAGTGCGGGTCGGCGCGGCCGCGGTTCTGGCCGCCGCCCTCGCCGTGACCGCCGCGGGTTGTGGCAGCGAAGAGCCCGCTGCCGGTGACGAGAAGGTCACCCTGTCCTACGCGGTGTGGGACAAGAACCAGGTCCCGGTGATGGAGGAGCTCGCCGCCGCCTTCACCAAGGACCACCCGAACATCACGATCAACGTCCAGCTCACGCCGTGGGCCGACTACTGGACCAAGCTGCGCGCCGCCGTCACCGGCGGAGCCGCCCCGGACGTGTTCTGGATGAACGGACCCAACATCCAGCTGTACGCCGACAACGGTGTGATCATGCCGCTGGCCGACAAGGTCGCCGAGGCGAAGCTCGACCTGGGCGTCTACCCGAAGGCCCTGGTCGACCTCTACACCTTCGAGGGCAAGGTCTACGGCCTGCCGAAGGACTTCGACACCGTCGGCGTCTGGTACAACAAGGAGCTCTTCGACGCCGCCGGGGTGAAGTACCCGGCCGACGGCTGGACCTGGGCCGACTTCAAGGCCGCCGCCGCGAAGCTGACCGACCCGGCCAAGGGCGTGTACGCCGTCGGCGCGAACCTCGCCGGCCAGGAGTACTACTACAACACCATCTACCAGGCCGGCGGCAACGTCATCTCCGCCGACGGCAAGAAGTCCGGCTTCGACGACCCGGCCACCATCGAGGGCCTGCGCTTCTGGACCGACCTGATCAAGAACAAGCAGTCGCCGGACCTCAAGACGATGACCGACACCGCCCCGCTCCAGCTGTTCGAGTCGGGCAAGCTCGCCATGTACTGGGGCGGCTCCTGGAACGTCGCCGAGTTCGGCAAGAACGAGTACACCAAGACCCGCGTCGACGCGGCCCCGCTGCCGGCCGGCGTCAAGCAGGCCACCATCATCCACGGCCTGGCCAACGTGGTGTCGGCGAAGACGAAGGCCCCGGCGCAGGCCTGGGAGTTCGTGAAGTTCCTCGGCTCCAAGCCCGCCGCCGAGATCCTCGGCAAGAAGGGCCCGATCCCGGCGTACACCGGCACCCAGGACGCCTGGCTGGCCGCCAACTCCCAGTTCAAGGGCAAGGTCTTCCTCGACGCGGTCGCCTACGCGGTGCCCTACCCGGTGTCGCGCAACACCGCGGCCTGGAACGACGAGGAGTTCAAGCAGCTCACCAAGGCCTACACCGGTGAGGTCGCGGTCGAGGCGGCCGCCAAGGAACTCGCCACGCAGATGAACGCCCTGCTGGCCAAGGAGTAGCAGCACATGACAGCAACCGTGACGGGCACCGCGGACGACGTCCGCACCGCGGTGCCCGCCCCGGTGCCCGCCCGGCGGCGACGCCGGTGGCGGCACCGGGGAGCCGAAGCCGCCTGGGCGTACCTGCTCATCGCGCCGACCGGGCTGGGCCTGGCCGTGTTCTACCTGTGGCCGGTGGTGCAGACCGGGTACTTCTCCTTCACCGAGTGGGGCCCGTTCGGCGGGCACGAGTGGGTCGGGCTGGACAACTACCGCACCCTGGCCGCCGACGACGAGGTGCTGACCGCGCTGCGCAACACGGTGACGTACACCGTGCTCGGCCTGCTCGGCATCCCGCTCGCGGTGCTGTTCGCGGCGCTGCTCAACCGGCCGAGACTGCGCGGGGTGTCGGCGTACCGGGCGCTGTTCTTCCTGCCCGTGGTCACCATGCCGGTGGCCGTGGCGATGGTCTGGCGCTGGCTCTACAACGGCGACTTCGGCCTGATCAACTACCTGCTGTCGCTGGTCGGCGTCGAGGGCCCGCACTGGATCGCCGACCCGGCCACCGCGCTGTACGCGATGGTCGCCGTCGGGATCTGGACCAGCCTCGGCTACAACATCGTCATCTTCCTGGCCGGCATGCAGTCGATCCCGCGCGAGTACTACGAGGCCGCCTCGATCGACGGGGCCGGGGCGCTGGCTCAGTTCCGCCGGATCACGCTGCCGCTGCTGTCGCCGTCGCTGTTCTTCGTGTCGGTGCTGTCGGTCATCGGCTCCCTGCAACTGTTCGACCTGGTGTACGTGATGGGCGGCAGCGGCCAGGCGGCCCGCGCCAACCCGGCCTTCCCGCGCATCCAGACCGTCGTGCACCTGTTCTACGACAAGGCGTTCTACACCAACGACCGGGGCTACGCCGCCGCGATCGTGATGGCGCTGCTGGTGCTCATCGTGATCCTCACGGCGATCCAGTTCCGGCTGCAGAAACGGTGGGTGCACTATGGCTGAGTCCCCGCGGCGCGCCGGCCGCACGGCCACCCACGTCACGCTGCTCATCGGCGCGGCGGTCATGGTCGGCCCGTTCCTGTGGCAGTTCCTGACCTCGCTGAAGACCCTCACCAACGCCACGAAGGTGCCGCCCACCATCGCGCCCGACTGGCGCTGGTCCAACTACGGCGACGTGTTCGGGCTGCTGCCCTTCGGCGACCAGATCGTCAACACGGTGCTGATGACCGCCGCCCGCACCGCCGGGCAGCTGCTGTTCTGCTCCATGGCCGCGTACGCGTTCGCACGGCTGCGCTTCCCCGGCCGCGGCCTGCTGTTCGGCGTCTTCCTGTCGGTGCTGATGGTGCCGCCGCCCCTGTTCGTCATCCCCCAGTACGAGATCATGGCCGACCTGGGCTGGCTCAACAGCCTCACCGCGCTCATCGTGCCCGGCCTGTTCTCCGCGTTCGGCGTGTTCCTGCTCCGGCAGTTCTTCCTCGGCCTGCCCAAGGAACTCGACGAGGCCGCCCGCCTCGACGGCGCCGGCCCGCTGCGCATCTACTGGTCGGTCATGCTCCCGCTGGCCAAACCCGGCCTGCTCGCCCTGGGCATCCTGACCGTGCTGTGGTCCTGGAACGACCTGTTCTGGCCCCTGATCGTCAACACCGACCCGGAGAAGATGACCCTGTCGGCGGGCCTGGCCTCGCTGCAGGGCCAGTTCCAGACCGACTACCCGGTGCTCATGGCCGGGTCCCTGCTCGCCTCGCTGCCCGTCATCGTGCTGTTCACCGTGATGCAGCGCCACTTCATCCAAGGCATCGCCTTCAGCGGCAACAAGGGCTGAACCCATACCCCAGATCGGAGACACGACCATGCTGCACCGGCATGGCCGCGGACGCCTGCACCTTCGGGCGGCGGCCGTACTCGTCACACTGCTCACCGCCGCCTCCGCCGCGACCCCCGCGCAGGCCACCGGCAACCCGCCCGCCGGCATCGCCCAGCAACTCGCGGTGCCCGCCTACTTCTACCCGGGCGGCGACGGGGCCGCCCTCTGGCAGCAGCTGAACGCCCCCGGCGTCGGGATCGCGGTCGCGAACCCGTTCTCCGGGCCCGGCAAGACCCGCGACCCCAACTACGCCGCCGCCATCACCGCCGCCAAAGCCGGGGGGGTACGGGTGCTCGGCTACGTCGCCACCGGCTACCTCGGCAGCACCGGCCGCGCCACCAGGCTCAACGAGACCACCCCGGCCGCCTGGGCGGCACAGGTCCAGCAGGACGTGGCCACCTGGTACCGCCTCTACGGCGCGGACGGCCTCGGCGGGATCTTCTTCGACGAGGTGCAGAACGTCTGCGGCCCGCAGGACGCCTACATCGACACGTACCGGATGCTCGACCGGCACACCAAGAAGGCGCACACCGGCGCGTTCACCGTGATCAACCCGGGGATCGACACCGAGCCCTGCTACGCCGACGCCGCCGACGTGATCCTCACCTTCGAGGGCACCTACCAGACCTACCTCGGCTGGCAGGCCCCCGCCTGGCACCGGGCGCTCGACCCGCGCAAGCTGTGGCACCTGGTGCACGCCACCGACACCACGACGCAGCTCGCGAACGCGGTAGCGCTGAGCAAGCAGCGCAACGCCGGCTACCTGTACGTCACCCCGGACGTGCTGGCCAACCCGTGGGACTCGCTGCCGCCGCAGGACTACTGGACGCAGCAGTTGTCGTCGGCGTCGGCGGGCGGCGGTGACACTGCCGCGCCGCGTACCGTCGGCACGCCGTTCCCGGTCCGGACCGGATCCACTGAAGCGGTCGTCGCGTGGCTGCCCGCCGCCGACCCGCACGGCCGGGTCACCGGCTACGACGTGCACGTCGACGGGGTGCGGGTGACCGGTTCGACGAGCGCGCTGCCGGTCGCGACGCTGCACGGCCTCGACCCGGCGACGACCTACCGGGTCACGGTCACCGCGTACGACGCGGCCGGCAACGCCTCCGCGCCGAGCCGTGCGCTGACGCTGACCACGGGCCGCGCCGACGCGGCTGCTCCCGCCGCGCCCGCCGGGCTGCACGCCGCCGAGACCAAGGTCGCCAGCGTGCGGCTGGGCTGGACCGCGTCGGCCGAGCCGGACCTCGCGAGCTACGACGTCGAGGTTGACGGGCAGCCGCTGCTCTCGCTGCCGTCGTGGCTGGTCACCCAGGGCACGGCGGTCACGGTGCCGGTCAGCGGGCTGGAGCCGGGCACGGCGTACACCTTCACGGTCTTCGCTCGTGACAGCAGCGGGAACCGCTCGGCCGCAGCCGGGCCGCTCGCCGTGAGCACGACGGCGCCTTCGGGCGATCCGATCACGGAGATGTCCGGGACCATCGGCACCGCCGACGTGACCTACCAGGCGCAGTACAACCTGCCGTTCGACTTCCACCACCTGTTCATCGACGTCGACAACGACGCGTCCACCGGTTTCGCGACCGCGGGCATCGGGGCGGACCTGCTCATCGAGAACGCCTGGTTCTACCGCCACACCGGCACCGGCTGGAGCTGGGCCCCGGTCGACGGGCCGAGCCCGCTGATCTCCAGCGACGACGACCGCTACGTCTGGCGGGTGCCCGCCGACGTGCTCGGTGGCGTGCCGGTCGGACCGCACCGGGTCGTGTTCCACGGCTCCGGCAGCTCGCCGGAGATCTACACCGCAGTGATCACCGTCAGCTGATCCACTTCAACAGAGGCGAGGTGCCATGAACGACAAAGCTCATCCGCACCGCACCGCAACACCGGCCCGCCGAGTCCGGGCCAGGCTGCTGGCCGGGGCGCTGGCCGCCGCCACCGCGCTGACCGCCGGGATCGTCGCCCTCACGGCGGCCCCGGCGGCCGCGGCCGGCTTCGAGATCGGCCGGACCCCGTTCTACGGCAAGGTTCCCACGCTGGGCGCGAACAGCCGCACCGCGTTCTGGTACGGCGCGCTCGACCAGGCGAAAGTCAACCAGCTCAAGGCGTACGACCTGGTCGTCCTGGAGCCGACCCTGCGCGTGCTGAACGTGACCGCCGACCACTTCTACTTCGAGTCGGTCACCTCCGCGCAGGTCCAGGAGATCAAACGCGGCGTCGACGGGGTGCTCGGCAGCGCCGACGACGCGATCGTGCTCGGCTACCTGTCGGTCGGTGAGATGCTGCCGACGATCATCCCCGGGCACAGCGGCCACATGACCGTCCAGAAGGGCATCGACCTGGGCCTGCTCCCGGCGGGCTACGGCGGCCCGTCGGGTCCGCTGCACGGCCCGAACCCGTGGAACTACAGCTCGGCCGGCTCCTACCTCAACGTCGAGGGCGGCGCGGCCCCGGACGGCACCTACGCCGACGGCTACGCCAACTACGCCGGCACCTCGATCGGCGCGAACTACTCCTCCTGGGGCAACCGGCTGACCTGGCGCAACAGCGGCGTCATGCCCTGGTATCTCGACCAGCAGGGCACCTGGGTCAACGACAGCCGCTACCTGTACGGCGGCTACTGGAAGGACGGCGACGGCACCGTAGACGTCAACCCGACCTACGGCGGCGGCTACATCAACGGCGGCGACCCGGCATGGCAGAAGTTCGTCACGTACCAGGTCGACAAGATCGTGCACGACGGCGACTACGACGGGGTCTTCCTCGACACCGTGGACACCCCGGACCCGGTCGGCGGCGCGGGGCCGGGCATCTCGTGGGGGCCGCGCGGCAACTTCGGCTTCACCGCGGGCGGCATGGTCGACCTGGTGGAGAAGATCAAGGCGGTGGACCCGAGCAAGGTCGTCGCCTCGAACCGGGGCTACTGGTACTTCAACCCCGACGAGGGCACCTCGCAGTTCGCCGCCCGCTACCGGCACGCGATCAACATCTTCGTGACCGAGTCCTGGTACTACAACACGTACATCCCGGGCTTCTACGACACCAGCCCCGGCTTCGAGGCCAACTGGAACACGAACCCGGCCTCGCCGGCCTACCGAAGTCGCGACAACTTCGGCGGGTTCTGGAAGGAGTACGTCAACGCGCAGGCCGATCAGGCCGACGGCTTCAACGTCGCGATCATCGACTTCCGGGTGCCCGCCGCGAGCACCCAGAAGTGGATGAACGAGGTCGTCGTCAACTCCGGCTACCTCGGCTACGACGTCTCCGGCGCGAACCACTTCAACTCCGCCGTGTACGACGACGCGAAGAACTGGCTCGACGCGCAGGGGCGGGCCGCGCCCAGCCAGGCCGGGGCGCACCCGACGGATCTCTACGGCGGTTTCGTGGCCGACGGGACCGTGGGGGAGTGGTCGGCCGAGACGCCGATCTTCAGTGATCCGGCGGGCGCGAACGCCAAGGGCATCACCAAGGTGTACGTGAAGTTCGTCGGCAACCGGTTCTTCATGATGGTCGAGGCGAAGCAGACGATCAGCCTCGCCCAGGAGATGATCTATTTCGACTACGACAAGGACGGGCCGAGCGGGTGGCAGCCGTCCTGGCCGACCTCGCCGGACTCGCGGCTCTACCTGGAGAACCTGAACCAGGCGTACCTGCTGCCACACGCCGGGGCGGGGCAGGGCGACGTGTTCAAGTTCAGCAGCCCCAGCGCGCCGACCAACCGCGGCTGGCCGGTGCGGGTGGTGCAGTCCGGCACCCGGGCCGAGTTCGAGTTCGACCGCGACTACGTGTTCCCGGCCTCGATGGCGGGCACCGAGGTGTGGACCTGGCTGCGGGTCGCCAACTTCGGCGGCTCGTCGGTGAAGTTCACCGTGCCGGGCTCCGGCCCCCAGCCGTCGCCTTCTTCGCCGCCGCCGTCCTCCCCACCGCCGGCCCAGCCGCCGGTGATCTCGAACGTGCAGTACGCGAACGTGACCAGCACCGGTGCGACGGTCACCTGGACCACTGACGTGGCTTCGTCGTCGGTGGTCGAATACGGCACGTCGACGGCCTACGGCTCGACCGCGACCGGGGCGAGCAACGTGACCGGTCACTCGGTGACGTTGTCGGGGCTGGCGCCGGGTACGGCGTACCAGTTCCGGGTGCGGTCGGTCTCGGCCGGTGGCACGACGAACAGCCCCAACGGCACCTTCACCACGGCCCCGTCCGGCGGCTCGTATCCGGCGATCACCGTGGACGGGTCGGCCGGCGACTGGGGGAGCGTCACGCCCGCGATGACCGGCAGCACGACCGTGCAGTCGGTGTCGGTGGCCAACAACGCCACCAACCTCTACCTGCTCACCAGGGGGACCGGGCTCAACGTGTTCGGCCAGTTCTTCCTGAACACCGACAACAACACCGGCACCGGGTACACCGCCACCGGCTGGAACAACCCGTCGGGCGCGGACTACATGCTGGAGAACGGCAACCTGTACCGCCACGCGGGCGGCGGCTGGGCCTGGACGTCGCTGGGCGCGGTCACGTTCGTCCGCAACGACACCGTGGTCGAGGCGGCGATCCCGCTGTCGACACTGGGCCTGAGCCCGGGGTCGCCACTGCGGCTGGGCTACCTGAAGAACAACTCCGCCACCGACCGGCTCCCGGCCGCGAGCGGCACGTTCCCCGTGGTGACCCTGCTCAACGGTTCCGGCGGCGGGGGCGGCGCGCCGGTGATCAGCAACGTCCAGTACGCGAACGTGACCAGCACCGGTGCGACGGTCACGTGGGCGACGGACGTGGCGTCGTCGTCGGTCGTCGAGTACGGCACGTCGACGGCCTACGGCTCGACCGCGACCGGGGCGAGCAATGCGACCAGCCACTCGGTGACGTTGTCGGGGCTGGCGCCGGGTACGGCGTACCAGTTCCGGGTTCGTTCCGTGTCCTCCGGTGGCACCGCCAACAGCCCCAACGGCACGTTCACCACGGCGTCGTCCGGCGGCGGCTACCCGGCGATCACCGTGGACGGGTCGGCCGGGGACTGGGCGAGCGTGACGCCGGTGCTGTCCGGCGGCACCGGCGTGCAGTCGGTGTCGGTGACCAACAACGGCACCACGCTCTACCTGTGCGTCAAGGGCACCGGCCTGAACGTGCTCGGCCAGTTCTTCCTGAACACCGACAACAACACCGGCACCGGATACAACGCCGCCGGCTGGACCAACCCGTCCGGCGGGGACTACATGCTGGAGAACGCCAACCTGTACGACCACGGCGGCAGCGGCTGGTCCTGGACCCCGCTGGGCGCGATGACGTTCGTCCGCAACGACACCGTCATCGAAGCCGCCGTGCCCCTGGCGAGCGTGGGCCTCGCCCCTGGAGCCCAGTTCCGCCTCGGCTACATCAAGAACAACACCACCGACCGCCTGCCGGGGTCGAGCGGCGCCTTCCCCGTCGTGACACTGCTCAACTGACACCGGTCGAGCGGGTGCCGGATCGCCGGCACCCGCTCGACCTCCCCCCGCCCACCTGGCGACTCGCGACGCCACCCGGCCGGGCGCCGGCACCAGGTGAGCCCGCAACAGGACTGAGATCGTGCATTCGTCGCGTCAGTCACCTATGCCGTGGCGTACAGCTCCTCCACGCTGAGGACAGGTGCCACGTTCTCGGGTCGGCCGGCCCGCGTGGCCGAGCCGAACATGGGACCTTGCGCCGGATGCACCGGAGCGAACCGCGCGAAGCCCCGAGGTTTGGCGACGTCGTCGAACATCGCCTCCATGCCGCCCCCCATGCGGTAGGTCTCGTGCCAGAAGTCCGTGCCGCCGCTGTCGCGCAGGAAGTTGCGCCACCACGAACGGTGCGGTCTGGAGCGGGTCCAGGCCAGCAGCGAGGGCAGGTCACGCCAGTACTGGCACATGCCGACGTGCATGGGGGACAGCGACCACACCATCGACTCGTGCGCCAGCAGCCCATCCGGCTGATCGGTCGCGGATCTGCCGATGCGGGGACCGTGGCCCAGCAGTGTGCGGAGGCCGTACCGCCGGTTGACGCGCATTCCCAGGTAGACCACTACGAGGTCGGAATACGACGACAGGTCGGCGCTCTGCGGGTTGACGCGGGTTGGCATGGCCAAGCCCCTCCCTTCGCGCAAAGGCTCAGTGCCAGGGGGGCTGGGCGGCGGATTTACGTACGGCGCGGACGTGGAACACCAGCCCGATGCCCCAGGCCAGCACCGACCACAGGGGCCAGAAGAACAGGTTCGGCGTGAGCAGCCCCCACAACACCACCTGGATAAGGATGCCGACCACGAAGGAGAGAAGGTGGATCCGTAGGCCCAGCTTGCTAGCGGCATGGCCATTCTTCAATGTCATTGGCACAGGCTAATTCGGCGTACTTGACGCCTACGGAATCGTTTCTGAAGCCGCTTCCGAACCGGCGCGCCGCGTCGTTCAGTAGCCGTACAGCAAGCGGCTACAGGCAGTGGCGAAGGCGCCGGCCGCGAGGATCGGCCGCGGGGCGTCGACGCGATATGGCCCACCTCCTGCGCGACAGACACGCGCGGTTAAACTTTGCGCACGCTGCGGTCCGGCAAGATCGCCAGCGGCTCCATGTGTTATGTCCACCCGGGGAGTCGACAGACATGGCTGGGCCAGCCCGTCCTGTTCGGCGCAGCGGCGATGATCGGCCGGCTGGCGCCGGTTCGCTGCGCCTGCAGATCCTCGGGCCGTTGCGGGTGTGGTGTGACGGCGTCGAGCTGGACCCCGGTCCCCGGCAGCAGGCGCAGCTGTTGACGCTGCTGCTGGCTCGCGTGGGCCGTCCCGTCAGCACCACGGAGCTGATCGACCTGATCTGGGAAGCGGACGTGCCCGCCAGCGCGCTCAACGTCATCCAGAAGTACATCGGGGCGTTGCGGCGGCTGCTCGAACCCGCGCTGCCCGCCCGGGAAGCCGGGACATACCTGCACCGGCGCGGCAACGCGTACGTGTTCAGCGTCGGCCCCGGCACCCTCGACCTCGACCTGGTCACGTTCCGCAAGCGCCTGGAAGCCGCTCGCGGCGCGCTGGCCGGGCAGGACCGCGCAGCGGCGCTCGATCACTACGTCGAAGCGCTCAGCCTCTGGCAGGGCCGTGCCGGGGACGGCCTGTTCTCCGGGCCGGCCCCGGCCTCGGTCCTGGCCGCCCTCGACGACGAGTTCTATGCCGCCTGTGCGGCGGCGGCCGAACTCGCCGTGGCGTTCGGCCGGCCGGACCGGGTGATCCCAGCGTTGCAGCTGGCCGCGTCGACGGCGAGTTTCCACGAACCATTGCAGGCCAACCTCATCACCGCCCTCAGCGCCGCCGGGCGGCAGGCGGAGGGGCTGTCGGCGTTTCACACGGTCCGTGACCGCCTCGCCGAGGAGCTGGGCATCGACCCCGGCCCGGCGCTGCAGGCCGCGCACCTGCGAGCGTTGACGCAGAGCTCGATGCCGCCCGCATCGGCCGGTGCGTTGGGCGGCGGTGCGCGCGGACCGGGTACGGGCGACGACGGCGACCGGGTGCGGGCCACGCAGGCGGCCGGACTTGTCGGCCGAAGTGAGGAACTCGGCGTGCTCCGGCAGGCCGTCGAGGAGGCGCTCGCCGGCCGGACCGGGCTCGGCATCGTCGAAGGCGAACCGGGTGCGGGCAAGACGCGCCTGCTGCAGGAGGCCGCCGCCGCGGCGGACCAGCGCGGTGTGCTGGCCGTCTGGGCCTCCTGCCTGGAAGGCGACGGAACGCCGTCGATGTGGCCGTGGGAGCAGGCGCTCACCGTCGTCATCGACAGCCTGCCCGCGCCTGCCCGCGAGAAGTGGCTCGCCGGCGAGGTCGGTGGCCTGCTGGAGTCCCGGGGCGACGACGGCGCGCCGCCCGCCGCCGGCGGGCGCGCCCAGTTCCGGCTGTTCGAGCAGATCGTCACCGTCATCGGTCAGGCGGCGACGGAACGGCCGCTGCTGCTCGTCATAGACGATCTTCAGTGGGCAGATGCCGCCTCGCTTCAGCTTTTCGGCCACCTGGCTGCCCGGCTGCCGAACGGGACCGCGATCATAGGCGCGCTGCGCGACCGTGCGCCCACACCCGGCTCCGACCTCTCCCGGGTATTGGCCGCCGCCAGCCGCCTGCCCAGCCACCGCAGGATCCAGCTCGGCCCGCTCAGCCTCACCGACGTGGCCGAACTGATCCGCCGCGAGACCGGGCAGGCGCCGGGCGTGGAGACAGCCCGCGGCATCCACGCCCGTACGGCCGGCAATCCGTTCTTCGTCCGTGAGCTGTCGCGGCTGCTGAGCGACCGTGGCGCGTTCGGTGACGGCGACACCTCGGCCCGCGCCGGGGTGCCGTCCACGGTGCGTGACGTCGTACGGGACCGGATGGCGGGCCTCGACGACAGCGTTCGCGACCTGCTGCGGTTGGCCGCGCTCATCGGACGCGACGTCGACCTCGGCCTGCTCGCCCGCGCCGCCGGCGTCGCCGTCGCCGACTGCCTCGAACGCCTCCAGCCGCTGCATGCCCTCGGCCTGCTCGAAACGCGGCCGGAGGATCCGTTCTCGTGGCGCTTCGCGCACGACATCGTCCGCGAGTCGGTCACCGAGACCGCGGCGCGTCAGCAGTCCGTCCGGCAGCACCTGCGCATCGCGGACGCGCTGGAGCAGAGCCCGGCGGACGACGAGTCGATCACCGAACGCCTCGCCTTCCACCTGTGGGCGGCCGGCCCGCTGGCCGATCCGGTCCGCACGGTGGAGGCGCTCAAGCGGGCCGGCCGTCGCGCCGCGACCAAGCTCGCGTTCGCCGCCGCCGATCGCCACCTGGAAGCGGCCGCCCAGATCGCGCGGACGGCCGGGCTTCCGGAGCTCGAACTGTCCGCCCTGTCGCTGCTGGCGATCGCTCCGCGCCGGCAGGCCGGGTTCGGCGGGACGACGTTCGACCTGCTGGAGCGTGCCGAACTCCTGGCCCGCCAGCTCGGCCGGGACGTCGACGCCGCCGGCCTGCTGTTCGCCCGCCTGTTCGGGGCCTACACCTTCCTGGAGTGGGACCGCGAACGGCTGGTCCGCCGCCTGCGCGACCAGGGCGAGGCGTCCCCGGACCCGGTCGTCCAGGTGTACGGCAGGCAGGCCTGGGGCCTGCACCAGTGGGACATCGGCAACATCGGCGAGGCGTACCGGTGCTTCAACGCCAACAACCGCGCCCTTCTCGAGGGCGTCGTCTCCTCGCACAGCGAGACCCCGATCCGGCGCGACGTCTCCGGCGAGTGGCCCGGCTGGCACGCCGTGCTGACCGCAATGCACGGTGACGCCGAGACAGCCGGGTCCATGATCGACGAATGGAACGGGCCCGACGACCCCTACGCGGTGGCGACCTGGGCCTACTACATCACCATCATCGCCTCGATGGCCGGTGACGCGGGCTGGGTGATGCGCACGATCGAGCGGTGGATGGCCGTGGGCACCGGCCGCGCCGCCGTCCAGCAGGAGATCTACGTACGGCTGAACTGGTACTGGGCCCGTGCCCTGACCGGCGAGGAGCCGGTCGGCGTCACGACGGAGGCCGAACAGCTCCTCGCCGGGTCACTGGTGGACCCGCCGCGGTGGGGCGTCGCGTACCACTACGCGTTGATAGCGGACATGTGGCTGGCCGCCGGGATGCCGGACAAGGCGGCAGCCGCCCTCGACCACGCGGACCACGCGCTCGACGCCTACGGCCAGCGGTATGCCGAAGGGCTCGTCCTGCTGCTGCGGGCGCGCCTGCTGCACGCTCGCGGCGAACCCGTCGAGGTCGTACGGGCAGCCGCCGAGAAGGCCCGCCGGCTGTCCGCCGAACGCGAGTCCTTCCTATTCGCCGGCCGAGCCGACAAGTTCCTCGGCGGGCTCTGACCGGGTCGAGCCGGGCTGAGCTCGGCGGGTGATCAACCAGCCGAACCCGGCCGCCGTGAAGAACATGACGATGCCGTACACCGCGCCGGGGATGGCCATCTCGGCGTTGTTCAGCAATGCCGGGCTCAGCGCGACCGTGATGGCGAAGGCGGTGTTGTGGATGCCGATCTCGAACCCGGCCGCGATGGCCGAGCGATGCTCGACGCCCGCCAGGCGCGGCACGCCGTAGCCGACCGCCAGGCTCACCAGGTTGAAGGCCAGCACGGCCAGCCCGACCGCGACGAAGTAGTCGGCGAGGTTCTCCCGCTCCCCGTACAGCACGGCGCTGATGACAGTGACGAGGACCAGGACCGACAGCACCTTGACCGGGCGGTCGAGGTGCCGTGCCAACCGCGGTGCCCACGCCCGTACGAGCATCCCGATCAGGACCGGGAACAGCACGATCAGGAAGACCTGAAGGATCTTGCCGAACTGGAGCCCCAGCGTGGCCCCGTCGGCCAGGAAGTACCCGGCCGAGAGGTTCACCACGATCGGCAGGGTGACCACCACCAGGACCGAGTTGGTCGCGGTCAGGGTGATGCTGAGCGCGACGCGGCCACCGAACAGGTGGCTGTACAGGTTGGCGGTGGGGCCGCCCGGCGACGCCGCGACCAGTATCAACCCCAGCGCCAGCGCCGGCGGGAGCCCGAAGGCGAGCACCAGGCCGAAGCAGACCGCGGGCAGCAGCACGATCTGGCACAGCAACGCGACCGCCACCGCCCGGGGATGCTGGCCCACCCGCCGGAAGTCCTCCACGGTCAGGCTGAGGCCCAGCCCCAGCATGACGACGCCCAGAGCGAAAGGCAGGCTGGAAAGGATCAAGGGGGAATCCATGCCGACATTCTCTGGCATGCCGCGTCCGGATCGATCGGCCTTCCGGACGCGATAGTGAGAGTCATGTCTCGTGAACCAGGCCGTTGTCGGCCGGATTCAGGCCATGCTGAGCGCCGCGTGGACGGAGGAGACGGCACCGGCCCCCTCGCCGATCGCGGCGGCCACCCGCTTGCTGGAGCCGGAGCGCAGGTCGCCGACCGCGAAGATCCGTGGCGCGCTCGTCTGGTACGGCAGTGACGGGCCGGATGCGCCGACCGGAAGCCGGTCGCCGGTGAGGATGAAGCCGTCGTCGTCCTTGGCCACCCCGGGCAGCCAGTCCGAGGCCGGATCGGCGCCGATGAAGCAGAACAGGGCACTGCAGGCCAGCCGGCGGCGCTGCCCGTCGGACCGCTCGACGACGATGGAGGTGAGCATTCTGCCGCCGCACAGCTCGCGGACCGTGGTGGCCGTGTGGAGCCGGATCCGCGGATGCGCCTGGATTCGTTCGGCCAGATAGGAGGAGAGCCGGGCGTTGAGGTCTGCGCCGCGCACGATCAGATCGACCGTCGCGCCGCGGGCGCAGAGGGACAGGGCTGCCTGCCCCGCCGAGTTGGCGCCCCCGACGACCACCACCGTCTGATCTTCGTAACCCCGTACGTCCAGGTCGGTCGCCGCGTACCGGATGCAGCCGGACTTCTCGTACGCCACCCATCGCGCGAGGTCGAGGCTGCGGTAGCGCGCCCCGGTCGCGGCGATCACCGCGCGGCAGTCGATGCGTACGCCGTGCTCCAGCAGGATGGCCGGTTGCCGGTCGTCGGACAGGTCCAGGCCCTCGACCGCGCTGGGGGAGGCGATCCGCACCCCGAACTTGAGCGCCTGGACCATCGCCATCCGGGTCAGGTCCGCGCCGCTGACGCCGCGCGGAAAGCCCAGGTAGTTCTCGATGCGGGAGGTCTTCGCGGCCTGACCGCCGAGCCCGCTGCGGTCCAGCACGACGGTGGTCAGGCCCTCGGACGCCGCGTACACGGCGGCGGCCAGACCAGCCGGTCCGGCGCCCACGACGACGAGGTCGACCGGACGGCCGTCGGCCCGGTACGTCAGCCCGAGCGCTTTCGCGACCGTCGCGGGCCTCGCGCGCCGCAGCACCGATCCGCGGAAGACGGCCGCGGGCAGGTCGTCGGGGCCGAGCCCGGCCGAGGTCATCAGCGCGCGGCCGTGCGGTGAGGTGGCCGGGTGCCAGGAGTGCGGCAGGAGCATCTGCGCGGCGTAACTGCGCAGGTCGAGGGTGTCCGACGCGTCCGACCGGCCGACGATGTCCAGGGCACCTCCGGCCGCCGCCCGGATGACGTCACGCCGTTCCTGGAACGCCGCGATCAGCAGGTCGGCGAGGTCGTCCTGTTCGGCAAGGACCCGGCGCAATCCGGCCGCCCCGATCCGTACGACAGTCCCGGCCGACACCACCTGGGCCGTCAGGTAGACGTGCTGGCCGGTCAGCAGGCTCAGCTCGCCGAGGAAGTCGCCCGGGCGGCACCGGTAGACGGTGCGTTGCGGCTCGATCGCCGTGGCGTCGTGGACGATGTCCACCGCGGCCGTCCGGAGCAGGAAGAAGTCGTATGAGTCGTCTCCGGGCCGGTACAGGTCCTGGCCGGCTTCGACGGGCTCGACAGCGCCGTATCGGGCGAGCCGGTCGAACTGCTCGTCGTTGAGGACCGCACCCGGTGGCGCCATACCCTCGTCCATCTGGTTCCTCCGTCGCCACACGCCGCTCAGCCGGCGTGACCTTGGTCAGCGAGGGCTGGGCGCGGCTCGGCGTCCAGCCCTCGACAGGTTCACGGGATCGTCCCGCTACCGGATTCGGGGCATCGTCGGCCCGAATCGCTCGAACATCAGCGGGTGGCCCGCTTGATGACGTCCGCCACCGAACCCGGCTGCGAGACCATCGCCACGTGCGAGGCGCTGACCTCGGTCACCCGCGCGCCGGCGCGCTGCGCCATGAACCGCTGCGCCGCGGCCGGCAGGACGTTGTCGTTGCGCGCCACGACGTACCAGGAGGGAATCGCCGCCCAAGCCGGCGCGCCGGACGGCTCCTGCAGCGTGCGCAGGTCGGCAGGCCGCTGGCCGGCGTGCATGAGGGCGGTGCTCGACCGCGGCAGGTCGCCGGCGAACACCTCCCGGAAGACCTCCTTCTTGATGTAGCCGTCGACGCCGCCGGCGTAGGGGCGGATGTCCAGCGCGGTCTCGTTGAGCTTGCTTCCCGGGTACTGCGACTGCATGCCCAGCAGCGTCTCGCCCTGATCGGGCGCGAACGCGGCGACATAGACCAGCGCCTTCACGTTCGGGTTTCCGGTCGCGGCGTTGGTGACGACGATCCCGCCGTAGGAGTGCGCGGCCAGCACGACCGGGCCACTCAAGGTGGCGAGGAAGCTCGCCAGGTAGGCGGAGTCGGCGGCCACACCACGCAGCGGGTTCGGCGGAGCGATGACCGGGTAGCCGTCGCGGATGAGCCGGCTGGCGACGCCGTCCCAGCCGGAGGCGTCGGCGAACGCGCCGTGCACGAGCACCACGGTCGGCCTGGCGTCGTGACGGGCGCCGGCCTGCGCGGGGGGCACGCCGAGAAGCGCTCCGGTGGCGACCGCGGCGGAACCGGCCAGAAGTGTTCGGCGGGTGGTGTTCATTGAGTCATCCTTTTCGGTCGGAGTGGACGCGGATCAGCGTATGAGCGGCCCAGTGGATAATCAGTGAACGGCCGAGTTCAGCGGCCATAAAGTGCGCCGGCATAACGTGCGGCCATGACATCGACAAGCAGCGAAGCCGCACGTAGGCGGGGCCTGAGGAGGCACATTCAGAGCTGTGCGGTAATCGGTATGGCGGTCCTGTCGTGGATGGATCTGACGCCGCAACACTTCAGCTTGCCGCTGTGGTCAATGCGTAGGTTGAGCAGAGGACTGGCGCTGCGCATGCGAGCCCGGTCCGGCTCGAAAGGCGGGCGCTAGCCATGTCGTTCTTCACAGAGTTCGTACGCGACCCCCGGACCGTCTCCGCGGTCGCGCCCAGCAGCCCCGCACTGTCCGACGTGGCGGCAGCGGTGGTGCCACGGACCGGTTCGCCCGTCGTCGTGGAACTCGGTCCCGGCACCGGCGCCATCACGGCGGCCATCCAGCGGCGACTCCGCGGGCAGGGCCGGCACATCGCCGTCGAGATCAACCCGCGGTTCGCCCACCAGCTGGCCGCACGGCATCCGGCCGTCGAGGTCGTCCATGCCGACGCGACCGACCTGCCCGGCGTGCTCGCGCAGCGCGGGCTCAGCCAGGCCGACGTCGTGGTGAGCGGGCTGCCGTGGGCGGCGTTCACCGCGAGCCATCAGCGGAACCTGCTCTCGGCGGTGCTCGACGTCCTGCCGCCGCACGGCGCCTTCGCCACGTTCGCCTACGTGCACACGCGCTGGGCCCCACCTGCCCGACGGCTGCTGCGTTCGCTGCAGTCCCGTTTCGACGAGGTTCTCACCGGCCGCACGGTGTGGGCCAACCTTCCGCCCGCCCTGGTGTACCACTGCCGCCGACCGATGGCAGACATGTCGCCGGGACTGATGTCCGCGCGGGAGCGCGGCGACATGGTCCAGATCAGATGACGGAATGCGGCTGGTACCCTGCCGGATCGTGGGCGGCGCGTCCTTGCGCGGTGGACAGGTGGCGCTGGGTCGGCCGCCCGGAAACGGACTCGCACCCTGACCTCGCCGATGGCCCTGCGGCAAGTCCGATGACGCGTGCCCCGCGCACGTTCGCGAGCAGCTTGACCCAGGCCCCGCAATGGCTCGTCAACCTGCCTGACAGGACGCGCGGCTGACCCCGCCCCGTGCGATCAAGTGCCCGCATGGCAGGACGGACCTCTGCGGGATGACAATGCCCGCTCAAGGCGGCTGCGATGGGCGTGGACCGGGTGAGCGAGCGGGACGCAGACCACCCGGTCCACGTGGCACCAGGTTTCCGGCGCCGGTGCATCACGCTGCTGCCGAACTCCCGATCCGTTCACCCGCGCACCGGGCGGCACTCGCCCCTTCCCTATCCGGCATCTCAGGTGGTGAGATGAGTGGAGCAGGTCTGGGTGCGCTCCCATCGGCCGAAGCGCCAAGGTCAGCTAGCCGGACGGCTAGGAAAGTCAGCCCTGGATTGCTGCCGAGACGCAACTGACCAGGCCGGCTCGGAGTCGACACCGGGCCGAGAACCTGCACCTGAAGCCCTACCTCGAGGTGACACACCGGACGGAGTCGTGGCCGAGGCGCGACGGCCGACAACGGTGGGTCGAGAAATCACTGAGTGATATTGGGCATGGACTCCCGTCGTGCCACGCACTAGCTTCTAGAGCCATAACAGGATGTAGTTCTGTGTTCAACCGTCCGAGCTACGCTGTGGCTCAAGCGGTTGAAGGCAGCACGGTCTCACCAATCCAAATATTACCATTTATCGTCACGTGTCGCCTGTAGTCGCCAGACGAACCTAGCCGCATATCTGAAGGCCTAGCTCGTCCCGGTGACGCCGCGTCACGGGGCGTCGTGGTCGGCGGGTGAGGGCCTGCTCCTGCGGCGGGAGGACATGTGGCAAGCTTTCAATGTTTAGGGCCGTTCCTGACCGGCTCACCGGGACAATCACGTTCCGTCACACCCGGACGCAGGTCGCGCCTGCTGGCCGCACTCGTGGCGCATGTCAATACGGTGCTGAGCATCGATCAGGTCATCGGCGAGATCTGGGAGCAGGATGCGCCGGCAGGCGCGGCGCAGACAGTCCATGCGCACGTCGCGCGCCTGCGCAAGGATCTTGCATCGCATCTGAGCGGCGTCGAGGCGCGCATCGACTGGCGCCATCCCGGGTATGTGCTGCACACGGATCGCGCGGAGGTGGACATCTGCGTGTTCTCGGACTTGGCCGGCGATTGCGCAGAAGCGTGGCCGCGCAACCCGCTGCGCGCGATCGAATCGGGCAGGCAGGCGTTGGCCCTCTGGCGCGGAATCCCGTTCGCGGGACATGAACTCGGAACGCTGGGCCGCATCACCCGCGCCCGGCTCGAGGAGACACACCTGGCCACGCTCGAGACGGTGATGGATGCCAAGCTGGAACTCGGGCTGCATCGACAGCTGATCGGCGAGCTGAGAGAACTCGTGCTGGCCCACCCGTTCTATGAGCGCTTCCACGTCCAGTTGATGATCGCGCTGTATCGGTGTCAGCGCCAAAGCGAGGCGCTGGACGCCTATCATTCGGTGCGTCGCCTTCTGCAGAGCGAGCTGGGTGTCGAGCCGTCCCCTCAGCTCCGCGAGACGGCGACGCGGGTGCTGCGCCAGGATCCGGTGCTTCGGGCGCCTGCGACAAGTGCTCCGGTTCATATGATGACGACCTGGCCGGCGTAGGCGAGTCCCGCGATGCGGGTCCCCAGGCCGGAGGAACACGGCTGAGTCGCATGAGAGTGCCTTCCGCGTGGTCAGGACGGACTTCTGAGGGGCTGCGGGCGAAGTCGTGCCGCCATTCTGGTGAGAATTCCCGGGCCGCCGATTTCGATCAGACTGCAGTAGCTGTCCTGATCCAGAATCGTCATGAGCGTTCTGTGCCAGAGCACGGGATGGTCGAGGTGCTCAGCGAGCATGCGTGGCAGTTCGCCGATCTGGTGTGGTTTCGCCGTCCGGTTGGCGATCACCGGAAACGACGGTTCGCGCATGGTCACGGCATGGGTCGCGGTCGCGAATCCGGCTGCCGCGGCGGACATGTGGGAGGAGTGGAAGGGGCCGTCCACGGCGAGCCTGCGGATGTCTGCCGCGCCCGCTGTGTTCAACGCCGACTCGGCGGCGATGAGGGAGGCCACGGGCCCGGCCAGGATGAGCTGCGTCGGCCCGTTGAAGTTGGCGATCTCGACATCGTGGCAGCCGCCGGACGCGAGCGCGCTACGGACTTCGTCCTCGGGCAGCCCGAGAACGGCGGTCATTCCACCGGGTACGCCTGCGGTGCACTGCGCGCGCGCCACCACCAGCCGCAGTCCGTCCAGCAGGTCGAACACGCCCGCCGCCTCGAGCGCGTTGAGCTCGCCGAGACTGTGGCCGATCGCCAGGTCGGGTTCCTCTGCGTTGGCCAGCCAGCGGCGGTAGGCCAAGGCGTTGACCATGTACACGGCCGGCTGGGTGTACCGCGTGTCGTCGAGTTGGTGGTGGGCGTCGTGAGTGCACAACTGCCGCAGGGAGTAGCCCAGCACATCGCTGGCGGCGGCCTCGATGTCGGGGAACTCGTCGAACAGGTCCTGGCCCATGCCCAGGCGCTGCACACCCTGCCCCGGGAACATCACCACCACCGTCATCTTCTGACTCCCTGCCCTCAGCCGCGTGCGACGATCAGTGACGCGTTGATTCCGCTGAATCCGAAGCTGTTGGTCATCGCCAGGCCGATCTGCGCCGGCACTGCGGCGGGGCCGACCAGTGCGAGCGCCGGCGTCAACGGCTGCCGGAGGTTCGGGTTGCCGTGGACGAATCCGTGCTCCATCTGCACGATGACGGCGATGAGTTCCTGCAGTCCCGCCCCGGACATGCAGTGGCCGATCAGCGCCTTGGTCGAGTTGACCAGGGGAGTACGGCCACCCTGGAAAAGTTCGTGCAGCGACCGGGCCTCCGCGGCGTCACCGGCCACGGAGCCTGTCGCGTGGGCGTTGACGTAGTCGACGTCCGCCGGCGTGACGTCGGCCGCCGCCAGCGCGGCCCGCATCGCGGCGACCTGGCCGTGCGGGTCCGGTTCGGTGCCACGCCGGCCGTCGAGCCGCTGGCCGTGCCCGAGGATGCGCCCGAGCGGCCGCACGCCTCTGGCCAGTGCCCGTCGCCCGTTCTCCAGGACCACCGCGGCGGCGCCCTGACCGTAGACGAAACCACGCCTGTCCTGGTCGAACGGTCGGCAGAGCTGATGGGGCGCCGTCGCGGCGTGGGGACCGGCCATGGCTCCGCTGTCGTGCAGCGCACGGAACTCCGCCGCCGACAACTCGGCCAGCGGCGCGACGACCACGCAGTGGTCCGCGGCGCCTGCGGACAGCAGGCGCGCGGCGGCGATCAGGGCCACCGCCGCGCTCGCCGAGGCCGCCCCGATCACGCTCGCCTCGCCGCGAATGCCGGTCGCCTCGCTCACCACGCCGATCACATCGGAGTCGAGGCAGGTCAGGGCGTGGGACGGCCGAAGCGAACCGGCGGCGAACGCTTCCAGGGCCTGTGCCTGGTAGCCCATGGCCAGATTGCCGCCTGCCACGATCAGGGCGGTCCCGTCGAGGTCGCCCGGGGTGAGCCCGGCGTCCAACACGGCGCGAACCGCCACGCAGGCAGCCGTCTGGGCCGGCATCGCCGATCTGCGGGTCGCGCGGATCAGTCCGCCACCGGCCTCGGGCTGCCACCCCTGCCGGTCCATCCACCCGCGTACCGAGAAGTCCTCCAACCATGCGCCTGCGGCGGTGCGGGCCGAGGCCGGCAACCGTCCGTCCACGCCGGTCACAGCGGTGCGCCCGGCGCGCAGTCCGTCCGCGAACCCGGCCAGGCCGCCGGCGAGCGCGTTCAGGACCGCGGCCGCGGAGATCACGACATCAGTCACGGCGTCTCCTTCGCTAGCGTTCGCGCGCGGCCGGCGGGAACGGGAACCGCCGCCGCTGGAACGGGTAGCTCGCCAACTCGACGCGACGCGGCGGGATGCGGTGCTGCCACAGCGCTGACCAGTCGACCTCATCGCCCGCGAGCCAGACCGACGCCAGCCGAGCACCTTCTGCGGACAGCCGGGCGGTTTGCGCGGCGAGCGCGTCAGAGTCGGCGGTGCCTTCGGCGAGCGCGGTCAACGCTTCCCGCAGCTCGTCGATGTCTTGGGCGACGACGATCTGGCGAGAACGCATGCTTTCGCGGCCGGTCTGCAGGGTCCAGGTGACGGCGTCAAAACTCGGGCCCTCCGCCGACACCGCCGCGAGGGCGCCCGCCAGCTGCATCAGGGCCGCGTCGGTGGCCGCGCTGAGCGGCACCGGCATCGCCTGATCACCGTGGCCGGTTTCCGTGTGCGGCTGTCGCGGCGGTTCTTCGAGGACGACGTGTGCGTTGGCGCCGCCGACGCCGAAGGAGTTGACGCCGACGAGCCGTGGTCCGTGGGATCCGTCCGGCCACGGGACCGCCTCCTGGGCGATGGCCACCGGTGTTCCGGCGAGGTCGATCCGATGGTTGAGGTCCGCGAATCCCGGCGTCGGCGGGATGGAACGGTGGCGCAGCACGTGAACGGCCTTGGCGAGGCTGGCCGCACCGGCGGACCCTTCCAGGTGGCCGATGCTGGACTTGACCGAGCCGACCCACAGCCGCTGCTCAGGCCCGCTGCCCTGGTTCGGCATCCCGCCCGGCCGGTCGCGGAGCGCGTGGAGGAGACCGTGTACCTCCTGCGCGTCGCCCAGGGGAGTGCCGGCGGCGTGCGCCTCCACGTACCCGAGATCCGCGACGTCCACACCGGCCTGCGCCAGGGCCGTCTGCATGAGGCGTGCCAGGGAGGCGGGATCGGTCAAGGTCATCCCGCCGGCTCGCCCGTCGTGGTTCAGGCTGCAGCCGCGTATCACCGCGAGCACGGGGTCGCCGTCGGATAAGGCGTCGCTGAGCCGCTTGAGCACGAAGCAGAACACGCCCTCGCCGCGGACGTAGCCGTTCGCGGCGTCGTCGAAACTGCGCGCCTGACCGGTCGGGGAGAGCGCGCCGAAGCGCATCATCACCGCATGCATGAAGCCGTGCAGATACAGGTTGGCGGAGGCCGCGATCGCGGTGCGGTAGTCCCCGGACCGCAACCCCGACACCGCCAGCGCGACGGCGGTCAGGCCGCCTGAGCAGGCAGTGTCGATCGTCAGACTCGGTCCGCGCAGGTCGTACTGGTAGGAGATCCGGCTGGACAGGTAGGTGAGCAGCAGCCCCAGCGCGGAGTACCGGTCGACCAGCCCCTCGTCGGCCATCACCTGCCGCCAGTCGCTGGCCGTGGTCGAGACGTACACCGCGGTGTCACTGCCGCCAAGGCTGCTGGGCGGTATCCCGGCGCTTTCCAGCGCGTGCCAGCTCGCCTCCAACAGCAGGCGCTGCTGCGGATCGATCCACGCGGCGAGCCGTGGCGAGATCCCGAAGACGCTCGGGTCGAAGTCGTCCGTGTCAGCCCACAACGCCGCCCAGGGCACGTCCACGCCGGCCATGTCCGGTGAGAACCCTCGCAACCGGCCGTCGGGCACCGGAGCGATCATCGTCTGCCCGGAGTTGAGCAGGTCCCAGTAGCCTCGAGAGTCCTCCGCGCCGGGGACACGGGCGGCCATGCCGACGATGGCCACCGGAATCGCCGACGGGTGGCCCATCAGCGACCTTCGATCATGTACGGACCGCGGGTGTCTGCCGGGTGGGCGGCATGACCAGACGCGATCTCTCTGGCTGCCCCCGCGTCGAGCGAAGGTGCCCGGCCGGCTGCCGGCAGGACGCGGCTGCCGTTGCCCGGGACATGCGTCGTCATGGCGCTGGCAGGCGTGGGCGGTCCGTATCCCGACGCGGCGAGCTGCCGGACGACGGGAAGCTTGGCCGAGTCGAGGTGGGGCCCGAGCTCGGCGGCCATCGCGGTGTCGGTCGCCGCCATGATCCTTGCCGAGAGCTGTGCCTTCACCAGTTCCAGGGAGCGGCGCGGAGCCTTCGCGACCTGATGGGCCAGCGCCTTCGCGGTCGACATCACCTTGTCGTGCGGGACCACGAGGACCGATGCGCCGCGCGCGCGGAGTTCCGAACCGCGGTAGCTGCGCCCGGTCAAGATCATCTCCGCGCCGAGCGCCTCGCCGAGCCGTGAGGGGATCACGTGGGTGGTCCCGATGTAGGGAGCCATACCGTACTGGAGGAAGTTGGCCGCATACAGCGATCTTTCGCTGAGCACCGGAATGTCGGCGTACAGGCCGACCACCAACCCGCCGCCGATCGCGTGGCCGTCCATGGCCGTGATCACCGGAAGCGGGCAGCGCGGAAACAGGCGGGCGAACGGCTCGTAGTCGTCGTGCTTCTGGCCGCCCTCGACTCCCAGCAGCGTTTCTCGCGCCGCGCCGGCACAGAACACCTCCGGCAGGCCCGTGACGACGACGACGCGGATGTCCTCCTCCGCGGCCGCCGTCGCCAGGGCCCGGCGCATGGCGCGCTGCAGCGGCGGGCGGATCGCGTTGCGCCCCTCGTGATCCCGCATCACGATGGTCGCGACAGGCGGATCCAGCCGCAGCACGACCGGGGAGTAGTCGATCACGTCACCGGTCATCGCAGCAGCCCTTCCGCGCGCAGCCGATCGATGCGGTTCCGTACGAACGGATCACCCAGCCGCCTGCCGAGCAGCTGCTTGGCGTACTCGCTGTAGCGGGGCTCGTCGGCGAAGAGCAGGCCCCGCGTCGCCTTGAGCTGGGCGATCGTGGCCGGATCCATCCGGCCGAGGGCCGTCAGCGTGCGGCGCACCATGATGTCCAGGTCGTCCGTGACAGCGTCGACCAGCCCAATGCGATCCGCGTCTTCTGCCCGGACCTCCTCGGCGAGCAGCGCGAGCCGGAAGGCGAGTGTCTCGCCGACCCGCCGGGCAATGTTCGGCAGGATCATCGCCGGTGACAGGCCGAGCAGGACCTCGGTCAGCCGGAAACTCGCCTTCGGCGACGCGTACACCAGGTCACAGGAGACCGCCAGGCCGACGCCGCCGCCGGCCGCCGGCCCGCCGACGAGCGCGACGGTCACCAGCGGGCTGTTGCGCAGCCTGGTGATCAGGGTGTGGAACTGCTCGGCCACGGCGTCATCCCAGCGCCGGACCAGGTCGTCGTCGGCGAGATCGAGCCCTTCGCAGAAGGAGCCGCCCTCGGCGGTCAGGACGAACAGGCGGCAGTCCGGTGTGCGTTCCGCTTCGTCCAGCGCCTCGGACAGGCTCGCGATGAGGCCCGGCGTCAGCGTGTTGCCCTCGGCGGGCCGCGTCAGCACCGCCCGCACGTGGGCGGGTCCTCGGCGCACCGTCACATGACCGGTTCCGGCATCCACGGCTGGCCTCCCTTCATCCAGGTGTATCCGCGGTGGTAACCCTTGATCGCCGACAGCAGTGCGATCGGCCGGGTCGCGCTCGCCGCGTCGATGGCATGGCGGAACCGGTCGAGGTCCGGCGCGGCATCCTGCACACCGCAGGCGACCTGCGGCAACGCGTCGAGAATGGTGTCGTACTCGGCGATCGTCAGCCTTCGCCGCTGTTCCAGGGCCTGGTCGATCCCGGCCTGTGCGACAGCGGCGTGGCCGCCCGGCTGGACGCGCAGTGCGAAGAACTCCGAGGCGCAGCCGCCGCCGTAGGAGAACACGCCGAGTCTTTCCTGCTCCGGGGCGGTGTGGGCGATCGCGCTAGCCACGGCCAGCAGGGTCGAGCCCGAGTAGATGTTGCCCACCATGCGCGGATAGCGCAGCGACGCGGCGACCCGCCGGTCGAAGTCCTCTTCGATCGCCGCCGGAGCCAGCCAGCCGCGCCGCCGCACCACGGTGCGGTGCGCGCCCTTGACCATTCCCGGAAACGGCGTGTGCATGGCGAGCGCGTCGAACGAGTCCACGAAGTGCGCGCCGTCGCCCCGCATCGCATAGTCCGCGAACGCGCCGTCCAGGCATTCGATGTACGTCAGCAGGGAAAGGTCGATGTCGACCAGGTCAAGGTCGGCCCGCGGCCGGCTGAAGTCCGCCGTCTCGTAGCTGTGGCAGCCGGACCTGTCCAAGACCAGCTCGGCGACGCGCGGCTCGCCGACCAGCACGGCGACCGCGCCGGCCCCCTGGCTGGGCTCGGCGTACGTGCCACGCGCCGCGGTCGGGATGTCTCCGGCGATCACCAGCGCTCGGCCGCCTTCATGGCCCACCAGCGCGGCGGCGGACCTCAGCGCCGCGACTCCCGCGTGGCAGGCCTGCTTCACCTCGAACAGCCGGCAGTTCCGGGACAGTCCCAGCAGCCGGTGCACGTAGGTGCTCGCCGACTTCGAGAAGTCCACGCCGGACTCGGTGGCGACGATGAGCGTGCGGATCGTGCTCAGCTCGTCGGGGGACAGGGCCGCGACGATCGGCCACGCCGCACTGGCCGCGAGCGAGACGACATCCTCGCACGGCAGCGGCACCGCCTTGCGGTGCATCATCAGATTCCCGCTACGCGTGCCGTCGAGCCCGCGTGCGGCGAAGATGTCCGCGACGTCGACGAACGCGGTGCAGCCGTACGCGTGGATGGCCTCGATGCCGACCGACCTCATCGGGGGACCGCTTGCCCGCCGGGATGGCGCGATTGTTCCGACAGCGCAGCGTGCAGGGTGGCTACGAGTGAGCGGATGTCGCTGACGCCGGCGAATCGCCGGGGCTCCAGCTCCAGGCCGAGCTGGCGCTGAGCGCCCGCGACGACGTCCATGCGGTCGATGGAGTCCGCGCCGAGGTCCGCCAACCGGTCGTCCAGCGTGACGTCGTCGGGCCGCAGCCCGTCCATGACCTCACAGATCTGTGTCCTGACAACGCGGAACACGGAATCCTCGGTCATCGGATGCTCCGTCATGCCACATCCGCGACTCTCGCGTCGCCGCCGTCGTCGCCACCGCGCGCGCCGAGCTCCTCCGCCGGCGCGGCCTGGGCGGCGATGTGCCGGGCAAGCTGCCGGATCGTCTGCTGCTGGTAGAGCGTCGCGACGGTCATGGCGATCTGGAACTCGTCGCGGACCACCGTCACGTACTCGACGGCGAGGATGGAGTCCAGTCCCGCCTCCGAGAACGGCTGATCCAGATCGACGTCCGCACGATCGATGTAAAGTGTCGCCGCGAACCGTGCCGCGAGCAGCTCCTCAGCGGCTGAGGCGCTGAACGCCTCGGACGTCTCCACTGCCATCTTCATCCCCTTAATCTCGCGCCATCGGCGTATCCGGATCCCCGTCAACGGAACGAGAGGAACCCTGCTGGACGCGGCTTGCCGGGCGCTGGACAGCTCAGCTACACCCGGTGTCAACGACGTGTCAGCCGGCCGTCACCACCGGATGCGACCCTGCAGAACATGAATCACGCGGAGTCCATGGGCGTTGACCTGGGCGACCCCAGCACCTTCGACCCGGCTCCGCCCCACGCCCACTGGGCTCGACTGCGCGAGACCTCCCCGATCACCCGCGCCCGGTCCTCCGCGCTCGACTGCGACTTCTGGTCACTGACCGGCTGGAAGGAGATCAGGGCGCTGCTCAGCGACAATCGCACGTTCGTCTCCCACTACGGCGTGTTCCTCGGCTTCGGCCCGCACCATCCCGACCCGGCCGGCGGGAGGATGCTGGGCGTCATGGACGGCGAGCCCCACAAGGCGCTGCGCGACGAGGTACGCTCGATCTTCGGAGCCAGGAACATCGCCCGGTTCGACACCGAACTCGATGAACTGTTCGAGGAGCACATGACCCCCCACCTCGACGGGGACGCGTTCGACTTCGCGGACGAGATCGCCTGGCGCGCACCGCTGATGGTGACCTGCGCCATCATGGGAGTTCCGGTGGGCGACTCGCCCATGCTGCGCGACCTCGCGAACGGCGTGCTGACGATGCAGGAGTCCACCGGCGACCCGATCGCGGACAATAGCCGGGCCAGCGGGGCGCGCATTCAGATCCTGAGCTACTTCGACGAGCTCGCCGCCTCGCCCGCCGTACGTCGTGGAGACAACGTCACCGCACGCCTGGTGAGCCGGCATGACGCGGGACGGCTTCCCTATCAGGATCTTCTTCTCAACCTGCTCAGCATGCTCGTCGCCGCGAACGAGACGACCCGGCTGGCGATGTCCGGCGCGATGGTCGCGCTGGCGGAGCAGCCTGAGCAACTGGAACTGCTGCGCCGATCGCCGAGCCTGACCGGCCCGGCGGTCGAGGAGGTGCTGCGCTGGACGTCACCGGTGCTGAACGACTGCCGCACCGCGGAGAGCGACACGGTGCTGGCAGGCATGCCCATCGCCGCAGGAGACGTCGTCACCGCCTGGTTGCCGGCGGGAAACCGTGATCCAGCCGTGTTCGAGCGACCGGACACCTTCGACATCGCGCGCCCGTCGCGCGCGAACGTTACCCTCGGCTACGGCCCGCACTACTGCCTCGGGGCCGCGCTTGCCCGAATCGAGATCGCAGCCCTGCTCCGCTTCCTCGCCCGCCACGTAGGAGAGGTCGCATCCGCGGGCCGGCCGACCGGCACACACTCGCATTCCTTGTGGGGCTACGCACACGTCCCCACCAGGATCGCCTCGCTGACCGGCGCCGGGCGTTGACGACGGCACCGGTCCAGGCATCCACGTTCGGCAACCTCCTACGGACATTGCGGCGTGCCGCCGGCCTGACCCTCGAGCAGTTGGCGGAGAGGTCCGGCATCAGCACCCGGGCCATCTCCGACATGGAACGCGGGCACAGCCGCGCACCGCAGGCTCGCACCCTCGCCGCTCTCGCCGACGGGTTGGGCCTCGACAGTGACGCCAGGGCCGGCCTCACGGCCGCGGCGAAGGAGGCCCGCTCCCCGAGCGCAGCCGGCCGTCCCCGGCTGTGCGAGCCGCCAAGGGGCGTCACGGACTTCGTCGGGCGGCAGGCCGAGTTCGAGATCGTCCGGCAGGCCGCGATACGCGCCGTCGAGGGCGACGACCTGCCGCCGGTGCTCGTCGTGCACGGCCAGCCGGGACTGGGCAAGACCGCGTTGGCGCTCTGGGCCGCGAACGAGCTGCGCGACGACTTTCCCGACGGCTGCCTGTACGTCGACCTGCGCGGGGTCGACGCCGTGCCGCTTCCCGCCGGAGACGCCCTGCTGCGTCTGCTGCGTGCGCTCGGCATCAGACCTCACCAGGTCGCCGACAGCGACGATGAGCGCTGCGCCCAGCTACGGGGGATTCTGCGTGATCGGCGATGCGTGTTGGTCCTCGACAACGCCGGTTCGGAGGCGCAGGTCCGGCCGCTGCTACCCGCGGGCGGCAGGTGCCTCGTCATCGCGACCAGCCGGCGCGCGCTCGGTGGCCTCGAAGGGGTGCTGCGGATCGCGCTGTCGCCCCTCGCGCCGGAGGAATCCGCCGGCCTGCTCCGCTCCATCGCCGTGCAGGCCGCCGACCCGCAGATGGCGCAGCACGTCGACAGGGTCGCCGACCTGTGCGGGCACCTGCCGCTGGCCCTGCGGATCGCCGGGACCCGTCTCGCCGTCCGGCCGCAATGGACGGTCGGGCAGCTGGTCGACCGGCTCACCGATGCCGGTCACCGGCTGGCCGCGCTGTCCGCGGGCGACACCGGAGTGGCGCCGGCGTTCGCGTTGTCGTACGCGCAACTGCCCGCTCCCACCGCCCAGCTGTTCCGCCGCCTCGCCCACGTGCCGGCGGCCGATTTCGCGGCACCGCTCGCGGCGGCGCTCATCGAGGCCGAGCTGCCGGACGCCCAGGACCGCCTGGATGATCTGGTGGAGGTCGGGCTGCTGCAAGCGGAGGGTGTCGACCGGTATCGCTTCCACGACCTGATCCGGCTCTATGCCGACGAGCGGCTGCACGCCGAGGAACCACCCGACACCCGGGCGGAGACCGCCGAACGGATGAACACGTGGCTGCTGGACACCGTCGTCGTCGCCGGCCGGTGGTACGAGCCCGAGTACGGCGGGTTGCCCGACGGCTGGGCCGGTCTGGTGCCCCTGGCCACCGCGGAGGAGGCTGACGCCTGGCTGCGGGCGGAGGCCGACAACTGGTTGCCGGCGTTGCGCACCGCCGCCGCCCGAGGCCGGCACCAACTCGTCGCCGACGTCGCCGTGGCGACCCGCTGGTACTCCGAGGAGACGCTGCGGTGGCGCGTCTGGTGGGAGGTGCGCCGGCTGGCCCGCGCCGCCGCGAACGCGCTGCCCGACCGGCGGCAGCAGGCCTTCCACACCAGCCTCTATGCCTGGACGGCGGTGTATCTGATGGCCCTGTACGAGGAGGCCGAGGAGGCGGCGATGGAGGCGTACCGGCTCGCGCAGTCGATCGGCGACCTCCAGGAGCAGGCCCGTGCTCTCGGCTCGGCCGGTGCCGCCCGGGTGAGCCTCCGCCGGCACGACGATGCGCTGTGGGCCCACCGCACCGCATCCGAGCTCGCCGACCGGGCCGGCGACCACGCCCTGTACGTGGATCTTCTGACAGGCAGCGGCTATGCGCTGGAAGGCTTGGGCCGCTACGACGAGGCGGTCGGCGAGTTCCAGCGCGCCCTGACCGAACTCGACCGTCGTCCGGTGGCCGGCCGCCCGGCCCTCACCACCCGGTCCGGCGCGTTGTACGGCGTGGCGTCATGCTTCGAGCGCGCCGGGCGCGCCGAGGAGTCGCTGCACGCGGTCGAACGGGCGCTGCCGGTGCTGATCGAGAACCGTGACGAGGACATGGTGGCCTTCGCGCTCGTGCTGCGGGGCAAGGCCCGGGCCGCGCTCGGCCGGCCCGCCGAGGCCCGGGCGGACCTGACCCGTGCCCTGGAGATGCTCGCCGACAGCCTGCCCAGTCGCCTCGAGGACGAGGCCCGGGTGATGCTGCCCACGCTGGACGGTACAGGTTCGGCAGAGGCCCAGGCTGAGCTGGCCCGTGCCCTGGAGCTGCTCGCCGACAGCCTCGACAGCAGGCTCGAGACCGAGGCCCAGGCGACCCGGGCAGTTCTGGACGACACCGATCCTGCCTGAAGTTCTGCGTATTCTCCTTCGTTGTCCGGCCCGGGCCCGCTTGTTTGCATGGTGGCATGATCACGTCACCGAACGCCGCCAGGACACCCCTCCACCGCGGCCCCGCGTCGGGCCGGATCGGGACGCTCCCGATCGGTGCGGCGCACGCGTGCCCATGACCAGCCGAACAGCCCCGACCACGACGGACCCGGTCGACCGGATCCACCCCGAGCACGGACGCCGCCGCGCGACGCATACAGGTGAAGGTCCTGTCACCTTCCTCCCGGGCCATCACTCCCCGCGTCTGCAGATCCTGGGAGCGTTGCGGCTGTGGCGCGGTGAGGCCGAGCTGGACGCCGGCCCCCGACAGCAGGCATAC
>NZ_BONI01000030.1 GCF_016862635.1 Catellatospora coxensis | reverse complement strand
GGCGGTGGCGCTCGCGACGGCGGCCGCCCGCCACCGCCGGGCCAGCAGCAGGTAGACGATGAAGATCGCCGGGGTGAGTTTGATCGCGGCGGCCAGGCCCGTCCCGATGCCCGCCCACCGGCTCCGGCCGCTCGCCAGCAGCCACGCGTCGGCCAGCACCAGCGCGACGAGGACCAGGTTGACCTGGCCGAAGCTGACCGTGTCCCGGGCCGGCTGCGACGCGGCCAGCAGGCACGCGGCGACCCCGAAGGTGAACAGCCGCGGCCACCCGTGCTCCCGGGCGATCGGGTCGACCAGCCAGTACAGCACCAGCGCGCAGGCGACCGCGGTCAGCGCCACGTTCACCGCGATGGCGGTGTGCCAGCCCAGCATGCTCATCGGCAGCATCACCACCGCCGCGAACGGCGGGTACGTGAAGCCGTAGTGGGTGCCCGGCACCAGGTAGTCGTAGACGCGGCCGCCCTCGTGCACCCAGCCGTTGACGGTGCCGTAGTAGACCAGCACGTCGAACCAGCCGCGATGCCCCGGGATCAGCGCGATGAACAGGCCCACCGCGGTGGCCAGCGCGACCACGCAGAGCAGGCGGGCGCGAGGGGTCTTCACCATGCGGCGGGTTCCGTTCCTCGGTAGGCGGGCGCGACGTCGCCGGTGGACAGGAACACGATCGGCACCGCCAGCAGCGCGCCGGTCAGCGCCGCGGCCAGCTCGTCGGCCGACGGGGTGAAGCCGTTCGGGAACACGGTCACGGTCAGCGCCAGGCAGGCGAGTGCGGTCCAGCGGCGCACCCGGCCGTCGGGCGGCGCGGCGGCCGCGATCGGGACCAGCCCCCACAGCAGATACCAGGGGCGCAGCGCGGGGCCGAGCAACGCGAGCGCGGTCAAACTCAGACCGAGGGCGTACACCAGGCCCAGTCTGCGCCGGTGATGCCAGGCCAGCAGCGTCGCGACCGCCGCTGCCACCAGCCCGATCCAGCGCCACGCCGGGATCGCCGACGCGGCCAGGTCACTGCCCACCGACTCCAGCAGGTTCCGGGTGATCCTGCCGACGGTGCTGCTCAGCGACCAGTTGTGGGCCGAGATCGGCGTCGTCAGCGAGCGCACCCACCCGAACCCGGTGCCCGTCACGGCGGTCACCAGCGCGGTCGTCGCCGCCCCGATCCCCGCGGTCAGCGCGAGCGCCCGCAGCGTGGCCACCGGGCGGCTGAGCGCCGGACGCAGCGAGCGCTGCCACAGCCAGACCACCACGACCAGGCCGAGCGCCGCCGGGGCCTTCACCAGGCAGGCGAGCGTGATCGCGACGGCGGCCAGGGTGAACCGGCTCGCCGCGGCGGCGGTCAGCCCGGCGATGAGCAGGCCCAGCATCACCGCGTCGTTGTGCGCGCCGCTGACCAGGTGCAGCAGCACCAGCGGGTTCAGCACGCCCAGCCACAGCGCCGCGGCCGGATCCACGCCGCAGGCCCGAGCCAGCCGGGGCAGGCACCCGATGAGCAGCACCACCCCGGCGAGCGCGACCGCCCGCATGCCGAACACTCCCAGCGGCACGTCGCTCGCCGAGAACCTCGACACCCCGGCGGCCAGGGACAGGAACGCCGGCCCGTACGGCGTCGGCGTGTGCTGCCAGATCGCGGGCACCTCGGCGAGCAGGGGTCCGCCCAGCTCCGACGGCCCCGCGTCGTACACGTCGAGCCCCGCCGTGACCATCGCGCCCTGCGCCAGGTAGCTGTACACGTCCCGGCTGAACAGCGGCGGCATCGCCACCAGCGGCAGCGCCCACGCAGCCAGCACCAGCAGCAGCCCGCGAGGCGACGGCGGCTCCCCGCCGTGCACCGCCCGCCCCAGCCGCCACCACGCCGCCGCCAGCAACGCGAGCCCGAAGTACGCGCAGACCAGCCCGAGACTCTGATACTGCCGCAACTCGCCCAGCCCCAGCGCGGGCGCGAGCGTGTCCCGCACCGGCAGCGCCCCCGCAGCCAGCCCACCCCCGGCCAGCGCCACCGACCCGGCCAGCCCCAACACCAGGCACCGCCCCGCCTCCCCGCCCAGCCCACGCGAAAGGAAGGGCACCTTCACATCGCTTTGCGATGTAGAAGGTGCCCTTCCCCACTTCGAAAGGTTGCGCAGGCGGGTAGACGGCACCCCGGCAGGGTGCCAGCAGGCGGTGTACGGCAGGCGACCGCGCCCCCAACCCACCGTGGCCGCAGGGTTGCCGCTCGCGCCGGTCAGCCCTCGTCGATGGCGATGTCCAGCGCCGCGGCCAGCGTGTGCGCCAGCCCGGCCAGGTCGTGCGCGCTGACACTCGCCCCGCGCAGGCTCGCCACGCTGCCGATGCCGCCCAGCTCGCACCGGGTGAACCGGGCTCCGGCGCAGTCGGCCTGGGCGAACTGCGCGCCCGACAGGTCGCAGCCGGTGAACGACGCCCCGCGCAGGTCGGCGTTGGTGAAATCGGCCCGGGTCAGGTTGCAGTCGACGAAGGCCACGTCCTTGAACGAGGTGAACCGGAACGTCGCCAGGTCCATCCGGCACTCCCGGAACGTCGCGTCGCGCAGTGTGCCGTCGACCCACTGCAGGCCGGTCAGCCGGGCCAGCGACACCTCGACCCGCAGCAGGCCCGACTTGGTCGCCTTCAGGTTCGCCCAGTCGGAGGTCTCCACCAGGCAGTCGGTGAACATCGCCCGGTCCAGCACGGTGCGGGCCAGGCGGGTGCGGGTGAACCGGCACTGCTCGAACTCGGCCGAGTCGGCGGCCTGGTCGCTCAGGTCCAGGTCGAGGAACGCCAGCCGCCGGAACGTGGCCTCGTCCTCCAGGTCGTGATCCGGCGACACGGCCGTGTCCATGGCCGCCGGCGGCCTCGGACTGGCCGGCACCCGGGCTGCACGGGTGATGTCTCTACCGGTGGCTGGGCGAATTGGCACGGGGTTGACCATAGCGCTGAGCACCGGTGCGGTCCCAGGCTCATGAGCTATGCGCGGCGTATGGCGGACAGGTCGTGGCGAAGGTCTCCAGCGGGCCTTCGCATTCTGGCTCTATCCGATGATCGGGATCGCTTTGTTCGCCGTCACGCAAGCGGTCATCGCGCTACGAAGGCTTCGTCACCGGAAAGCAGGACTGGACATGAGCGGGTTCGCCTGACCCGCCCCCGTTGACGGGAACGGCAGAGGTTCCCTGTCGAACTCCGTGCCTCACCGTCGTCGCAGCAGGTCGAGTTCGGCGCCCCAGGCGTCGAGCACGTCGCCGTGGCCGCGGTCGCGGGCGAGCCGCTCCAGGTCGGGGAAGAGCCCAGCGGGGTCGTCGGCGACGCGGACCGGCAGGGTGGCGGCGTCCCACGGCTCGCCGAGCGGGTACGTCTCCAGCTCCCAGCGCAGGTACTTGTTGTACGGCCGTACCCGGCCGTGCAGCGCGAACAGCGTGAACAGGAACCACGAGACGCTCTCCATCTCCTCCAGCCGGGCCAGGTCGGCGCGGCCGTCGCGGTGGTTCTTCGCCGCCCGGTAGATGAAGTTGACGTACCCGTCGAGGTACTCCCGCGACCACTCGGCCGTCTCCGTCGGGGTCAGCGTCGCCTGCGCCTGGGCGAGCGCCGCGATGCGCCCGTCGAGCCGGTCGAGCAGCACCCGCGCGCCCCGGTACACGTAGCGTTCCCAGACGTTCGAGGTGTCGGCCAGTTCGTCGACCGTGCAGATGATCTCGTCCATGTCCGACGTCTTGCGGGTGCGCGTCCACTGCCCGCCACGCTCGTCCACCACCACGATCACGTCATGGTCGGAGTGGACCGTGGCCATGCCGCGCGCCATCGACCCGGTCAGGATCACGCCACGAACGGCTGGATCGGCCACGGCACGTGCGAGTAGGCCTTCGTAGGCTCCCACCCGGCAAGCATCGCAGCGCCGGCAACTGGTTTTGGGCAGACCGACTGCCGTGAGGTGGTTGCTCAGTGCGTACGTGGCCTTGATCAGGCGGACGGGCGTGTCGTCGGCTACTACGCGCTCGCGGCTGGCAGTGTCGCGCCTGCCGACGCGCCGCGCCGCATCATGCAGGGCACCGGCCACTGTCACCAGCCGGTGGTCATATTGACCCGGCTCGGCGTGGACCAGGCCGTGCAGGGGGCGGGGCTGGGGCGTGCCCTGGTCGTCGACGCGCTGCGACGTATCGCCACCGCAGCTGAGGTGATCGGAGTCAGGGCGCTCCTCATCCACTGCGAATCCGAAGCCGTCCGCGACTTCTACCTGCGGTTGGCGAAGTTCGACCCGAGCCCGACTGACTCGTTGCACCTTCTACTGATGATGAAAGACCTGCGCCGCGCCCTCGCTCCATGACGCGTCCCCCACGCTGATCGGGCCGGCTCGCCCGGCGCGGGTCACGGATGGGTGTTCGAGCGCGGTGTGCACGGCGAGGAAGCCCTGTACCGCGGTGTCCCAGCCGAAGAGTTCGGCGCGGGTGCGGGCGGCGTCGCGACGGCGGCGCTCGTCGCGGTCGAGCAGCCGCAGCACGCCGTCGGCGAGGTCCTCGCCCGCGACCGCGACCCCCGCGTCGCCGACCACGGCCGGCAGGGCGCTCGACGCGCTCACCACGGCCGGGGTGCCGCAGGCCAGGGCCTCCAGCGCGGCGAGACCGAACGTCTCCATCGGGCCGGGCGCGAGCACCAGATCCGCGCTGGCCAGCAGCCCCGCCAGCCGTTCCCGATTGCTGATCCACCCGGTGAAGACCACCGGCAGCCCCGCCGCCGCGTCCTGCAACCGGGACCGCAGCGGCCCGTCGCCCGCGATCACGAGCCGGGCTGCCACGCCCCGGTCGAGGAGCGTGCGCAGGGTGGTCAGCGCACGTTCGGGCCGCTTCTCGGGCGACAGGCGTACGCAGCAGACCAGCAGCAGCTCGCCGCCGGGCACGTGCTCGCCGCGCACCAGCGGGTCGCGGCGGTCGGGGCGGAACAGGTCGAGGTCGACGCCGAGCGGCACCTGCGTGACGTTGTGCGCGCCGACACCGGTGAACTCGCCCGCGGCCCAGGCGGTGGTGCAGACGATCTGGTCGTACGCGGCGGCGCTGGCGCGGTTGAGTCCGGCCGCCACCCGGGCGCGCACCGCGGCGGGCAGCTTCACGACGCCGAGCAGCCCGTCGACGCTCTCGTGCGACACCATCACCGACGGCACGCCGTGGCGTCGTGCCCAGGCGCCGGTCCAGCGCAGCGTGGTGCGGTCGGACACCTCGATCCGGTCCGGCGCCAGTCGCTCCAGCAGCCGGGCGAGCGGCGCGCGGCGTACCAGCATCCGGTAGCCGCCGCCCAGGCCGGGCGCGACCGGTCCGGGCAGGGTGATGACGCGGCCCTGCTCGGTCGGCTCGTCGGTGTGCCGTGGCCCGGGGACGACGAGCACCGGCTCGTGCCCCGCCTGGGCGTACCCGCGGCCCAGTTCCCGCAGTGCGGTGCGCAGGCCGCCGGAGCTGGGGGTGACGAAGTTGGCCAGCCGGACGATGCGCAGCCCGGTCACGGGGCGGGCACCGGGACGGCGACGGGCGCGGCGAGGCGGCCGGGGGCGCGTACCGCGTCGGCCGCGGCGGCGTAGTGGCCGATCAGCTCGTCGCCCAGCGCCGACCAGGTCCGGGTGGCGACGGCCGCGCGGGCGGCCTGCCCGTAGGCGCGGCGTACGGCCGGGTCGGCGAGCGCCCCGACCGCCGTCGCGAACGCGGCGGGGTCGTCCGGGGTCACCAGCAGCCCGTCGACGCCGTGGTGGACCAGGTCGAGCGGGCCGCCTATCGCCGGGGCGACCACGGGCACGCCGCTGGCCTGGGCTTCCTGCACGGTCTGGCAGAACGTCTCGTGCGGTCCGGTGTGGACGAAGACGTCGAGGCTCGCGTACAGCCGGGCCAGTTCCGCACCGCGGCGGGTGCCGAGGAAGGCGGCCTGCGGCACCGCGCGGCGCACCGCGTCGCGGGTCGGGCCGTCGCCGACCACGGCGACGCGCACGCCGGGCAGCGTCGCGGTCCGCGCGAGCAGGTCCACCCGCTTCTCCCGGGCCAGCCGGCCGACGTAGCCGACGATCAGCTCGCCGCCGGGGGCGAGCTCGTCGCGCAGCGCCTCGTCGCGGCGCGACGGGTGGAACAGGTCGGTGTCGACGCCGCGGCCCCACCGGCCGACGTCCGGCACGCCGTGCGCGACGAGTTCCGCGGCGGTCGCCGAGGACGGGGCGAGGGTGAGCGCGGCGCGGCGGTGCACGTGCCGGATCCAGCGCCAGGCCAGGGCCTCGCCGGTGGCCACGCCGTAGGCGCGGGCGTAGCCGGGCACGTCGGTCTGGTAGATCGCGACGACGGGCACGCCGAGGTCGGCGGCTGCCTTCGCACCCCACGCGCCGAGCACGAACGGGCTGGCCAGGTGCACCACGTCGGGCCGGTGCCGCGCGAGCGCCTCCCGGAGCCGACGGGTCGGCCAGGCCAGCCGCACGTTGCCGTACCCGGGCAGCGGCAGCGACCCCAGCCGGACCACGGGGTACGGCTTCTCGGTGACCGTGCGGCCCGCCCGGGGCGCGGGTCGGGGCGCGATCACCATCGGCTGGTGGCCGCGCGCGAGCAGGTGGTCCGCGACGCGGGCGACGGAGTTCGCGACGCCGTTGACGTCCGGGGAGAACGACTCGGTGATGATCGCCACGCGCATGGCGGTGACGCTAGGTTCGCCGTCCGGACGTGGGGCGAAGTGCCGGAGTCGCGGCGGCGAAGACCAGTGGAACGGTATGCCGGACCTCAGCCGGGCAGGTCACCGGCCCGCACCCGCCCGGCCGGACCTCGAACAGCGCGTCGGCGGACGGCGGGTGCGGGCACGGTCCGCCTAGGATCGGGGCCATGTTCGCTGAACTGCAGTGCGTGGTGCTGGACTGCCGTGACCCGAAGCGGCTCGCCGAGTTCTACCGGTCGCTGCTCGGCGGGACGGTCGACCAGCCCGACCGGCGCTGGTCGCTCGGCGCCGACTGGTCGACGCTGCACGCCCCGAACGGCCTGGTGCTCGCCTTTCAGCGGGTGTCGGAGTACCAGCCGCCGCAGTGGCCGGATCCCAGCAAGCCGCAGCAGTTCCACCTCGACTTCGGCGTGCCGGACCTGGACGCGGCCGAGGAGGAGGTGCTGGCCTGCGGCGCGACCGTGCTCGACGCGGGTTCGCCGGGCCAGAGCTGGCGGGTGTACGCCGACCCGGCCGGCCACCCGTTCTGCCTCGTACGGCACTGAGCCGCGTCAGCGGGTGACCGCTGCGGCGAGTTCGCGCAGCAGGTCGCCCAGGCGGCGGGCGTCGGCGGGGTCCAGGCGGCTCAGCGCCTCGCGCTGCACCGCCAGCCCGGCCGGGACGGCCTCGTCGATCAGTTCCCGGCCGGCCGGGGTGAGCTGCGCGCGCAGTGAGCGCCGGTCCCCCGGATCGGGGGTTCGCGTGATCAGCCCGGCCGTCTCCAGCTTGTCCAGCCGCCCGGTCATGCCGCCGGTGGTGAGCATCAGGGTGTCGGACAGCTGCTTGGGGGAGAGGTTGAACGGCTCCCCGGCGCGGCGCAGCGTGGCCAGCACGTCGAACTCCCCGCGCCCGATGCCGAGGCGCTGGTAGGCGCGCTCCATGCGGTCGCCGATGGCGGCGGCGACCCGGTAGACGCGCCCGAAGACCTCCATGGGCAGCAGATCGTCGAGGTCGGGGCGCTCGTCGCGCCACTGGTCGATGATCACGTCTACGGCGTCCTTGGTCATGAGCAGATGGTAACTTGACGGAAACTAGCTTAGTGATAAGTTACTTGTAAGCTAGTTGTCGAGAGGGAGGCAGTCATGACGTACACCGGCGACCTCGGCGCGGTCAGCGCCGCGTTCCACCCGTCCGGCGCGGCGGAGCAGGCGGTCATGGGCTCGGGCTCCACCGGCCGGTTCGTCGCCCCGGGCAGCGTCACCCAGGGCCGCTTCGGCCTCTACGAGTGGCACATGCCGGCCGGGGCGGGCGGAGCCGACGCGCACTTCCACCGCACCTTCTCCGAGTCCTTCTACGTCATGACCGGCACGGTGCGGCTGTTCGACGGCGCACGCTGGGTCGACGCCTCGGCCGGCGACTTCCTGCACGTGCCCGAGGGCGGCGTGCACGGCTTCCGCAACGACAGCGGCGCCGCCGCCTCGATGCTCATCCTGTTCGCCCCCGGCATCGCCCGGGAGACCTACTTCCGCGAACTCGCCGACATCGCCGCCGGCGGGCGGCAGCTGTCGGCGGACGAGTGGACCGACCTGTTCGCCCGCCACGACCAGTACCGCGCCTGAGGAGGCCCGATGACGACGTACGCCGACATGTGGTTCGACCCGAAGTGCCCCTGGGCCTGGAACACCTCGCGCTGGCTGCTGGAGGTCGAGCAGGTCCGCGACGTACGCGTGCGCTTCCACGTGATGAGCCTGTGGCTGCTCAACCACGACCGCGAGGTCGACCCCTGGTATCGCGGCTGGCTGGCGGACACCCTGGGCCCGGTGCGCGTGGTCACCGCGGTGCGGCAGAAGTTCGGCGACGACGTCGTACGCGACTTCTACACCGCCCTCGGCGACCGGATCCACGGCGACAAGACCCCGATCGGCCCCGACCTGTACACCGCCGCCCTGTCCGACCTGGGCCTACCCGCCGAACTCGCGGCCGCGGCCGACGTGCCCGACCACGACGAGGCCCTGCGCCGCAGCCACGACGAAGGGCTGCGCCCGGTCGGCGAGGACCTCGGCACTCCCGCGATCCACGTCCCCGGCCCCGACGGCACGCTCCACGCCTTCTTCGGCCCGGTGGTTACTCCGGTGCCTCGCGGCGAGGCCGCGGGCCGCCTGTGGGACGGCGTCCTGCTCGTGTCCACCACCCCGGGCTTCTACGAGCTCAAACGAGGCAACCGCCCCCGGCCCAGCGTCTCCTGATCAGTAGTCCTCGTCGTCGTCGTACGGCGCGAAGTCCTCGACCGCGGTCAGGTCGATGGTGTCGTCGGCGGAGGCCACGAACTCTTCGAGCTCGTCGTCGTCGATCAGGGACGGGTTGTCTGCCTGCTGCGGTTCGCTCACGGTACGGCCTGCACTTTCACGGTCAGTGAACAGTGGTGACAGCTCGATTAGAGCGCTGCGGTCCGGTCCGCGCGAGCTGACACTCCGTGCGTGGCCGCCCGGCCGGCGGTTCAGCCCGGGTTGACCTGCGTGTCGGCGCGGGTGAGCTCGGTGACGTGCGAGATCAGCATGTCGTCGGCCTGGCGGGCCAGCTCCTTGACCCGTGGGTCGAAGCCGAAGTTCAGCTCGGTGCGGGCCGCCTGCAGGCTGTCGTTCTGGGTCTGGATGCTCCGCGTGATCCACATCTGGTCGAAGGTGGCCCCGGCCGGGGCGGCGGCCAGCTCCTTGAGCATGTCCAACTGCTCCGGGGCAGGCTGTTTCGGCAGCGTCACCTTGGTCTGGTCGGCGACCGCGACGACCGCCGCGTCGAGCTTCGTGTGGTCGTCGACGAACTGCTGGCCGAGCCGCCTCACCTCGTCCGAGGTTCCCCTCTGCGCGGCCAGGGCGCCGGACGCGAGCTCGTACAGGTTCGCCTGGTGGATGCCGATCAGGAAGGAGCTGTCCTGCGGTGACGGCACCGCCGCCGCCGGACTCGCCGTGCCGACGGACAGCAGTGCCGCGGCGAGCGCGACGAACAGCCCTCTGCTCCGGTTCATGACCAAGCCTCCATCCCCCGGACCGCGCGGCGCAGCCTGGTGCCGCGGGTGGCGCACGGCCGCCTGCGCCCTGGTCAGTACCCACGAAGACCGTTTCCGACACCTGCGGGCACCGGGGCCGCGATCTTCCCGCCTAGACTGCTGCGCGAGCGGGGCCGTAGCGCAGAAGTCGTCGCGCCCGTCGTCAAACGGGATGACGCCGGTGCGAATCCGGCCGGCCCCGCTCCCCATCGCCGTACGCAGGAGGAGCCCCGCCATGGCCGACGCAGGACCGGGCCTGGGCGGCTGGTGGGTGCCGCTGCACCACCCGACCCCGGCGGTCGTCGCCGAGTGCACGCGGCTGCGGGAGGCCGGTGACTGGGCGGGCGCGTGCCGGGCCGCGGGCCTGATCCCGGGCGTCGACCTCGCCGCGGTGGCGGCGGACCACGGCAGGGCGGTCGCCCGGCGTATCCAGGACGACCTGGCACAGCTCGCTCCCGACCTGCTGCGCATCCATCTGAGCGACGGGTATCACTTCCGCCGCGGCTGGCCGGGCGCCGTCCTGACGGACCTGGCCGAGACGCCGGCCGGACCGGAGATCGAGCCGGTCCCGCTGCCGGACGGGCCGGTTGTCCTCGCGATCACTCCGCCGACCCGGGACCGGGCCGACGGCGCGGGTGCGCGGCTACGGGTGCTCACCCCGGATCAGGTGACGCGCATCTGGACCGCCGTCCCGGAGTGGTGCTGGCGCGCCGACGCCGACGATGCGCGCGGCGACGCCTACCGGAAGGGGCATCCGCAGGCCGGCCGGGACATGTCGGCCCTGCGCAACGGACTGATGAGCCGGCACCAGCTGCACCCGCTGACCTTCGACTCGCTGTACCCGGACGAGGTCCGGACACCGCCCGAAGGGGGCCGGGACTTTCCCGCCGTGCGCGTGCGCTGCGCGACCGTGTGGCACGAGGTGCAGGTCGTCGGCGGGAACCTGATCGCGCGGGAGCACACCGAGCAGGAGATCCGGCGCGAGCTGGCACTGGGTGCGTTCGGTGGGCCGGTCAACGGCTGCGCCGCGGCGCTGCGGACGTGGCGGACCGGGCTGGGGCGGCTGCCCAAGCGGCTGCGGTGGCAGCGCGAGTTCTTCTTCCGCTGCGCGCGGGAGGGGCGTGGCGACGTGGTGCTCGCGATGCTCGACGCCGGGTTCGATCCGGCGGTCGTGGACGGCGGCGGGGCGACGCTGCTGCACCTGCTGTCCGGGCTCGACCACGAGCGGGTGTTGCCGAAGCTGCTCGCGGCGGGCCTGCCGGTCGACGGCCGGGACAAGCTGGGCAGCACGCCGCTGCACCACGCGCGGGACGCGGGCGCCGAGGACGTGATCGCGGCCCTGCTGGCCGCCGGCGCGGACCCCGGCATTCCCGACCGGCACGGCAAACTGCCCGTGTAGCGGGAGCCACGCAGGGGCCGCGCCTAAGCAGACGCCGGCGCCGGTCCTCCGGCACGGCTGCGAGCAGGACCGGCGCCGACGCGACCCGGTGAGTGGACCGGGGCGGTGAGATCCGATGTCACCGATGTTTCATAACGGTGCAGACACGACAACTTGTCGTCATCGGACTCGGTCTGTATAACGTTATAGAGCGAAGGCGGTTGATCGCAACCGGACCGAAACGGTTGCGGGACAACATTTTCGGTGGCCTATTCGCGCTGCAAGAATGCCCTCCTTAATTGACGTAGGTCAATCCCACCGCAGGGAGAGTCCCATGTTCCAGCGCAACAAGGCAATGACCATCACGGCTACCCTCCTCCTGGGCGGAGCGCTGCTGAGCGCCTGCACCAAGGGCGAGGACACCGGCGCCCCCACCGACGGCGGCAGCGCCGGCGCGCAGGTGGTGGCCTCGGCGAGCGCCGGCGGCGCGGGCTGCACGCTGCAGTCGTACGGCGGCACGAAGATCGAGCTGAAGGACGCGATCGTCGGCTTCTCCCAGTCGGAGAAGGAGGCCAACCCGTTCCGCATCGCCGAGACCCAGTCCATCAAGGACGAGGCGGCCAAGATCGGCGTGAAGAAGCTCCTCGTCACCAACGCGCAGTCGCAGCTGTCCAAGCAGGTCAGCGACATCCAGGACATGCTCGCCCAGGGCGCGCAGTTCCTCATCATCGCGCCGCTGAACTCCGACGGGCTGGAGCCCGCGCTCAAGGCCGCGGCCGACAAGAAGGTCCCGGTGCTGACGATCGACCGCAAGGTCAACGCGACGGCCTGCAAGGACTACGTCGCGTTCCTCGGCTCGAACTTCGTCGAGCAGGGCAAGCGCGCGGCCGACGCGATGGTCAAGGCCACCGGCGGCAAGGGCAAGGTCGCGATCCTGCTCGGCTCGTCGGGCAACAACGTGACCACCGACCGCACCAGCGGCTTCGTGGACCAGATCAAGGCCACCGCGCCCGGCATCGAGATCGTCGCCCAGCAGACCGGCGAGTTCGCCCGGGACAAGGGCCAGCAGGTCACCGAGCAGCTGCTGCTGAGCAACCCCGGCATCACCGCCGTCTACGCCGAGAACGACGAGATGGCGCTGGGCGCGGTCACCGCGATCAAGGGCGCGGGCAAGAAGCCCGGCGTCGACATCAAGATCGTGTCGATCGACGGCACCCGCAACGCCGTGGAGGCCATCACCAAGGGCGAGATCAACGCCGTGATCGAGTCCAACCCCCGCTTCGGCCCGCTGGCCTTCGCCACCGCGCAGAAGTTCCTGGGCGGCGAGTCCATCCCCGCCAACGTCATCATCTCCGACCGCGAGTACGACTCGGCCAACGCCGCCGCGTCGCTGAGCAGCGCCTACTGAGGCTGCCGCTGTGCCGGAAGTGCGCTCGCCGAACGCCGCGGCGGGCGCACTTCCCCACCTGGAGAGACGACGGCGAGGAGGAAGAAAGCCCCGATGAACCAACCTGTGCTGGACGTACGCGGGGTCAGCAAGCGATTCCCCGGCGTGCTGGCCCTCGACGACGTGTCGCTGACCGTCGCCCCCGGCGAGGTGCACGCCCTGGTCGGCGAGAACGGCGCCGGCAAGTCCACCCTGATCAAGATCTTGACCGGCGTGTACCGGCCCGACGCCGGCGACGTGCACTACCGCGGCGAGCCCGTGGCCTTCGGCCGTCCGCTGGACGCCCAGGCCGCCGGGATCTCCACCATCTACCAGGAGGTCAACCTCGTCCCGCTGATGAGCGTGGCGCGCAACCTGTTCCTGGGCCGCGAGCCGCGCGGCCGGTTCGGCCTCATCGACCTGGCCCGGATGAACCGCGAGGCGGCCGAGGTGCTCGCCGGCTACGGCATCGACGTGGACGTGCGGCTGCCGCTGCGCTCCCTCGGCCTCGGCGCGCAGCAGATGGTCGCGCTGGCCCGCGCGGTCGCCATCGACGCCCGGGTCGTCATCATGGACGAGCCGACCTCCTCGCTCGAACCGCGCGAGGTCGACACCCTGTTCCGGGTGGTCCGCGAGCTGAGCGGGCGCGGCATCGCCATCGTGTACGTCAGCCACCGCCTCGACGAGCTCTACCAGCTCTGCGACCGGGTCACCGTGCTGCGCGACGGCCGCCGCGTGCACACCGGCGAACTCGCCGGACTCGACCGGCTGGGCCTGATCTCGCTGATGCTGGGCCGCGACGCCGCCGAGGTGCGCCGAGACGGCCTGACCGGCTTCTCCGCCCACGACGCGGGCGACGTGGAACCGATCCTGCGGGTCCGCGACCTGAGCCGGGCGCACCAGCTGCACGGCATCTCCTTCGACGTACGCCCCGGCGAGGTCACCGGCCTCGGCGGCCTGCTCGGCTCGGGCCGGTCCGAGACGGCCAAGGCGGTCGTCGGCGCGCTCGGCGCGGACGGCGAGGTCACCATGGCCGGGCAGCGGCTGACCCGACGCTCGCCCGCCGCGGCGATCCGGGCCGGGATGGCCATGCTGCCCGAGGACCGCAAGGCCGAGGGCATCGTGCCCGGCCTGAGCGTGCGGGAGAACATCGTGCTGGCCGCGATGCCCACGCTGTCCCGGTTCGGGGTGGTGTCCCGGGCGAAGCAGGACCGCATCGTCGAGACGTTCATGAAGCGGTTGCGCATCAAGGCCGCGAGCCCGGAGCAGAAGGTGTCCGAGCTGTCCGGCGGCAACCAGCAGAAGGTGCTGCTGGCCCGCTGGCTGTGCCTGCACCCGCGGCTGCTGCTGCTAGACGAGCCGACCCGCGGCATCGACGTCGGCGCGAAGGCCGAGGTGCAGGCGCTCATCGACGAGCTGGCCGCCGACGGCCTGGCCGTCGTGCTGATCTCCTCCGACCTGGAGGAGCTGGTCGAGGGCGCGGACCGCATCGTGGTGCTGCGCGCCGGAGCCGTCGTCGGCGAGCTGGCCGGCGACGACGTCACCGAGGACAACATCATGACCGCCCTGGCCCAGGAGCCCGCCCATGACTGAGGCGACCGTCAAGACGTACGCGCCGCCGGACCGGATCCGGCCCGCGCGCCTGCTGCAGGACTACGGGGTGTACGCCGCCGTGGCCCTGCTGGTGCTGTTCAACGTCGCCTTCACCGACAACTTCCTGCAGGCCGCGACCCTGCGTACGCAGCTGGTGCAGGTCGCGCCGGTGGTGATCGCGGCACTGGGCATGGCCATGGTGATCGGCAGCGAGGGCGTCGACCTGTCCGTCGGCTCGGTGATGGCGCTGGCCGCGGCGGTGCTGCCGCTGTACATCGGCTACGGGTTCTGGCCCGCGGTGCTGATCGCACTCGTGGTCGGCGGGCTGGTCGGCGTCGTCAACGGGACCCTGGTCTCCGTCGTCGGGCTGCAGCCGATCGTGGCCACGCTGGCCCTGCTGGTCGGCGGCCGGGGCCTGGCCCTGGTCTTCGCCGACGGGCAGCTCAAGGGCATCAAGGACGGCACCCTGCTGGAGCTGGGCACCGGCGAGCTGCTCGGGGTGCCGTACACGGTGCTCATCGCGGGCTGCCTGGCCGTCGTGATCGGATTCGTGGTGCAGCGCACCACGTACGGGCGGCAGCTCGTCGCCGTCGGCGGCAACCGGGCGGCGAGCCATCTCGCCGGGTTGCCCGTCAAACGCGTGCTGATCGGCACGTACGTGCTGTGCGGGGTGCTCGCGGCGCTGGCCGGGGTGCTGGCCACGGCCCGGCTCGGGGCCAGCGACCCGTCCGCGATCGGCAACCTGATGGAGCTGTCGGCGATCACCGCGGTCGTGGTCGGCGGCACGCCGCTGACAGGCGGCAGCATCCGGGTGCTCGGCACGGTTGCGGGCGCGCTGCTGATGCAGCTGGTCCGGGCCACCCTCATCAACCACGACCTGCCCGACTCGGCGGCACAGATGATCCAGGCCGGGATCATCGCGGTCGCCGTCTACATCGCCCGGGAACGGCGGACCCGATGACCCAGACCCTCGTCCAGAAGTCCCCGCACCCGGTGCCGGTCGAGCGCGAGCACCGCCGCGAGCGGCTGGCCGCGCTGGCCCAGCGGCACGGGGCGCTCGCCGTGCTCACGCTGGCCGTGCTCGTCTCGTCGGTGGTGTTCCCGTCGTTCCCGACCGCGGAGAACGCCAACGGCATCGCGATCCAGTCGTCGTTCCTGGCGATCATCGCCCTCGGCATGACCTTCGTGATCATCACGGGCGGCATCGACCTGTCGGTCGGGTCGGTGTTCGCGCTCGGAGGAGTGCTCGCCGCGTACGCCTCGCAGTGGGGCCCGGCGCCCGCACTGCTGCTGCCGCTGGCCGTGTGCGGCGCGATCGGGCTGCTGCAGGGCGTCCTGATCGCGTACACCGGGATGGCGCCGTTCATCGTGACGCTGGCCGGGCTGCTCGGGGCGCGCGGGCTGCTGCTGGCCATCACCGAGGAGGGCGCGAACACCTACCTGGTGCCCAAGGACTCGGCCTTCCTGGAACTCGGCCAGGGCACCCTGCTCGGCGTCGGCTACCCGGTGTACCTGGCGGTGCTGCTGTTCGGCCTCGGCGGGCTGCTGCTGCAGCGCACCCGGTACGGGCAGGCCGTCTTCGCGGTCGGCGGCAGTCCCGACGCCGCGGCGCTGATGGGACTGCCGGTGGCCCGGATCAGGGTGCTGACGTACCTGCTCAGTGGCATGCTGGCCGGGTTCGCCGGGGTGCTCAACGCGTCGCGGTTGTCCTCGGGCGTCACCATCCTCGGCGTCGGGCTGGAACTCGACGCCATCGCCGCCGTCGTCATCGGCGGCACGCTGCTCATCGGCGGGGCGGGCACGGTCAGCGGCACGCTGTGCGGGGTGCTGCTGCTCGGGGTCATCCAGAACGTGATCAACCAGATAGGGTCGCTGAACTCGTCGTACCAGTCGGTGGTCAGCGGCGGCTTCCTCATCGTCGTGGTGGTGGTGCAGACCTATCTGAGCAGGCGGCGGCACCTGCGTTGACGGAACGGCCCCGGCAGTGGTGACAATGAGCAGTGAGTGGAGGAAACCCGCCGATGGCGGTCAGTCTCAAGGACATCGCCCGGCGGGCGGGCGTGTCGCAGGCGACGGTGTCCAATGTCGTCAACGGCTACCGGCCCGTCGGCGAGGCCACCCGAGCGCGGGTGCAGCAGGCCATCGACGAGCTGGGCTACACGCCCAACCTCAGTGCCCGTCACCTGCGCCGGGGCCGCACCGGCATCATCGCGCTGGCCATTCCGGAGCTGAACAACCCGTACTTCGCCGAGCTGGCAGACGCGGCGATCCGCGCCGCCACCAGACGCGGGTACACCCTGCTGCTCGACTACACCGACGGTGACCGGGACAAGGAACTCCTGGTCGCCGACGGGTTCCGGGCGCAGATCATCGACGGGTTGATCCTGTCGGCGGTGCACCTCAACCGCGACGACATCGCCAGCCGCACCAGCGAGACCCCGATGGTGCTGGTCGGCGAGGCTATCTACCACGCACCGTACGACCATGTGGTCATCGACAACCTCGCCGCCAGCCGCGAGGCGATGCGGCACCTGATCGCGCTCGGGCGGCGGCGCATCGCGTTCATCGGCGCGCACATCGAGGCCAACCGGGCCCCGTCGCTGCTGCGCCTGCGGGGTTACACCGAGGCGCTGGAAGCGGCCGGGCTGCCGTTCGACCCGGACCTGACCGTCACCACCAGCGGTTTCGGCCGCGGCGACGGCGCGGCGGGCATGCGGGCGCTGCTGGCGCTGCCGCAGCCGCCGGACGCCGTGTTCGCGTTCAACGACCTGATCGCGCTCGGCGCGATCCGGGCGCTGCACGACCACGGGCTGCGGGTCCCCGGCGACGTGTCCGTGATCGGCATCGACGACGTGGAGGAGGGCCGGTTCAGCATCCCGACCCTCACCACGATCTCGCCGGACAAGGAGATGATCGGCCGCCTCGCGGTGGAGAAACTCGTCGACCGCATCGAGGGCCGCCCGGCCGGGCCGCCCGCGGAGTTCCAGCCGCCGTTCCGGCTGGTCGTCCGCGAGTCGGCGCCGGCCGCCGGGCCTGCCTGAGCGGAGCCTGCGGCCCCGGTCAGTCCTCGTCCTTCTCGTCGTCCTCGTCCTCGTCGTCCGAGTCGTCGTAGCCGGCGTCGTCGTCCTCGAGTTCCCACGGGTCCAGGTCATGTGCCCTGATCAGCGCGTTCGCGCCGGCCACGTCGCCCTGGGCGCGTAGCGCGACGGCGATGACGGCGTGCAGCCGGCGGGTGTCGGCCTCGTCCGCGCCGTCGAGGCCGCGGCGGGCGCGCTGCTCGGCCTCGGCGGGCCGGTCCCGGCGCAGCATCCGCCAGCCCGTGAACACCGCCGCCTCGCCCCGGACAACGCCGTCACCACACTGCTCGGCCAGTTCGGCGCGGGCCAGCGCCTCGTCGTCGCGGTCCTCGCTGTCGTACCACCAGGCCACGACCAGGTTCAGCCGGCCGCACGCGGTGTCCCACACCGCCGGGTCGGCGTCGGCGGGCGGGGCCGCCGCGAGCGCGTCCGCCCTGGCCATCACCTGCTCCACGGGCTGCCACCAGGCGACGTGGGCGCTGCTGACCGCGTCGCTGAGCGAGCGCAGCTCGGCCAGCCGGTCACCGGCTTCGGCGTGCCGGTCGGCGGCCTGCAGGCAACGGTCGGCCCGCTCGGCGCCCCAGAACAGCCGGGCCGACTCGTCCAGCAGCCGGCCGTGCTCGGACGCGGTCAGCGACGGCTCGGCCAGCAGCAGGTCGAGCACCTGCATCGCCTGGTCGCGGTGCTGCCCGCCGTCGCGGTAGAGCTGCCACAGCAGCTCCCGTGCCCGCCGCAGCGGCTCGGGCAGCCCCGCCCGCTCCAGGGCCAGCACCGCCTCCTCGGCGGCGCCGTAGCGGGTCTCGGCGTCGCTGTGCTCCCGCAGCAGCACCGCGGCGTCGAGCCGGGCCAGCGCGGCGGCGGCCTGGTCACCGGCGGCCGTGTGCGCGGCGATACGGTCCTGCACCTGGGCGATCCGGCTGCGGGCGCGCCCGCCCGCGGTGTCGAGCACGCTCAGCGGCAGGCTGTCCACCAGCGGTGGCGCGGTCATCCGCTGCCGGGCCAGCTCGCCCTGGAACGTGGTGCCGTTGCGGGCGTCGAACCGGGCCGCTAGGTCCGTCACCAGCGCGGTCAGCTCGTCGCGCAGGGCGGTCACCGTCGTCGCCGGCCGCCGCCCGTCGGCGCCGGTCCGGCCCTGCACGGCGATGCCGCCGTGGCCGCCGTCGGCCAGCCGGTTCAGCACCAGCACGGCGGGCGCGGCGAAGGTCAGCACGTCGTGCGGGCTGACCGTGCCCTCCAGCCACGGCAGGTGCCGTTCCAGCAGCTCCAGGCCCCGCAGCTCGTTGCCGCTGCGGCCCAGGAACGTCAGGTGGGTGCCCAGGGCCGACAGGTGCAGCCGGTCGGTGCGCATCACCCGGTACGCCGTGCGGTGCAGCTCGGCGGCCTTGCGGTACGCGCCCGTGTGCAGGTGCGCCAGCATCAGGTTGGTCCGGATGCGCTCGGGCTGGGTCCGGCACCAGCTGTCGGCGAACGGCTTGGCGACCTCGATCGCCTCGGCGTGCCGGTCCACCACCATCAGATACCAGGCCTGCGCCGACGGCACGCACACCGAGCAGTTGGCCAGGCTGTCGCGCTTGGCGGTCACCATGTCGTGGTAGGCCGCCGCCGCCTCGTCCAGGTCGCCGACGTGCAGGGCGATCTGCCAGCGGGCCTGGTGCACCGCGTGCAGGCTGTGCCCGCCGCGCAGGTAGCGGGCCCGCATGTCGGCCAGCACCGCGTACGTGCGGTCCAGCGGGATGTCGGGGAACTCCGGCAGCGCGTTCACGATCCACTTGAACTGCCAGAGGATCGACTCCTCGGTGTCCGGCCCGCCGATCTCCGGGTCGCGGTCGTAGGCGGCCAGCGACAGCGAGAACGCCAGGAACGCGCGGCGGTCGTCGCCGCCGAACACGAACTTCTCGATGGCCTCGTGCCGGAACTCGAACGTCAGCTTCGCGTCCCCGGCCGCGTCGGCGGCGCGGATCACGGCGTCGAGCGCGCCGTGCTGCGCCGGGCCGTCCGGCATCGCCATGGCCGCCGCGAACTCGTCGCGCAGCTGCTGCTCGTTCAGCGCCACAGGATCTCCCCTTCCAACTCGTCGAAGTCGTCCTCGTCCACGGGCCAGTCGTCGGCGAGGTCGGTGTAGTCGCGGCCCAGGGCGTGCAGCACGGCGGCGTACAGCAGGGCGGTCTCCCACTGCTCGTCCTGCTCGAAGGCGGCGCGGGCGAGCGGCTCGGCCGTCTCGGCCCGCCCGGCGCGCAGCAGCGCCAGCGCCTCGACCCTGGCCAGCCGCTGGTGCAGCGGGCCGCCGTCCGAAACGAGCCGCGTGCCGTCGTGGGCCTGCATGGCCGCGTCGGCATAGGAGCCGGCCAGGTGCAGTCGCCGGGCGTCGGCCAGGGCCAGCCGGGCGCGGCGCGGACGCCAGTCGTCGTCGCCGGGCGCGCCGGCGGCCAGCTTGCGGGCCCGCTCCACCGCGGCCTCGTCGACGAGGCGGTGCAGCGCCAGCAGGGCGTCGAAGGCCGCCCCGGGGTCGCCCGCCGACTCGAACTCGTCGGCCGCCGCCGTCACCCGCGTCGCCGCGCGATCCCGGTCGGGGTCGCCCTTCGCCGCGGCCAGCAGCAGCGTGATCCGGCTCGGTGCGTCGGCGGGCAGCGCCGGTGCGGCGAGCACCGCGTCGACCGCCTCCAGCGCCTCGGGCCAGCGGTGCGCGTCACGGTACAGCTCCCACAGCAGGAGCCGGCAGCGCAGCACGTCGTCGTGCCGCCCGGCGCGCGACAGCCGGCCCAGCGCCTCCTCGGCGCTGTCCAGCGCGTCGTGGGCACGCTCGGCGCGCCGCTGCTCGTGTGCCGCCTCCAGCAGCGCCGTCGCGGCGGTGTCCGCGTCGCCCCGGGCGTCGGCCTCGCTCACCACGTCCATCAGCGAGCCGACCGCCGAGGTCATGCGCTCGCGCGAGCGGACCGCCACGCTCATCGACAGCCGCTCGGTCAGCGGCTCCGCGGCCAGGTGCCCCTCGACCCGGGAGCTGACGTGCGTGTTGCCGTTGCGGGCGTCGAAGCGCGCGGCGATCTCGCGGGCCAGTGCGGTCACATCGGCGCCGACCTGCGCGACCGTGCTCGCGGCCGGGCCGCCCGGCACCGCGGCGACGGGCAGGTCGCCGTGCCCGGCCTCGGCCAGCCGCCGCAGCACCTGCCCGGCCGCGGCCGCGAACTCCATCGCCGTGTACGGCGACGACGGCGCGTCCAGCCAGCCCCGGTGCCGCTCGATCAGCTCCAGCCCCCGCGCCTCGTTGCCGGACAGCCCGCAGAACCGCAGGTGCGCGGCGATGTTGTCCAGGTGGTGCCGGTTGGCGCGCATCCGCGGGTAACCGAACCGGTGCGCGTCCACGGCGTCGGCGTGCCGCCCGGTGCGCAGGTACGGCAGCAGCAGCTCGGACAGCATCCAGTGCGGCTGCTCGGTGCACCCGCCCCGGGAGAACGGCCGGCCCAGCTCGATGGCCTCCTCGTCGCGGCCGTGCGACACCAGGTGCCGGACCTGGCCCGACGGCACGCAGGCGGCGCAGTCCGACAGCCCGTCCCGGGGCGCGGTCAGCAGCTTGTCGTACCAGTGGTCGGCCGCCGGGTCGCCGGTGTGGTGGGCCACCAGCCAGCGGTGCTGGTACACCGCGTGCAGGCTGTGCCCGCCGCGCAGGTAGCGGGCCTCCATGTCGTCCAGCACGGCCCGGGTGCGGTCCAGCGGGATCTCCGGGAACTGCGGCAGCGACCAGACCACCCACTTGAAGTTCCACAGCAGCGAGCGGTCGTCGTGGCGGCCGGTCGCCTCCGGATCGGTGTCCCAGGCCTGCAGGCAGTGCGAGAACGCCAGGAACAGCCGCGCCGGGTCGCCGTGGTGGTGGAACTCGTTCATCGCCGACAGCCGCCACGTGAACGCCTCCCGGCGCATGCCCGCGGCGTCGGCGTGGCGCAGCGCGGCGTCGTACGCGGCGAACCGGGCGGGGCCGACCGGGAACCGGTGCGCCTCGTGCCACAGCTCGTGCACCGCCTGCTCGGTCATCGTCACGCGGCACCGCCGTGCATGGCGCGGCCCAGCAGGCCCAGGAACGACTGGTTGAGCGCGGCGGTGTCGACCGGGCGCAGCGGCTGGCGGCCCAGCAGCAGCGCCTGCACGTACAGGCCCTCCACGACCAGCACCGTCAGGTCCGGGTCGGTGACCGTGACGGCCTGGCGGATCAGCGGGTTGCGGTGGTTGAGCACGAGCTGCGGCCGGTCGGTGCGCCCGGCGGTGAACGAGCCCAGGATCGAGGCCCACACGTCGTCGACGTCCTCCTGCCCGCGCCGCATGTCCAGGTGCAGCGCGGTGTCGCCGTCGAGCAGGTACAGCGCGGGCAGGCCGGCCGGGTCGAAGGCGCGGATCAGCACCTCGACGCCGAAGCGGTCCAGCGCCCGCTGCGCGCCGACCAGGAAGGCCCGCAGCCGCAGCTCGTCGTCCGGGGCGAGCTCCTCCAGCCGGGTGGACAGGTCGCTGGCCGACAGCGCCTCGGTGGTGATCTTCTCGTCGAGGGCGGGCAGCCGGGACAGCAGCTCGGCGTCGTACACGTAACCGGCGTTGACGACGGCCAGGCCCTGCGCCGAGGCGACGGCGGCGATCTGCCGGAACTCGTCCAGCGACGGCACGAACCGCACCACGCCGTAGGTGTCGCGGAACTGGGCCAGGGTCATCGGGCCGACCGTGGTCTCGTACGGCCACCACTGCTCGACCAGCCGCAGCATCTCGTCGTCGTGCACCGCGAGCGCCTTCACGCCCAGGTGGTGGATGCGCAGGAACTGCTGCAGCTTCGCCTCGTCGACCGTGCCGAGCCGGGTCATCCAGCCGCGCAGCTGGTCGCCCAGCGACTCGCGGACCTGCGCCAGCAGCGTGTCGTCGTACAGCGCCTCGCGGCTGGCCGTCGGGCGCAGCTCGGTGGTGTCGATGACGCAGCGCACGAAGAACGCCCACTCCGGCAGCAGGCCCTCGACACCCTCGCTGAGCAGCATCTGCTTCAGGTACACCCGGTGCGCCACGCGGGCGGCCGGGTTGGACGGCATCGGCAGCACGAACGCCACGCCGCGCAGCCCCGCCTCGGCCACGTCCAGGTCGATCACGTCGAACGGGGTGAACCCGAAGGCGTCCTCGGCGTACGACAGCAGCCGCGCCCGCCGCGCCACCTGCGCCTCGCCCTCGCCGGTCTCCCACGGGGCCAGCCCGGCGGTGATCGGCTCACCGTCGACCCGCACCGTGATCGGCAGCATCGAGCCGTACAGTCCCGCCAGCTCGCGCACGGTCTGCGGCAGCAGCCACTCCTCCGCGCCCCGCCGCGGCCGCAGCGTCACGATCGTGCCCGGCGCGGCGAGCGCGTCGTCGCCGTCGAGCACCCGCACCTGGTAGCTGCCGTCCGACGAGCCCAGCCACTCCACGGTCGGGTTGTCGCCGCACCGGGTGCGCACCTGGATCGTGTCGGCGACCAGGAAGCACGACAGCAGGCCGATGCCGAACTGGCCCAGGAACTCGTGCCTGGCGAAGCCCAGATCGTCGCGCTTGGAGCTGCGGCCGATCGTGGCCAGCAGCTCGTGCACCTGGGGCTCGGTCAGCCCGATGCCGTTGTCGGTGATGGTCAGCGGCTGCCCGGCGGCCTTCGGAGCGCTGATCTCGATGGCGCCGGCGTGCTCGGGGTCGGTCACCCGCACCGCGGTGATCGCGTCGACGGCGTTCTGCATCAGCTCGCGGACGTACACCCGCGGGCTGGCATAAAGGTGGTGGCTGAGCAGGTCGACGATGCCGCGCAGATCGACGTGGAAGGTGTACGACACGAGGTCCTCCGTGGTGGGGTGTTCGCGGTCGCCGACCCTACCGTCCGTCACCGACGTTCGCGGACCGGATTTCGGCCGCACGCCACCATCTGGACGGACCGGGGCGGCGGCTGTCGGTGCCCGCTGGCACCATGTCGCCCACGAGGGAGAGAGGTGGCCGGTGGAGCAGCTGATTCCGAAGCTGGCGGACGTGTGGCAGGAACACCTCGACGCCGACAGCGAGGCGTCGGGCCGGCGGCTGGGCAACGTGCTGGGCACGGAGTGGAAGGGCTGGGTCCGTGACATCACGGCGCTGCCCGGCTGGGCGGCGGTGCAGGCGTGGCAGCCGCAGGACCGGCGCGGCCCGGCCATGCACCTGCACGCCCTGGCCTGCGCCGGCCGGCTCGACTGGCCGGCGCAGCGCGACCTGCTGCGCCACCTGGCCGCCCAGGACGCGCCGTGGACCAGCGCCCACCTGTCCTGGTGCCTGCGCCAGGTGGCCCGCGGCGCGGGCCACGACGGCGAGCTGCTGCACCTGGAACTGCCGGCCGCCCTCGCCGCCGGGCTGCCCGGCGCGCAGCTGGTCGGTCACCGGCGCGCGCTGGAGGCGGTTTTGGCGATCGTCGAGGAGAACCCGCCGGTCGATGTACGGCTCGAACGCCGGCTCCGCACCGCGCTGAACATCGGGATCAGGAAGGCCGGCGACCACGTGCTGCCCGTGTGGCTCGGGCAGTCCGCGGGCACGCTCGGCGCGGCCGTGCAGGACCGGCTCGGCGACGTGCTGCGCGGCACCGGCGTCGGCGACCTGCTCGACCACTGCTCGACCCTGGAGAAGCTCACGCCCGACGTCCGGTGGCGGCGGCGTGCCGAGCAACTGCTGGCGGCCACCGCCGGAGGCGACGACGTCGTCCGGGGCATCCTCGGCTGCTTCGCCGAGCACACCTCGTACGTCCTCGACGAGGCCGACCGGCTGCTGCGCGCGCTGACCTGGCTGCTGGCAGCCGATCCGGGTCCCGCGGCGACCGCGCTGCTGGCCCGGGTCACCGACACCGCAGCCTTGTCGGCCCGCGGGGACGGCCACCCCCGCGCGCCGCTGACCGCGAACGCGTCGGTCACGCTGCTGGCCCGGCGCGACGGCGACGTGCCGCTGACCACCCTGGCCCGGCTCAGCACCGCGGTGCGCAACAAGGGCCTGCAGAAGCGGGTGCGGGCCGCGTTCGCGCAGCTCGGCGAGGCGCGCGGCCGGACGTACGCCGAGATGCTGGAGCTGTGCGTGGATACGCACGGCCTGGACGCCGACGGTCGGCACACCGAGCAGGTCGGCGGCCACCAGGCGGTGGTGGCGCTGGTGGACGAGCGCCCGCGGCTGAGCTTCCGCGACGGCGAGACGGTCCTGCGCTCGGTGCCCGCCGCGGTGCGCGACGGTTTTCCCGCCGACCTCAAACGGCTGCAGGAGCTGGTCAAGGAGATCGGTCGGACGGTCACCGCGGAACGGCGGCGGGTCGAGTCCGTGCTGTCGGAGGAGCGCGACTGGGCGTACGCCGACTGGGTCGCGCGTTATCTCGACCATCCCGTCACCGGCGTCTTCGGACGGTCGCTGATCTGGGAGACCGGCGACGGCGAAGGCTGGACGGCGGGCATCCCGGTCCGCGACCGCGGCGGGTGGGCGCTGCGCGGCCCGGACGGCCTCACCGTGCGCGGAACCCGGGTCCGGCTCTGGCACCCGGTGCGGGCCGCGGCCGCACAGGTGGCCCGCTGGCGTGACCACGTGGCGGCAGGCGCGCTGCGCCAGCCGTTCAAGCAGGCGTTCCGCGAGGTGTACCGGCTCACCCCGGCCGAGGAGCAGACCGCGACGTACTCGAACCGGTTCGCCGCGCACATCCTGCGCTACCGGCAGGCCAACGCGCTGATGCGGGTCCGCGGCTGGCACGCCGGCTACCTCGGGCCGTGGGACGGCGGCCACCACAGCGCGGCGGCCCGCGAACTCGGCGGCGGCGGGTGGCGGGCCTCGTTCGACCATACGCTCGCCGACGGCATGGGCGGCGGCGACCACGAGGCCCGTTACTGCGGCACCGACCAGGTGCGGTTCGCCCGCCGGGACGGGCGCGGGTGGCGGGACGTGCCGCTGGCCGAGGTGCCGGTGCCGGTGTTCAGCGAGGCGATGCGCGACGTGGACCTGTTCGTCGGCGTCACCTCCATCGCCGCCGACCCGCAGTGGGCCGACCACGGCGATCGCCGGTTCGACGAATACTGGCGCAGTGCCGGGTTCGGCGAGCTGACGCCCACCGCGCAGATGCGCCGCGAGGCACTGGAGCGGCTGCTCCCGCGTACGAGACTCGCCGGCCGGACCTCGCTCGGCGAGCGCTGGCTGCGGGTGCGGGGCAGTCTGGGGGCGTACCGCATCCACCTGGGCTCGGGCAACGTGCTGAGGGAACCCGACGACGCCTACCTGTGCATCGTGCCCGCCCGGTCGCCCGCGGTGCGGCTGCCGTTCGACGAGGACACCGTGCTGAACGCGATCGTGGCCAAGGCGTTCCTGCTGGCCGCCGACGAGAAGATCACCGACCCGTCGATCCTGCGCCAGCTCCGGCGCTGAGCCGCATCGAGCGTCGGTTGCCGCGCCCGGCCGGTGCACGCCTGCTGCGGGGGGCGGGCACCGGCCGATGCGGCAGGCGGGGTTACCGAGCTGTGCCCGGTCGGTGCACCGCCGGCTGCCCGCCGACCGGAGGCAGGTCCTTGTCGGCGTAGCAGACGGTCACCGGGCAGCTGTTCGCGACGTGCAGGTCGGGGTGGTGGCGGTCGAGGAACTCCTGGCGGGCGGCCTGCCCCTCGGCGGTGCGGCCGGTGGCGTGGAGGTTGCGCTGCAGGGCGTACAGCGCCCAGATCAGCATGTCGGTGGCGTGGTGGTCCTGGGCGGGGTCGATCTGTCGAGCGTTCGCGACCGCCTCCTCGGCGAGCCGGAGCCGGGTGCCCGGCGAGTCCGTGACGCGCTCCAGGCGCAGGAGCGCGCTCACCAGGCGGCTGCGGTGACCGGGGGTGCGGGCGGCCAGCGTGCGGCAGGCCCATACCTCCGCCGTCAAGTCCGGTCCGGTGGACGAGAGGAGAACGGTCCGCGCGATGTGCTCAGCGTCGATCAACATGCCTCCGGGGCTCGATGGACACAACACGACGCCCGCCGCGGGCGGCGGGCGTCGCGTGCCGGTCTCCGAGGGGCGCCACCTCGAAAACGGACACGAGCGGGAAGCTTAGGCAGCGCGGATCGCAGGTCGCGACGGTCGAACGGCCGAGTGAAGATCGCGTGGAGCCGCCTTATGCTGATGGCGGTTCAACCTGTGGCACGGTCAGACGGGCGGCCGCCGGGTGTCCGTGGAGGACTTCGTCAGCGAGAAGTCGTCGCAGCCCGCATCGGCGACCTCGCCGCGGATGCTCTGCCCGGCCCGGGGCGAGAACGAGGCTTCGAGCCCGACCATGACGTAGTCGCCGGGCCGTTTGATCCAGTGACCCGGCTGCAGCGTGAAGCCGGTCGCCGTGTACGAGCCCTCGACCACGAACGACCCGCGCGGCACGTTCGGGTTGCTCTTCACCGGGAAGAACTCGAAGGTCGCCTCGACCTCGTGGTCGTCGACGACGAACAGGACCAGCTTCATCCCGGTCAGGCCCTGCCGGCAGCGGTAGGTGCCCTCCCACGTCCCGCTGAGGAAGGCCCGCGCCGCGGTGAGATCGTCCGTGGACGGCGACGGCGACGGCGACGGGGTCGGTGCGGCGCTCGCCGTGGGCGTCGGTGCGACCAGGAGGTTCGGGTCGGCCGGGCTGCCGGGCCGCTGGATCAGATACCACGCGCCACCGGCGACGAGCGCGAGCGCCACCAGGGCGGCCACCCCGGCGAGCACCCAGGTGAGCGTCTGCGAGCCGCCGGAGCGGGCCGCCGTCGCGGGCGGCGACCAGGGCGGCAGCGTCTCGGTGGGCGGCGGGTGCGCCCCCGGGGCCAGCGGCAGGGTGCCGGTCGTGGCGAACATGGGCGGGGCGAGGTCGTTGAGCAGCGCGTCCAGCCAGGTCGTGAGGGTGTGCACGCGGCCCGACGGCGCGGCGGACAGCGCGTTGAGCAGCCGGTGCTGGAAGGCGGGGAACGCCGCGCTCAGCGGGTGCGCGCGCAGCTGCTCGGCGAGCCGGAACAGGTCGATGCCGGCCCGCGGGCCGGGGCCCGGGGGGTGCACCGGCGGGGGCGTGCCCAGCACGGCGTGCACGACGGTGGCGACGAACGCGTACCGGTCGGCGTCCGGGCTGGTCAGCGCGCCGGGCAGGAACAGCTCCGGGGCGGCGTACGGGGTGCTGCGGGCGGCCACCAGGGAGCCGTCGACGGTCCACAGCTCGCCCAGGTCGGCGGGGCTGCTGGAGCCGTCGGGGCGGACGACGACGGTGGCCGGTTTGACGTCGCCGTGCGCGACCGGAACGCCGGTGCGGCGGCCCGAGTGCAGGTCGTCGAGGACGGCGGCGGTTCCGGCGAGCACGCGCACCCGCTGCGCTAGCCCTTCGTACGGGTTGAGCGCGAGCCAGTCGAGATAGGACTGATCACCGAACCGATTGTCGTACACGGCATCTCCCTGTCACGGCGTGCGCCCGTCGACAATATAGACGGCCGTGTCACCGATCCGGTCAGAGCAGGTCGGACAGGGTGCGCAGCTGCGTAGCGACCGACTGGCCGATGGCGCGACCGTGCGCCTCGCCGCCGGAGGAGTAGCGGGTCAGCACGGCCATGGTCCAGTCGTCGCCGAGCGCCAGGCAGTTGACGTTGTAGAAGCCGTACGGCGCGGGACGCCACACCCAGCCGTTCTTGATGGCGATCCTGGACTGCTCCGCCGCCGGGAAGGCGCGCCGGATGCCGAAGTTTCCGGTGCCGCGCACCGCGCGCATCTCGCCGATGAGGTACTCGGTCCAGGTCGGGCCGGCCGCCGCGCCGGTGCCGATGGCGTGGGCGATGCGGCAGGTGTCGCGGGCCGACAGCTGGGTCTTGCTCCAGTCCGGCCCGGCCGCGGAGTCGGTCAGCTTGCAGATCGAGATCAGCCGGGTGATCGTGGCCCGCCCGCCGAGTTCGTTCCACAGGAGGGTGGCCACGGCGTTGTCGCTGTCGCGGATCAGCTTGGTGATCTCGGCAAACCGTGCCGCACTCGGTGTCCGGCCCGCCTCGGTGGCGCGGCGCAGGTAGTCGGCGGCCAGCCACGCCTTGATCATCGAGGCGGTCATGTTCGTCTCGTGCAGGTTCTTCGAGCCGACGATCTCGCCGGTGCCGCGGTCCATCAGCGCCCAGCTGTACCAGCCGCTGGTGGTGATTTTGACCAGGTCGCCGGCGTTGGCCGCGGTCAGCACGCGGGCGCGCTCGACGCCCGGCGGACCGGGCTGGGCGGGCACGGCGACCGGTGCGGTGTCGGCCGGGGCGGGCGGCTCGTGCCAGACCGCCGCCGTGCCGGGGTCCGCGCCGCCGCGGCCGGCCAGCCAGAGGCCGCCGGTGGCCAGCGCGGCCACGCCCGCGCCGCCGGCCAGGAGGGCGCGTCGACGGGTGTGCTCGGTCATGAGGGGGTTCTCCGGGGGATGCGGAGCGGTGGCCGGCGGCGGGGGTGCGCGTCGGCGGTCCAGGGCGGGGGTGCGGTTACGCCGTCGATGATGCCCCAAGTCGGGGCGTCGTAGGGTCCGCGAACCGGGTCAGTCCAGGCTGATCGTTCCGGTGATGGTGGTCGGTCCGGACGCGGACAGCGCCTCGGCGATGCCCTCGGCCCAGCCGCGGATCGCGTCCCAGTCCCGGAAGTCGCCCTCGGGCGCGCGCAGCGCCACGACCAGCGCCTGCTCGGCGATGCTCAGCCGGCTGTGTTCGAGCCGCCCGGCGAACACCTTGTGCTCGCGGGCGAGCGTCGCCTCGGCGATGGCGGTGACGTCGACCGGGTCCTCGTCGGGCATCGGCGGGTCGCCGACCGGGCCGCTCGAGAACAGCCACACCGGACGGGTGGACAGCACCGCCGCGTGGCTCTGCACGAACCAGCGGGCCGGTTGCAGCCAGTGCCCGGAGTACACCGCGCTGCCGATGACGAACGCGTCGAAGCCGTCGACCTGCACCGACGGGTCGATCTCGCAGGCGGTGGCGGAGAAGCCGCGGTCCTCGAGCACCTTGGCGATGGCGTTGGCGATCTCCGCGGTCGCCTCGTACTTCGAGGCGGCGGCCACCAGCACGCGCCGGGGCGGGCCGGTCTGGCCGGTCAGCGCCTCGGGCAGCTCGTCCAGCTGCGCCATGACCAGGCGCTGCAACGGCGGCTCCAGCAGGGGCGGCGCGGTGGTGGGGGCGGGAGCGGGAGCGGTCGTCATGCCGGGGTCCGCTCCAGGTCGGCGTCGGCCTGCGCGAGCAGCCGCTGTCCCAGCTCCACCAGGGCACGGCCGGCGGCCAGCTCGTCGCCGATCACGGGCACGTCCTCGTCGAACCGGGTCCGCACCGCGCTGCCGTCGCCGCGCAGCGCGGTCGGCGCGCCGCCGGCGTCGAGGCGGGCGTGTGCCTGCGTACGGCCGGAGCCGTCGTCGTCGATCGTTATGTCGACGGTCCAGTGCTTCGTGCTCATCGGCCCGGCCTCCCGGCAGTCACGCGCCGACACGCCGTCAGGTCGCGTGCCGCCCCTGCCATTGTCGCGCCCGCGCCGCCCGGGTTGGGCCGGTTGGCCTGCACAAAGGGCATTTCTGGCCGATCGCGGCCGCCGCGCCCGGCGACGTGGTCGCGGCGCGGCGGGTCCCCGCTCACTAAGGTGTGCGTGTGTCCAGCGAACAGGTGTACGCCGGTGTGTTCGGCACCGTGCTCGGAATCGCGCTGCTCATCGCCGCCATCCGGTGGATGTTCGGCAAGCGGTGAGGTAAAGGATGGCTGACATGGTGTACGCTCCGGCGTACCAGCGATGTCAAGTATTCTTTACATCGTCGGGTCGACCGAGAGGATCTGCCATGACCTCCTGCAAGCCCGCCCCCGCCGACACCGACCGCGTCCCGACCACGTTCGAAGAACGCAACACCTGGTGCATGGCGATCCTCGTGCCCGCCACGTCGCTGGCGTACTTCGCCGTGGTCGTCCCGCGCCTGTGGCGCCAGCCCGTCGCCGAGATCGCCTGGGTGACGCCGATGCTGTGGGCGATGGGCGCCACCTTCGTCGGCACCATCCTCGGCTCGATCGTGGCGGCGATGTTCGCCCGGGACGGCCATACCGAGTCCGACGTGCGCGACCGGGAGATCGTCCGGCACGGCGACCGCATCGCCCAGAACGTGCTCGGGTTCGGGGCCGCGGCCGTGCTGGTGCTGGCGATGGTGCGGGCCGACCAGTTCTGGATCGGCAACGTGCTGTTCCTGCTCGGGGCCGTCGGCACGACCTGGGGCGCGATCGCCCGGATCCGGGCCTACCGCGGGGCGTTCCATGGTTAAACCGACCCGGGTCACCAACCGCATCCGGGTGCTGCGCGCCGAGCACGGCGACATGACCCAGGCCGAGCTGGCCGAACGGGTCGGCGTCACCCGGCAGACCGTCATCGCCATCGAGCAGGGGCGCTACTCGCCGTCGCTGGAGATGGCGTTCCAGATCGCCCGCGTGTTCAAGGTGCCGCTCGACGACGTGTTCCAGTACCCGGGAGACGCCGGCTGAGGATGCCGGGGCCGCCCGCGGTTCGCGCCGGGTGGTGGCATCATGGCCCGATGGCTGCTGAGGATCCCGCGGAACGCCGCTGGCGGACGATGCGCGGCTGCGACCGGATCCTGTCCGGCCACCGCACGCCGTCCCTGCGTGAACGGCTCGCGGACCTCGCCGCCGTCGACTACGACGGGCTCGACGACCGCCCCGACTTCTACGGCGGCGGCCCGGTCGCGGCGCTGGAGCGGCGGGTCGCCGGGCTGCTCGGCAAACCCGACGCGGTGTTCTTCCCGACCGGCACCATGGCCCAGCAGGTCGCGCTGCGCTGCTGGGCCGAGCGCACCGGCAACCGGGCCGTCGCCCTGCACCCGCTCGGGCACCTGGAGGTGCACGAGCGCCGGGCCTACCAGACGCTGACCGGCCTGCGCGGGGTGTGGCCGACGACCGAGCCGCGCCAGCCCACCGCGCAGGAGGTGCGCGACCTCGACGAGCCGTTCGGCACGCTGCTGGTCGAGCTGCCGCTGCGCGACGCGGGCTTCCTGCTGCCCACCTGGGACGAGCTGAACGCGCTGGTGGCCGCGGCGCGCTCGCGCGGGGCGAAGGTGCACTTCGACGGGGCCCGGCTCTGGGAGTCGGTGTTCCACCTGGGCCGGGACCTGCCGACCGTGGCGGGGCTGGCCGACAGCGTGTACGTCTCGCTGTACAAGACGCTCGGCGGGCTGTCCGGCGCGCTGCTGGCCGGGGCCGAGGACTTCACCGCGCAGGCGCGCGCCTGGCGGCACCGCTACGGCGGGCAGCTGTTCCAGCAGTGGCCCGCGGTGCTGGCCGCGCTGGCCGGCCTCGACCGGGAACTGCCCCGCCTCGGCGAGTACGTCGCGCACGCGAAGACCGTCGCCGCGGCGCTGGCCGCGCTGCCCGGCGCGCGCGTGTTCCCGCACCAGCCGCACACCCACCAGTTCCAGCTGTGGCTGCCCGGCCCGGCCGCGGCGCTCAACCAGGCCGTGCTGGCCCTGGCCGAGCAGCAGAAGACCTGGTTCGCCAACGTGTTCACCGACCGGACCCCGGGCCTGGCGATGACCGAGATCACGGTGGCCGCCCCGGCGCTGGAGTGGACCGCCGGCGACGTCACCGCGGCCGGGCTCGCCCTGCTGGAACTGGCCGCCGCGGCAGCGGGCTGAGAGACTGGCCGTGATGCTCACGACGCTGCTCGACGAGGTGGCCCGGCTGCGCGCGACCCGGCCGGGCCGGTTGCTGGTCGGCATCGCCGGCGCGCCCGGCGCGGGCAAGTCCACCCTGGCCCAGGAGCTGGCCGCGAAGCTCGACCGCGCCGCGGTCGTGCCGATGGACGGGTTCCACCTGGCCAACGCGGAGTTGCGGCGGCTCGGCCGGGCCGACCGCAAGGGCGCGCCGGACACCTTCGACGCGGCCGGCTACGCCGCGCTGCTGCGCCGCCTGCGCGAGGCGACCGGCGAGACGGTGTACGCGCCGACGTTCGACCACGTCCTCAACGAGCCCGTCGCCGGATCGATCCCCGTCCCGCCGGCCGCCGAGGTGATCGTCACCGAGGGCAACTACCTGCTGCTGGACACCCCGCCGTGGGACGGCGTGCGTCAGCTGCTCGACCTCGCCGTCTACCTGTCCGCCGACGACGGCCCCCGGGTCGACGGACTGCTCGCCCGCCAGCACGCCAAGGGCCTGGATCCCGACGCCGCCCGCGACTGGGTGTACCGCAGCGACGAGGCCAACGCCCGCCTCGTCGAGACCACGGCGGTCCACGCCGACCTCCACCTGCACCGCGCCTGACCCGCCCGCTTTGCGGCTTATGAGGACATGGTCCGTTAGCCTGCCAGGGTGCATTCGAAGCTCAGCGAGCGGCAGCGGCGCATCCTCGAGGTGATCCAGGACGGCGTGACCAGTCGCGGCTACCCGCCCACGCTGCGGGAGATCGGCCGGGCGGTCGGCCTGGCCGCGTCGTCGTCGGTCGCGTACCACCTGCGCGAGCTGGAGGAGAAAGGTCTGCTGCGGCGCGACCGGGGCCGCCCGCGGGCGCTGAGCGTGCGGCTGCCGCTGGACGACGACGGCATCCCCCAGCAGCGCGGAGTGGCCACCGTGCAGGTGCCGCTGCTCGGCACGATCGCCGCCGGCGGGCCGATCCTGGCCGAGGAGTCCCTGGAGGAGACGCTCACGCTGTCGCGCGACCTGGTCGGCCACGGCACGCTGTTCTCGCTGCGGGTGCGCGGCGACTCGATGGTCGACGCGGCGATCTGCGACGGCGACGTGGTGGTGATCCGCCAGCAGCCGACCGCGCACAGCGGGGAGATCGTCGCGGCGATGATCGACGGCGAGGCGACCGTGAAGGTGTACCGGGTCAGCCGCGGGCACGTCGAGCTGGTGCCGTGCAACCCGGCGTACGAAGCGATCCCCGGCGACGACGCGGTCGTGCTGGGCAAGGTGGTGGCGGTCGTACGCCGGGTGCGGTGATCAGCCGTCGAGGCGGGCGCGCTCGGCGGCGTACTGATCGTCGGTCAGCTCGCCCCGCTCGCGGCGGCGCTCCAGCGTGGCCAGTGCCTCCGCGCGCTGCTCGAAGGTGGGCGAGGCCGGCGGCGCGGCCGGGAACTGCTGGGCGGGGTGGCCCGGGGCGGCGTAGCCGTAGGGGGCGGCAAGGACGCGGGGCGCACGCCGGAAGTAGGCGTTGGCCGGCGGCAGGGCCAGCAGCACCGCGACGGCGATCAGCGCCAGCATGCCGAAGCCGAACAGCGCCAGGCTGCCGTAGAAGTACCAGTCCGGGTAGCCCTGGGGCAGCCGCTGGGCGAAAGTGTGGATGCCCGAGCTGTCGCGGCTGTACGCGGTGAGGTAGCCGACGCTGCTGAACGCGGGCGTGCCCGCCGAACCGAGCCCGCACACGTTGCACAGCAGGGCGAACCCGACCGCGATCCAGGTGAGGATGCGCCCGACGAACGCGCCCCGGCCGACCGCCAGCGCGAGCAGCAGCACCACGGCGGCCGCGACGACGCCGAATCCGGCCGACACCACCGGCAGCGCACTCGTGAGCCCGCTGACGAAGTCCCAGGCTCGGGGATCGACCCCGGACTCCGCCATGGCCGCGCGCACGCGGGCGGGGTACTCCCCGGAGCCCGCCATGATCATGATGGCGTCGACCAGGTAGGCGGCGGCCACGGCGATGAGCAGCCACCTTGCCGCGGTCACTCCGGCCGGGCGTTGCTTCGAAGTGGGCGCAGGCTGGGGCGCGGCGGCGTCGGTCATGGCTGTTCCTCCCGTGGACAGGGCTGCGAGGTTAGCAGTCACCCACCAACCGGGAAGACCTGCCGCCAGGTCACATCCATTGTGTTAACTGTCGGAATGCGTGCCTGGGAGGACGAGTACGCCGAGTTCGCCACCGCGCTGGCCCCGGCGCTGCGGCGGCAGGCGCGGGAGCGGTGCGGCGACTGGGCGGTGGCCGAGGAACTGGTCCGGCGCACCCTGCTGCGGCTGTACCGGCGCTGGCCGGCGCTGGGCTACGAGCCGCCCGAGGCGTACGCCCAGCGTTTCCTGCTCCGCGCGCTGCGCCGGCACAAGCCCGGGGAGCCGGCCGAAGGTCCCGAGCCGCCGCTGGGCCTGGCCACGGCGGAGCTGGTGGCCGCCGGACGGCGGCTGCGCCGCCGCGACCTCGCGGTCAGCACGCTGCTCACGGTGGCGCTCGCGGTCGGCGGCGGGTTCGCGGTGATCATGCTGCGGCCCGATCCCGGCGGCACGCCGCCACCCGAGGAGGTCGACTGCATGGCCGGGGTCCCCGGGCCGACGCCCCTGCCGTCGCTGACCCGCTCGCCGGTGCCGCCCGCGCCGCCGCAGGCCGGGGGCCGCTCCGGGGTGGACCGGTTCGCGGTGCTGTCCGGCGCGATGCCGCTGGCCCAGGCCGAGCCGGTGACCACCGACGCGGCCCTGACCGAGCGCTACGCCTGCCTGATGGCCGAGCTGATCCTCACCCGGGTCAACCCGCTCGGCCTGCGCCGCAACGACCTCGGCCTGGCCGACGGCGGGGACGCGCGCGAGCTGGCCCCGCTACCCGACCCGGCCCTCGCCCCCGGCGCGCTGACGGTGAGCCTGCAGCTGGTCAACGGCAACGGCTACGGCACCCTGACCATCTCGGCCGCGCCGACCACGTACGTGCCCGACCTGAGCCACTGCGAGCGCCTCACCTGGTGCGGCTTCAGCGCCGAACTCGACAGCGGCGCGGTCCTGGAGCAGTACGGAGTGCGCGAGCAGCCCGAGGACCGCCGCGCCGGCTTCGCCCTCGGCCCCGACGCCCAGCTCTGGACCGTCGTCGTCTACACCGGCCACACCTTGGTCATGGTCACCATCACCAACACCCCCGACCCCTTCGCCGCCCAACCCTCCAGCCAGCGCAACCCCGCCCTGGGCATGTCCGTCACCCAGTTCGCCGCCGACCCCCGCCTAGCCCTCTTCGACCCCACCTGACCCGCCCCCGCCCCCCGCCCCCGCCCGCCACCGGGCCCCGGGCCCCGGGCCCCGCCGGGTTGATCATGAACTTATGGCACGGCTCGGCGGTGTGTCGTTGCCACAACTTCATGATCAATGCAGTGGGGGTGGGGGTGGGGTGCCGGGCCAGTAGGGGTCGGGGGAGTGGATGAGGGCGGCGGCGCCGATCAGGCCGGCGTCGCCGGCGAGCTGGGCAGGGGTGACCGTGACGTGCTGGAGGAAGCCGAGGCGGCCGAAGCGGGCCAGGGCCTCCTTCAGCGGGGGGAAGAGCAGGTCGGCGGCGCCGGCGACGCCGCCGCCGATCACCACCTGGTTCAGGTCGCACATCGCGGCGGCCGAGACGATGCCCGCGGCCAGGGCGTCGGCGCCGCGGGTGAACGCGCGCAAAGCCACCAGGTCGCCGGAGCGGGCGGCGTCGGCCAGGTCGCGGGCGGTGCCGTCGCCGGCCGGCCGCCAGCCTTCGCGCAGCGCGTACCGGACCATGCTCGGTCCGCTGGCGATCGCCTCCACGCAGCCGCGCCCGCCGCACGGGCAGTCGTCCCCGTCGAGGTCGACGACCATGTGGCCGACATGCCCGGCATTGCCGGACCGGCCGGTGAAGGGCCGCCCGCCGTGTACGAGCCCCCCGCCGACGCCGGTCGACACCACGAGCACCAGCAGGTCGTCGTGCCCGCGGCCCGCCCCGCGCCAGTGCTCGCCGATCGCCGCGCACACCCCGTCGCCGGCCAGCCGCACCGGCACGCCGGGCACCTGCGCGGCGAGCCGGTCGACCAGCGGGAAGCCCCGCCAGGCGGTGATGTTGACCGGGCTCACCGTGGCCCCGGCCAGGTCGAACGGGCCGGCGGTGCTGGCGCCGACCCCGATCACGGGCCGGTCGGCGGTGGCCTTGAGCAGGCCGTCGAGCATCGCCGACAGCCCGGCCCACACCTGCTCGCCCGCGTCCGGGCCCGGCAGCGGGCGCGGCGTGGGGATGCGGTCGGCGGCCAGCACGGTCCCGTCGGCGTCGACGAGTCCGGCGGCCATCTTGGTGCCGCCGATGTCGACGGCGAGCGCGAGCGGTCCGGCAGCGTGGTGCGGCATGGGGGCTCCTGGAGGACGGGGCGTTGCAAGAGAGTATGACAACGTTGTCCGGCCGTCGCCGCCCCGCCCTCGGGTACCAGGTACCGTTCCTGCCGTGACGAGCGAGCACAGCGAAGCCCCGGCCCGGGCCGGCCGCCGCCCCACCATGGTCGACGTGGCCCGGCTGGCCGGAGTCAGCCTCAAGACCGTGTCCCGGGTCGTCAACGGCGAGCCGCACGTGCAGCGCGCCATGGCCGACCGGGTGCTCGCCGCGGTCGCCGAACTCGGCTTCCAGCGCAACCACATGGCCAGCGCGCTGCGCGCGGGCCGGGCCAGCGCCACCATCGGCCTGATCATCGAGGAGCTGGCGAACCCGTTCTACTCCACCATCGCCCACGTCACCGCCGAGATGGCCCGCGAGCGCGACACCCTGCTGCTGTCGGCGTCCTCCGAGGAGGACCCGGTCCGCGAGGAGCAGCTGCTGCGCGACCTGTGCTCCCGCCGCGTCGACGGCCTGCTGGTGGTGCCCGCCGGCTGCGACCACTCGTTCCTCAACTCGCAGGTCGAGATGGGCATCCCGGTGGTGTTCCTGGACCGGCCCGGCACCAACATCGAGGCCGACGCGGTGCTGCTGGACAACCGCGGCGGCGCGCGCAACGGCGTACGCCGCCTCGTCGCCGACGGGCACCGCCGCATCGGGGTGCTGCTGGACACGGTCGACGTGCACACCATGCGCGAGCGCCTCGCCGGCGCGCAGGACGCCCTCGCCGACGCCGGGATCGGCTACGACGGCGCACTCGTGCGCGGCGGCGTACGCGACCCGGCCACCGCCGCGGCCGCCGTCGCCGACATGCTCACCCAGCCCAGCCCGCCGACCGCGTTCCTCGCCCTGAACAACCGCATCACCGTCGGCGCGGTCCAGGAGCTGTGGCGGCGGGGCAGCGACGCCGCCCTGGTCGGCTTCGACGACTTCGAGCTGTCGCACCTGATGCCGAGGCCGCTGACGGTCATCGGGTACGACACCCGCGAGCTGGCCCGCCGCGCCACCCAGCTGCTGTTCGCCCGTATCGACGGGGACCGGTCGCGGCCGCGTACCGTCGTGCTGCCCACGGAACTGCTGGACCGCGGCCTGGCCCCCGCCCGCTGACGGCCCCGACGCCGGTCTTCGGATGTCGGCGGCGGCCGTTAGGGTGCCGATCATGTCAGTCGGACCGTCGACGTTCGGGCCGGGCCTGCGGGCCGCCATCAAGGACGCCTGCCTGCCCGAGCACGATGCCCGGGGCCTGATGCCGCTCGCCACGGCGCGGCAGTGGCTCGCCGGCCGGACCGTGTACGAGCAGGGGACCGGCGCGATCAGCGGCGGCCGCCACGTGCTGGAGTCCGACACCACCTGGGCCGCGCTGGTGAGCCTGGCGGACGCGGCGGAGTTCGTCGCGCAGGCGCGGCGGCTGCGGTGGCGGTTCCACGTCCGGGGCAAGGACAACATCGCCCTGATGGAACGGTACGGCGGCGGCGTCCTGCCGTGGCTCGCCGACCGCGTCGACGAGCACGGTGTGCTGCACAACGTGCCCTGGTGCGTGCTGCCCTGCCTGCTCGCCTCCGGCGCGCCGGAGGCGTTCGACATCGCGGCGCGGGTCCGTGCGGTCACCGAGCAGCTCGACACCCGCACGTGGCGGTCGGCCGGCTGCGACACCGAGGTGCTGGGCTGGTGGGTCGTGCGGCATCCGGAGCCCGGCTACCGGCTGCTCGCCCAGCGGGCCGAGGCCGCCGACGAGGTCGGGGTCGCGGCGGTCGGCGCGCTGTTCCGCACCGATCCCCGGGGCACCGCCCAGCGGCTGGCCGCCGCCGTCGGCGAAGTCGCGGCCCGGACCCTGCTCGACCGGCTCGGCCTGATCGTGCCGCCTCTGCCGGAGCGGGTCCGGGCACTGCTGGAGCAGGCACCGGTGCTCGACGTCGCGGCGGGGGCGCCGGTCTCGCTCACGGAACTGGACGAGGTCTTCGAGGACGGGCTCGGGCCGATGTGGACCAACGCCAACTACTACTGCGCGGCGATGCGCCTGACCGGCTTCGCGGTCCCGGGCGGCACGGACGGCCTGGTGTTCCAGTCGGTGACGACCGGGCTCGCCGATGCCAACGTGGAGCTGGAGTTCCACCGGTTCGGCTTCGGCCTGCCCGCGGGTCCGCAGTGGAGCCTGAGCCGGGAGCTGCTCGGCGGGGAGGAGGCCGAACGGTTGGCCGAGGCCTCCGGCGAGGAGCAGGTCACGCTGCCCAACGGTGTCGTCCGGCTGGGTGTGCGGCCCGTGGCGGTGCGGGGACGGCTGGACGCCCTGATGGTGGCGCTGACCGCCGGCCGGGCCGAGCGCGACCGGGTGTTCCTCGACGGTACGCAGCTCAAGCAGGCGGTGGGCCTGCCGGAGACGGCGCGGGAACTGTTCGTGCTGGACGCCTGGGACCATGCGGACCTCGACGATCGGCTGCCCAGCGAGTGGGAGGACATCGTGCTGGCGGTCGAGGCGCTGCGCGGCCGCCGCGCCATCACGCGTTCGGTGACCGAGAAGTCGCGCGATGCCCACCTGCGTGAGCGGGCGGAGATCCTCGGCGGCTGGGCCTGAGCAGCCGGCGGCTCGGCAACGGGCGGGTCGGTCAGCGAGGCGCGGCGGGTTCGGCCGCCCGTGCGGTCGCGCCCGCTCCGGCCAACCTGGCCGCCGCGAGGCGCAGCGGTGGGCGGTCGGCCCAGACACACCACCACAGCAGCCTGCCGGACAACCCGGGCCGGGCGGCCGAGCGCCGCCGGGACTCGTCGAGCCACGCCCGGGTCGCCGCCGGGCCGGCCCAGCGCGCGGCCGCGGCGTCGCAGGCGAACTCGGCGGACCAGCGGGTCGCGGTGTGATGTGCCAGGCCGCCGAGCAGCGCGACGGCCAGCGCCGGGGCGTTCATGGCGGCCAGCCCGCATACGCACAGCAGCAGCCACAGCGAGGTGCCGACGATGCGGATCAGGCGGTCGTCGCGTACCAGATGGGCCGCCTCGTGGGCGAGCATGAACGGCAGGTGCGGCCGGGCCGCGGTGTAGGTGGTCACGCCGAGCCGGGTCCGCGCGGCGGTGCGCAGGCTGAACCCGTGCCAGTCCGCCGAGGCGCGCATCCGCACCTCGACGTCGCGCATACCGTGTGCGGCCAGCATCTCGGCCAGCGGCGCGGGTAGTCGCGTCGGCGGCGGGGCCGCCACCGAGGTGCGGATGAGGCGGTGCAGGTTGGGGCCGCTGAGCACCGTGCCGAGCCCGACCGCGAAGACGGCCGGCAGCAGCATCGCGCCCACCGCGGGCCAGCCGGCGTCCGGCCAGGCGAGGGCCTTCAGCAGCAGGGCCAGCGCGGCATACCAGGCCAGGGTGGCGGTCAGGCGCGGGCCGAGGCGGCGAGGCGCCGGCACGGACGTGTCGAACTGGAGGTGCCCCAGCGGCAGCGGCTCCTCGGCGACGTCGTCCTCGCCGGTCTTCGTGAGCACCGCGGCCCGCAGCGCCGCCGGTGTCGCGCCGACGGCGGCCAGGGTCCTGCCGCCGATGCTGCCGGGCCAGGTGGAGACGGCCAGCAGCAGGTGGGCCGTGGTCAGCGCGTCGTCGCGCCGGCTCACCGCCTCGCGTATGGCCAGGTCCAGCAGCCGCTTGACATCGTCGGCGAAGGGCAGGTGGCGGATCGGGCGGTCGCGGGGGACCGGTGGCCGCAGGGCGACGTACGCCTCGTGCAGCGCGCCGGTTTCGAGCTGCGCGGTCAGCACCGCCGCGGCCACCGAGCCCTCGGCGCCGAGCAGCCCGAACAGCAGGTGCCCGCTGTCGATCGTGTCGTGGCCGAGGGACAGCGCCACGGACTGCGCGGTGACGATCGCCTGGCGGGACTGCGCGGTGAGCAACTCGAACATGATCTCCCTCTCCGGTCGGGGATCATGCCACGGTCCTGCTGCTCACGTGGCCCCGTGCGATGGGTAGGGCACCTTCTGCAACGCGGAGCGTTGAGAAGGTGCCCTTCCTTGGGGCTTTCAGGCGGCGGCGGTGCGGAAGACGGGGTAGTAGCCGCCGGAGTGGCCGGTGGCCATGGGGTGGTAGGAGATGCCCAGGCTGGCGAAGTTGAGGGCGTGCAGCCACTTGTCGCCGCTGCAGAGCTGGTGCCCGACGAAGATGGAGCGCACGTCGGCGAAGACGAAGCCGTGCCGGCCGGCGGCGGCCCGGGTGAGGTCGTCCACCAGGTTGATGCCTTCGTTGATCTTCGCGTGGGACGTGGCGCTGAGCCCGACGCAGGTCGTGCCGAGCTGGTAGAAGACCGGGTAGCCGAGGACCACGACGCGGGCGTTGGGGGCTCGGGAGCGGATCGCGTTGTACAGGGTGTCGAGCAGGCCGGGCAGGGACGCGCGGGCCTTGTCCTCGGCGGCCTGCACGGCGGCGACGCACTGCGTGGTGCCGTAGAGGGCGCAGGTCTTCATGATGTTGGCGAAGCCGACGTCGTTGCCGCCGACGGTGATGCTGACCAGCGTGGTGGTGCTGCTCAGGGCGGACAGCTGGGAGCTGTTGACGGTGGCGGTGGTCGCGCCCGAGCAGGCGACGAAGGCGTACGCGGCGGGGGCGTTGGCGGCGGCCCACAGGGCGGGGTAGGCCTTGGTGCTGCGCTGGCAGGAGCCGCTTTCGGAGGTGTAGCTGCCGGCGCCGACGCCGGAGGAGTAGGAGTCGCCGAGGGCGACGTAGCGGACGGTGGAAGCGGCCTGGGCGGGGGTGGCTACCAGGGCGACCAGCACGGTGAAGGCGGTGGCGAGGCTCGCCGTGAAGGTCAGCAGGCGCGATCGGGTCAAGTCGTCCTCCGGGTCAGGGGCGATCGATCGCATATAGATATCAGTTGAAACGGCGGTTGTGAAGATCTCAATTCGCAAGTGTTGCAAGATGTTTCGGGGGTCTGGCGCAGCGGCGGACGGTCGCCTACATTGGATCCGTTTGCCCAGGTGGTCGTGACATCGACGGGCGGTTGAGGGTTGTGTGCGGAACCTCGCTGGTGATCGGCCGGCGGTAGGTGCGACGGGTGTGGCGCGGGGTGGCGGTCAACTTCTTGCAGGGCGCTTCATGGGCGTTGGGGCCGCGCATCGCATAGACGTTGGCCTATCATGCCGATTCTGATCGCGCCCCAGTCGATGTAATAGGCCAGCGTTTATGCGACCGGGGGGCGGGAGCCGGTCGAGGGCTTGTCGTGCGGGTGATTGGACGGGCGGCGTTAGCGTGGCCGGATGACTCATGGGGGGATCGTGAGCCGGGGCCAGAATGCGCTGGTGGCCGCGGGCATGCTCGGGATGGCGGGGTGCGGCGTGGTCAACGTCGTGGCCGCGGTGCGCGCAGACGACGTCGACTCGGCCACCGGTTTCCTGGCGGTGGGTGTGGGCCTGGCCGTCTGGTGCGCGGTCTGGCTCACCCTCGCCGTGCGAGCCGTGGCGCAGGGCGTGTTCGCGCGACCGGAGCACCTGCTGGCGCGCGGCCTGCTGCGAACCTGGCGAGTTCCCTGGCAGGACCTGCGCGCCATCCGGATCGCCGAGGCTTCCCACGGCATGGGAGGGCGCTACCACGTGCCCGCGGTCGATTTTGTCGTCGCTTCGACACCAGCCCGTCGCGGACCGCGGGAGCTGCCGCAACGAGCCACATCCTCGCCCGCCGTCGAGCGCCGGACCGTCACTTTCCACTGGCTGGCAACCGTGACGCAGCGGCGCGCCCAGCGCCATGCCGAGCGGCTGCACCTGCTGGCGGTCCGGGCGGGTGCGGGACTGGAGCAGGGTTGAGTCCCGCCGCGGACGCCAAGCGGAGCGGACGCGACGGATGGTTAGGCTGGCCGCCATGCAGATCATCGAAGGGGCGGGCCGGTGGACGCCGCCGCCGGCCGGTACGGCCAACGACTGGGTGGAGCACCTGAAGACGCCGGACCTGTCCGTGGGCACGTACTGCATCCCGGCGGGCGGGATCGACGACCAGAGCCCGCACACCGAGGACGAGGTCTACGTGGTCACGGCCGGCCGTGCCCGGATCGTGACGCCGGACGGCGAGGCGGCGGTCGGCCCCGGAGCGGTGATCTTCGTGCCGGCCGGGGAGGAGCACCGGTTCGTGGACGTCACCGAGGATCTGTCGCTCCTGGTGTTCTTCGGTCCCGCCTACGGCTCGCGCGGTGGTGCCGCCACGGCCTGACGTACGGCACGGGGCAACGCCGCTTGCGCCATTCTGGTGTACTGCGCGCATGTCTCGGGGGCGGAAGATCTTCGCGTGGGTGATCGTGGCGGTCCTCGCGGCCGCCGGTTACGGCGGTTACCGGTGGTGGCACGAGCGGCCGCCGTATGGGCCGGAGGTGCTGGCGTTCGCCGCCACAGCGGAGCAGTTGCCGCCCGGCGAGGGTCCGGAGATCGAATACCACGGGGTGAAGGTCCTCCTCCGCGAGGGCGGAGCGGCCGTGGGCGGGCGGATCACGTGGCAGCCTCCGGCGGGGCGCGGCGCCGACTGGGACGAAGACGGCTGGTTCATGATCTTCGTGGTGGACAAGCGCGTCGACCTCATGCCACCGCAGGTCATGGGCATCTCCCCGAGCGCGCACGAGGTGGTGTCCGGCGGTGACGGCGTGCAGAACCGGATCGCGGCGAAGTATCCGTGGCTGCGGGGCGCGGGCAATATCAAAACCGACCGGGACACGTGGCGCGAAGGCGGGACGGCCCTGTCGACGACGCCCGCCGCGGGCGGGGTCGACTTCGTCGCCATGTTCCCGCCGATCCCGGACGGTGATCCGGAGCGGCGGTTCCTGGCCGCCGCCCCGATCGCGTTGTCCGACATCATGATCGCCGTCGCGTTCGTCGGCCCCGACCGGCAGGTCTACTGGGCCGAGCGGGTGTACGGCTAGATCCCCACCTCGGTCTCGGTCAGCGGCGGGCCGGGCTGCACGGGCACCCGGGGACCGGCGGCCAGCGCCGCGGCCAGCTCGTCGACCTCGCGCCACACCGCCGGGTCGTCCCAGTAGCCGGTGTGCCGCCGGGCCAGCGGCAGCGGCTGTCCGTAGATGTACCAGCAGGTCTCCGGGTCGGGCAGCAGCACGTCCACGGTGGACTCCGGCCGGGCGGCCAGCGCCGCGCCGCCGATGTAGTCGGTGTCGTAGTGGAAGTTGCGCCACGCGAGCAGCCGCGGCTCCAGCGAGCGCAGCACGCCGTCGGTGAAGTACGCCGGGAACGCCCACCCGTACAGGGTGCGCAGCGGCGAGCCGAAGGTGACCAGCGCGTACTGGCCGTCGGCGGGCAGGTTGTCGCGCTGCAGCAGCGCCGCCGCGGCGATGACGCTGCCCTGGCTGTGCGCCGCGACGACGGCCTTGCCGCCGTTGCTGTGCAGCCGCCACAGCCGCCGCTGCACCTCGGGCACGGCCCGCTCGGCGTACGACGGCGGCGCGAGCGGGTGGAACGCGCGCGGCCAGAACGTGCACACGTCCCAGATCACGCCGATGCGGCGGCGGCTGGCCAGGTTGGTCCAGCCCCGGCGCAGCAGCAGCACGACGAGGATCGGCAGCGCGGCGGTGAGGTAGCTGCCCGCGGTGACCGTCCACTGGGTGCCCCAGGGCAGCTGGTGGAAGACCCAGTAGCGGATCTGGATCGCGACCAGCAGGATCACGCCGACCACCGCCATCGCGGTGAGCAGGCGGTCGATGTGGCGCGGCATCTTCGCGACCACCCGGGCCCGGACCACGCTCGCGATCCAGCGCCGCTGCCCGGCCGCGTTGTCGTACCAGTCGGGCTCGCCGTCGGGCTGGGGGTAGCGATCGACGGCGTAGTACTTCTCGGCGACCGCGCGGGCCTTGCGGCTCGCGCCGGCACGCCAGTACGCGACCAGTTCGAACAGGCCGAACAGCACGATCAGGGCCAGCGGCACCAGGGTCAGGTACTGGTGCAGCGTGGCGATGATCGGGTACACGTACAGCTCGCCGGGCTCCGGCGCGAACACCGGGATCAGCGTCAGCGAGTTGACCTCGCCGAAAAGGTCGGTGATGCGCAGCATCGCGCCCAGCATCACCGCGTTGAGCAGCGCGATGCTGACCGCGAGCACGACGAACGGCCCGAAGATGAAGAAGATGCCCCGCTTCCAGCCGCCCAGCAGCGTGGACACCAGCGTGAGGCCCAGCGCGCCGAAGATGGCGCCGAAGGCGAAGTTGACGGTGTACCGCATGTTCGGCAGGTAGCCCCAGGCCGACCCCATCGCGGGCTGGGCCAGCAGGAACACGGCCGCGGCGGCCAGCGCGGCGACCGCCAGGCCGATCAGCAGCCCGGCCGCCCAGCGGCGGCACTCGTCCAGCGCGGTCACGATCAGCGCGCCGAGCACCGCGGCCAGGCCCAGGCCGATCGCGGCGAGCAGCGCCCAGCGGGCGGTGAGTTCGGACAGGTCGCTACCGCGCACCAGGCCGTGGCCGGTGTACGCCAGGGCCAGCGCGACGAAGGCCAGCGCCGCGGCGACATGCGCGCAGCCGAGGTCGAAGGCGCTGCGGCGGCCGTCCCAGAAGGTGCGGTCGGCCAGGGTCAGCCTCGGCTGGGCGGCGCTGGTCGCGGCGCGCGGCGGCTTGTTGCCCACCTGGTACGGCGGGTCCACCTCCTCGTACCGGTTGATGCTGCGCAGGGTCAGCACGGCGAGGAAGGCCACGAACAGCACCGGCACCAGCGCGCCGATCAGCAGCCGCCGCCCGGCGTGCTCGGCGAGCAGCGGGCTGCGCAGCCAGCTGAGCAGCCAGTTGTCACCGGCGCAGTCGTCGCGCCCGCCGCACTGGTAGGCCAGCAGCTCCATGGTGCCCATCGCCATGATCAGCACGACGTTCACGGTGATGCCGAGCGCGGTCCAGCGCACGAACGTGCGGTGCAGCCGGAAGCGCCAGCCGGACCCGTGGGTCTTCGGCGTGCACATCCACCCGGCGAGGTTGGCCATCGCGAACGGCAGCAGCAGCAGCCACAGCACGCGTGAGCCGCTGCGCGAGGTCAGGCCGCCCCACGAGTACGCCTCGACGTGGCGGGTGGGCAGGTCGGCGGTGCGGTAGAAGCCGGCGATGCGGTCGCCGGATACCTGCTGCGGGGCGAGGTCGCCGAGCAGGTCCTCCGCGGTGGTGCCGCCGACGCCGTGCAGGCGCAGTTCGGTCACCCCGGACAGGTCGACAGGGGGCGGGATCAGGCCGGACGGGCGGTCCACCGGCGCGGCGTCGTAGCGGGGCACGGGCATGGGGACACCTTGTTGCGGGGCAACGGGTCTGGCAACCGTCCGAATCGGCATACCGGGCGTCGTGAGCGTGACAGGGCGGCAGCCGATCACCCGATGGGGGAGGATGGGCGGCATGGCGCGCGCTGTGATGATCGACTGCGACCCGGGTATCGACGACATGATGGCCCTGCTCACCATCTGCGCCAGCCCCGAGCTGGACCTGCGCGGCGTCACCAGCGTCGGCGGCAACGTCGGCATCGAGCTGACCACCCGCAACGCCCGCGCCGTGCTGGGTCTGGCCGGGCGCGGCGACGTCCCGGTCGCCGCGGGCGCGGCCCGCTCGCTGGTACGCAGACCCGCCGGCGAGAAGGACGGCGCGCACGGCGACGGCGGGCTCGGCGGCATCGTGCTCCCCGAACCCCCGGGAGCCGTCGACGCCCGGCCCGCGGCCGAGTTCCTCGCCGCGACGGTGGCCGCCGCGTCCGATCCGGTCACCCTGTTCGCGGTCGGCCCGCTGACCAATGTGGCCCTGTTCTATGCCCTGCACCCGCAGGTCGCGGCCAGGCTGGAACGGCTGGTGGTGATGGGCGGCTCGATCGGCGCGGGCAACATGACCCCCGCGGCGGAGTTCAACGTGTGGTTCGACCCGGAGGCCGCGCACCGGGTGCTGACCGACCCCGGCGTGTCCGTGCCGACCACCCTCGTGCCGCTGGACGTCACGCGGCGCACCGGCCTCGTCGACGCCGACCTGGCCGTGCTCGCGGAGTCCGGCCGGATCGGCGCGCTCACCGCGCGGGCGCTGGGCGGCTACCGGCACGGCCTCGGCGCGGTCACCCCGGTGCACGACGCGGTCGCGGTGCTCGCGCTGCTACATCCCGAACTGATGACGACCCGGCCCGCCCGGATCCACGTCGACGCCGGCTACGGCCCCAGCCGGGGCAACACCGTGGTGGATCTCGACCCGGACGCCGGTGACGGGCCGGTGGTCGAGGTGGTCGTCGACGCCGACGTACGCGGGGTGGTCGGCGCGCTGCTCGATCGGGTGACCAGGCTCGACCAGCGGGTTTAAGGACGGCCCCGGCGCGGTAGCCGTGGGGCATGGACGAGGAGCGCACCACCTCACGAGCCGAGAAGCTGCTGCCCGAGGAGCTGGCCGTCGGCAGCGACGATCCGCGGGCCCAGGCGGAGGCGATCCTGGCCGAGTCGGACATCCGCACCCTGCGCGCCCAGCAGGGCCCCGACCTGTACACCGAACGCCGCACCTCGGAGGAGGCCGCCGAGTAACCCCCGCCGCCCGCCCGCCGCCTGCCCGCCGCCTGCTCCGCCGCTCATCGACGTTGGCCTATTACGTCGACTGTGGCGCGCGTTTTTTCGATGAGATAGGCCAACGTCGTTGAAAAGCGGAGGGCGGGGTCAGTCCGTGCGGGTGAATTCGGCGCGGACGCCGAGGAGGCGGACCGGGCGGTCGGCGGGGAAGGCGGCGAGGGCCGCGAGGGCGGCCTGCTCGACGGTGGCCGGGTCGGTCGTGGGGTTGTCGAGCTTGTGGCCGTGGGTGCGGGTGGTGAACGGGACGTAGCGCACCTTCACCACCACCCGCCCCACCGCGCGGTCCTGCGCCGCCACCGCGTCGGCGACCTGCGCGGCCAGCACCAGCACCTCGCGGCGTACGTCGGCCCAGTCGTCGAGGTCGGTCTGGAACGTCGTCTCCTTGCTCAGCGAACGCGCCACGTACGGCGCTCCCGTCACCGGGGTGTCGTCCTCCCCGTGCGCGAGCCGCACCAGCCACGGGCCGGTGGCCGGGCCCAACGCCGCGGCCAGCTCCTGCGGGTCGGCGGCGGCCAGCTCGGCGACGGTGTGCAGGCCGTGCGCGGCGAGCCGCTTCGCCGTCTTCGCGCCGACACCCCACAGCGCGTCGGTGGGCCGGCCGCCCATCACCTCGGCCCAGTTCGCCCTGGTGAGCCGGAAGACCCCGGCGGGTTTGCCGAAGCCGGTGGCGAGCTTGGCGCGCAGCCGGTTGTCGCCGATGCCGACGGTGCAGTCGAGGCCGGTGGCCGCCCGTACCCGCCGCTGCACGTCGCGGGCGGCGGCCTCCGGGTCGTCGGTGTCCACGGCGAGGAACGCCTCGTCCCAGCCGAGCACCTCCACCACCGCGCCGGTCTCCCGCAGTGCCGCCATGACCAGCGCCGACGCCTGCTCGTACGCGGCGAAGTCGACGGGCAGGAACACCGCGTCCGGGCACTTGCGGGCGGCGATCCGCAACGGCTGGCCGGAGTGCACGCCGTACTCGCGGGCCTCGTACGAGGCGGTGCTGACCACGCCGCGTTTGGCCGGGTCGCCGTCGCCGCCGACCACCACCGGACGCCCGCGCAGCTCGGGCCGGCGCAGCACCTCGACCGCGGCCACGAACTGGTCCAGGTCCACGTGCAGCACCCAGCCGGTCACCGTCCCATCGTCGCCCGGGTCTCGCCGCCGGCCAGGGCGAACCGGCGGATAATGGGGGAAGACGTGATCATGGGGGTGAGTGGTGTCCCCGTCCGACGGCCGGACCCGACCGGCCCTGGCGCTGGGTGTCGTGGCGCTGTGCGCGGCGGCCCTGCTGCAGTCCGGCGCGGCCCCGACCGATACGCCCGCCCGGCCCTGGCCGCCACCGCGGCCCTCGGCGTCCGACCTCTCGCAGGACGCGTCGCAGACCCGGCCGTGGCCGCCGCCGAACCCCGCCGAACATGCCGCGTACCTGTCCGGGCTGCTCTGACGCGGTGACGCGGGTCGGTGTGCCCGGCGCGCGCCCAGGTGTACGCATGCGGTCCTGGTGCTACCGGTGATCCATGTTGGATACTGCCTGCACCCAGATGATCTCCGATGGCAAGGCGTCACATGCCGCGACCGAAGGCCGCCGAATCCGACCGAGCACTGCTCCGACTCGTGGTCGACCTGGGCGACGCGCCCACGTCGCCGGAACTGATCGAAGCCGTACGCGCCCTGACCCACGTCTACGAGATCGGCATGCTCGCCGAAGCCGCTCGGTCCGGCTCGCGGTTCCGGGACGACGCGCTGACCCTGCTGCGGATCAGCGAGCGGGCCTGGGACGCGCCCGACCACGTCGGCGCGGACGGCGACGCCGACCAGGAGCGGCTGCGCGACCTGGCCTGGCAGCGCTACGAGGACTCCGCGAACGCGATCGTCTGGGCCGTGCCGCTGTGCGTGGCGACGATGACGCTGGACGGGCTGCTCGACCTCACGCTCACCCACGCCGCCGAGGAGCCGCCGTGGTGCGACTACGGCGACGCCGCGCTCGCGGGCGTGGGCGCGGCGGTGCAGGAGATCCAGGCGTTCGCGTCGTTCGTCCAGCGGCACCGGGCGTACCCGCCGCGGCAGGCCGCCCGGGACCGGGCCGGGTATGCCCGGCAGCCCGAGGCCGACCCGGGGCTGCGCCGCGAGCAGGAGGGCTTCCTGCGCAGGCTGGCCTCCGACGGCTTCTTCCATCCGTTCGGCAGGCAGACCGCCCGGCTGATCGCGCCGGAGGACCTCGACAAACTGGAGCGCTCGCTGGCGTTCCTCAGCCGCCGCGGCGTTCGGCTCCGCGACGCGGACTGACCGCCGCGGCCGAGGGTTCCGCGCCTTCGGTCCCCGCGGTGGGGGAGGGACCGGTGTCCTGGTGACCGGCCGTGGCCGCGGCGGGCGTCGTGCGCAGCCTGGCGAGCAGCGGCGTCGCGGCCGGCAGGGTGAGGGCCGCGGCGACGCCGAGGACGAACCGGTGGTCGAGCAGTTCGACCGCGCCCGCGCCGAGCGCGATGGTCAGCGCCGTCGGCGCGAAGACCACGGTGTTCGCGGTCGCGGCCACCCGTCCGATCAACTCCGCGGGCGTATGCCGCTGCACGGCCGTCATCGCCGCGATGACCGTCCACGGCAGACCCACCCCGATCAGCACCCGGGCCAGGGCGACCACCGGTGTCGACGGTACGCACTGCAGCGCCAGGCCCAGCGCGGACAGCGCGGCGCCCCACCACGCCGCGGTGGGCTCACCGCGGCGGTCCAGCACCCGCCCGCACAGCAGCCCGCCCGCCACCGACCCGGCCCCCTGCGCGGCGGCCAGCACCCCGGCGAACTCCGGCGCCCGGCCCAGATCCCCGACGATGACCAGGTACGCCGCCGCGTTGGACAGCCCCGACGTCGCCACCGCCGCCGCACCGGTCCCGACCAGGCCGCGCAGCGTGGCGTGCCGCCACAGGAAGCCCACGCCCGCGCGGGTGTCCCGCAGCAGCGAGCGCTCGCCACGCGTGGCACCCGGCAGCGGGCCTGGCCGGATCGCCGCGTAGCAGCCGGCGGCCAGCCCGAGCGCCAGCGCGGCCAGCCCGGCCACCGACCGGCCGCCGTGCAGGGTGAACAGTGCCGCCCCGGCCAGCGGCGCGACCAGTTTCAGGCCCTCCTGCACGCTCATCCGCAGGCTGTTCACGCCGCCCAACCGGTCGGCGGGCAACGCCGCCCGCAGGATCACGGCCTCGCCCGCGTCGAGCAGCACGAAGGTGACGCCGTAGCCCAGCATCACCGCGAAGATCAGCCAGGTCTGGCCGGGTCCGCGTACGGCGAGCAGGGTGAGCAGGAGCGTGGCCATGGCCAGGCTCGCCGTCACGAGCAGCCGCTGCCGGGGCAGCCGGTCGACCAGGGCCCCCAGCACCGGTCCGGCCAGCGACGGCAGGTAGACGCACAGCCCGCACAGCGCGGCGAGGCTCGCCGCGCCGGTCAGCGTGAGCACCCAGACCGAGGCGGCCAGCGACATCGCCGTGCTGCCGAACCCGGAGGTGAGGGTCACCCCGAGGAACAGCCGTGCGTTGCGGTCGCCGAGCACCGCTGCCATGCCGCCGCCCATGACGGTCCTCCCTGAAAGTTGAGCCGGAGTGGCTCATCCTGGGCGGCGCTACCGGGCTTGTCAATGTGGACCTCAGCCCGCGCGGACTCCCGCCACGGCATGCGGTGCAGCGTCCCGGAACGCCTGGCGCAGCCGGGCGACGGCGACCCGCAGCAGCACCGGCCGGCCGTCCAGCTCGACCGCGACCAGGTCGGAGACGGCGTGCTCCACCAGCGAATACAGCGCTCCGGCGGGGGCTTCGGCCGCCGCGCTGAGGCCTGTTCGGACGAGCGCGGCGCGCGGCTGCACGCCGTCCCAGGAGGGGTCCGCGGCCATCTGTTCGGCCGCGGCGCGGGCGGCGGAGCGCAGCTCGGCGACCGGCCCGATGTCAACGCAGTGTTGACAGCTGCTGCCGTTCCCGGTGTCCGCCTGCTCGGCCAGCCGGGCCGCGCGCTGCTCGGCGGCCTGCCGGGACCGCAGGCCGAGCGCCGACGCGACCCGCGCCCAGCTCACCCCGCGCCGGCGCGCCGCCGCCAGCAGATCCCGTTCCGCATGGTCGATCGCGGCACGCAGTTCCCGCAGGTCCGCCAGTGCGCCGAGGATCCCGTCCGGGTCGCCGCCGGCTGCGGCCAGCACGCGCCGGTGCAGGTCCAGTCCGATCGCGCCGGTGTGGTGACAGCGCCCGGCGTCGCCGGGAGCGGGCATGCCCGACCGGGCCGGCAGGTCACCGGTGGGTCGGCGGGTGCCGGATCGATGGCGCGGTTCGGCAGGTGAGGGGATCACGCGGCCATGGTCGGGGTTCGGCCCCCATCATGTCAACGCGACGTTGACAGGTCAGCGGGCGAGCCGCTCGACCTCCTCGGTCAGCAGGCGGGCCAGGCCGGTCTGCCGCCACTCGTCGGTGATGCCCCGGCTGGGCACTTCCACGGTCATCAGCAGGTAGAGGTAGAGGCGGTAGAGGGCGAGGCGGCGCCGGGCCGGGGCGTCGAACACCACGGGCGTGCCGGTGGCGGCGGCGTAGCCGCGGACGAACGGGTGCTCCGGCTCGTCCTCGGCGCGGCGCAGCAGCAGCGGCGAGACGAAGTCGACGAGCGGGTCGCCGTACAGGTAGCGCTCGCCGTCGACCAGGCCGGTGAGCCGGCCGCCCGCGGCGAGCACGTTGCCGTCCCACAGGTCGAAGTGGACCAGCGCGGGCCGGTCGACCTCGTCCAGCTCGGGACTGTCCGCGACGACCGCGCGGATCAGGTCCGCGCTGACGGGCAGGGCCACCCGCCAGGCCACCGCGTCGGCGAGCATCGCCTCGACCATCGCCGTGAACGCCGCGCGCCAGGTCGCCGCCCGCGGTCGCGGGCCCGGGTAGCCGAAGTGGCCGCCGGTCACCGTGTGCACCCGGGCCACGGCGCGGCCGAGCTGCTCGCGTACCGCGTCATGGTCTTCGCCCCGGCCGGCGCTGAGCGGCACGCCGGGCAGGAACGTGGTGATCAGCCAGCCGTCGCCGTGGTGCAGCACGCGCGGCGTCGGCACGTCCGGGAGCCGGTCGGCCACCAGCCGGAAGTAGTCCGCCTCGCAGGCGATCATGCCGTGCTCGTAGGTGAGCAGCGGGACCTCGGGGGACGGGCCGACCTTGAGCACCACGTCGCGGCCGTCGGACAGGCGCACCCGCCACACCGCGGCGAAGCCGCCCCCGGACAGCTCGGCGCTGTCGGTGACCGCCGGGCCGGACCCGAAGGCCGCCCGCACCTTCGCCGTGACGTCGGCCAGGGTCAGCTCGGGCTGCGTGGGGCTGCGCATCCGCGAGATTCTGCCACGCCCGCCGCCCGTGGAACGTCGAGCCGACCAGCGCGTTGCGCAACGCGCGTGCCGCGCCGGTCTACCGTCCGGAGTGACTGCCGACGGCGGACCTGGCGACCGGCGCAGTCGGCTCGCCGTCCACAAAGCCCAGTGAAGCACTGTATGCGGTATCGTGCATACATCCGTATGGCTGGTATATGAACTTCGAGTGACCGATCCGTGGCACTGGGTAGCTGAGATCAGCGGTGCTGGACCCACACGTTGGGTTCGGCGTACACGCCGGTGTCGGCCTCGCGGTCGACGCGCAGGGTGCTCAGCCCCTCGGGGATGACGTAGTCGCCCGTGTCGGGCAGGGCCAGCCCGGTCCAGCTCTCCCAGTCGGCGACCGAGCCGGTGATGACCTGCGAGCGGGGCGCGGCGGCCAGCACCCGCGCGCCCATCCGGACGTGGGTGCGCAGCCACGGGTCCTGCGGCAGCCCGTCGGGGCGGGTCCAGGCCTGGTAGCGCTCGATCGGCGTGAGCGGGTAGCGGGCCTTGTGCGTGGGCCGGACCGGGCAGATCACCCGGGTGCGGCCCCGCCGGGCGGCGTCCTCGCAGAGCGCGGCGAGCAGCCGCGCCGCCAGCCCGGCGCCCTGCCGGTCGGGGTGCACCTGCGCGGCGAGCACGGCGTGCGTGTCCGGCGTGCTCCCGGCGTCGTACGCGGCCAGGGCGCGGGCGAGGCTGTCGTTGTACCCGGCGGGCAGGTCGGACACCTCGCCGTTCCAGCACAGCGGCACCGCCCAGCCCGCCGCCACCGGCTCGTCGCCGTCGAGCAGCACCAGCTCCAGGCCGGCGAACAGCTCGCGGATCCGTCCGATGTGCAGCCGGGTCTCCGGGTCGTGGAAGATGAACTCCGGCCAGCCCTCGCCGAACAGCGCTTCGAGCTGCTCCGGCGGCCGGGGACGGGCGTGCATCGGCTCCGCGGTGAGACTCACCGGGCGAGGCTAGACCCCCGCCGGCTCCTTGTCGATCACGGGGTGGCGCAGGCCTGGGTGCCCCACGGGCAGCGACTTTCGCATCACGTACCAGCTGACGGCCAGGCACGCCGCGACCACCGGCCAGGTCAGCGCGATCGTGGCGACCGTCAGCGCCTCGGCCTGCCCCGCCCAGAACAGCGGCAGCCACACCGCGAGCCGCACGACGTACTGCATCACCCAGATCCAGCTGGCCCGGCTGTAGGCGCGCAGCAGCGCCGGGTCGCGCCGCCAGGTGCCGCGCTGGCCGAGCACGCCGCCGACGACCACGCCGAGCAGCGGCCAGCGCAGCACGATGCTGACCGCCCAGGCCAGCGCGCTGGCGGCGTTGGTGGCGATGCGGATCAGGAAGAACGCCTCGGGGCGGTCGGTGTACAGCGCGATCAGCGCCGCGACGACCACGCCGAGCAGGCCGACCAGGACCGCGCCGAGCTTGTCGCCGCGCAGCAGCCGCCACACCCCGATCGCCGCGGTGACCGCGACCGCCGCGCCGACGCCCCACTCGATCGACCGGCCGCCGGCCACGAACGCGACGCCGAACGCCAGCGGGCCGACGGTGGCGTCGAGGGCGGCACGACGTCCGCCGAGCAGTTCGGCGAAGGTCTCACCGGCGGGGTCGGGCCGGGTGGCGGTCACGTGATCTCCAGCGGTCGTCGGGTTAGGTGAGCCTAGCCTGTCCAGCATCGGCCGGGAAGCGCCCGCGTCCTGGGCTGGGACATTCCGGCCCGACCTGGTAGGAAGATCCTTATGCGTACGCCCGCCACTGACGAGGTTATCGACCTCTGCCGCGACCTGATCCGCATCGACACCACCAATACGGGTGATCTGGCCACCAGCGCCGGCGAGCGGGCCGCCGCCGAGTACGTCGCGACCAAGCTCAGCGAGGTCGGCCTCGACCCGCAGCTGTTCGAGAGCCGGCCCGGCCGGGCCAGCGTGGTCACCCGCATCCCGGGCGCGGACCCCTCGCGCGGGGCGCTGCTGGTGCACGGCCACCTGGACGTCGTGCCCGCTGACGCGAGCGAGTGGTCGGTGCACCCCTTCTCCGGGGAGATCAAGGACGACTTCATCTGGGGTCGCGGCGCGGTCGACATGAAGGACTTCGACGCCATGTCGCTGGCCGTGGTGCGCGACTGGCAGCGCGCCGGCTACGTGCCGCCGCGCGACATCGTGCTCTGCTACACCGCCGACGAGGAGGCGGGCAGCGACTGGGGCGCGAAGTTCCTGGTCGAGGAGCACCCCGACGTGTTCGAGGGCTGCACCGAGGCGATCGGCGAGGTCGGTGGCTTCTCCTACACGGTCAGCAACGACCTGCGCCTGTACATGATCCAGACGGCCGAGAAGGGCATCGACTGGCTGCGCGTGCACGCCACCGGCCGCCCGGGGCACGGCTCGTTCGTGCACGACGACAACGCCGTGACGGCGCTGTGCGAGGCGGTCGCCCGGGTGGGCCGCCACCGCTTCCCCGTCGTGGTGACCCCGACCGTGCGGGCCTTCCTGGAGGAGGTCGGCGAGGCGTTGCAGATCGAGATCGACCCGGACGACCCCGAGGCGGCCATCGCCAAGCTCGGCCCGATCGCCACCATGATCGGCGCCACGATCCGCAACACCGCCAACCCGACCCGCCTGAACGCCGGTTACAAGGACAACGTCATCCCCGGCCGGGCCAGTGCCACGATCGACTGCCGGACCCTGCCGGGGCAGTTCGAGCTGTTCCGCGAGCAGCTCGCGGAGGTGCTCGGGCCGGATCTGGAGATAGAGTCGATTCACCGCCAGCCCGCGCTGGAGACCGGGTTCGACGGGGCGCTGGTCGACGCGATGGCGCTCGCCCTCAAGGCCGAGGACCCCGGCGCGCACGCGGTCCCGTACATGCTGTCGGGCGGCACCGACGCCAAGTCGTTCGCCCGGCTCGGCATCCGCTGCTTCGGCTTCGCGCCGCTGCGCCTGCCGCCCGATCTGAACTTCTCCGCGTTGTTCCATGGCATCGACGAGCGCGTGCCGGTGGAGGGACTACAGTTCGGCGTGCGGGTTCTGGACAGGTTCCTGCGGCAGAGTTAGGCCCGGTCGTGCGCGGCCGGGAACCGGCCTGTCTCGTCGTATGAAGGAGTAACCGAGTAATGAGCGACAACCACGCCGCCGTCGAGGCCGCGCTGGAAGAGATGATCACCGCCGCCCGGGCGCACCTGGCCGCAGTACGCGACGCCAAGGGCGAGGTCGACAGCGATGACGTCTGGCGTGCCTACGTGGCGTTCAACAACGCCGCCGTCACCTACGACGACGCCCTCTCGGAGACGTACGGCGAGCCGCTGCCCTGGGAGGTGGAGCCGATCGACCTGGAGAAGGCCGACCGGTTCATGGCCGACCTCGTCGCCGCCGAGCAGGCCCCGACCGACCCGCACCCGAAGGTGATCTCGGTCCGCCAGCGCCGCGACTACCTGATCCCGAGCGTCTCCGCGCTGATCAACGCCGCCGAGCTGGCCCGCCGTGAGGCCGGTCTCAGCGACGGCGACTCCGAGCCGGTGGCCTCGGTCGCCGACGCCGTGCTGGAGCTGCTGCAGAGCTCCGACGGCTCGCTCGCCGCGCTGGACATCCCGGAGCTGGAGCCGCTGGACGGCATCGTCACCGTCGCCGAGGTGGACAAGTCCCTGGAGCCCGACGACTTCGAGGAGACCGACGCCAACGGCCCGTTCACCCTGGGCGCCTCCGACAAGCTGGTGGCCCGCCTGGACGAGCACCTGAACGGCGACATCATGGAGGACCAGGACTGACGTCCTGCTCCGCCTGACGACGGCGCGCTCCCGGAAACGGGGCGCGCCGTCCGTGTTCCTGGGGGCATACTCGTCGGCCATGGGTGGAACCGCGTTGTGTGTCTTCAGCCCGCTGCCCGCCGCGCTGGTCGAGCCGCTGGTCGAGGCGGCGTTCCGGGCCGAGGGCCTGGTCCGGCACGCCGACCGCACACGCGACTGGTACGACGCGGCGGGGCGGCCCTACGCCTACTACCTGGAGGCGACAGACTTCGAGTTCGGCCCCGAGGAGACGGCACCGCTGGAGTCGGCCGCGGGCGTGGAGATGGCCTGCCAGGTGCAGGTGCACATCGGGGTCAGTGATCCGGCGGGCAGGCCCGCGCTGGGCCGCATGGCGCACCGGCTGGCGGTCGAGGCCGACGGGTGGGTCTACATCGACCTCCACGATCCGCCGCCTGCGGGCATTCGGGAGCTCTTCGAACGGGCGGGACGGTGCGTGGCCGCCGCCGACGACGACACCGTCTTCTTCGTCGACGCCGCCGCGATGGCCGCCTGGCTGGCCCATCCTGAGTTCTACGTCATCAAATAACGTTCGTCCGCGCGCGTCGGCACCCGCCGCCGGGCCGGGCGGCGTGGGGGTGCCCTGGTCGCAGCGTCAGGCGGACAGGCCGGGCAAGGGGAAGGCCCGCAGCGGCCGGCGAAGCAGCACCTTGCGGGTGCCGTCCTTCATCAGCTGCACGCGGGCCAGTTCCCAGCCGCCGTACTCGGCCTGGATCGCGAGCCGCACCGCGGCGGTCAACCGATCGACATCCGGAGGTAACCGCAGCGGTGCGTATTCGTAGTCCATAGAGCGATGGTGCACCTCGCTCCCAGGTCAGGCAAGCACGGCGGGCACCCTATCTGAAGGTATTACGCCTGTTCGGGGGCCTTTTGGGGCATAACATCCTGCTTCACGCCGCCCGGCGCCCCTTGATCGTTCGACTTGCCAGGCAACCGGGTGAATGGCCGGTCAAGATACGCACAGGTGCCGGGCAAGTCGGATGATCTACTCCAGCTCGGGGTAGCCGAGGGGGATCGCGGAGACGTCGTCGAGGGCGCGGGAGATCTCGGGGGGCAGGTCGATCTCCTCGACCTGGAGTGCCGCGACGAGCTGGCCGACGTTGCGGGCGCCGAGGATCGGCGCGGTCACCCCGGGGCGGTCGCGCACCCAGGCCAGGGCGACCTCGGCGGCGGACACGCCCAGGCCGTCGGCGGCGGTCGCCACCGCCTCGACGATCGCCGAGCAGCGCGGTTGCAGGTACGGCAGCACCGAGCGCTCGAAGTGCGGTGACGCGGCCCGCGAGTCGGCCGGGCGGCCGTGGCGGTACTTGCCGGTCAGCACCCCGCGGCCCAGTGGTGACCAGGGCAGCACGCCCAGGCCCAGGGCCGCCGCCGCGGGCAGCACCTCCCGTTCGATGCCGCGCTGCAGCAGCGAGTACTCCATCTGGGTGGCCACGATCGGGGCGCGGCCCGGCCAGGCCTGCTGCCAGGTCACGGCGCGGCCGGTCTGCCAGCCGGAGAAGTTCGACACACCGGCGTAGCGGGCCCTGCCGGAGCTGACCGCGTGGTCGAGCGCGGCCAGGGTCTCCTCCCACGGGGTGTCCGGGTCGTGCCCGTGCACCTGCCACAGGTCCACATAAGACACGCCGAGGCGGCGCAGCGTGGTGTCGAGGGTGCGCAGCAGGTGCCCGCGCGAGCCGTCGTGGCGGCGGCCGGCCCGTGCCCGCAGCCCGGCCTTGGCGACGATCAGCACGTCGTCGCGGGCGACCATGGCGTCCAGCAGCGTGCCCAGCACGGCTTCGGCCTCGCCGTCGGCGTACACGTCGGCGGTGTCGAGCAGCGTGCCGCCGGCGTCCACATACGCCTTGAGCTGTGCGCCCGCGTCGTCCGGATCGGTGTCCAGGCCCCAGGTCATGGTGCCCAGGGCCAGGCGGGAGACCACCAGCCCGCTACGGCCCAGCGGTCGTTGCTGCATGGGGTGAACTGTATTCGGCTTGACACCGCGACGGGGGTCGGTGGGTGGCGCGCGCGACATGCGGCACAGAACGTGCTGCGGGACCGGTTTACCCAGCTGGTTTTGAGGGAAGTGAGCTGTGGTTGAGGTGCACGGTCGACCCAGCCCCAGGAGCGCCGAACCATCATGTCGAGCAGTACGGCCGGTGGAAGCCCGGCCGAGCCCGCCACCGCCCGTTCCCGCAGCCCCTACATCGACACCCTGCGCGCCGCCGCGATCGTGCGGGTGTTCCTGCAGCACACCGCGCCACTGGGTGCGCTCACCACGCTGCTGCCCGCGATGTGGGTCATGTTCGGCCTCGCCGGCTACCTGACCGCGGTGTCGCTGCGCCGGGGCGGCGCGGCGCGCACCGTGCGCTCGCGGCTGCGCCGCCTGCTGCCGCCGCTGTGGCTGCTCGGCGCGATCGGGGTGCCGCTGATGCTGCTGCACGGCTGGCACCCGTTCACCTGGACCGATCTCATCCCGTGGGTGTTCCCGCTGGTGAACCCGCCGGGCAGCGAGTGGGGCGCGGCGCTGGTCGTCGCGCTGTGGTACCTGCGCGTCTACCTGTGGTTCGTGCTGCTCTCCCCGGTGCTGCGCTGGCTGTTCGAGCGCGCTCCGGTGGCGACGCTGCTGACCCCGCTGGTGGCGGCCGTGCTGCTGTCGACCGTGGTCCGGCTGCCGAGCAACGCGGTCACCGATGTGATCTGGAGCACCGCGGCGTACGGCACCGCGTGGGTGCTCGGGTACGCCCGCGAGTCCGGGCTGCTGGACCGGCTGGCCTGGCCCGTCTGCCTGGCCGCCGCCGGGGCGCTGGGCGCGGCCGCGCTGCTGCGCGCCGCCGCCGATCGGGAGGGGCTGCACGACCAGCTGGTGCCGGTGCTGTGGGGCACGGCGGTGGTGCTCGTGGCGCTGCGGGCCCGGCCGCGGCTGGACCGGCTGGCCGGGCCGCTGCGCCGGGCGGTCGCGCTGCTCAACGCGCGGGCGGTGACCGTCTACGTGTGGCAGCTGCCGATGGTGGCGTTCGGGCTGTGGCTGCTCGGTCCGCTGGCCGGGCCGCCGGTGCTCACCGTCGCGGTCGCGGCCGTGCTCACAGCCGGTGCGGTGCTGTGCTTCGGCTGGGTCGAGGACCTCGCCGCGAAGCGGCCGCCGGCGCTGCTGCCGTCCGCTCCCGCGCCGCGCCGCCCCGCCCCGGACGTGGTGCGAGCGCCGTCCGGCGTGCCCGCACGCTGAGCCGGGGGTCGTCCTTCCCAAGATTCCTACCACTCGGTAACGTTGGCCCACCGCCGCCGACGCGGCCCGGCCAACGGAGGTCACCATGCGACTCGGTCTCAACATCGGCTATCTGACGCCGTGGTCCACGCCCGAAAACCTGCTGGCCCTGGCGCGGGAGGCCGACCGGCTCGGCTTCTCGGTGGTCTGGGCGGCCGAGGCGTACGGCTCGGACTCGCCGACCCTGCTCTCCTGGATCGCCGCGCAGACCGAGCGCATCGACATCGGCAGCGCCGTCATGCAGATCCCCGGCCGCACCCCCGCCGCCACCGCGATGACCGCCGCGACCCTCGACACGCTGTCCGGCGGCCGGTTCCGCCTCGGCCTGGGCGTGTCCGGCCCGCAGGTCTCCGAGGGCTGGCACGGCGTGCGCTTCGCCAAGCCGCTGGCGCGCACCCGCGAGTACGTCGACGTCGTCAAGCTCGCCCTGTCCCGCAAGCAGGTCACCTACGACGGCGAGTTCCACACCCTGCCGCTGCCCGACGGCCCCGGCAAGGCGCTGCGCCTCAACTTCCACCCGCTGCGCACCGACATCCCGGTCTACCTCGCCGCGGTCGGGCCGAAGAACCTGGAACTGGCCGGCGAGATCGCCGACGGCTGGCTCGCCGTGTTCTACGCGCCCGAGTTCGCGGCCGAGCAGCTCGGCCAGATCGCCGCCGGCCGCGCCAAGGCGGGCAAGACCATGGACGGCTTCGACGTCGTGCCCAGCGTGCCCGTCGTCGTCGGCGACGACATCGAGATGTGCGCCGAACTCGTGCGCGCCTACGCCGCGCTGTACGTCGGCGGCATGGGCAGCCGGCAGCAGAACTTCTACAACCAGCTCGCCACCCGTATGGGCTACGGCGACGCCGCCGCGCAGGTCCAGGAGCTGTACCTGGCCGGCCGCCAGCGCGACGCCGCCGCGGCGATCCCGATGGAGTTCATCGACCGCACCTCACTGCTGGGTCCCAAGGAGCGCATCGCGCGACGCCTGCGTGACTTCGCCGAATCGGGCGTGACTACGCTGTCGCTGGCGCTGTTCGTCGCAGACGCCGACTCCGGCAAGGAGACCTTGCGTACGGTGGCCGAGGCGTACGCGGAGAGCGGACTGGGAGACTAAGTGGAAATCGAGATCTGGCAGGCGATCGTGCTGGGCATCGTGGAGGGGATCACCGAATTCCTCCCGATCTCCTCCACCGGACACCTGACCATCACCGAAAAGCTGATGGGCCTGCCGATCGACGATCCCGCAGTCACCGCCTTCACCGCCGTGATCCAGATCGGAGCGATCGCGGCGGTGCTGGTGTACTTCTTCAAGGACATCACCCGCCTGGCCGGCGCCTGGTTCAAGGGCCTGTTCTCGGCGCAGGCGCGCCAGATCTTCGACTACAAGTTCGCCTGGTACGTCATCGCCGGCTCGATCCCGATCGGCATCGTCGGCTTCCTCGGCCGCGACCTCATCACCGGCCCGCTGCGCAGCATGTGGTTCGTGGCCGGGTCGCTGATCGTGTGGAGCGGCGTGATGGCCTTCGCCGAGTACGCCGCCACCCAGACCCGCGGCGAGAAGCAGCTGCGCCTGGTCGACACGATCGTCATCGGCTTCGCCCAGTGCCTGGCCCTGATCCCGGGCGTGTCCCGGTCCGGCGCCACCATCACCACCGGTCTGCTGCGCGACATCGACCGGGTCACCGCCACCCGGCTGTCGTTCTTCCTCGGCGTGCCCGCGCTCGTCGCCGCCGGCATCTACGAGCTGCCCGAGGCGCTGGGCAGCCCCACCGTCACGGCCGCCTCGCTGATCGTCGGCACGATCGTCAGCTTCCTCGTGGCGTACGCCTCGATCGCCTGGCTGCTGAAGTTCGTCGCGCACCACTCTCTGATGGCGTTCGTCTGGTATCGGGTGATCCTGGGCGGCGCGATCATCGCCTTGCTCGCCACGAACACCATCTCCGCCACCTAGGCTGGCGATCGTGGCCACGCTACTGCTGCTGCGGCACGGACGCACCACCGCCAACGCCGACGGCATCCTCGCCGGAGACCTGCCCGTCGAGCTCGACGAGCTGGGCGTCGCCCAGGCCGAGCAGGCCCGGGGCCGGCTCGCCGGGCTGCCGCTGGCCGTCGTGGTGACCAGCCCGCTGGTCCGCTGCCGGCAGACCCTCGAGCTCGCCCTGCCCGGCGTCGCGCCGGTGACCGAGGAGGGTTTGCGCGAATGCGGCTACGGCGAGTGGTCCGGGCGCTCGCTCAAGGAGCTGGCCGACAACCCGCTGTGGTCGACCGTGCAGCACCACCCGGCCGCGGTCGTGTTCCCGGGCGGGGAGGCGATGGCGGCGATGGCCAACCGCGCCGTCACCGCCGTACGTGCCTGGGACGCCCGGATCAGCGAGTCCCACGGCCATGACGCGGTGTGGCTCGCCTGCAGCCACGGCGACGTGATCAAGGCGATCGTGGCGGACGCGCTCGGCATGCACCTGGACCTGTTCCAGCGCATCTCGGTCGAGCCGTCCTCGGTGACCGCGATCCGCTACACGCCGCAGCGGCCGTTCGTGCTGCGCGTCAACGACACCGGCACCCCGGTCTCCGCGTTGCTGCACAAGCATCGCCCACCGGCCGAGGAGACCGCCGAGAGCGACGCCGTCCTCGGCGGCGGCGCCTGACCCCACTCGCCTCGGCACCCGTCCCGTCCGGGTGGCGTGCGCTGCCAGACACCCCGTTACTTCATAGACGTTGGCCTATCCCGTCGACTCCGAGTCGCGAAAACTCGACGAGATAGGCCAACGTCTATGGTGGGCGGCGCGTGGCGGGCACCGTCCGGGCACCGTCCGGGTGCCGTCCGGGCGCCGGCCGATGGCGGCGGGTTCGTCAGCTGGGCCGGTCGGGGTCGGGCAGGTGGGTGGCCGAGGTGGCGCGCAGGCCGTCGAGGGTGACGTGCAGGATGCGGCGCCAGGACGGCTCGGGCACGACCGGGGCGATCCGGCCGAGGGCGACGAGCAGCAGGGACACGTCCTCGGCGGTGATGTCGGGGCGCAGCTCGCCGGAGGCGTGGGCGGCGCGGACCAGCTCCGCGATCAGCGGGCCGACCTGCTGGCGGCAGTGCTGGCGGGCGGTGTTGCCGGCCTGGCCGGGCAGCGCCTGGCAGTACGCGTCGAGCAGTCCCGGGGACGCCGTCTGCCGGGTGAGCGCGTCGGCGAGGAACCCGCTCAGATCAGCCCAGGCGCGGCCGGTCAGCGCGGCCGACGCCGCGGTGGCCCACGAGGTGAACACGTGCTCCAGGGCCGCGTCGAGCAGCGCCTCCTTGGTGGGGAAGTGCCGGTAGAGGGTGCCCATGCCGACCTCGGCCCGGCGGGCGATCTCGCGTACGTCGACGTCGCTGCCCCGTTCGGCGATCAGCCCGGCCGCGGCGTCGAGCAGCCGGCCGCGATTGCGGGCTGCGTCGCTGCGCGGGGCGGCCGCGGGCGTGGCGGCCGAGGGTGACGGCATGCACACACCCTACCGGAGCGGCTGCTCCGTTTCGGTGCTACGGTCGAGGAGCAGGCGGAGCAAGCGCTCCGTTTCATGCCGGACCGCCTGCACCGGCCGTGGTCGGCGAGATCGTGCCAGGTCTCGCCGACCCACCGGGCCGGTCGGTGCCCGTCGAGTCAGAAGGACAGCCGTAATGACGATCCCGCTCTCCATCCTCGATCTGGCCCGCATCGGCCCCGGCGAGACCCCGCGCGAGAGCATCGCGGCCAGCGTCGACCTGGCCCGCGCCGCGGAGGAGCACGGCTACCGTCGGGTCTGGTACGCCGAGCACCACAACATGCCCACGATCGCGTCCTCCGCCCCGGCCGTGCTGATCGCGCACGTCGGCACGTTCACCCGCGAGATCCGGCTCGGCGCGGGCGGCGTCATGCTGCCCAATCACACCCCGCTGACCATCGCCGAGCAGTACGGCACCCTCGACGCCATGTACCCCGGGCGCATCGACCTCGGCCTGGGCCGGGCTCCCGGCTCGGACCAGAACACCATGCGCGCCCTGCGCCGCGACGCGCAGTCGGCCGAGGGCTTCCCGAACGACGTCCTGGAACTGCAGGCCTACCTGGCCGGCAAGTCCCGCATCCCCGGGGTGGACGCGGTGCCGGGCAAGGGCTCCCAGGTGCCGCTGTACATCCTCGGCTCGTCGCTGTTCGGGGCGACGCTGGCCGCCGCGCTCGGCCTGCCGTACGCGTTCGCCTCGCACTTCGCGCCGCAGGCCCTGGAAGCCGCAGTGGCGGCGTACCGGCGGGAGTTCCGGCCGTCCGAGCAGCTCGACCGGCCGTACGTGATCGCCGGGGTCAACGTCGTAGCCGCCGACACCACCGCCGAGGCCCGGGAGCAGTTCCAGGGCACCCGGCGCGCGTTCGCCACGGGCCTGTTCGGGCGCGGGCAGACCTTCACCGACGAGCAGGCCGACCAGCTGCTGGCCCAGGGCGCGGGCGCGCACGTCGACCAGATGCTGCAGTACTCGGCCCTCGGGACGCCCGCCGAGGTGCGCGCCTACCTCGACGCGTTCGTCCGGCAGGCGGGCGTCGACGAGCTGATCGTCGCCCACCACGCCACCGGCGCGGCCCGCCTGCGCTCGGTCGCCCTGCTCGCCGAGGCCATGCAACCCGCCCACGCCTGACGGGCGTTCTCGGCGGGCCGCGGCAAGGCCGAAGATCGTCCGACTTGCCGGGCACTCGTGCGTATCTTGAGCGGTCATACGCCCAGGTGCCTGGCAAGTCGAGCGATCATGACGGGCGGGCGTCAGGTGTCGAGGCGCAGGGCGAGGTAGAGGTCTACGCGGTCGGCGAAGCGGTCGAGGTCGCGGCCGGTGAGGTCGGCGATGCGGCGGATGCGGTAGCGCAGCGTGTTGACGTGCAGGTGCATCGCGCTCGCGCAGCGCGTCCACGAGCCGTCGCAGGCCAGGAACGTCTGCAGGGTGCGCACCAGGTCGGCGTGGTGGTCGGCGTCGTACGCCCGCAGCGGCGCGAGCAGCCGGTCGGCGAACGCCTGCCGGGCCGCCCGGGGCACGCCCGCGAGCAGCAGGTCGTGCGAGGCCAGCTCGTCGCTGCCGACGACCGACACCCGGTCCGGCCGGTCGAGGGCGTACCCGTGCGCGTGCCGGGCCTGTGACAGCGCCCCCGCGAGTTCGGCGACGGTCGCCGCGGGTTCGCTCACGCCTGCCGCGAACCGCGTGCCCCGAGCCGCCGTCGTGAGATGCCGTGCCGCCTCGCGCAGCTCATCGAGCCCGCCGGTGCCCGCGACCACCGCCACGACCTCCCCGCCCACGCCCGCGACGACCGCTCCCGGGACCATCTCCTCGACCACCGCGACGGCTGCGCCGTCGGCGCTCTGCAGTTTCGGGGAAACCGCACCTTTCGCGAACCCGTTTCGTTTGCTTTCCCCGAAACTGCCGGCCGCGCCGGAAGCGGGCCCGGAGGGGTACGGGGTGGGGAGGGAGGCGACGAGGACGGTGTATGGGCCGGTGGGGGGTAGGCCGCAGGCGTGGAGGGCGGGGGTGATTTCGGCGGGGTCGGTGGCGGAGGTCAGTGCGTCGGCGAGGTGGGTGGCGAGGCGGCGCTCGATCCGGCGCGCGCGGTCGGAGCGGGCCGCGTCCAGTGCGGTCAGTTCGACGAGTTCTTCGAGCAGGCCCGGGTCGGCGCAGGCGACGAAGCGCATGCCCGGCGCGGCGGCGGGCGCGGGCGCGTCGAGGTGGAACTCCTGCTCGCCGATCCGGAGGCGGGCGGGCAGGTTGTCGGCGCGCAGGAACGCCGTCGCGAGCCGCCGCCCGACGGCGAGGTCGTGCGGCGCGCCGCCGCGTTCGCCGACCATGGCGCGGCCGGTGCTGGTCAGCACCCAGGCTCCGGTGGCGGGCCAGACCTCGGCGAGGTCCGCCCCGGCGGCGAGGGAGGCGACCAGGCCCCGGCGGCGGCTGCGGGCGGCCAGCGCCCCGGCTTCGCGCTCGGCCCAGAGCACCGTGTTGATGCGTTCGGTGACCTCGCGGAAGGACACCTCGGCGGGCACCGCGAACAGCGGCAGCCGGTGCCGCCGGCAGGCCTCGACCAGGTCGGCGGGGACCGGCCCGAGCAGCGCCTCGCCCGCGCCGAGCGCGGCGACCCCGGCTCCGGCGAGCGCTGCGACGAACAGCTCGGAGTCGGCGGGCTCGCGCCGCCACATCATGCCGGTCAGCACGACCTCGCCGCCCGCGAGGTAGCGGCCGGGGTCGAGCAGGTCCGTGGTGTACGCGAGCTGCGCGGGGCGGTCCAGCTCGCCCTCCCCGGCGAGCACCGGCAGCCGGACACCCGGCTGTTCCAGCACGTCACGTAGCCGCATGCGCACCGCCTTTGTCGTAACCTCCAAAGAGCCTAGCCAGGCTTTGTTGCAGTTTCGGTCCTTCTCACCCTTCAGCGCCAGAGGGCGGGGCAGTTGACTCATTCCATGTCGCCGGCCGAGTTCAACGCTCTGCCCGCCCCCGACGCCGAACGCGAGCTGCTGACCTGCAACGCGTCGAGCGCATGGGCGCGGGCGGTGACGGCCGGGCGGCCGTACGCGAGCCTCGGCGAGCTGCGCGAGGTCGCCGCCGGGGCGGTCGCGGCGCTGTCCTGGCCGGACGTGCGGCAGGCCCTCGACGCGCACCCGCGCATCGGCGAGCGGGCCGCGGGCGCGGGCCGGGAGGCGGCCTGGTCGCGGCGCGAGCAGTCGGGGGCCGCGTCTGCCGACGAGCAGACCGCGGCGGCCCTGGTCGAGGCCAATCGGGCGTACGAGGACCGCTTCGGCCACGTCTTCCTCATCTTCGCGAGCGGCAAATCCGCGGACGAGATGCTCGCCGCGGCCCGGCGGCGGCTGGCCAACGACGAGGCAGCCGAGCGCGACGTGGTACGCCGCGAGCTGACGGCGATCACCTTGCTGCGCCTTGACCGGTTGTTCGGGACATGACGGAGTGGAGCGCCGGATGACCTTGTCGACGCATGTGCTGGACACCTGCCGGGGGGAGCCCGCCGCGGACGTGCAGGTCACGCTGCAGCGGATGGGGCAGTACGGCTGGGTCGTCGTGGCGACCGGGACCACGAACGCCGACGGGCGGCTCGCCGACTGGGTGCCCGCCGAGCAGTGGCTGGTGGGCCGTTACGGGCTGCGTTTCGACGTCGCGGCGTACCAGGGGCTCGGCAGTTTCTTCCCCGAGGTGACCGTGGTCTTCGACGTCACCGACACCACCCGCCACCTGCACGTGCCGCTGCTGCTGAGCAAGTTCGGCTACACCACCTACCGGGGGTCCTGATGACGTTCCACCTCGGACCGAACCGGTACGGCAAGGCCGAGTGCCGGCTGGTCACCGTGGTCCGCGACGGCGCGCGCCACGAGCTGACCGACCTGAACGTCAGCACCCGCCTCGCGGGCCGCCTCGACGCGACGCACCTGACCGGCGACAACGCCGACGTGCTGCCCACCGACACGCAGAAGAACACGGTGTACGCGTTCGCCCGGGACGGCTTCGCGAGCATCGAGGAGTTCGGGCTGCGGCTGGCCCGCCACTTCGTCACCGGGCAGGAGGCGATCGAGCGGGCGCAGGTGCACGTCGAGGCGTACGGCTGGCGGCGGCTCGGCGGCCACTCGTTCGCCCGCGCCGGGGACGAGGTGCGCACCGCGACGCTGACCGCGACCGCGGAGCGGGCCTGGGCCGTCGGCGGGCTGCACGGGCTGACGCTGCTGAACACGACCGGCTCGCAGTTCAAGGGCTTCCCGCGCGACCGGTACACGACGCTGCCCGAGGCCGACGACCGCATCCTGGCCACGGCCGTCGACGCCCGCTGGCGGTTCGCCACGCTCGACGTGGACTGGAACGCGGCCTTCGACGGGGTCCGGGACGGGCTGGTGGGCGCGTTCGTGGACACGTACAGCCGCTCGCTGCAGCAGACCCTGTACGCGATGGGGGAGCGGGTGCTGGAGCAGGTGCCCGAGGTCGCCGAGGTGCGGCTGGCGCTGCCGAACCGGCACCACTTCCTGGTCGACCTGTCGCCGTTCGGCCTGGACAACCCCGACGCGGTGTACTTCGCGGCCGACCGCCCGTACGGCCTGATCGAGGGCTCGGTGCGGCGCGACGGCGCTCCCGAGCCGGGGCTAGCGTGGGAACTGGGAGCAGCCTGATGGACTTCATGACCCCGCCGACCTGGGCCGACGCCCTGGCGATCAGGGCGGAGCGGCCGGACGCGGTGCCGATCGCCGGGGGCACCGACGTGATGGTGGAGCTGAACTTCGACCGGCGGCGGCCGGGTGTGCTGCTCGACCTGACCCGCATCGGCGACCTGACGACCTGGGCGATGGACGGGGAGCTGCTGCGCGTCGGCGCGGGCGTCTCGTACACCCGGATCATCGAGGAGCTGGGCGACCGCCTGCCGGGGCTGGCCATGGCCGCGCGCACGGTCGGCTCGCCGCAGATCCGCAACCGGGGCACCCTCGGCGGCAACCTGGGCTCGGCCTCGCCCGCCGGGGACGGCCACCCGCCGCTGCTGGCCTCCGGCGCCCAGGTCGAGCTGGCCTCGGTGCGCGGCACCCGGCTGGTGCCGGTCGCGGAGTTCTTCACCGGTCCCAAACGCAGCGTGCTCGCCCCGGACGAGCTGATCGCCGCGGTGTGGGTGCGGCCCGCCGACGGCCCGGAGCAGTTCTCGAAGATCGGCACCCGCAACGCGATGGTGATCGCGGTCAGCTCGTTCTCGCTGGCCCTGCACCCGGGCCGGCGCGAGGTCGGCACCGGCATCGGCTCGGCCGCGCCCACCCCGCGCCGGGCGACCGAGGCGGAGCTGTTCGCCGCCGGGCAGCTGCCCTGGGACACCCTCGCCGCGCTCGAACCCGGCGTGGCGCGGCGCTTCGGCGAGCTGGTCGCCGCGGCCGCGTCCCCGATCGACGACGTGCGCGGCACCGCCGCGTACCGCCGCCACGCGCTGGCCGTCCTGGCCCAGCGCACCCTGACCTGGGCCTGGAGGGACCTATGCGGCTGACCTGCACGGTCAACGGCACGACCCGGACCGCCGACGACGTCTGGGCGGGCGAGAGCCTGCTCTACGTGCTGCGCGAGCGGCTCGGCCTGCCCGGCAGCAAGAACGCCTGCGAGCAGGGCGAGTGCGGCTCGTGCACGGTGTACCTGGACGGGACCGCGGTCTGCGCCTGCCTGGTCGCCGCGGGCCAGGCCGCCGGGCGCGACGTGCGCACCGTGGAGGGGCTGGCCCCGGAGGGCGAGCTGGACCCGGTGCAGCGTGCGTTCCTGCAGACCGGGGCCGTGCAGTGCGGCTTCTGCACCCCGGGGCTGATCGTCTCGGTGCACGACCTGCTGGCCCGCGTCCCGCACCCGAGCGACCCCGAGATCCGCGAGGCGCTGGCCGGCAACCTGTGCCGCTGCACCGGCTACGAGAAGATCATGGACGCGGTACGCCTGGCCGCGGCCGGTGGGGCGGGGTCGTGATGCGGACCGTCATCACCGGCTGCGCGATCGCGACCGTCGACGCGGCGGGCGCGGAGTACCCGCGCGGGCACCTCGTCATCGACGGCGACCGGATCACCGAGGTCGGCGCGGGCGACTACGACGGACCCGCCGACCAGGTCATCGACGGCCGGGGCTGCCTGGCCACGCCCGGCCTGGTCAACACGCACCACCACCTGTACCAGTGGGCCACCCGGGGGCTGGCCCAGCAGAGCAACCTGTTCGACTGGCTCGTCGAGCTGTACCCGGTGTGGGCCGGGCTCGACGACGAGCTCGTGTACGTCACCACGACCGCGGGCCTGAGCGCGCTGGCGCTGTCCGGGTGCACCACCGCCGCCGACCACCACTACGTGTTCCCGCGCGGCTCGGGCGACCTGATCGGCACGCAGGTCGAGGCGGCCGCGTCGGTCGGCGTACGGCTGCACGCCTGCCGCGGCTCGATGGACCTCGGCGCGTCGCAGGGCGGGCTGCCGCCGGACAACATCGTCGAGTCGACCGGCGCGGCACTGGCCGGGACCGCCGCCGCGATCGAGCGGCACCACGACCCGTCCGCGTCGGCGATGGTGCGCGTCGCCGTCGCGCCCTGCTCGCCGTTCTCGGTCACCTCGGACCTGATGCGCGAGGCCGCGTCCCTGGCCCGCGCGCACAACGTGCGGCTGCACACCCACCTCGCCGAGACGGTCGAGGAGGACGCGTTCTGCCGCGACCGCTTCGGCTGCACGCCCGTGGAGTACGCGGAGAAGCTCGGCTGGCTCGGCGACGACGTGTGGCTGGCGCACGGGGTGCACCTCGACGACGCGGCGGTGGCCCGGCTCGGCGCGACCGGCACCGGCGTGGCGCACTGCCCCAGCTCGAACGCCCGCCTCGGCGCGGGCGTCGCCCGGGTGCGCGACCTGCTCGACGTGGGCGCTCCGGTCGGCCTCGGCGTCGACGGCGCGGCCTCGCAGGAGGCCGGTGAGCTGGGCCCGGAGCTGCGCCAGGCGATGCTGGCGGCCCGGCTGCGCGGCGGCCCGGCCGCGCTGACCGCCCGCGAGGCGCTCGCCCTGGCCACCACCGGCGGGGCCCGCTGCCTGGGCCGCGACGGCGAGCTGGGCGCCCTGGAGCCGGGCAAGCTCGCCGACGTGGCCCTGTGGCGGATCGACGACCTCGGCCACGCCGGCATCGAGGACCCGGTCGCCGCCCTCGTCTTCGGCCCGCCCGCCCGCGTCGAAGCCCTGCTCGTCGGCGGCACCCCGGTCGTCCGCCACGGCCGCCTCGTCCACCCCGACGAGGACTCCCTGGCCCGCGACCTCACCCGCGTCAGCCGCACCCTCCTCCGAAAGGCCGGCCGATGACCACGACAGTGCATGTGGGGCTGGCGGCCACCGTGACGGGTGGGGTGGGGGCTTCGCCGTTGCGGCCGGACGGGCGGCTGAAGGTGACGGGGGAGTTCGCGTTCTCGTCCGACCTGTGGGCCGACGACATGCTGTGGGGCGCGACCTTGCGCAGCCCGCACCCCCGGGCGCGGATCACGGGGCTGGACCTCGGTCCGGCGCTGCGGATTCCCGGGGTGTACGCGGTGCTCACGCACGAAGACGTGCCCGGTCGGCGGCTGTACGGGCTGGAGCACGTCGACCAGCCGGTGCTGGCCGCCGACGAGGTGCGTTACCAGGGCGAGCCGATCGTGGTCGTGGCCGCAGACCATCCGGAGACCGCGCGGCGCGCCGTCCAGGCGATCGGGATCACGTACGAGGTGCTCGACCCGGTCACCGACCCCGAGGCGGCGCTCGACGACGCCGGCGCGCCGCGGGTGCACGCCGACCGGCCGAACCTGCTGCGCCACGTGCCGATCCGGCGCGGCGACCCGCACGCGACCGCCGCGGTCGTGGTGACCGGGGAGTACGAGGTCGGCATGCAGGACCAGGCGTTCCTCGGCCCCGAGTCGGGGCTGGCCGTGCCCGCCGAGGACGGCGGCGTCGACCTGTACATCGCGACCCAGTGGCTGCACGTCGACCAGCAGCAGGTGGCCGCGTGCCTGGGCCTGCCCGCCGACAAGGTCCGGCTTACCCTGGCCGGGGTCGGCGGCGCGTTCGGCGCGCGCGAGGACCTGTCCATGCAGGTGCACGCGTGCCTGCTGGCCCTGCACACGGGCCGCCCGGTGAAGATGGTGTACGGCCGGGAGGAGTCGTTCTTCGGCCACGTGCACCGCCACCCGGCCCGGCTGCGCTACGAGCACGGCGCGGACGCCGACGGCCGCCTCGTCTACGTCAAGGCCCGCATCCTGCTCGACGGCGGCGCGTACGCGTCCAGCTCCGGCGCGGTCGTGGCGAACGCGGCGACGCTGGGCATCGGCCCGTACGACGTGCCGAACGTCGTCATGGACGCCTACGGGCTCTACACCAACAACCCGCCCTGCGGGGCGATGCGCGGCTTCGGCGCGGTCCAGGCGTGCTTCGCGTACGAGTCCCAGATGGACAAGCTCGCCGCGGCCCTCGGCCTGGACCCGGTCGAGGTCCGGGTCCGCAACGCCCTGCACACCGGCGACCGCATGCCCACCGGCCAGCTCGTCGAAGGCCCGGCCCCGGTCGCCGAACTGCTCCGCCTGGTGCAGGCCAAGCCACCGGCCGGGCAGGCCGACTTCCCGCCCGGCGGCACCGCCAACACCACCCGCGGCGAGGGCGTGGTCCGCGGCGTCGGCTACGGCATCGGCATCAAGAATGTCTGCTTCTCCGAGGGCTTCGACGACTACGCCACCGCCCGCGTCCGCCTGGAACTGATCGCCGGCCGCCCGGCCGTCCTGGTGCACACCGCCGCCGCCGAGGTCGGCCAGGGCCTGGTCACCGTCCAGGCCCAGATCGTCCGCACCGAGCTCGGCGTCGACCAGGTCACCATCGCCCCCGCCGACACCGCCGTCGGCAGCGCCGGCTCCTCCTCCGCCTCCCGCCAGACCTACATGACCGGCGGCGCCGTTCGCGCCGCCTGCCAGGCCATCCGCGACCGCCTGCTGACCCGTCTCGAAGGAAGGGCACCTTCCCATCGCCATACGTATAGGAAGGGCACCTTGCCATCATCGGAGGGCGGGCGAGCAGGGGAAACAGCTCTGCGTTTGGCGGACGGTCAGGTGTTCGGCGAGGACGGCACGGTGGTCGCCGACATCGCCGAGCTGCTCGCGGACGGGGCGATCGAGGAGACCGTGCAGTGGCGGCACCGGCCGACGTTCCCGCTCGACCCGGAGACCGGGCAGGGCGACGCGCACGTGCAGTACGCCTTCGCCGCGCACCGGGCCACCGTCGACGTGGACACCGAGCTCGGCCTGGTGAAAGTCGTCGAGATCGTCACCGCGCAGGACGTCGGCAAGGCCGTCAACCCGGCCGCCGTCACCGGCCAGATCCAGGGCGGGACCGCCCAGGGCCTCGGCCTGGCGCTGATGGAGGAGATCCAGGTCGTGGACGGGAAGGTGCGTAATCCGTCCTTCACCGACTATCTGCTCCCTACGATCATGGACATGCCGCCGATGACAGTGGACGTGCTCGAACTGGCCGACCCGCACTCGCCCTACGGGTTGCGCGGAGTCGGCGAGCCGCCGACGATCTCATCCACACCGGCCGTCGTCGCGGCGATCCGGGCGGCCACCGGGGCCGCGCTGACCCGGGTGCCGGTCCGGCCCGAACACATCGTGGGGGTATGAGTGACCGAGATCCTGACGCCCGAAGCGGTCCGGTTCGTCACCGAGCTGCAGCGCCGCTTCCGCCCCCGCCGCGACGAGCTGCTCGCGGCGCGCCGGGCCCGGCAGGAGGAGATCGACCGCACCGGCACGCTGGACTTCCTGCCGGACACGGCGGAGATCCGCGAGAGCGAGTGGACCGTCGCACCCGCCCCGGCCGACCTGGTCGACCGCCGCGTCGAGATCACCGGCCCGACCGACCGCAAGATGACCATCAACGCGCTCAACTCGGGCGCGAAGGTGTGGCTGGCCGACCTGGAGGACGCCAACACCCCGCACTGGGCCAACGTCATCGGCGGCCAGCAGAGCCTCTACGAGGCGGTACGCCGCACCATCAGCCTCCAGCAGGGTGACAAGCTGTACGCGCTGCACCCCGGCCCGCTGCCCACCATCGTGGTCCGCCCCCGCGGCTGGCACCTCGACGAGCGCCACTTCGAGGTCGACGGGGAGCCCGGCGTCGCCGCGCTGGTCGACTTCGGCCTGCACTTCTTCCACAACGCGGCCGAGCTGCTGGCCCGCGGCAGCGGCCCGTACTTCTACCTGCCCAAGATGGAGAGCCACCTCGAGGCCCGGCTGTGGCAGGACGTGTTCACGGCCGCGCAGGAGCTGCTGGGCATCCCGTACGGCAGCATCCGGGCCACCGTGCTCATCGAGACGATCACGGCCGCGTTCGAGATGGACGAGATCCTGTGGGAGCTGCGCGACCACGCCAGCGGGCTGAACGCCGGACGCTGGGACTACCTGTTCAGCCTGATCAAGAAGTTCCGCGCGTTCCCGGCGTACACGCTGCCCGACCGGGGACAGGTGACAATGGCCGCGCCGTTCCTGCGGGCGTACGCGCAGCTGCTGGTCAAGACGTGTCACCGCCGTGGCGCGTACGCGATGGGGGGCATGGCGGCGTTCATCCCGAACCGGCGCGACCCGGGCGTCACCGCGACCGCGCTGGCCAAGGTGCGCGAGGACAAGCAGCGCGAGGCCGCCGACGGCTTCGACGGCTCCTGGGTCGCGCACCCCGACCTGGTGCCGATCTGCCTGGAGGTGTTCGAGCAGGCGCTGGATGGAGCACCGAACCAGCTCACCCGGCAGCGCCCGGACGTGCACGTCACCGCCCACGACCTGCTGGACGTGCGCACCACGCCCGGCGAGATCACGCTGGCGGGCGTACGCGCCAACATCGACGTCGGGATCCGCTACATCCGGTCGTGGCTGGCCGGTAACGGCGCGGCCGCGATCAACAACCTGATGGAGGACGCCGCCACCGCCGAGATCTCCCGCTCGCAGCTGTGGCAGTGGATGCACAACGGCGCGGACCTCGCCGACGGCACCCCGATCACGCGTGACCTGCTGGAACAGCTGATCCAGGCGGAGATGGACACGCTCGGGGACGACTACGCCCCCGCCCGCAGGATCTTCGAGCAGGTCGCGCTGTCCGACGACTTCACCGAATTCCTGACCCTGCCGGCCGGGGAGCTGATCGACTGATGCGGCCCGCCGGACCGGGAGAGTCGCCCGGCGTGCCGCGCGACGCGGTGGTCAAGCTGCCCGAACGGGAGCTGGACCGCAGGCTGGCCGCGGCCGACGGCCTGCTGCTCGACCGCCGGCCGGACGAGCCGTCCGACCGCCAGCCGCTGCACACCGTGTACGTGCCCGCCGACCGGGTGCGCACCGGCCTCGCCGAGCGCTGGGGCGAGCAGGCCCTCGCGGCGCTGTCCGAGCACGGGCTGCCCTACCCGGAGGAGCTGCACGAGCGGATCGGGCGCAAGCTGTCCACCGAGCCGATCGAGGACCTGCGGGTGGACTTCGAGGACGGCTACGGCCGCCGCGAGGACGCCACCGAGGACGCGCACGCCCGCAGCGTCGCCGCGTTCCTGGCGGCGCGGCCGGCCCCGTTCACCGGCGTACGGATCAAGAGCCTCGAGCCCGACACCCGGCCCCGGGCGCTGCGCACGCTGGAACGGCTGCTCGACGCGCTGGGCACGATCCCGCCGAACTTCGTGCTCACGCTGCCGAAGGTCAGTTCGGCGGACCAGGTCGAGGCCCTGGTGTGGCTGTGCCGCCACCTCGAACCGGCCGCCGGCCAGCTGCGCTTCGAGCTGCAGGTCGAGATGCCGCAGGCGATCCTCGGCCCGGACGGGACCTGCCCGCTGCCCGCGATGATCCACGCGTCGCAGGGGCGCTGCGTGGGGCTGCACTACGGCACGTACGACTACTCGGCGGCACTCGGCATCGCGGCGGCGTGCCAATCCATGGAGCATCCGGCCGCCGACCACGCCAAGCAGGTCATGCAGGTGGCCGCGGCGGGCACCGGGGTACGCGTCGTCGACGGCTCGACCAACGTGCTGCCGGTCGGCGACACCGCGGCCGTGCACGCCGCCTGGGCGCTGCACCTGCGGCTGGTCCGCCGCAGCCTGGAACGCGGCTTCTACCAGGGCTGGGACCTGCATCCGGCGCAGCTGCCGACGCGCTACGCGGCCGCGTACACCTTCTTCCGGGAGGGTGCGCCGGCGGCCGCGACCAGGCTGCGGGCCTGGCTCGACGGGCGTGACAGCGCCGCGCAGCGCGACAGCGGCGCGCGCGGCACCGGCTACCTGGACGAACCCGCGACCGCGCGGGCCCTGTCCGGCTTCCTGCGACGCGCCGCGACATGTGGCGCGCTGGATGTCGGCGAATTCGGTGTCGATCGATCTATGCTGGAAGCCTTGTGAACTACGACCTCATTCTGCGCTCGCACCGGACACTCACCCCGGACGGCGAGAGGCCCGCCGACGTCGGCATCCGCGACGGAGTCATCGCCGCGGTCGCCGGTTTCCAGGCGCTGTCCGGCGACGACGTCATCGACCTGGGGGAGTGCGCGCTGCTGCCCGGCCTGGTCGACACCCACGTGCACGTCAACGAGCCGGGGCGCACCCAGTGGGAGGGCTTCGACAGCGCCACCCGGGCCGCCGCCGCGGGCGGTGTCACCACCATCGTCGACATGCCGCTGAACTCGGTCCCGCCCACCGTCGACGTGCAGGCGCTGCACGTCAAGCGGGCCGCCGCGGTCGAGCAGTGCTTCGTGGACGTCGGCTTCTGGGGCGGCGCGGTGCCCGGCAACGCGAGACAGCTGCCCGCGCTGCACAGCCAGGGCGTGTTCGGGTTCAAGGCGTTCCTCATCGACTCGGGTGTGCCCGAGTTCCCGCCGCTGGACCCGGCCGGGCTGGAGGAGGCGCTCGGCGCGGTCGACGCGCTGTTCGTGCTGCACGCCGAGGACCCGACGCTGGTCACCGAGGCGCACGGGGAGCACTTCGCCGACTTCGTCGCGTCCCGCCCGCCGCAGGCCGAGCGCCGGGCGGTGGCCGCCGCGATCGAGGCGGCCCGGCGTACCGGCGCGCGGGTGCACATCCTGCACCTGGCCGCCGCCGACGCGCTGCCGCTGCTCGCCGCGGCCCGCCGCGAGGGCGTCCGGGTCACCGCCGAGACCTGCCCGCACTACCTCACCCTCGACGCGTCCCAGGTGCCCGACGGCGCGACGCAGTACAAGTGCTGCCCGCCGATCCGGGACAAGTCGCACCAGGACGCGCTGTGGCAGGCGCTGGCCGACGGCGTGATCGACTGCGTGGTGTCCGACCACTCGCCGTGCCCGCCCGAACTGAAGGCCGGCGACTTCGGCTCGGCCTGGGGCGGCATCGCGTCCGTGCAGCTCGGGCTGCCGCTGGTGTGGACCGCCGCGGCCCGGCGCGGGCACGGCCTGGCCGACGTGGTGCGCTGGATGGCCGGCAACACCGCCGACCTGGTCGGGCTGCCGCGCAAGGGCCGCATCGCCGAGGGCGCCGACGCCGACCTGGTCGCCTTCGACCCCGACGCCGAGTTCACCGTCGACGCGAGCCGGCTGCTGCACCGCCACCACGTCTCGCCGTACGACGGCATGCCGCTGCGCGGCGTGGTCCGCGACACCTGGCTGCGCGGCCGCCTCGCCGGCGTGGAACCGATCGGCCGCCTGCTCCGGCCCGGGGGCGGGGCATGAGCGAGCGCAGCGAGGAGAAGGCATGAGCTTCGAGGAACTGCTCGATCTCGCTTCGCGGGCGGTCGGCGGCAGTGTCGTCGCCGCCAACGACGAGTTCTTCGCCGAGCGCGACAACCTGGTCAACCCGTGGGCGCCGACCTTCACCCCGCGTACCTTCGGCGCGAAGGGCCAGGTGTACGACGGCTGGGAGACCCGCCGCCGCCGCGAACCCGGCCACGACCACGCCGTGATCCGGCTCGGCGCGCCCGGCCACGTGCACGGCGTCGTCGTCGACACCGCGTTCTTCACCGGCAACTACCCGCCCGAGGCGACCGTCGAGGGCTGCCGGGTCACCGGCTACCCCTCGCCCGCCGAGCTGGCCGACGCGGACTGGTTCCCGCTGGTCGAGCGCTCGCCGCTGCACGGCGACACCCGCAACCGCTTCCCGGTCGACGCCGGGCGGATGGTCACCCACGTCCGGCTGACCATCCACCCCGACGGCGGCGTGGCCCGGCTGCGGGTGCACGGCACGCCCGCCCCCGACCCGCGCCTGCTGCCCGACACCGTCGACCTGGCCGCCGCCGAGCTGGGCGGCCGCGTCGTCGACTGCAGCGACCGCTTCTACGGCTCGCCCGGCAACCTGCTGCTGCCCGGCCTGGCGGCCGTCATGGGCGACGGCTGGGAGACCCGGCGGCGGCGCGACGCCGGCAACGACTGGGTCGAGGTGCGGCTGGCCGCGCCCGGCGTGCTCCAGCTGGCCGAGCTGGACACCTCGCACTTCAAGGGCAACGCCCCCGGCTGGGCCGCGCTGACCGGCAGTGGCGGCGAACCGCTGCTGCCGCGCACCCGGCTGCAGCCCGACACCCGGCACCGGTTCCGGCTCACGCACGAGTGGCCGGTCCACGGGGCTCGCCTGGACATCTACCCCGACGGCGGTATGGCCCGGCTGCGCCTGTACGGCAGCCTGACGGCCGCCGCCCGGGACGAGCTCGCCGCACCGTGGACGGATCAGGAGGCTGGGGGAGGCTGAGAGACATGGCGATCGGGGGTTTGCTGCTCGCGGCGGGGGCCGGGCGGCGGTACGGGATGCCCAAGGCACTGGCCGTGGTGCCGGGCGACGGGGAGCTGATGGTGCGACACGCGCTGCGGACGCTGCGCGACGGCGACTGCGATCCGATCGTGGTCGTGCTCGGCGCGGGAGCCGGGCGCGCCCCGGCGCTGCCCGGCGCGCACGTGGTGATCAACAAGGAGTGGCGGACCGGCATGGGCTCGTCCCTGCGGGCCGGTTTGGCGGCGCTGCCGCCGCAGGTGGACGCTGTAGTGGTGCTGCTGGTGGACACACCGGGGATCACTCCGGAGGCGGTGCGCCGGGTCGGGGCGGGCGCGGGCCCGGCCACACTGCGCGTCGCCACGTACGGCGGGGACGGCGGGCATCCGGTGCTGCTCGGCCGCGACCACTGGGCCGGAGCGGCGGCGCTCGCCGTGGGCGACGTCGGGGCCCGGCCCTACCTCGCCAAGCACGACGTGGAGACGGTGCCCTGCGACGACGTCTCCGACGGCGCGGACCTGGACGTCCCCCATGCGTGACGTGCTCGACGACCTGCTGCGGGCCTGGGACTCCGGTGGCGTGTCCGGCGTGGCGACCGTGGTGCGCACCTGGCAGTCCGCGCCGCGGCGGCCCGGCGCGTCGATGCTCGTCGCGCCGGGCGGGGAGGCCGTCGGCAGCGTCTCCGGCGGGTGCGTCGAGGGGGCCGTGTACGAGCTGGCCACCGAGGTCGCCGCCGACCCCGGGGCGCGGCCGCTGCTGCAGCGCTACGGCGTCAGCGACGACGACGCGTACGCCATCGGGCTGACCTGCGGCGGCATCATCGAGGTGTTCGTCGAGCAGGTGTCACGTGAGACGTTCCCGCAGCTCGGCGAGGTCGTGGCGGCGGTCCGGGCGGGCCGCCCGGTGGCCGTGGCGACGTGCGTCGCACCGGCCGACTCGCCGCGCTTCGGCCGGCGGCTGGTCGTCGAGGAGGGCGGCACCGCGGGCACCTTCGGCTCCGCGCGCCTGGACGCGGCGGTCGCCGACGACGCCCGCGGGCTGCTGGCCGCCGGGCGCACCGGGATGCTGCACTACGGCCCCGACGGCGAGCGCCGCGGCGACGACCTGGCGGTGTTCGTCAACGCGTACGCCCCGCCCGCCCGCATGATCGTGTTCGGGGCGATCGACTTCGCCGCCGCGGTGGCCCGCATCGGCTCGTTCCTGGGCTACCACGTGACGGTCTGCGACGCCCGCGCCGTGTTCGCCACCGCGAAGCGCTTCCCGTCCGCCGACGAAGTCGTCGTCGAGTGGCCGCACCGCTACCTGGAGGGCGAGGTCGCCGCGGGGCGCGTCGACGGGCGCACGGTGCTGTGCGTGCTCACCCACGACCCGAAGTTCGACGTGCCGCTGCTGGAGCTGGCCCTGCGGCTGCCCGTGGCGTACGTCGGCGCGATGGGCTCCCGCCGTACCCACGACGACCGGCTGGCCCGCCTGCGCGAGGAGGGCCTGACCGACGCCGAACTGGGCCGCCTGCGCTCGCCGATCGGCCTGGACCTGGGCGCGCGCACCCCCGAGGAGACCGCGGTCAGCATCGCCGCCGAGATCGTCGCCCTGCGCTGGGGCGGCACCGGCGCGGTCCTGTCCGGCGCGGCCGGCCCCATCCACCGCGCGAGCCCGCTGGGCCACTGACCGCCGGCACCGCCGCCGCGCGGGCGCGACAGCCCGACCTGTCGGCCCCCGTCCGCAGGAGAGAGCGCGCGGCGCGCCTGTCCAGGGTGACTGGTGAGGGACGGCGATCCGTCAGGTGGCCCGGTGCGCGTCGAGGTAGGCCTGCACCACGTCGACGCGTGGGCGGCCGCGTTCGTTGACCCCGATGCCGTTGCTGCGCGCCCAGGCCCGCACCTCGGCCGCGCTGGGCAGCGCGAACCGCTCCTCCGCCGGCTCAGGCGTCGGCGCTCGCTCGGACGAGACGGGAGCAGGCCGGGGGACCGGCGGGGGGAGCTCGGCGAGGTCGCCGGTCAGCAGCGGGGACGACCACCGGTGCCGCACCATCGCCTCGTACGCGGGCAGCAGGGCCTGCGCGAAGTCCACGCCGGCCCCGACGGTGACGCCGACCGGGCCGAGGCGCTGCAGCAGCCGGGTCATCGCGGTCGGGTCGGCCGGCGGCGGCTCGGGCAGCGGCCCGGCGGTCCAGAAGCCGCGCAGCTCGTCTTCGCCGCCGTCGTCACCCACGCCGCCCGCCTGCCCGGCGCGGTGCGCCCGCAGCGCGTCGAGCAGCTCGGCGCGGGGCATGCCGCGCCAGTGCAGGATGACGAACGGGTCCTCGTCGAACAGCTCGGCCAGCAGGTAGCACACCGCCGCCGCGTGCTTGCACGGGTTGCCCCAGTCCGGGCACGAGCACTCCAGGTCCAACTGCCGCATGGCCGGGAACAGCGCCAGGCCCAGCGGCTCCAGCACCTGTTCGACGTCCTCCGGCATCCGCCCGTCCAGCAACTCGGCGGTGTACCCGGCCCGCTCGGCCAGCGCGCCGACGGCCCGCCGCCAGTCGGCCGGGGTGAACGGCGCCGTGGCCACGGTGACCGTGTACGGCTCCCGCCGCGAGCCCTGCACCTGCGCCGCCACCTCGCCGGGCGCGATGGTCATCGCGAGCACCTGGCCGGAGCGCGCGTACGACTTGCCCCGGCTGAGCCGGCTCGCGGTCTCCGGCGACTCGATGGCCTTCAGGAAGCGCCGCGACCACCAGGTGGTCGCGATGTCGCCGCGCCGGCTGCGCGCCCGGATGCCGTCGGCGGGCAGCCGCGGCTTCGCGGTGGGGAAGCCGTGCCCCCAGGTGTCCTCGTCGTGACGTGCCATGCCCGCTCCTACTCGACGACCGCGTCGCGGTTCAGCGAGACGAGGTCGCGCAGCGCGTCGGTGGACAGCTCGGTCAGCCACGCCTCGCCGCTGCCGACGGTCGCCTCGGCGAGGGCCTTCTTCTGCTCCAGCACCGCGTCGATGCGCTCCTCCAGGGTCCCGGCGCACATCAGCTTGCGCACCTGCACGTCGCGCCGCTGCCCGATGCGGAACGCCCGGTCGGTGGCCTGGTTCTCGACGGCCGGGTTCCACCAGCGGTCGACGTGGATGACGTGGTTGGCCGCGGTCAGGTTCAGCCCGACCCCACCGGCCTTGAGTGACAGCACGAACAGCCCCGGGCCGCCCTCGCCCTGGAACGCGGCGACCATGCCGTCGCGGGTCTTCCGGTCGACCGTACCGTGCAGGAACGGCACCGGCTGGCCGAAGACCGCCGACAGGTGCTCGGACAGCATCCCGCCGAACTCCGCGAACTGCGTGAACAGCAGCGCCTTCTCGCCCGCGGCGAGCACCTCCTCGCAGATCTCCTCGACCCGGGCCACCTTGCCCGACCGCCCGGCGATCCGCGAGCCGTCCTTCAGCAGCTGGGCGGGGTGGTTGCAGACCTGCTTCAGCTTCGTCAGCGTGGCCAGGATCAGGCCCCGGCGGTCGATGCCGTCGGCCTGCTCGACCTGGATCATCATGTCGTCGAGCACCGCCTGGTAGAGCGAGGCCTGCTCGCGGGTCAGATTGCAGGCCACCGTCATCTCGATCTTGTCGGGCAGGTCGGAGATGATGCTCGGGTCGGTCTTGACCCGGCGCAGCATGAACGCCCCGGTCACCTTGCGCAGCCGCGCGGCCGCCTGCTCGTCGCCGTCGCGCTCGATCGGCACCGCGAAGCGCCGCTTGAACGACTCCGCGCTGCCCAGCAGCCCGGGGCTGGCGAACTCCATGATCGAGTGCAGGTCGGCGAGCCGGTTCTCGACCGGGGTGCCGGTCAGCGCGATCCGGCGCGGGGCGGGCAGCGCCCGGATCGCCCGCGACTGCTTGGCCGCCGCGTTCTTGATCGCCTGCGCCTCGTCCACCACGATGCGCCGCCAGCCGACTTCGGCCAGCTCCTGCTGGTCCCGCAGCGCCAGGCTGTACGTGGTCAGTACCAGGTCCACGCCCGCGACCGCCTCCCGGAACTGCTCGCCGGTCAGCCGCTCCGCGCCGTGGTGCACGTGCACGGCCAGCTTCGGCGCGAACTTCGCCGCCTCCCGCTGCCAGTTCGCGACCAGCGACATCGGGCAGACCAGCAGCGTCGGGCCCAGCCCTGCCGCCTGCCGGCGTTCGTTCTCCAGCAGCGCCAGCACCTGGATGGTCTTGCCCAGGCCCATGTCGTCGGCCAGCACCGCGCCCGAGCCGAGCGCGTCCATGAACGACAGCCAGCCCAGCCCGCGTTCCTGGTAGGGGCGCAACCGCGCGCCGAACCCCTCCGGCGTCGGCAGCGCCTGGAAGCTCCCGGCCGGGCCGCCGGCCAGCAGCTCGCCGAGCCAGCCCGTGGCGGCCACGCCGACCATCGGCAGCCCGGTGTCGGCGCCCTCGCCGAGCAGGCCCGCACGCAGCACCTCGCGGGCGGTCATCTGGCGCCGCCCGGACCTGCCGAGCTGCTTGAGTCCGGCGGCCAGCCGTGCCTGGTCCACCTCGACCCACTGGCCCCGGACCCGGACCAGCGGCGACTTCGCCTCGGCCAGCGCCGCCAGCTCCTGCTCGGTGAGCACCTCGTCGCCGAGGGCCACCTGCCAGGCGTACTCGACGAGCTGGTCCAGGCCGAGCTGGGACTCCTTGGCGACGATGCCGGGCTGCGGCGGCGTCTGCGCGCTCAGGCGCAGCCCGAGCCGGGGCCGCAGGCCGCTCCACCAGGCGGGCAGCAGCACGCCGACGCCGGCGGCGGTCAGCGCGGCGGCGTGCCGGCGCAGGAAGATCAGCGCGTCCTCGCCGTCCAGCGCCATGCCGACCGGCGCGGCCTGCCGCAGCACCCGCGCCAGCGGCGGGTAGTACTGCGCCGCCCGGCCGAGCCCGGCCAGCAGCGCGGCCTGCGGGTCGACCCCGGCCTCGGCGAACAGCAGCGCGTTGCCGTCCAGCCGCCACACCTCGTCCGCCCCGGCGACCAGCGACGGGTCCTCGTGCGACTGCAGCAGCAGCTCCAGCCGCCAGATGCCGCCTTCGTCGGCCTGCTCGGCCGCGACGCCCGGCCGGATCGCGGGCCCCGGCTCGGCGGTCGGGTCAGCCTGCTCTGCCAGGTCGTCGGGCTCGGCGGTGTCGCCAGGGGCGACCAGGCGCAGGCAGGTGCGCACCAGCCCGCCGGTCCGGGCCCGGCCACCGGCCCGCCACGCGTCCAGGGCCTCCGACAGGCGGTTGGCCTCGTACGGGTTGAGCTGCTCGGGGTCGATCACGTTCACGGTGGAGGTGAGCGCCCTGAGCACCTGCTCGGCGGCCAGTGTCTGGCGGGTGACCCGGCCCCGGCGCTCGCCGAGCAGGGCTGCGCCCTGCCCTGCCACCACCTCGTTGGCCAGCGCGTCCACCATCGAGTCGAGCGCCGCGTCGAACACCGCGTCGGCGGGCGCGAGGGCGACCTCGTCGTCGTACAGCCAGCACCGGAACGCGGGCGGCATCGCCGCCAGCAGCGGGATGCGTACGGCCGCGACCTGCAGCGACGACGCCGCCCGCCAGTCGGCGAACCAGTACTCGTCCTCTTCCTCCCAGCTCAGTGCCGGCGTGACCAGCCCGCTGCCGACCAGGTGGGCGGCGGTGCGGGCCAGCGCGGTCGCGAAGCGCACGGTCGCCCCGCCGACCGGGGCGAGGCCGGGCAGCAGCCGTAACGCCGCCGCTGCGTCCACCCGCAGCGTGGGCACGAGGAACGGGGCCAGCCGGTCGGGCTCCGCGCCCGCGCCGAGCTCCGCCGACGGCGTCGGCCGGTTGTGCTGTGCGGGCAGGGCGAGGACCGACCAGCCGGTGTACTCGGCGACGTCGCCTGCCGCGCCCAGCGCCTTGCCCAGGTCTTCGGAGGCCACCGCGAACGGATGCAACCCCGGCCCGCGGGTCCGGCGACGCCCCCGCTGCGTGGGAAGGGTGGCTTGCAGGTTCGCGTCCTCGGCCCAGAACTCCCAGCTGCCGTCACCGCTGTACACGCAGTGCGCGACCAACACGCGTACCTCCGGGTTCGGGAACGGGCAGACCGCCGCCGATCCTCTCACGCCCACGGCCGCCGCCCGCCGCACCACCGCCACCAGCCGCAACCCCGGTCGGGATCCCGACCGGGGCTACGATGACCGGATGTCGATCGACGTGGCGGACGCGCCCGAACGCGAACGGTTCGAGGCCCGTGACAGCGCGGAGCAGACGGTGGCCGGGTTCATGACGTACCAGCTCACCGGCAAGGTCATCGTGTTCACCCACACCGAGGTGGCCCCGGCGTACGAGGGCCAGGGAGTGGGCGGCAAGCTGGCCCGCACCGTGATGGACGACTCCCGGGCCAAGGGCCGCACCGTGGTGCCGATCTGCCCGTTCCTGGCCGGCTGGCTGGAAAAGCACCCCGAATACGCCGACATCACCGCCCACGGCACCCGCCGAGTCAAATGAGGAGTGGGTGAGCGTCAGATCGGGGGCCACGGGATGGCGTGGCGGTCCTCGGGGGGCTGGGGGAGCCGGCCGTCGGCGACGAGCTGCTTGATGCGGGTGCCGACGGCGTCGACCTCCGCCGTGGTCAGCAGGTCGTCGAGCACGCCCGGATCGAACGCGCGCAGCGCCGCGGCGACCTCCGGTGGCACCGCCCGGCCCGCGAACCCCCACAGCACGGTGCGCAGCTTGTCCTCGGTGTGGAAGCAGATGCCGTGGTCGACGCCGTACAACCGCTGATCCGGGGTGGCCAGCACGTGACCGCCCTTGCGGTCCGCGTTGTTGATCACAGCGTCGAAGGCGGCCAGCCGGGCCAGCCGCGGGTCGTCGGCATGCGCCAGCAGGTACGGCCGCCCGTCCTCGTCCTGCGCGGCGGCGATCGGCAGCCAGCCCTGCGGCAGCTCGTCGGCGGGCACGAAGTCCACCGGCGGCTCGACCGTCTCGTCCAGCCACAGCTGGCACGAGCCCGGCCCGAGCGGCCCGTCCCGCATGACCGTCGGCGGCACCAGGTCCCACCCCAGTGACTCGCTCACCGCGTACGCGGCGACCTCGCGGGCGGCCAGCGTGCCGTGTGGGAAGTCCCACAGCGGGCGCTCGCCGCGCACCGGCTTGTACACCGCCCGCACCGACCGCCCCCCACCGGACAGGATCACCCGCAGCGTGGTGTTGGACGCCTCGACCAGCCGGCCTTCGATCTCCATCTCGGCGTCGCGCAGCAGCCTGCCGAGCTCGGTTCGGCCCTCGCCGGACCGGGCCTGCCGGCCGGGGCCGTGGGACACGCTCTGCTCACCGGCGCTGCCGGTGTGCGTCTGGTCGCCGGTGGGAGGGATGACGGACCTCACCTTCGGATGGGACTGCGTGCTATCCGGGTGACGCTACTCCGTCACCGGACGTTCTCACCTGCGGTGATAGCCGTTGTGCCGGGGGCACAGGTGCCCGGCCGGGTCCAGCGGCTGCCCGCACAGCGGGCACGGCGGCCGGCCCGCGGCCACCACCCGCTTGGCGCGGTCGATGAACTGCCGCACCTCCGCCGGGGTCAGCCGCACCCGCAGCCGGTCGAGATCGTCGGAGATCTCCGGCGTCGCGTCCTCGTCTTCGTCCTCGTCGTCGGCCGTCTCGGTCTCGGCGTCGAACTCGGCCTCCTCGGCCGCGATCGCCTCGATGATGACCGTGCTGGTCTCGACGTCGAAGGCCAGCCCCAGCGTGCCGACGCGGAACTCCTCGTCCACGGGGGTGTCCAGCGGCTCGTTGTCGGCAGGCCCCTCGGCCGCCGCGGGCAGTTCCGCCCCGAACCGCTGGTGCGCCTCGGCGAGCAGCTCTTCGAGCTTCTCCGCCAGCAGCGCGACCTGCATCTTCTCCAGAGCCACGCTGACCAGGCGGCCGCCGCCGCGAGCCTGCAGATAGAAAGTGCGCTCGCCCGGCGGACCCACCGTACCGGCGACGAACCGCTCGGGCGGTTCGAATGCGTACACCTGATGGGTCATACCTGCGACCCTAGCGTCACGCCCGCGCAAGCGGGTAACCGCGCAAGGGGAGATCCGCTCTCGGCATAAAGCTGGTTAGGCTGGCGCCATGGAAACGTGGTCCGGTCTTGACGTCCCGCGCCTGCCCGGCGCCGGGCAGCCGCTGGCGCTGTTCGACTCCGCTCGCCAGGGCGCCTTCCCGAGCCGCCCGGTGGGCGGTCACGCGACGATGTACGTCTGCGGCATCACGCCGTACGACGCGACCCATCTGGGCCACGCCGCGACCATGATCACATTTGACCTGGTGAACCGGATGTGGCGCGACGCCGGGCACGACGTCGTCTACGTCCAGAACGTCACCGACATCGACGACCCGCTGCTGGAGCGGGCCGCCCGCGACGGGGAGGACTGGAAGGTCCTCGCCATGCGCGAGACCGCCCTGTTCCGCGAGGACATGGAGGCCCTGCGGATCATCCCGCCGAGCCACTACATCGGCGCGGTCGAGTCGATCCCCGTCATCGCCGAGCGGGTCGTCGACCTGCTCGACCGCGGCGCGGCGTACCGGCTGGAGGACGGCACCGGCGACGTCTACTTCGACATCACGTCCGCGCCCCGGTTCGGGTACGAGTCGAACCTGTCCCGCGAGCAGATGCTGGCCTTCTTCGCCGAGCGCGGCGGCGACCCCGAGCGCGCCGGCAAGCGCGACGCGCTCGACCCGCTGCTGTGGCGCGGCCGCCGCGACGGCGAGCCGTCCTGGCCCGGTGGCGTGCTCGGCGCGGGCCGCCCCGGCTGGCACATCGAGTGCGCCGTCATCGCCCTGGAGCTGCTCGGCGAGACCATCGACGTGCAGGGCGGCGGCAACGACCTGCTGTTCCCGCACCACGAGTGCAGCGCCGCGCACGCCGAGGTGCTCACCGGCAAGGCCCCGTTCGCGGCGCACTACGTGCACGCCGGCATGATCGGCCTGGACGGCGAGAAGATGAGCAAGTCCCGCGGCAACCTGGTCTTCGTGTCCCGCCTGCGCTCGGACAAGGTCGACCCGATGGCCGTACGCCTGGCCCTGCTCGGCGACCACTACCGGGCCGACCGCCAGTGGACCGACGAGGTCTTCGCCACCGCCGCCCACCGCCTGCGCCGCTGGCGCCAGGCCGCCAAGTCCCCCACCGCCCCCTCAGGAGCCGAACTCCTCGCCGGCGTACGCGCCAAACTCGCCGAGGACCTCGACACCCCCGGCGCCCTGGCCCTCATCGACGCCTGGGCCGACGACACCCTCGCCGGCGTCGGCACCGACCGCCACGCCCCCACCCTCATGACCGAAACCCTCGACGCCCTCCTCGGCCTCAAGCTCTAACCCAACCCCGCCCCACGCCCCACCGCCGCTCGCCGCGGCGATCTTGCGCGAACTGTGGGTACGACACGCTCGTACCGGGCAAAAGGGCAACAGTTCGCGCAAGATCGTCGTGATCATGTGGGGTCGGCGCGGGTCGGCTCAGCGCGGTTAGGCGCGAGTGGGGGTTTGGCGCGGGGCGGGTTAGGCGCGGGGGCGGGGCTGCGGGCGGGGGCGTACGGCGGCGCGGGACGGCCGCTGCGGGGGCGCCTGGCGGGGGCGCGCCTGACGGGTCGGCTGGCCGGCTTGGCGGCGCAGGGTCAGGGCGACGTGGCCCAGGCGGGCTGCCAGGGCGAAGACGCCCACGGTCAGTGCGCCGAGCAGCAGCACGCCCGTGCTGGGCACGCCGTCGGCGATGCCGACGATCAGCACCCCGAGCAGGGCGAGTCCGATCACGAGGACGACCAGTGCGCCGAGCAGAGCCACCAGCGCCTGGGGGGACCGCGGAACCGCGCCGTCCGGCGGGTTCTCGGCACCTCGCTGTGCTCCGTCGGAGGATCGGCGAAGGGTCATGGGACCATCCTTGCGGCGAACGCGCGGGTGCGCAGGCGAAAAGGTGTCGGGCACCCGACAACCCGCAGATTAGCCCAGGACAAGGCCAGGATCGGGATCTCCGTCCAGGTCGGCGTCCGGGCGTGGCGTGGGCACCCGGTATTCCTCCGTCAGTGTCGTCATCGGCCCCGGCCACGTCGCCTGCGCCACCTCGATCACCTTGTGCTCGCCGTCGTACGCGACGTGCAGCAGGTGCAGCACCGGCGTGTCCGGCCGGATCTGCAGCGTCTCGGCCTCCTCGCGGGTGGGCAGCCGGGCGCTGATCGTGTCGGTCGCGGTGACGTAACGGCGGCCGGTGACCTCCTCGACCTCCTGGTAGAGCGGCCGGCCGAAGGACTCCAGGCGCTCCAGCGAGGTGCCCGCCGTGTCCTGCGGGCGCAGCCAGGCCGCGCCGACCTCGACCACGGCGTCCTGCGTACGCACCAGATGGCGGCGCACCACCAGCAGCGTCGAGTCCGGCACGCCGAACGCGTCCGCGACCTCCGCCGGCGGGACCGACCGGGTCACCTCGGTGAGCTGCTGGCGGTAACGGGCCGCCAGGTCGGCGTGGTAGCCGCGCTGCGCGCCGTAACGGCCCCGGGACAGCCGGTTGAGCCGCCGCCGGGTGCCCCGCACGTACGTGCCGGAGCCCGGCTTGGTGATGAGCAGCCCCTCGACGCGCAGCTGATCGATGGTGCGCTGCACGGTCTGCTTCGCGACGCCGAACAGCTGCGCCAGCGCCGGGATGGAGGGCAGCTGCTCCCCGGCTGCCCAGTCGCCTCGTCTGATCTTCGCGCGCAGCTGGGCGGCGATCTGCCGGTGCGGGTGCTCCGCCGCGCCCGGATTGATCCCGCCGATGCCCGTCTCGGTCATGAGGCGATCATGCCGCACAAATGTCCGAATACCTAGCGACCTAGGAAGCCCAACACAACGCGCCGCCCCCCACACCGCCGGCAACCTCCCCGCCGCAACTCTTAAAGACTTGCGGCCTCCGGGCACGCCGCAGGGCGCAACTCGTTAAGAGTTGCGCCACGGGGTGGGGCGGGGCGGGGCGGGGCGGTGGGTGGCGGGTTACCAGGTGCCGTGGGTGGGGCCGGGGGAGCCGCCGCGGCGGCGGAGGTACTTCTCGAACTCGACGGCGATCTCGTCGCCGGACAGCGGCTTGGCCACGTCGCCGGCCCGCTCCTCCAGGTCGCGGAGGTACTCGGCCAGTTCGGCGTCCTGGGCGGCCGCGGCGCGGACCCGGTCCTCCCATTCGGCGGACTCCTCGGCCAGGTCCAGCATCGGCACCGGCAGGTCGAGGACCTCCTCGATGCGGTGCAGCAGGGCCAGCGTCGCCTTCGGGCACGGCGGGTTGTTCGCGTAGTGCGGCACGTGCACCCAGAACGACATCGCGTCGAGTTCGGCGCGGGACGCGCTGTCCTGGAGCACCCCGACGATGCCCGTCGGTCCCTCGTACCGCGTGGGGGTGAGCTGGATCTTCTCCTCGCCGGCGTGCTTGCCGGTCACCGTGCCGCTGATCGGCAGCGGCCGGCTGTAGGGCACGTCAGCCAGCAGCGCGCCCAGCAGCACGATCTTCTCGATGGCCAGGCTGTGGCAGATCTCCAGGATCTCGTTGCAGAACGTGCGCCAGCGCAGGCTCGGCTCGATGCCGCGGATCAGGACCACGTCGTGCTGCGCCCCGGGCGGCGAGGCGACCATGAACTTGGTGCTCGGCCACTCGATGCGCCGCGTGTCGTCGACCAGGGTGATCAGCGGCCGGTTCACCTGGAAGTCGTAGAACTCCTCCGGGTCCACCGACGCCACCTCGCGCGCGTCCCATACCTGCTCGAGGTGCTCGACCACGGCAGTGGACGCGTCAGCGGCGTCGTTCCACCCCTCGAAGGCGGCGATGGCGACGGGGGAACGCAGGACAGGAAGGCCGTCGAACTCGGTCACGCCTGTCAGCCTACGGCGCTGCGCCGGATCGTCCAGGCGGGTCGGGTCCGCAAGCGTGTCGCACAAGGCGGTACGCAGGGCCCGGCGCGCGGTCCTGTGGCGGGGGACACGCATGATTCACCCCGGAGGAACGCGAACCGGGGAGGTTCCGAGTGGCCGAGGAACTGGGCGATCGGGTTTGGGCTCCGGGCAGCGCCCCCGTGGACCGGGAGACGACCGCCGCCGCCGTGCTGGGGTGGCTCATCGTGCCCGGACTGTTGCTGCTGCTGGCGGTGACGGGCGCGCGTGGCATCGGCCCCGCCTGGCGCGCCCACCAGGGGTCCGGCACGTCCGGGGTGTTCACGGTGGTCAGCTGTCCGCAGAAGGGCGGGTGCCCGATCGGGACCTGGACCTCCGACGACGGGCTCCGGAAACTGTCCGGCGTGCACCTGCACGACGGCCCGGGCGGGAAGACCCGCCCCGGTGCGGTGTTCCGGGCCCTGGACACCGGCGACCCGGACGGGGTCTACGTGGCCCACGGCGACGCGTACCAGTTCGCCGCCTTCGAGCTGGGGCTGGGCGCGGCCGGCCTGGTGCTCTGGCTGGTGCTGGTGCTGGTGCTGGCCCGCCGGACGAGGCGGGGACGGTGAGTCACGGCTCGGGCCGTGCCCTGGACGGTCAGTCCGGTGCGCCGTCGCCCGGCGTGCTCAGTTCCGCGAGCCGCTGCAGGGTGCGTTTGAAGGCCAGGTAGTCCTCGTGCCCGATGGCGCCGGCCAGCCGCTGCTCGACAGCGGCCATCGCCTCGTCGCCGGCTTTCATCGCGGCCAGGCCGGTGGCGGTGGGCACGACGAGTTTGGCGCGGCGGTCGGCCGGGTCGGGTTCGCGGGTGACCAGGCCCAGCGCCTCCAGCTCGTCGACGAGCGTGCCGATGACCTGTTTGTGCTGCCCGGACAGCTCGGCTAGTTCGGTCGCGCGGTTGCCCTGCTCGTCCAGATAGGCCATGACGGCGCCGTGCCGGGGCTTGGTCCGCGCGTGGCTGTCGGCCAGCTGCCGCTGCACGGCGAACAGCAACCGCGCGGTCAGCGCACCGAGGTCGGGGTTATTCCGCTTCTGCTCACTGCGACGCATGAATTTAATCACCAAACTTGATAGTCACTAATGCTGACTATCACTAGTACTGTCTTCCGCGTCAGCATCCCACGGAAAGGATCCGCCATGACCATCCTGGTCGCCGGTGCCAACGGAACCGTCTCCAGCGCCCTCATCGCCGCCCTCACCGCCGACGCGTCGGCCGACGTACGGGCCCTGGTCCGCGACCCGGCCAAAGCGCCGGCCGGCGTGGAGGTCGCGGTCGGAGACCTCGAACAGCCGCACACCCTCGCCGAGGCGTTCGCCGGCGTCGACACGTTGTGGCTGCTCACCGCCATGGGTCCGACCGCGCCGCACGCGAGTTCCAACGCGGTCTGGGCCGCGCGGCATGCCGGGGTCAAGCACATCGTGCGGCTGTCGGCCATCGGGGCCGCACCCGACGCGCCGACCCGCAACGGCCGCCTGCATGCGCTGTCCGACGCCGAACTGCAGGCCTCCGGCATCGGCTGGACCGTCATCCGGCCCGCGTTCTTCCAGCAGAACCTGCTCGGCTCGGTGCACGGCGGCACCCTGTACGGGGCCACCGGCGAGGGGCGGCTGAGCCCCATCGACGTACGCGACATCGCGGCGTTCGGCGCACGGGTCCTGGCCGAGCCGTCCGGTCATGCGGGCCGGATCTACACCATCACCGGGCCGGAGAGCCTGTCCATGCGCGACGTGGCGGCCCGGCTGGGCCTGGACTACCAGGCCGTGCCCGGAGCCGACGTGGTGGCCGGCATGCGAACGGCCGGTCTGTCCGCGTGGATGGCGGAGGTCACCGGGGAGTACCTGACGGCGTACGCCGCGAACTGGGGTGACCTGGTCACCCCGGACTTCGCGCAGGTCACCGGTCGCCCGGCCGGTGACGTCGTTAGGTTCGGCCGCGACCATGGTCTGGTCGGGTGATGTCTGTCCGACGTGCCGCAGGTCGATGCGACTCGTGGCACGTCGCCATCTCGGCAGGGGCCTCCGCAGACCTTTGGAAACCCTGCGCTCACTGATGTTCTCGGCCAGGAGCGCGACCGTCTGGGCTCGTCGCACGATGCGAACGTCGGGGTGGCTGCCGGTCGAGGTTGTCAAGACGGCGGGCTTGGAACATGGCGCTCGCCGCGCCTGACGCCCAGGTGTGCTATGTGGGACACCGGCACCGATGACCGATGTCCCGACAAAGGAGGCAACGCATGGACCAGATCGAGCAGGCGTACATGGCGTACTGCGAGTTGAAGGCGGTGGCCCTGGACGCGGCCGACGGCGACAGCAACGACGACGAGATCGAGGCGTTGACTGACGCGCTCGACCAGGCAGGCTTGCTGATCGAGCTGTACCGCGAGCTGACCGGGGAGGCGAAATGAGGAAGGCGAAGCTCACCGCAGGTTGGCCAGCATGCCGGGCACCAGCGCGAGCGGGGATCTCATCACCGTACGACGCTTCACGCTGTCGATCTCCCATGCCTCGTGCAGCGTGCCACCGGGCACCGAGCAGCGCGTCGAGGTCACGCGCTCGGCCTGAGGAGTTCCATGCGTCTACGCGGCCACCGCCGCGCGGCGGAACAGGTCTTCCGGCATCGGCTCGTCGAGCCGCCAGGTGACGGCCATCGGCCGCTCGCCCCGGTGCTCGACGTACTGCGCTGTCCCATGGAACACGTACGGCTCGGGATACCCGTGCTCGGTCGACGTGCTCTCCCGGGTGAACAGCAGCACGTGGCTGCCCTCACTGGCGTGGGCGCGGTAGCGCTGCCCGGTGACGGAGTTCGCGCCGGTGCGGTTCTGCGACTCCCAGTGGAACAACTCAGGGGTCAGCGCATAGTCGCGGTACATCGTCTGCGGTGAGAACTCCTTCTCGTTCTTACGCAGCGTGACCAGCAGCGCGTCGCACTGCGTCGCGGGTGACCAGGCCACCCCCTCGCGCATGTTCTCCGGCACGCGGCCGCCGCCCAGTTCCGCCCAGCCGAGCGCGGCGAGGATCTCCTCGGCGGAGTAGCGCGCGTTGATGGCCAGTGGCACCCGTGACAGCACGTCGGGCAGTGGCTTGGCCAGCCGCCGCGGCCGGTCGACGCCGTACTCGACGATCTGGCGGATCTCGTCGCGCAGGTGCGGCTCGCCGCGCAGCTGCGCCAACCCGTCGTCGTAGGCGGCGAAGCCGCCGCCGTCACGCCATACGGAGAAGATGAGCATTCTGGCGTATGCCTGCTCGGCCGGCGACAGGTCCCCGTAGGCAGGCCCGTGCACGGCTACCAGCCGTGCGTATGCCGCTGCCCGGCGTGCGTCGTCGACGTGCAGGAACGCCCGCATCCGCTTGCCGACCTCGGCTTCCAGCGCAGACGGCTGCTGGTCGAGCCGACCGGCCCTGCGCAGCAGCGACGTCCAGGACCGGTTACTGCGGTAGACGTCGGTGATGTCCCGTCCACTGGCCTCCAGGTAGCCGGCAAGCGTCGGCTGGTCGTAGCTGCGGACCTCCTGCGCCAGGACGTTGACCTTGACGCTGAGGTGCTCGCGCAGGCTCCCGAGGAGACGTTCTTTCGCCACCCGGTCCAGCACGACCTGGCAGCCCGGCGGCAGTAGCGGGAAGTCGGACTCGGCCTGGTCCTTCAGCCGGCCGCGGGCGAATCCGGTCAGCGCCTGGAATCGATTCTCCAGCCGGAACTCGGCCCGGTGCAGCCCGACGAAGTCCAGCACGGTCAGCACGGCCTTGTCGGACGTGCGCCGCAGCCCGCGTCCGAGTTGCTGCAGGAAGACGGTGGAGCTCTCGGTCGGGCGCAGCATCAGGATCGTGTTGATGTCGGGGATGTCCAAGCCCTCGTTGAACAGGTCGACCGCGAAAAGGAACTTCACCTCGCCGCTGCGCAGCGCTGCCAGTGCGGCTTTGCGCTGCCCGGCAGGCGTTGACCCGTCGACGGCGCGGGCCGGGATGCCGTGCTTGTCGAAGAACTCCGCCATGTAGTGCGCGTGCGCGACGGAGACGCAGAAGCCCAGGCCGCGTACGTCGTCGAGGTCGCCGACCTTGTCCCGCAGCGCGTTGAAGATCAGCCTGGCCCGCTGCTCGTTGCCGGTGAAAGCTGCCTCCAAACCCTCCTTGTCGTAGACCCCTCGGCTCCAGGCGATGCCGGTGAGATCCGTTTCGTCGTTGACGCCGAAGTAGTGGAACGGGCACAGCAGATCGGCGTGCAGCGCGTCCCAAAGGCGCAGCTCGGAGGCGATGCGCCCGTCGAAGAACTCGTCCTGCACCCACTTGCCGTCGGCCCGCTCAGGCGTGGCGGTGAGCCCGAGCAGCTCCTGCGGTTGCAGGTGATCGAGGATGCGGCGGTAGGTCATGGCCTCCGCGTGGTGGAATTCGTCGATGACCACGACGTCGAAGTGATCCTGTGCCAGGTCGCCGATAGCGCGGTGCAGCGACTGCACCGAAGCGAAGACATGCCGCCACTGTCGGGAGCGCGCCTCGCCGACATGCAATTCGCCGAAGTCGGTTACGGCGAGGACCTGCCGGTACGTGTGCAGTGCCTGGGCGAGGATCTCCTGCCGGTGGGCGACGAACAGCAGGCTCGGCAACCTGCCGAGGCGTTGCTGCAGGTTGCGGTAGTCGAAGGCGGCTGTGACGGTCTTGCCCGTGCCGGTGGCCGCAACCAGCAGGTTGCGGTGCTGGTCGTAGGCGGTCCGTTGCAGGTCGAGGTCTTCGAGCATCTCCCGCTGGTGCGGGAACGGATGCGGGACGAGCGCGGGTACCTGGAACAGCCGCTTGCCGGACGATGTCGATGCGAGTGCCTGGTCGAGCCGGTCGCCGTCCTCAGCCGGGTTGTAGAGCTCGAACTCGGCGCGGTCCCAGTAGGAGTCGAACGTCGCCCGGAACTTGTCCAGCAGGCGGGGCGTGGTGACGGAGGACAGGCGTACGTTCCATTCCAGGCCGTCGAGCAGTGCGGCTTTGGACAGGTTGGAACTGCCCACATACGCAGTGTCGAAGCCGGTCGCGCGGCGCAAGAGCCAGGCCTTGGCGTGCAGCCGCGTGGAGCTCTGCTCGTAGCTGATCTTCACCTGGGCGCCGAAGTCGGTGACGAGGCGATCCAGAGCACGTCGCTCGGTCGCACCCATATACGTCGTGGTGATGACGCGCAGTGGCACGCCGCGCCGTCGCAGATCTTCGAGCCGCCGTTCCAGGATTCGCAGCCCCGACCACTTCACGAATGCGCAGAGCAGGTCGACGTGATCGACGCTGGTCAGTTCTGCGGCCAGTTCGTGGGCGAGGTTCGGGTCCTCGCGCGCGTTGGTCAGCAGCGCGGCCTCGGAGAGCGAGGTCAGCGGCCGGGTGAGCGGGTCGGTGCCAGGCTCGCCGCCCATGATGGAGAGCAGCCGCCGGGGACCGGCCTCGACGAGCGCGGTGTGGTCGAGGCTGCGCAGCAGCTGGTTGGCGAGCTCCACCTGAGCATCGGTGCCACGGACCGCGGCAAGTGCCCGTGCCGAGGCCTCGCCGATGAACCGGCCGAGCAGGTGAGCCACGTCGGCCTCGCTGACGTGGTCGAGGTCGACCACATGACCGGCGGCCTGCCAACGGCTGACCTGCTGTGCGAGGGGCTGGGTCAGCAAGCTGTCGTAGAGCCCGAGGATGGGGGAGTCTGCCACCATGAGATCGTAGAGTCGTCGAAAGGCACGTGCGGGCTGGCCGAGGTCGTACGACAGGTCGAAGTCCCCGGCCGTCATGATGGAACGGTTGCCGGGCCGGCTGGTCCGAGGTGGATCCTCAGACGTCGCCTCCGGGCTCCACGCGCGGCTTCTGTCGCCGGTGACGAGGTCTCCGGGGGCGAAGGCTCAGCCGGTGGCTGCGTGGGCTCGTGCGATCATGTGATCGTCAGGGCCTCTCGGAGTTCCTTGGTGCCAGGCAAGCCTGGCCAGCGGTCTGACAGAGTTCGGTCGAGCGCACGTAGTTCGGTGGTGATGCGCGACGATCCCGTGGAGCGGGCGACATGGGCGCAGCTCAACCCGATGGTGGCAGCCCTCTCGGGGTCGGGGTGTGCGGACTGCAGCACGGCGTTGGCAAGTTTCGCGAGTTGGTGGGCCCGGTCGCGCTGCTGATCGGGGGGAGTCGCGATGATCCTGCGTTCGAGAATCGCGACCGCGGTATCCGCCTGACCGCAGGTGCGATAACCGCTCGCGGACTGCTCCTCCAGTGTGTCCACGTCGTAGCTGCGCAGGTACACCGGAGCGTCGTCGTCGACGTCGTTCGGGTGACCGAGCAGCAGGTCCGCTGCGGAGTCGATCAACCGGCGGAACCGATCGGGTTTAGCGTGTAGCGCCCACCCGCGAGCTTCTTGTTGGGCGGCGAGCGCCGCCAGCTTGGGGCTGATCGGCCCAGGCGTCCGCCTTGCCGCTGAGGCCAGCTCAATCACGTCGACAGCGTCGGCGTCGAGCAGCGCGATGTTGCTCCTGCGCACCAGGAGGTAAGCCGCCAGCTGATGATCGCCGATGGCCTGTGCTCGTTGGCCGGCCTGGTCGGTCCAGCGCATGGCCGCAGCTGTGTTCCCCAGGTCCTGGTACAGCCAGCCCGCGAATTCGGCGTACTGGGCCAATAGTCGTATCGCGGGCTCAGCGGTGCCCGGTCGGCTGCCGTATCGCAGTTTGTCGAGCACAGCGATCTGGGCGAGCACCACTTCGACCAGGTGGCGCGGTCCGAGCACCTTGTCGGCGGTGTAGTGCTGTGCGAGAAGGTCACGAAAGTAATCGAGGACCTGCGAGTCGGTGCGTTGCGGATTGTCGATGGCGCCGCTGACACGTTCAGCCTGGTCGAGGTCGATCAGTCCGCCAGGCAGCAGTGCCCGCAGCGCACCTCCGGCCAAAAGGCCGTTGAACTCACGCCTGGGCAGGTTCACCTTGACCATCCTCCCGCCTGGCGAGCTGACCTCTAACATCACGTTATCGCCAGCGTCCTGGCGCAGCGCGGTTATGAGGCCGGCCACCGAGGCGGCTCCAGCGTTGCCGGGCTCAGGCAGCAGCGACCGGAGCGATGTCAGTAGGCCGCCCGCGTCGAGCGCCTGGTCGAGGGCGGGCACCAGGGCTGCGTCGATGAGGTGTTCACCTCGCTCCACCCGAGAGATCCGGCTGTAGTCGTAGAGGCAGCGTCTGCCGAGTTCGCGCAGGGAGATGCCGGCCTGCTCACGTAGCTGCCGGAGTGCCGCGCCGAACAGTCGGCACAGCGGATCATCGTATCGACCCACGCCGTCGCCCCCATCTGTTGTTGCCGATGTTGCCGCAACAGCGAACCGGTTCACAACAGACCTCAGGCAAAGGAGGCTGAATTCGCAGCGGTTTGTCTCCCAGCTCGCCCTGCCGATTGGCCCCACGACGTACGCGGGCACGCGTGCCCGTCGTGGGGCCTCACGTTGCCCAAGGAGGAATGATGCGCCTGCTGACTGCCGAACAGTTCGCGACATACGCTCGTCGGCAGATCAAGGCCGCAGACGGCATTCTCGCCGACCACGGCAGGTCGTGGGGCAACATGTGTGGCTGCGGTCGGCTTTGGCCCTGCCCGGTCGCCGCGACGTGTGTGCGGATGCGTGAGCACTTCCTGACCAGGTTGGCGCTCGTCGAGGCCACCGTACGCTTGCCGGTGGTGCGCCCCGGTCCCGTTCCGGAGCCTGTCGTCAAGGCGGACGCGCGGTGGTTACCCGTGCGCCCGCCCACTGGCGAGCTAGGAGAGTCGGCATTGGGCTCTGAGCGGACCTTTTCTGGATCAACTTAGAACAGGCCTAAGCCGGGTCTTCCGGTTCCACGGGCGGTTCCGTGGTCGGTGACGGGTTCTCCGGCGAGGGCGGCGGGGAAGGCTCCACCGGCGACAACGTGGGTTCGGCGGTCGTCTCCGTCGGGGACGGCGTCGGCGCATCGGTCGGCACTGGCGGCACCGTGGACGGCGACGGTGGTGGCGCTGAAGGCGACGGGGACGCGGTCATCGTCGTGATCTGGTTGCTCGGCGCGGACGGCAGCCCAGCACCGTTGACCGCGATGATCGCGAACCGGTACGCCTTCCCCGGCGCGAGCCCGGTGACGGTGACGCTCTTGTCGCGGGTCCAGCCGATCGGCTGCCCGTCGCGGACGACGCGGTAGTACGCGACCCCACCGGACCCGCCGTTGACCGGTGCAGACCACGACAGCCAGACGTTGTGCTCGTCGGCGGCGACCGCGATCAGGCGGGTCGGTGCGGACGGCGCGACCGGCCGGGCCGGGGACGGAGCACCGGGCTTGGTGGTCGAGGGTGTCGGCGGGGTCCAGCTGGGCGCGGGAGTCGGCTCCGTGGTGATCATCGGAGAAGGCTGCGGGCTCGCCGACGGTGGTGCGGTCGGCAGGGTGACCGGCTGGCCGCCGTCGCCGGCCATCATGCCCGCCGAGAGCATCGGGGAGGGCAGCCCCTGCGGCGTCGCCGATGCCGGGTCGTCACCGGTGGGCCTGATGACGAAGACCAGCATGACGGTGACGGTGGCCAGCACGGCGACCGCGATCGCGACCAGCACGCGCCGGTCGGGGCCGGGCCGGGCCGGGCGGTCCGTGACGGCGTACGCCGTGGGGGTGGCGGGCTCGGTGGCGAAGGCGTGCCGGGGCGTGCCGGGCTGGGCCGACGGCTGCGCCGGCACGGCCGGGAGGGAGTCGTCGGTGGTGGACGGATCGGGGAGCGCCGCGGCGGCGGCCGCGTAGCCCGGCACCGCGTCGACGGCGGCGCGGGCGGCCAGCCAGTACGAGGTGGCGAGCTCCAGGTGGATCTTCAGTTTCTGGATGCCGCTGAAGCCGACGACGGTGGGCAGGACGATCTGCTCCCAGGCGTCGACGGGCAGGTCGAGGCCGTACTGCAGCGCGTGCCAGGTGTCGGCGAACTCTTGCGCGCCGAGCTGCATCGCGTCGATGCGGTAGTCGTGCACGGCGGCGTCGAACTGGTCGAGCAGCTGCTGGTGCACCTTGGCGGCGGGTCGGCCCGCGGTGATGTCGGTGAGCAGCTGCCCTAACTGGACGACCAGTTTGCGCGCTTGTGCTGCCTGCCCGGGATCTGGCTGTGCCACCGGCGTCTCCCCCTGATCGGTGCCGCGGCAGGGTGCCCGGCCGGAAACAGCGCTGAGCCGGTCAGGGGCCCGCGGCACCAACATAGGTGACGATTCATCGGAAAGGAAATTTTCGTGTCGTGAACGAACCTCATGACCCAGCAGTTGGCGGCGAACGGTTTGTAGGACAGTACAAACGGCTTAGGGGTCGGGCGGGCCGATGTCGGACCATGCGCCAATTCCTCTGTGGCGGCCGTGCCGGTTGACTCCAAGCATGCCGACCTCGTCGTCCGCATCCGGCGCCGCGCGACGGGCCTGGTGGTGCTGATCCCCGCGGGCACCGGCGAACCGCTAGCAGGACGGAGATCGCACCATGTCAGACGTCATCCGCGCCGCCC